>JAFQGK010000055.1 GCA_017398335.1 Bacteroidales bacterium | reverse complement strand
TTCTGTCTGACTGTCTCTTTCTCTGCGTCGGGAAGACTGTTGAAATATGCCTTCCATCCCGGACAGAAATTGATATGCCATCTCCAGAATTTTCCGACAAAGGAATCCGGCTTTGAATCGTGCTTTGCCCTCATCGGGCATGTTGAACATTTGTAAGTTTCCATAGTTGATAGTTTTTAGAAGGATTTCATCAGTTTGTGAAGAAGTGTATATATCTGGAGAGCCTCGTCGCCTTCAAGAGCGACGCATCCCGCCATCTTTGAAGGTATTGCTTCTGCCCTGTCATGCAGTTTCTCCCCTTCTGCAGTTATGGAAACCATGACCATACGCTCGTCCTCCTCTGACCTCTTCCTCGATATCCATCCAGCCTTTTCCATCTTCTTCAGCATAGGTGTAAGAGTTCCGGAATCCAAGAAAAGGAGCTTACCCATATCCCTGACACTGATAGACTTATGCTCCCACATCACCATCATCGCTATATATTGGGTATAAGTAAGACCGAGCGGTTCAAGCAAGGGAGTGTATCTTCTTACGATCTCCTTGGCGCAGGCATAAAGAGGGAAACACAATTGGTTCTCCAGTTTCAGTTTCTCATTCATAGCAGTTTCAAAATATCTTCTTCAATTCTTTCAGGTTTTGTCACAGGAGCGTATCTGTCTACAACGGTTCCGTCACGCGACACAAGGAATTTCGTGAAATTCCATTTTATATCGTCTCCAAGAAAACCGCCCTGCTGTGCCTTGAGATACACAAACAACGGATCAGCATTCTCACCATTGACATCAATCTTTGAAAACAATGGAAATGTCGTATTATATTTCAATGTACAGAACTCCTGAATCTCCTCATCGGTTCCCGGAGCCTGATGTCCGAACTGATTGCAAGGAAAATCCAGGATCTCAAGACCTTTATCCCTGTATTTTTCGTATAGTTTTTGCAATCCCTCATACTGAGGTGTGAATCCACATCCTGTGGCTGTATTTACAATCAGGAGTACCTTACCCTTGAACTCTGTCATCGGCACCTCTTCGCCCTTGGCGTTACGTACCTTGAAATCATATATCTTCATAACAAATAAAGTTTAGGTTGTATACAATCTAATTGTATGCCACAAAGATATATCTTTTTTAAAAAATCTCCTATAGCCGGCATTCCTGAAATGACCGGAAATCCGGATTCTCTATCAAGGCGGGTAAGACAAGCCTCACTTAATTCAAGCTATAGAAATGATTTACCGGTCCGTGTCCACTGCCGATCTCATAATCAGCCCCTGAGATAATCGCCTGTTCTATATAAGCCTTGGCAGATCTTGCTGCACAGGTCAGGTCTTCACCTTTAGCAAGTGCCGCGGCGAAAGCAGATGAAAGGGTACATCCGGTACCATGAGTGTTTCTTGTTCTGATTCTTTCTGACGGCAACCTGGTCATTGTATCATCTTCTGCATTGTAAAAGTAATCCACCAGAGATTCTCCGTCAAGATGTCCTGCTTTCAAAAGTACTGAAACATTGCTGTCATCCGAAAGCTTCCGGGCTGTTTCATCAAAATCTGCCTGACATGCAATCCTGCATCCGGCAAGGATTTCCGCCTCAGGTATATTGGGAGTAATAACCCGAGCTAATGGTATCAAACGCGCCTTGATTACCTCCACAGCATTTTCCTCGATAAGTCTGTGACCTGAAGTGGAAACCATCACAGGATCAAGCACGACATTCTTTATCCGATACTTCTCCAACATATCTGCCACCAGGTTCACAACATCAGCAGAATGAAGCATACCGATCTTAATAGCATCCGTACCGATATCAGACAGGACTGCTTCGATCTGCCCCTCCAATATATCAAGAGGCACGGGATGAACTGCCTGCACACCCAATGTATTCTGCACCGTGACTGCGGTGATAGCTGATGCCGCATAGCAACCCATGGCGCTGATGGCCTTTATATCTGCCTGTATACCTGCTCCACCACCTGAATCACTTCCGGCAATTGTAAGTACCCTGAAATATTTCTTCTTCATAGCTTAGAAATGTTTATATCCGACGAACTTTGAATCCACCGGTTCATCATTAATAGTCCAGACCAGATCATCTCCCGTGACAATCCGTCCGATAGCGAACAATGGAAGTTCTACTGATTTATCCAGGCCATCCGGGCCAGTCAGCAGAAGTTCAAAATCCTCACCACCACCTGTCGCCAACTCATATATGTCCCAATTCTGCTCAGCACATACCGTACGCAGGTGGGACGAATAAGGGAGTCTATCTAAAGCAATGACCGCTCCTACTCCGGAAGCCTTCATGATATGTCGCATATCAGAGGCTATGCCATCCGAGATATCCATCATTGCTCTGACCTGACCGGTTTCCATCAGTTTCCTGCCCTCATGAACCCGTGGGACAGGATGCTTATGACGACTTATCAGGACCTCGACATCTTCCGTTCGGTCCACTCCCTTGAGGATTGCCTGCAGTCCCCCAGCCGAGTCACCCAAAGGCCCGGTCACATAGATTATATCTCCAACTCTGGCTCCGCCACGCATCTGCGCTTTACCGGAAGGACATCTGCCCAATACTCCGACATTCACGACAATGTCACGAAGCGAAGAACTGGTGTCTCCACCTAGCAACGGTACATCATACTGACGGCTGATCCGGGCATACCCTTCAATGAATCTTTCAGCCCAGTCTCCCTGTGCATCTTTCGGAAGCGCAATCGACAGGAATGTAGCTACCGGATTTCCTCCCATAGCAGCTATATCGCTCAGGTTCACAGCAGCAGCCTTCCAGCCGACATCTTCAGGAGAAGATTCTTTCCTGAGGAAATGCACTCCTTCTATCAGCAGGTCCGTAGAAAACAGCAGCTCCCCTTCTCCAGCCGGTATGATGGCACAATCATCACCTATACCATAAACTTCTGAAGGGACGCGGAACATGTCCTTGATATGACCGATCAGCTCGAATTCTCCTTTATTTATCATCTGATGCCATTTATAAACATAAGGTCAAGATGTTCAAGAGCATCGGCATTATATATGCCGCCTATCATTGCAACACCACCGAAACCGAGACGTTTCAGATAAGGTACAGAATTGAAGGTGACACCTCCAAGGGCAACTACCTTCTCATCTATAATCCCCACGGCTGATGCTTCCTGTAATTCTTCCATGCTGAAACCTGCCTTATAACCGACTTTGGAAATGCTGTCGAAGACTGGGCTGAGGAAAACATAATCATATTCATCCTTATATCTGATTATTTCATCAAATGAATGACAGGAACGCGTCTTGAAGCCGATGTAATCATCAGGCAGGCACGTCACATTCCTGTTAATATGTATTCCTTTCAGTGAGAACTCCTCATAAAGTTCAGGATAATCATGGATTATGATTCTTTCTCTTTCTTTATCAGTAAGTTCCTTCAGAAGCCTCCTGCATTCAGCGATATCTGAGTCGGGCTTTCTCAGGTGGATGGTGTCTATGCCGCATCTGATTAATCCCCGAATCAGATGTAGGTCCTCATCATCCACCCTGGGAGTCGTGATTGCAATGATCCTCATTATTTCAGTTTTTCAATTATCATGTCCGCCACCTTCTTGCCGGACATGAGCATGCCACCGAAAATAGGTCCCATACGAGGCGTTCCGCTGACAGCAGAGGCCGCCATTCCGCAGACATAAAGCCCAGGATAAATCTCCTTCGTTCCGTTTACAACCTCTTCTTCACCCGAAACCACATCCAGGGAACGCTCGCCGATGACATCTCCAGTATCAGTGGCCAGGCGTATTCCGTTCTTACGTGCTACAGTCCTGCACATCTCGCTGTCATGACCAGTACCGTCGATGACGCATTTTGCCATTATATTCAACGGATCCACGTGCATTCCCTCACGGAGGACCGGAGTCCAGTTCACGACAACTCCGCTGACAACATCATTCTTGAAAATGACATCTTCCACAGAATAGCAGTTGAATATTGTCGCACCGGCATGAACTGCCTTATACAGAAGCGCAGAAGTACTCTCTACAGAATCCATCACATAAAGATTGTCATTATACTGTTCATAGTTGATGTCAAACTCCTTTATGATATGGAGAGCCTCTTCCTGAACGACAATCTGATTGAACATCATGGCTCCTCCCCACATACCGCCACCCGGCGAGAGTTTTCTGTCGAACTGTGCAACCTTCAATCCGGCCTTTGCAAGATAATAGGCAGCTACGATACCCGAAGGGCCACCTCCGACAATGGCCACATCAAGATCCAGATTTCTTTCCAACTTGTTGAAATAGGTACTGATAATACCTCTTGAAACATTCTTTTCTATCATAGAATAATAATTTAATAGTTTATAATCAATTATTTGTCTTCATCACATATGGCGCGACTCATCTTCATGGCGCAGAAGTCAGGTCCGCACATAGTGCAGTACCTGCCTCCCACGTTATTCGACGTCCTGTAATATTCCAAAGCCTTTTCAGGATCGAGACTGAGATTGAACTGGTCTTTCCAGCGGAACTCGTAACGTGCCTTGCTCAATGCGTTGTCACGAACAACAGCTCCAGGATGCTGTTTTGCAAGGTCTGCAGCATGGGCGGCCAATTTAAAGGCAACGACACCTTCGCGTACATCCTCCTTGCCTGGCAGTGCGAGATGTTCTTTTGGAGTGACATAACAAAGCATTGCCGTACCGTACCATCCGATCTGTGCGGCTCCAATGGCTGAAGTGATATGGTCATATCCCGGTGCGATATCAGTCACAAGCGGCCCCAGAGTATAAAACGGAGCATTATGGCATTTCTCGATCTGACGTTCCATATTCTCCTTGATCTTATGCATCGGCACATGACCCGGGCCCTCGATAAAGACCTGGACATTCTTTGCCCATGCTCTTTCAACCAGTTCTCCCATCGTGTCCAGTTCTGCAAATTGCGCTCTGTCGTTGGCATCATGGATACAGCCTGGTCTCAGTCCGTCACCGAGCGACAATGCAACATCATAACGTGCTACGATATCGCAGATGTCATCAAAATGCTCATATAGGAAACTCTCCTTCTGATGAGTCTGACACCACTTCGAGATGATGCTTCCGCCACGGCTTACTATTCCCGTAAGCCGGTCAGCTGCCAGCATCACATTTTCAAGACGGATGCCGCAGTGAATGGTAAAATAATCCACTCCCTGCTCACACTGCTCGATAAGAACGTCTCTATATATTTCCCAAGTAAGATCTTCAGCCTTGCCATTGACACGTTCCATCGCCTGATAGACCGGCACTGTGCCGACAGGTACCGGACTGTTCCGGAGAATCCACTCTCTGGTCTCATGGATGCTTGGACCAGTCGAAAGGTCCATAATCGTATCTGCGCCCCATCTGCAGCTCCATATGGCTTTCTCAACCTCCTCCTCAATGCTTGACGTAGTCGCCGAATTGCCGATATTGGCGTTTATCTTTGTCAGGAAATTCCTGCCGATGATCATAGGCTCTGCCTCTGGATGCCTTATGTTAGCAGGTATGACAGCCCGTCCCTCGGCCACTTCCCTGCATACAAATTCAGGACTGATATGAGTCTCTATGCCAAGTTCATGACAATTCATATTCTCGCGTATAGCGACATACTCCATCTCCGGTGTTATTATGCCCTTTTTAGCATAATACATCTGACCGATATTCCCTGAATCTTTTTCTGTTCTAGCCTTTATCCACTCCTCACGCATATGTGGCAGACCATTGTTCAGATTGATTTCGATATTATCGTCTCCATACGGGCCAGATGTGTCGTAGATATAAACCGCAGGATTCGGATTTTCTATCCTCTCACCATCCTTAATGGTAACTGTGGGCATCTGAGTCACTTTACGCATACCCACTCTGACATCAGGATGTATGGTTCCTGCCAGATAAACCTTTTCCGAATTCGGATAGGTAATTTTCAAATCTGATTTCATACTTTTGATTATTAGTTGTTCATATTACCTGAACAGACCTGTTATATGGCGCATCTCTTCCACAGGATCGTGTGCATTGATTATACTTCCACTCAGTGCTATGCCGTGGACACCACATTCCAATATTTGCCGGATATCATCCTTACGGATACCTCCGATAGCGACAATTGGAATATGGATATCGGCCTCACGCATCCTGTCGAGCAGATTACGATATCCTTCATACCCGAGAACCGGGGCGAGATTCTTTTTTGTAGATGTAAAACGGAAAGGACCGCAACCGAAATAATCAGGTCGGGCATCGTGCAGCACAGATGACAAATCATCAAAGGAATTTATCGTGCTGCCGATGATAAAACGGTCGCCAAGAATGTTGCGGGCTTCTGCAACAGGCATATCATTCTTGCCAAGATGTACTCCGTCAGCATTGATCTTCTTAGCTACGGACACATTGTCATCTATGATGAATGTTGCGCCATACTCCCTGCACATCTTCTGTACGACAAGCGCAGTCTCTTCCAAAGCGGAATCAGAGGCATCCTTCATCCGCAACTGTATCCAGCGGCAGCCTCCTTCAAGCGCAACACGGGCAGAATCGATATAAGAATACACATCATTATAATGCGTAATGAACTGAAGCCTGCATTTATCAGTGATATCCCCAGAGAAAGTTGTGGTATTCATTGTCGTAAAGCAATTATACAACCCAGAGAAGACGGCTTGACCCAAGCCTGCAAACAATGAATACCATACCGTTTCCCTGCGCTGTCATTATACATATCAGGTTCATAGGGTATAATCTCAGCCGAGCCATAAGTGCTCAGCACCCCTAACAGCATCGCAAATATAATTATTATTTGTTTCACAACACAAGTCACACTCAAATTCTTGAGACTTGCATTGCATTTCTCATAACGTCATCCCCGATCACCTGTATTCATCAGTCTATCGTCTTGTCAATATTGAATCGTGTGATCTTTCGTGAGGTGTTCTTCTGGAACTCCGTATCCCTGAGCTTCACCCTCTTCACAGCCTTGTAAGGAGGCATCTTTGCATTGAGTTCCTTGACCTGATCCTCAAAATATTTCTGATGGTCAGTCACTCCCTTGTCGGCAAGCAGGTCGACATCAGGGAATATCTCAGCAACTATCGTGATCTTGTCCTTCTGCACCCTGCTCTCGCCTGCATAGACAACTACCTCGCTGACACCTTCCACTTTCTGAAGATCCGCTTCAATCTCTTCCGGATAGACATTCTTTCCGTTCGACAGAATTATAAGGTTCTTCTTTCTTCCGGTGATATATATCCATCCCTCTTCATCAAGCTTACCATAGTCTCCTGTGTGGAAGAAACCGTCCTTATCAAAGACCTCTGCCGTTGCTTCAGGATTATTGTAATAGCCAAGCATGACATTCGGTCCTTTCACGCAGATTTCGCCTTCCCCGTTCTCATCAGGATTATCGATCTTTACACGACAGGCAAGAATCGGAGTACCTACGCTGCCCGGCTTCTGATACTTGTTTCTGTTGGCAGAAATCAAAGGAGAGCATTCGGTGATACCATAGCCGTTAAGAATGGTGATACCGAGTGAATCGAAGGTACGGATGATTTCCTCATCGAGCTTTGCACCGCCGCAGATGATCAGTTCAAGTTTTCCTCCGAAGGCACTGAGTACGCTTGAGAACAGTTTCTTTCTTACATCAATGCCCACCTTTCTGAGACAGTCGCTGACCTTCATCATAGTCTTCAGCAATCCTTCCTTACCTTCCTTTCTGGCTGTAGCCCAGATCTTTCTGTTCATCACCTCAAGGAAAGCAGGAACCAGAATCAGATGGGTCGGCTGCTGCTCCCTGATCTCATCACTGACATGTTTGATACCGCTGGAGATATAGACCTCGCAGCCCTGGGACAGATGCCCCACATAATTGACTGTCGAACCGAATGTATGATGAGGAGGGAGAACATGCAGGGTCTTTCTTGTAATATCGAAATTATACATTCCGAGGGTCATGTCCAGACCGATGTTCGCCTGCGACAGCATCACGCCCTTACCCTTTCCTGTGGTACCGGAAGTGAAGACTATCGATGCAAGCTTGTTCACATCTATCTTATAATCGTAATACGAGTTATCGCCCCCGGCAAATAACTTCGCGCCCTTGTCCTGAAGTTCCGATAGTGAAGTCAGCGTCCTTCCATCTATTTCAGAATCTGTCAAAGCACTCTCCGGTGCAACTGAAACCAGCATTTCTACCGTCTTGAGCGCTCCATTCTGAAGCATTTCCCTGATTTTTCCTTCCGATGCCTTTCCGAAAATCACGGCTTTGCAGGCTGTCGTCGAAATGATTCCGTCTATATCCTCCAAAGGGAGTTCCTTATCTACCGGGACAGTAACAGAACCGATGGCCATGACCGCAAAGAAAGAGCAGCACCATCCATATGAATTTTCACCTATAATGGCAATGTTTTCTTCTCTCAATCCATTGGAAATCATAGCAGTACCGAGATTTCTGACGTCCTCTCTCCATTTTGAGAATGTAACTCTCCTTACTTCTTTGTCCCAATAATTGTCCTTATAGGAAATAGCTATGCTGTCGGGAAAGTTCTGAGCGGCCTCCTCTACAAGCGAGCGCATGTCGTCTATAAAGGTGGTCCTGTAGATAGGATAATTCTTATTCATTGTTCAGGTTTTAGTATTGTGGTTTTAGCATATCAAAGGTAAGACTATTTTTTGAGAAATAATGCTACTTAATGGCACATTTTGTGACTTTAAGTACACTGAAACTAAAGAAATTATGATTATGAATAGAGATGACAATATCAGAAAAGATGCTGAGACAGATGTTTTCAGCTCTTTGGAAATGAGGGAACCTGCTCCGGCGGAGTTTCTTCCCAAACATAAGACTCCGGCAGAAATCGCTTATCAGATGGTAAAGGATGAGACCTTTCCTCAGACTCAGCCACGACTGAATCTGGCGACATTCGTGACTACTTATATGGATGATTACGGCACCAGACTGATGAACGAAGCCGTCGGAATCAACTATATCGACGAGACTGAGTATCCCCGTGTGGCAGTAATGTGCGGCAGATGCATCAATATGGTAGCGAATATGTGGCATAGCCCTGAAAAAGGCGAATGGAAGACTGGAGCAGTAGGTATCGGATCGTCGGAAGCCTGTATGCTGGGAGGAGTCGCCGCATGGCTGAGATGGCGCGAGCGCAGAAAGGCAGCAGGCAAGCCATACGACAAGCCGAACCTGATTATGAGTTCGGCATATCAGGTGGTATGGGAGAAATTCTGCCAGCTTTGGCAGATCGAGATGCGCACTATCCCAATCACACACAAGCACCCTACCTTGAATATCGAAGAAGTGATTGAGACATGTGATGAAAACACCATCTGCGTTGTTCCGATTGCCGGTGTTACCTGGACAGGTATGAATGACGATATAGAAGCCCTCAACGATGCTCTTGAGCAATATAACAGGATTACAGGATATGACATCCCCATCCACGTGGATGCCGCATCCGGAGGCTTCATCCTGCCATTCCTCAATCCGGACAAGAAATGGGACTTCAGACTCAAGTGGGTACTATCGATTTCAACTTCCGGTCATAAGTACGGACTTGTCTACCCCGGACTTGGCTGGGTAGTGTGGCGGGACAAGGCTTACCTGCCGGCAGAAATGTCATTCAGCGTCAATTACCTCGGAGCCAGCATTTCACAGGTCGGCCTCAACTTCTCACGTCCTGCAGCACAGATACTTGCCCAGTATTATAATTTCATCCATCTGGGAGAAGAAGGCTACAGGGAAATTCATTCAAACTCCATGGCTATCGCAGAATATTGCCATAAGGCTATCGGCGGGATGCCTTGCTTCAGGAACTACGCAGACGAGCTCGTAAACCCTCTATTCATCTGGTATATGCAACCTGAATACGAGAAAAAGGCAATGTGGACCCTCTACGACCTGCAGGACAAGCTGATGCAGAAAGGCTGGATGGTGCCGGCATACACAATGCCAAAGGACATCGAGGATATGGTGGTCATGCGCATAGTCGTACGTCAGGGTATGTCCCGTGATATGGCTGATATGCTTATCAATGACATCAGGGATGCCGTGTCCGAACTGGAAAAGCTGGAATATCCTACCCCGACACGCACAGCTGCCAGAAAGAACGAAAAGACAAAGGGACGCGTATTCACGCATTAAGTCAAATGAACGTAACGACAGATAGACTATGAAAAGTAATAACTCAAATGCAGGCAAGGCATTCAAGCTGAGTGTCACGACGCTTGCGATCATGAACATAACGGCAGTAGTCAGTCTGCGAGGCCTGCCTTCCGAGGCTATTTACGGCCCGTCTTCGGCTTTCTACTACCTTTTCGCTGCTATAGTATTCCTCATTCCTACTGCCATGGTGGCAGCTGAACTGGCGGCAATGTTTTCAGACAAGCAGGGAGGAGTGTTCCGTTGGGTGGGCGAAGCATTCGGTGCCAGAACAGGTTTTCTTGCCATATGGCTGCAGTGGATTGAATCGACCATATGGTACCCGACAGTGCTCACATTCGGAGCGGTATCACTCGCTTTCATAGGCATGAATGACGTGTCAGACGCAGCACTCGCCTCGAACAAGGTCTTCACTCTTATTACTGTATTGGCGATATACTGGGTTGCCACCTTCATCGCCTTGAAAGGCCTCAACTGGGTCGGCAAGATAAGCAAGATCGGTGGATTGGTGGGTACGGTCATTCCCGCAGCCCTCCTCATCATATTGGGCATCGTTTACATAAGCACCGGTGGGCAGAACAATATGGATATGTCCCAGGGCTTCTTCCCGGATCTTACGAAACTGGACAATCTGGTGCTGGCCAGCAGCATTTTCCTATTCTACGCCGGTATGGAAATGATGGGCGTACATGTGATGGACGTGGACAATCCATCTAGGAATTATCCGAAGGCCATCATCATCGGATCATTGGCCACGGTCTGCATATTCATAATGGGCACATTCGCACTGGGTTTCATTATCCCTGCAAAGGACATAAGCCTTACGCAGTCGCTCCTTATCGGCTTTGACAATTATTTCAGGCATTTCCATATTTCATGGGCCGGTCCGATAATAGCCATAGCATTGATGTTCGGAGTGCTGGCAAGCGTACTGACATGGGTTGCAGGCCCTTCCAAAGGCATTTTCACAGTAGGAAAGGCCGGTTATCTGCCACCTTTCTTCCAGAAGACCAACAGGAATGGAGTGCAGCGCAACATCCTTCTCGTCCAGGGAGGAATCGTCACCCTGCTGTCCCTGCTGTTCGTCGTGATGCCTTCCGTACAGTCATTCTACCAGATTCTCTCGCAGCTGACGATCCTGCTGTATCTGATAATGTATATGCTGATGTTTGCGGCAGCCATCGTCCTTCGTTATAAGATGAAGTCAGCCGATCGTCCTTTCCGTCTGGGCAAGGGCAACGCACTTATGTGGATAATGGGGGCTGTAGGATTCGGAGGATCGCTGCTTGCCTTTGTACTCAGCTTCATCCCTCCGAGCCAGATAAATACGGGAAGCAATGCTGTGTGGTATTCCGTACTGATCATCGGCTGCATAGTGATGGTGGTCATCCCGTTCATCATCTATGCTATGAGGAAACCTTCATGGCGCGACCCTTCATCGGAATTCGCTCCTTTCCATTGGGAGAAGAAAGAATAATTGGGATTTTGATTGAGTTTTGAACAAAAGACGCGTATCTTTGCAGTCTGAATTGACGTTATGGAAATACAAACTGCAAAATATCGCGGTCTTTTGGCATTAAGCCCGCTTCTGGTCTTTCTTGGAGTATATCTGGCATCTTCGCTGATCGCACATGACTTCTACAGAATACCTGTTTCGGTTGCCTTCCTGATAGCTTCCATTTATGGCCTTATCATATGCAAAGGCAGAACCTTCGAAGAGAGGCTCGGCATTTTCTCGGAAGGAGCAGCCAACAAGACCATACTTCTGATGATATGGATATTCATTATGGCGGGAGCATTTGCTGAGACCGCCAAGGATATCGGTGCTATCAATGCCACCGTCAATCTGGCAATGAAGGTTCTTCCGGGCAAACTTATTTATGCCGGCCTCTTTCTTGCCGCCTGCTTCATATCAATGGCGATAGGCACAAGTGTCGGTACAATCGCAGCTTTGGCGCCTATCGCAGCTGGAGTTGCCGAGGAGATGGCACTAGGAAGCAGTACCGGATTCGGGACAGACGCACCGTTCATCATGGCAATTATCGTCGGGGGTGCTTTCTTCGGTGACAATCTTTCATTCATTTCCGACACCACAATAGCCGCGACGCGCACACAGGAATGTTCCATGGCAGATAAATTCAAGGTGAACATCAGGATTGTCGGTCCCGCAGCCATAATTGTGACTATACTTTACATACTGATAGGCTCATCCGTATCAGCCACACCTCAGAGCGAGCCGATCGAATGGGTCCTGCTCATACCTTACTTCCTGGTGATTGCACTCGCCCTGTCCAGAGTGAATGTAATAGCAGTCCTTGCTATTGGAATCGCATTGAACGGTACCATAGGCATGATTCAGGGCAATTTCGTGTGGAACGGTTTCCTTGAAAGCATAGGAAGAGGTATCAGTGGCATGGGAGACCTGATCATTGTTACACTTCTGGCCGGAGGAATGCTTGAGCTGATCAAGGTCAACGGTGGTATGGATTACATTGTAGGACTGATGACAAAACGCATCAGAAGCAAGAGGGGGGCAGAATTCAGCATCAGCGCCCTGGTTTCCATTGCCAATCTTTGCACTGCAAACAATACTATTGCCATCATCAGCATCGGCCGCATTGCCCGTGACATTTCTCTGCGCTTCGGCCTCGATTCCAGAAAAACTGCCAGCATCCTTGACACCTTCTCCTGTCTGATCCAGGGAATCATTCCTTATGGCGCACAGATGCTTATGGCAGCAAGTCTCTCCGGCATCAGCGCAATATCCATCATGGGATATCTGTACTATCCTGTCGTAGTCGGCCTCTGCGCCGTCTGTGCCATAGTTTTCAGACTGCCACGAAAATATTCATAACTCATATGCCACCAGTCGATAACGCATACAAACTGAAGAATCAGGAATTCCTTCAGGAATACGCCCAGAAGCCGGGAGTGAAGATTATGTTCAACGGCGTGATGTACCGTGAAATAACCAAAGGCAAGGGGCCTAAGCCCTCGCCTAAAAGTTTCGTGACCGTATATTACGTGGGAAAACTCATCAACGGCAAGATCTTCGACCAGACTCAGAAAGGGCGCCCTGCCACATTCCGTCTGAATGAGCTGATCACAGGCTGGATCACCGCCATGAGAGAAATGCCTGCCGGTTCACGCTGGGAGGTCGTGATTCCATATAATCTCGGCTATGGTTCACGTCCTGCCGGGGCCATCAAGGCATTCTCGACCTTGATTTTCGACATTACCCTACTGGACGTCAGATAGCCGCCACTGTCCGGACATGCCAGGATATCAGCAAATAGAGGCCTGTTTTCACACAAAGGGTGCTGTACAAGAGGATTGGTCAGATAATTGCTATGTAATGTGGAAAACAGAATACAATTATGGCTACAAAATTTTATCGATGCCGCCATTGCGGCAATGTAATCCTGAAAGTCGTGGATTCAAAGGTTCCTGTCGTATGTTGCGGCGAGAAGATGGAAGAACTTATTCCGAATACCGTCGATGCCAGCAATGAAAAACATGTTCCTGTTGTCACCCGTCTGAATGACTGCAGAATCAAAGTCGAGGTAGGCAGCACAGCTCATCCGATGACACCGGAGCACCATATCTGCTTCATCTATGTCGAGAACGACAACGGAGGAATAAGGGTTGATCTGACCGACAGACCGGAAGCAGAAATATGCACATGCACCGGCAAACCGTCAGCTGTATACGAATACTGCAATATCCACGGGCTGTGGAAGACAGAACTTTAAAGAAAAGTGCTGGAATCCTGAACAATGGTGATGATTTTTGCCCTATCTCTTGTCATATGGGAATTAATAATTATTTTTGTATGATATATACTAATAAGTTACCCCATTGTGTAAGATATGGACAAGACATTACGATTAAACCCGAACAAACTTGCTGCAGCTCTCGGAAAGCCATGTAAGGAGTTCACAAAAGCCGACATCATCAGATATATTTCTGACAATGACATCAGAATGGTAAACTTCATGTATCCGGCCGGAGACGGAAGATTGAAGACATTGAACTTTGTAATAAACAACGAGGCTTATCTCGATGCTATCCTTACATGCGGAGAGCGCGTTGACGGATCTAGCCTTTTTCCTTTCATAGAGGCCGGAAGCAGCGATCTGTATGTTCTGCCACGCTTCCGTACGGCATTCCTCGATCCTTTTGCAGAGATTCCGACAATCTCGATGCTATGTTCATATTTCAACAAGGACGGCGAGCCGCTTGAAAGTTCTCCTGAACAGACTTTACGAAAGGCGTGCAAAGCTTTCAACGAAGTCACAGGCATGGAATTCCAGGCTATGGGAGAGCTGGAATACTACGTCATTGCCCCTGACAGCGGTATGTTCCCTGCAACCGACCAGAAAGGCTATCACGAGTCTGCTCCATATGCCAAATTCAATGAATTCCGCACTCAGTGCATGGCTTATATAGCTCAGGCGGGAGGCCAGATAAAATACGGACATAGCGAGGTAGGAAATTTCGCCATAGACGGAAAGATATACGAGCAGAATGAGATCGAGTTCCTTCCTGTCAATGCGGAAGATGCGGCTGATCAGCTGATGATTGCAAAATGGATTATCCGCAACCTTGCCCATAGATATGGTTACGACATCACATTTGCGCCAAAGATCACAGCAGGCAAGGCCGGATCCGGGCTGCATGTGCATATGCGTATCATGAAAGACGGCCGCAACATGATGCTGGATAACGGAGTACTGTCAGCAACTGCACGCACAGCCATAGCAGGAATGATGGAGCTTGCACCTTCGATCACTGCTTTCGGCAACACCAATCCGACATCGTATTTCCGTCTTGTGCCTCATCAGGAAGCTCCGACAAACATATGCTGGGGAGACAGAAACCGCTCGGTTCTTGTGCGCGTACCGCTCGGTTGGGCTGCAAAGAGCGATATGTGCAGACTTGCAAACCCCCTCGAAAAGGACAGCGATTATGACACTACCCTGAAACAGACAGTGGAAATGCGTTCGCCTGACGGATCGGCAGACATTTATCAGCTGATTGCCGGTCTGGCTGTCGCATGCCGCCATGGATTCGAAATGGAGAACGCTCTCGACATCGCGGAAAATACATATGTGAATGTCAACATCCATCAGAAAGAGAATGAAGACAAGCTGAAGACTCTCTCACAGCTTCCAGACAGCTGCGAAGCATCAGCAGACTGCCTTGAGGCTCAGAGAGCCGTATTCGAGAAACATAACGTATTCTCCCCTGCCATGATTGACGGAATAATCAGGAAACTCCGCTCATATCAGGACAAGACTCTCCGATCTGACATCGGCGAAAACAGGGATGAAATGCTGAAGCTAGTAGAAAGATATTTCCATTGCGGATGACAACTGCAATGAAATGATATATCAGGATCAGTGACAATCGTGGTGAGCGCAGACTTCCCCGTTGTCACTGATTTTTCCATCAAGATAATCCTTGACAAGCTGATCGACATCTCCACTGCATCCCCTGATGACCTCAATACGCTGAGCCTCAAGCACATTCTTTGCGCCCTGACCCATATTGCCGGCAAGCATGACCTGCACACCTACCTGTTTCAGAACGGGTGCTATACCGCTCTTGCATCCGCATCCTTCCGGAGATGCCATTTTGCTCACACCGGTTATCTGATTGTTTACTACATCGAAAATCGTATAATATGCGCAGTGGCCGAAATGATCGTCCACGCGTCCGTCTCTTGTTGGTACTGCTATCTTCATATCGTAAAAAAATTGTCAGTGACTACAAAGATACGGATTTTTGTTATTTTTGTATTCGATAAACAGATCAATTATGATAATCAGGTTCGATGAAATGGAGGTTTCTGTCCTGCAGAACTTCAAAGGAGGCAAGAAGCACCTTGCCGCAAATATGTTTTTTGACGGCACTAACCGTATTTTGAAAGGCAGGCTGGAGCCAGGGGCCTCAATAGGCGTACATGCTCACGAAGGCAGCTGCGAAATGATCTTCATAATTGAAGGCACGGGGAGCATATATGAAAAGACTCCTGACGGCTGTGAAAGCACATCACCTGTATCTGCAGGAGACTGCCTGTATTGTCCTGAAGGTCACACGCACAGCCTGATCAATTCTTCTGATGGAGACGACCTTGTCTTCTATGCAGCAGTACCGAAACAATAAATAGTACAGATATGAAAAAGGGAACATTGATCATTATCGTCGTAGCCGTAATCATCGGATGCGCACTCTGGCTCAAAGGAGCTTACAACAGTATGGTAACAGCTGAAGAAGGCGTCAGCGCTGCATGGTCGCAGGTAGAAAACGTTTATCAGCGGAGATCAGACCTTATTCCGAACCTCGTAGCAACAGTCAAGGGATATGCGGAGCATGAGTCTTCTACCCTTGAAGGTGTAGTTGAGGCTCGTTCCAAGGCGACCCAGGTGACCGTAGATCCGGAAAAGCTGACCCCGGAAGCACTTGCAAAGTTCACAGAAGCCCAGGGAGAGCTCTCAAACGCTCTGGGAAGGCTTCTTCTCCTGAAAGAGAATTATCCTGACCTCAAGGCTAACCAGAATTTCAGTGAACTCCAGGCACAGCTTGAAGGCACAGAGAACAGGATTGCCACTGAAAGAATGAAGTTCAATGAGACAGCCAAAGCTTACAATACGCTTATCAGAAAATTCCCTGCCAACATCGTAGCTTCCATGTTCGGATTCGAGAAGAAAGGATATTTCGAGGCAGCTGAAGGCGCAGAGAAAGCACCGGTAGTTGAATTCTAACCGGTTCCGACAGAATGTCAGCAATTTCAAGAAAGCATGGCTTTACTGCGCTGAAAATGTTCAGTGCGGCAATAGCTATGCTTTTATGGTGTACCGGCACATATGCAATTCCTGCCAAGCCTTCCCCTGAAAGGCTGGTGAACGATTTCGCCGGAGTATTCACATCTGCCCAGACAGCGACTCTGGAAAATACTCTCGTGGCATACAGCGACTCCACTTCAACACAGATTGCAATCGTGACTACAACTGATCTTGAAGGATATCAGGCTGCTGAATACGCCACCAGGATCGGCCTGGAATGGCAGGTCGGTTCAGAACACTTCGACAATGGAGTCGTAATCCTCGTAAAGCCCAAGACAGGAAGGGAAAGCGGCGAGGTTTTCATTGCTGTCGGATATGGGCTGGAAGGTGCCATACCGGATGCGATAGCCAAGAACATCATCAACAACATAATGATTCCCCGGTTCATAGAGGACGATTATTATGGGGCTGTTGCGGGAGCATGCTCTGCAATAATGAGGTTGGCCAGCGGTGAAGGATTTGAAGCTGAGGAAGAAGACGACACTCTCGCCATCATAATTGCTATGGTCATCATCATCGGTCTGACGATTCTCCTTATAGCCATGGCAAAGAACGGTAACGGCACAGGCAACAGCGGCGGCAGAGGAAGCGGCAGGACCATATACATGGGGCCTACTATGCACGGAGGATTCGGAGGAAGCACCTTCGGAGGCAGTTCCGGAGGTGGATTCGGAGGGTTCGGCGGCTTTGGAGGCGGCTCTTTTGGCGGTGGTGGCGCAGGTGGAAGATGGTGATAGATTCTCTAATCAAGGACTATGGATACAATAAAGCTATATAACGGAGTGGAAATGCCTGTTTTGGGATACGGGCTGTATAAGGTAGGGCCGGAGGAGGCGGAAACACGTGTAAGTGAAGCCATCAGGGCCGGATACCGATTGATAGATACTGCTCGCTTCTATGGCAATGAAGAAGGAGTAGGTGCAGCTATTGCAAAGAGCGGAATTCCACGTGAAGAGTTCTTTATCGTCACAAAAATCTGGATCAACCATTCCGGAGAGGAGAAGGCATATGCTTCCATCCATGAGAGTCTGAAGAAACTGGGCACCAGCTACGCTGACCTCATTCTGGTTCATCAGCCGTTCGGAGATTATTACGGCACCTACAGAGCATTGGAACGCGCTCTTGAAGAAGGCTTGACAAAATCCATCGGAGTCAGCAACTTCTATCCTGACCGTTTCTATGACCTTGTATCCCATTGCAAAGTCATTCCAATGATCAATCAATTGGAAACCAATGTATTCTGTCAGCAGACCGGGATGCGTGAGCTGATGAAGGAATATGGTACAAAAGTCATGGCATGGGCACCTATGGCACAAGGAAAGGACAATTTTCATGACAATGAAGTTCTTGCCGGAATAGGCAGGACCTACAACAAGACCGCTACCCAGACCGGACTGCGATTCCTGGTGCAGGAAGGGATAGCAGCAATTCCTAAAAGCAGCAGATTCGAGAGGATGAAGGAAAATATAGAGATATTCGATTTCAGACTCTCAGAAGAAGAAATGAATATCATCAGACAGATGAACGTAATGGATACCGGTACACGTGACTATACATCTCTGCCTTATGTAACTCGTCTGATCAATCAGAAAGCATTATAAAATATCTGCAATCGCATGCCCCTGCCATCGGCGGGGCATCTTTATCTACAGCTGAGAAAATATATCTGAGATCCTGAAGTATCAGGTCCGGACGCACCGAACCACTTTCATAGAAGTCATTTCCACCTGCTGCATTGGACCTGCGGGTGTTGTTATATATAGGCTGGTCATTCTTCATCGGTCCGAACAAGGGGAAAAGATGATGGACTGCAGAAAGCTGTTTACGCGTAATGCAATGTCCGGGGCACAGCCACACATCAGCTTCCAATGACAACTTATATGCTTCTTCAATCGTTATTGACCCTGATTCCGTTCCCGGGACAGCTCCGACCACCATCCCACCTGCATCACTTATCAGACGGCTCATATAATTATCTTTGCCGGGAACATACCATACGTCTGCATAAGGTATGTTGAGAAGGACCTTCTTTGGAGACCGTATCTCTTTCACGCATAGGGAATCATAGCGTTCCTTAACTCCTGCAAAGAAAGTCAAGGCCTCATCATAATGCCCGGTCAATGCCCCATAAAGCTTTACATACTCGGCTCTGGCCAGAGGATGCTGTTCCATATGGTCATACACAACCAGGACACGCAGACCGAGGCTGCGCAATTTCGTCAGATAGGGCGGCTGGGATTCTCCGACAGTATATGCAATGATTACATCCGGATCAAGCTTGAGTATTGTCTCATAATTCAGAGAGGATTCATACCCTATGTCATAGATTCTATCTGAAGCAGATTCCGCTCTTGCGGAGATATCCGGATCGGTCACATATCTGAGTCCGGAAACCGCTATAAGGGAAGAATCCGCTCCTATTGCTGAAAGTGCCGCGACTCCTGACGTAGACATACAGACCAGCCTTTCGAGAGGAGACTCCACAATCAGAGTATCTGCTGAGCCATCATACGGAGAGACGGAAACCACACCCCCGATTCTGCAACTGTCGGCTGGAGAGTACAATATGTGAAAATTCCGTGCATACTCACACCCTTCTCCCACAGAAGTCTCAACGGGAAAAGAGGAGCGGCATCCTGCAACCAGAATGGTCAGGACAAGTACTGCAAATCTTGATGTCATGAAGACTACCAGCGCGGAAAGAGAAGTTTCATATCATCCTTCAGGGCTGAATCCGCTATATTCTCCGGAACAAATTTCCATGATCCGATTACAGAAGGATTACCGATGATATCCGGATCAATCACCTTGTTCTCAAGAAGATACTGATAAAGGATATCTCTGATCTCAGGATAATACTCCACTACCCTGTCATCTATCCTGTCTGTATCGATGCCTGCACCTTCGCGAAGGATTCCGCCACCGCCGCTTGCTCTATAGGATGTCACCGCCACATTATACTCCGCATCCGGATTGAAAGGAGTTCCGTCAGCCATTGATGCGATCTTTATGCGGTTGCCTTCCTTCTCGGTCACATCCACCACATAATTAAGTCCACCGGCGGAATCGAAGTTATAAGAACGGTTGATGAATGACCATCTCCTGGTTCCAGTACGAGGATCCGGAGCATTCACAATCTTCAGAAGATGCTTCTGTCCGCTATCCATGGTATTGATCCATCTTTCATATGAATATTCCAGGCAATCCTTTACTTCCTTTCCTGTCATCTTGATCACATAAAGCTGATTTTCAAAAGGATAGATAGTGAAAAGATCATTGAAAAGGATTGTTCCCTTCTTCACGAATCCGTTGAAGGTCAATGGCGCCGCAAAGGATATCTGTGCTGGAGAACAGTTCAGCGACAGAGTATGGAGAAGATTGAGGTAGTCTGACATTCCGGCATATGAATCACGTGTGCGGAGATCTGTCATAAGAGTACCGACCTCCATGGTGGTGAAATCCTTGACAGCCTTGAAATCAGCTGCAAATTCCGCCTTCATATCTTCATCAACGATTTTCTTGTCCACATAGATAAGTTCTCCTGAAAGTTTCTTTGAGACAAGCTTTCCATTCTCAAAGCGAAGATCGATCTGTCCGTGTCCGAGATTGCGGCAATGGCTACCTGCATTCACAAGACAGATGCTGTCATTCTGATATATAACAGGACGATGGTCATGCGCACATACCACGAAATCAACACCTTCAAGACTATTATACAGGTCAAGGCCCTGGCCTTCATACTGTGTGCCGTCTCCTGATCCGCAACCAGTATGGGTTGCAACAATCACCACATCCGGTTTTTCCTCCTTACGGACCTGATCTACCAGCTCCTGAGCCATAGGAATCAGAGACTTGAACTCCATTCCTGACCATAGCTTAGGAGACAGCCAGTTCTTGATATTGGCATTGGTGAATCCGATGACCGCAACCTTCAGACCACCCTTCTTCAGGATTACATAATCCTCGAAATATGGCTTTCCTGTAGTGGTATCGATAGCATTTGCTGCAAGGAAAGGAGTCTTCATATCGCTCATGACCTTGTCATATACGCGATGCCCGGTCTCGATGTCATGATTTCCTACAATCACTGCATCATAACCTATATAATCCACCATCCTTGCATACAGATGTGTGGAGGTAGTATCAATAAAATTGTAATAGAAAGAAGCATTGTCACCCTGCAGGCAGTCTCCAGCATCCAGAAGGACTATGTTTTCCTTTCCCCATAAATTGCGAAGGCTGTCAACATAGGCAGATACCGACACAAGCGAAGGCCTTGTCGAGTTTGAGACATAAAGTGAGTCGAAATATCTTCCGTGGACATCATTTGTCGTCAGAAGATGGATGGTGTAATCTCCGTCCTTCGGTGATGAGCACGAAAGCAGAGAAACCAATGCAATAAAGAGTGTAAAATATCTATTCATAATATTAATGTTTTCTATAACGTCCGAGAAGTTCCTGCAGATTGAAGCAGAGAGACACCATCTGACGGCATCCGGAGTATTTTCTGCCATTGAAATGGAATATGGCCGAAATCTTCAGGTCAAGATATGGAGACCCGATCTTTGGAGCATAATAGACCTCCAGTCTGTCTGCGATTCCGGGACCTTTGGTACCGTCGTCATGTACTCTGTAGAATGGAGAGCCGGGGTACAGAAGATTTCCATATTTGTATCCGCCCGGATCTATAGTATTATAATATGGCATCATGTCCTTTCCGAAGAAAAGTTCGTTCCTTATGCCGACATTCCACTTGCGCACTTCCACATCAAGTTCTCCACCTCCCGGGCATACATATCTGCCTACAAGTTCCCTGTCATTCTGCATGGCCTGAAGCCAGCCAAGACGCAAAGAAAGTATCTGGAAGTCAACCATATGTGCGAAATCAAACTTCAGATACGGATTAATGAGTACATTATCGACCACACCACCTGCCGTTTCAGAACACGAATAATGGTAGAGGTATGCTGAATAACCCAAGGAAAGCATAGGTGCGACCTTTCCTTCTCCCGATGAAAAGATCATGAATCTTTCACGTCTGAAAGTACCATATTGCCCCATCCAGTCGCATCCGATTTCGAAGTTCGCCTTCGGACGGCTGAGCTTGACTAAGAGTCCCTCAAGGTTATTGTCATAGAAACGGAGTGAGTCCGAGAAGAATGCCCGTGAATAATTTCCTTCAGCCATTCGACGGGGAAATATACCGGCAGTGACGGAAAGACCAGTCTTTCCCATCTGTCTGTCCAATGAATAATACAGGGTAAGTTCTCTGAAAAGGTTGAGGTTGGAAAGCCTGCGGTCCGTTTCAGCTGAACCTTCGGGAGCTCTTTCCGGAGAAACCGGAGATGCACCGAAATCCTTCATGATATCGACTCCTATCATAAGGCGGTGAGTTGTTCCGTCAGTCTGGCGGAGATTCAATCCTGCTGACGGAGTGATCCTTGCACCGAACACAGTCATAGAACTGGTGAATGCGCTCTTGTAGAATTCCCTGTTATCAAACTGCATGTCAAAATCCAGGTCATACGCAAAAGACACTTTAGCCTTGCCGCCATCCTCAGAACAAAGAGCCGGAAAAGCGACAAATAAAGCCAGAAGCGTCACAAACATATATTTCATCCGATTCATCTCCGTTTATAAATTAAATCTTTCAAAGTTAACACTTTTCGTGGATTTTTTGATACTTTTGCATATTATGAAACTACAGACACCGGTCACCGACGAAAGATGCAAGGTCGGGATATCATATAGCGACAAGATCATGATGCTCGGCAGCTGCTTTTCCGACAATATCGGCAGGCAGCTTCAGGAGTATGGTTTCAACGTATGCATCAATCCGTTCGGAATACTGTACAATCCGGCATCAATCGGAGCAGCAATAGACAGATTAATCAGCAGAAGGCCGTTCACGGCTGATGATTGTGTCGAGATCGGGGCAGGAAGTACAAGAATCTGCTCATTCTATCATCACACATCAATGTCCGGAAAAGATGCAGATGAATTTCTAGCCAAGGCAAACTCCGCTCTGGAGGAGGCTGCTGATTTCTTTCGCGACTGCAACAAGATAATAATGACACTTGGAACAAGCTGGTGTTTCAGGCATACAGGTTCCGGAGCGATCGTTTCAAACTGCCTCAAGCATCCGGCTGCCGAATTCAAGAGAGAGCGTCTCTCTCCTGATGAGATATCCAGAATTCTAAGAAAAATAACAGTCACCGAATGCGGAAGACCGAAAGAATATATATTCACCGTCAGTCCGATAAGGCACTTCAAGGATGGAGCCCACGGGAATCAGTTGAGCAAGGCGGGACTGCTTCTGGGAATCGATGCCGCTGCAGGAGACAACTCCGACTATTTCCCTGCATATGAGATAGTTATGGATGAGCTTAGAGATTACCGTTTCTATGCTGAAGACATGTGCCATCCATCAGCCCAGACTGTCGGTTACATAAGGGACAGATTCCTGGAATGGGCGTTACCAAAGGAAGAAACAGCAATTCTGGAAGAAAATATACGTAGATTCAAGCGCAGCTGCCATATTGAAAAACATGACTGACAATGCAACGAATCCGACAGTTTACGCATCTTGGATATCGGTATGATCAAAAAGCTGTTATACATATCAAGTCTTATCTTAGCGGCACTGTCGGCAATATCCTGTTCGAAAGAAGATGCAAGCCTTCTTACAGGAGAAGGCACTGTCATAATAACTGGTATAGTGACAGATATCGAAACAGGGGCTGTCATTCAGGACATCAAGATAACATTTGATGCATATTCCCCAAAAGGCAGACTTCTTGACACAAAAACCTCCTATTCGTCAAGCGACGGAATCTATACCATAGAAGCAGACGGATTTACAAGTATGCTGGAATGCAGGCTGACAGCTTCAGACGAGAAGAACACGTATTCCAAGGCTGAGATTGAAATCAGCGTTCCATGGAACGGAACATCATTCAACAGCAAGAACGGAGAGTTTGTAATAAATGACTGTAACTTCTATCTTCAGAAAAGGAATACAGAATGAAACTGAGGTCTCTCATATCGTTGCTTGCCGGAGTCATCGTCATTTCATGTTCAAAGGCTGAAACTGACGGAGGTAATGTGTTTGCATTGATCAAGGGAAGCGTCACAGACACCGAAGGACATCCTATAGAACATCTGGAGGTCACCATT
Organism: Bacteroidales bacterium; assembly: GCA_017398335.1. GTDB lineage: Bacteria > Bacteroidota > Bacteroidia > Bacteroidales > UBA932 > Cryptobacteroides. The sequence goes on along the minus strand of JAFQGK010000055.1, from coordinate 37,580 downwards.
GACTTGTCAAGGAAAGCCGGTCAGAAGACATCGTACACGTCCAGCGACGGCAAATTCATGAGTGACATCACTTTCAAGGAGGCAAAGAATCTGAAAAGCATAATCATAACCATTACAGATATCGATGGTGACGAAAACGGAGGATTCTTCGAATCAAAGACCGAAGAGATATTCATCTATGAAGAAGATGTAATAGAGGTTCCTATACTGCTGAATCTGGATTTCCGTTGCTCTCTCTCCACTCTTTAGGAGAGCATCCCACCATCTTGACGAACTGACGGTAGAAATTTGCCCTGTCGCTGAATCCGGACATTTCACCTATGATATTGGTCGAGCTCTTTCTATCTGAAAGAAGAAGTTTCTTTGCATAATCTATCCTCAGTTCTGTTCTCCATGTACGGAAGTCTACACGCTTTCTGGTAGCGAAGTACAGGTGAAGATATTCCTTGCTGGTATTGAGTTCCTCAGCAATTTCCTCGCGTGTCTTGTCATATTCCCTGAAACGCTCTTCCATTACCCATTTTTCAAGTGCCTTCTCAATTTTACGGAACTCAGCATCGTTGAAGCCTTTCTGTTCTTCCTTCTGGGCCTTCTTTTCCTTGTTATCCTTACGTTCATTCAACAACTGGATAATCTCCTGGCCGGAAAGGGTCTTATGGGCGAATGCGTCAAGGAGAAGTTTATGACTTCCGAGGAATGATATGAAATTTGCAGCAAAATATAGCATGAACAAAGAGTAGAACAGGACATATACCTTCATCATTCCTCTTGGAAGAAGCATATACACCAGAATAAACATCTGGGTCAGCATCATTATGATATAACAGAATCTTATCCATCGAACCTTGCTGTCTTCCTCCTCATCGTAATAAAGTTCGAGCTGCTTCACACTTCTGCGATAGCTCCTTATAAACTTTCTGATGTAAGCTGCACCCTGAATGATGAAAAGGAATATGCTGACAGATATGACTGTGACCTTCTGCCATCCGTCATCCCACCAGAACGACTTTATGAGCACATAGCTCACAGCTGCAACGACACCTATATTCAGGAAGAACTTTTCAGTGTCCAAAGACTCTGTCGCCAGAAGATTTATCAGCGAATTAGACAATATGACCGATGAAAGCGCAGTTATGACAAACATCATAAGGGATGAGAACACATCATAATCAGGAATTCCGGAATATCTGAGAGTCAGGAAGAAGAATACAGTGCATAACAGAAAACATACAGCAATTGTATTCTTGGTATTGGATATCTTCTTTGAATATTCAGTGTTCGGTACTTTGATAAGAAGAAGCAACAGACCTAATATCAATGAGGTCATTACTCCTACAACGAGTGAAAACTCGATATTGAATATAACATCTACCAGGCTGAACATCAACTGTTGGGGTTAAGAATTATAATATGTCTGTTTGTGCCGCGAAATTACGGATTTTTTCGCTATTTTTGCAACCGTTTGTGAATGATTTAAGGAAATGCTTGATATAAATACAATAGAAAAACTCGACAGGATAGCTACACCATTCTATTATTATGACATGGAGCTGCTTCGCAAGACTGTTGATTTCGTAGCAGATCTGGCTGAACGACATAATATAAAGGTGCATTATGCCGTAAAGGCCAATGTGGAGAGACGTATACTCGAATATATCAGTTCAAAGGGGTTCGGAGCCGACTGTGTCAGCGGCAATGAGGTTCTTCACGCACACAGCTGCGGTTTTCCGGCAGAGAAAATAGTATATGCCGGAGTCGGAAAGACGGACAAGGAGATATACAATGGCCTGAAGCTGGGAATCGAGGCATTCAATTGTGAGTCACTTCAGGAGATATATGTCATAAATGAGATGGCAAGAGTCTATGGACTTAAAGCCAATGTTTCCGTCAGAATAAATCCGGACATCGATGCACATACGCACAAGTACGTAACGACAGGTCTGTACGAGAACAAGTTCGGTATTTCACAGCATGAGTTCGACAAACTTATCGACATAATCAAGAAGAGTGAGCATATAAATTTCTACGGTCTGCATTTCCATATCGGCTCGCAGATCACACGTGTTTCCGAAGTGTTTGCATTGGAATGCTGCAGAGTCAATGATATCGTTGCATACTTTGAAAGGAACGGACTGAAGGTCGATAATATTAATCTCGGCGGAGGACTTGGAGTCGATTACGACGACCCTGATGAAAATCCTATTGCCGATTTCGAGACCTGGTTCGAGACAATTAATGCAAACATCGTCAGACGCGAAGATCAGAATGTGCATATAGAGCCTGGAAGATCGCTTGTGGCTCAATGCGCCACTCTTATTTCAAGAGTTCTCTTCGTCAAAAGCGGTGAAACAAAGAACTTCCTCATCATGGATGCCGGCATGAATGACCTCATCAGACCGGCTCTATACGGTGCATATCATAAGATAGAAAACCTTTCGGCTGCCCAAAGGACCTTCTTCCCTACCCATCAGGCCTATGACATTGTCGGTCCTGTATGCGAATCAAGTGACGTGTGGGGAGCTGGAAGACTTCTTCCTTTGAGTGTTCGCGGAGACCTGATGGCAATCAGAAGTACCGGAGCATACGGCCAGGTAATGGCGAGCAGATACAATATGAAGGATCTGGCGCCATCCGTGTTCAGTGATACTCTGGATGAAGCCCCGCAGGTCGTGGACTATTTTGCATAACTGCATTCCCGAGAAGATGAAACGTCATTCCCGACAAGATGAGACGTCATTCCCGAGAAGATGAAACGTCATTCCCGACCTGATCGGGAATCTGAACGAAAAATAAAAAAGATAAGAATATGTTTGAGAATTTAAGTGAAAGACTGGAGCGATCGTTCAAGATCCTCAAAGGCGAAGGTAAGATTACCGAGATCAACATCTCGGAAGCTATGAAAGATATCCGTCGCGCCCTCATCGATGCCGACGTCAGCTATAAGATTGCGAAACAGTTCTGCGACGATGTAAAGAAGAAGGCCATCGGACAGAATGTCCTCACAGCAGTCAAGCCTCAGCAGATGATCGTGAAGATCGTCCATGACGAGCTTGCAGCCCTCATGGGAAGCGAATATTCCGACATCAACATCAAGGGTAACCCTGCAGTAGTGCTCGTGGCAGGTCTCAACGGTTCCGGTAAGACTACATTCTCCGGCAAGCTGGCGCTTAACATAAAGAGCAAGAGAGGCATGAAGGTACTCCTTGCTGCCTGCGACTACTTCCGCCCTGCTGCCATCGACCAGTTGAAGGTTCTCGGAGAGCAGATCGGAGTGGAGGTTTACTCTGAAGAGGGAGTAAAGGATCCTATACAGATAGCTCAGCATGCAATAGCAAAGGCGAAGACTGAAGGATACTCAGTAGTGATCGTAGATACGGCCGGACGTCTCGCTGTAGACCAGGAGCTTATGGACGAGATTTCGGCACTCCATAAGGCTCTCACCCCTACCGAAACCCTCTTTGTTGTCGATGCAATGACAGGTCAGGATGCTGTTGAGACTGCAAAGGCATTCAATGACAGACTCGATTTCGACGGCGTAGTCCTCACCAAGATGGACGGTGACACCCGCGGTGGTGCAGCTCTATCGATCAAGGCTGTTGTAGGTAAGCCTATCAAATTTGTCAGCACGGGTGAGAAGATGGAGGCTCTCGATGTGTTCCATCCTTCACGTATCGCTGACCGTATCCTCGGCATGGGTGACGTTGTATCCCTGGTTGAGAAGGCTCAGGAGCAGTTCGACGAAGCTCAGGCACGTGAACTCAAGAAGAAACTCGCCAAGGACCAGTTCACACTCTGGGATTTCTACAATCAGATCCAGCAGATCAAGAAGATGGGTAATATCAAGGACCTCGCTTCAATGATTCCTGGAATGGGCAAGGCCCTCAAGGATGTAGACATGGACAATGATTCATTCAAGGGCGTAGAGGCTATCATTCTTTCAATGACTCCATACGAGCGCGAGCATCCTGAATGCATCAATGGAAGCCGCCGCAAGAGGATCGCAGACGGTTCCGGCACATCTCTCCCTGAGGTGAACAAGCTTCTGAAGCAGTTCGAAGGCACCCGCAAGATGATGAAGACTGTCATGGGTGCCAATATGAGCAACATGATGAAAGGAGCTATGAGACGCAGAAGATAGTTCCCTGCAATCATAAAACATCCGGCCCTGTGGCTCACGAAGCAGAAAAAAGGGAAATGCTTCGCTTATCCACAGGGCCGGATGTTTTATATGGACGCTCCGATACTATCTGCACAGCAGATATCTGCGCCAGAAGGCTTGATTGGCGTAACGGAAATGATCGCCTTGGTAGCCACGATAACCATGCATACCGTCAGGATATATCATGAAATCAAATTTCTTTCCGGATCTCTGGAGAGCATCCACCAAAAGAAGAGTATTCTGATGATGTACATTATCATCACCAGTACCATGCGTGATCTTCAGCATTACCGGCTCTATCGCTGCCCCATCCGGACGGACACAGTTGCATACGAACGTAGCCGGATAATCCCGGACATATTCCAGTACTCTGGATATCCTATATCCTTCCGGATTGTTCTGCGGAGTGTCCATATAACGTTCTGTGTAGTGTGTGTCATATAGAGCCCAATCATAGACTCCACCTCCTGCTATTCCATAATGGAAGCTGCCAGGTGCCTGCATCAGGAGCATCGAAGTCATCGTTCCTCCGAATGAGAAGCCCTCTACACCGATCTTGTCGCCATCCACATAAGGATATGCCTTCAGCCAGTCTGCCCATGCGATGAAGTCCTTTACTTCATTTACAGTCAACTGTCTGTATATCATGTCAAGTCCTTCTCTACCATTGTGACCTGCAGCACGGGGATCCACCCATATCTGTATGATTCCATTATCCGACCACCATTGGTTTGACTCATCAGGAGCAGTCCATCTGTCTCGCACAACAGGAGTATCAGGACCTCCATAGATATCGACATGCACCGGATATTTCCTTGCAGGATCAAAATCTTTAGGATATACTATCATTCCAGGAAGTGTAAACCCGTCATTAGTTGTCATATGTACAAGCTGTCCCAGGGCATAGTCTGCAGGATTGTAATCTGAAGGAGCTGCATCAGCAACCACCATTCCTTTCAGACCATAAGTTCCTTTACGAAGCTTCTGAGCCACAGGTCCGCGAAGATTCGCCTCTGCTATATCTCCTCTATGTCCATAGGATATCATACCTCCATTCGTCGGGAAGACAGCAACCCTTGTCGGAGTCGTCACGTTGGAATAAGAAGCTATGAAATATTTACCGTCCGGCGAGAACCGCACTCCTGCCACATTATATGCAGGATCTGTCAATGCAGTGACAACTCCCTTGTTATCAACCTTGTATACAGCCTGGCGCACTGAGGCATCGCGCTTTGCTGTAAAGAACACTTCACCTTTCTTCTCATCTACCCTGATGACTGAGACTGACCAGTTTGTTCCATCAGTCAGTCTCCTGAATTCCTTTCCGTCATATGACAGGAAATATATCTGCTGCCATCCGGTCTCGAAATTACGGGCCATATAAAGGCCACGGTCGGTAAAGACCACCTGATCGATCCAATCAAGCCAGGTCTTGTAGGTTTCGTTGTAAACATGACGCTTGCTGCCGTCCTTGACATTCACGGCATAGAGATCAAGAGTGTTCTGCAGGCGTGGCATGCGGGCTATAAAGAATTCATCTGAATCCGGGCCCCAGAAAGGTATGCCGAAATACTGGTCATCAGCCGGGTTGAAATCTGCCCAGACCAGATTCCCGATCGAGTCGGGAATGACTTGAGTGTCGGGAAGGGTGACTATACCTATACGGACTTGAGGGTTGGTCTGACCACATTTCGGATAACGGGTCTCGCTGATTGAGCCTCCAAGCCCAAGGTTAGTGACTTTCGGACTCTGAGACATCGCTGGAGCTGCTGTAGGATGCGAAGCATCACCAGCATAATCCTTCGAAAATGCAGAATAAATCGGAAACATCGGCACCTGGCTGTTATCAAACCGATAGAATCCTATCTTCCTGCTGTCAGGTGACCACCAGAACGCCTTGTAACGTGACGGACGGCCAAGGATTTCCTCATAGTACACCCACGAAGCATAACCATTCAGAATCACATCCGATCCATCGAATGTCAGGCGGGTCTCTTTTCCTGATGCTATATCAACGACATAAAGGTCATTGTCCCGGGTGAATGCAAGCTTCGTCGAGTCAGGAGAATAAGTCAGATTGACCGCTCTATCCGGCCGTACAGGAAATTCAGAATATTTTGCAGGAGCCTTCACTCCCATATGACGTTTGCCGGTGCGGGCGTCGACAACGAACGCCGTGCTGTCAGCAAATGTGCCGTCATAGGTAAATATGGCTTCTCTTTCATTTAGCCATTTCCATGCACGCGGCACATCATTGAATGTCTGGGCAGAGGCCGCAGACATCATTACCATAGCACTAAGAATAGAAACAAATATCCTTCTCATAATATACTTATAATTATGAATCAAACAACTCATCTTTAAAATTGACAAGATAGACTTTCTCGGTCGCCCTTGTCAAAGCGGTATACAACCATTTGAGGTCATCAACAGTCAGTTCATCCTGCCAGAAGGCATTATCAATGAACACACACCTCCACTGTCCACCCTGGGACTTATGACAGGTTATGGCATTCGCATACTTCAGCTGGAGAGCATTATAATACTTATCTTCACGTACCGCCTCGTAACGCTTCTTCTTGGTCTTGATGTGGGAATAATCCTCATTCACGCCCTGATAAAGCATATTGGACTGTTCATAGGTAAGGGATGCACTCTCCGATTCCAGAGTATCGAGAATGACTTTCGCTACTATTTCCTGATCGTCATAATCCGGAAATGAAATCCTCGCATCAGCGAAATGAAGTCCGTATCTGTCCTCAAAATGAGAAATCTTCTGGAGCTTCGCTATGTCTCCGTTAGCTATATAATCCACATTCTCCATATCCTCGACGAACTGATAGCAGTTCTTGACTATCATAAGCTTGTCATCTCTGACAAGACGTTCCTCCTTGAACTGAACAGTGGAACGGATGCCTAGATTATACTTTATAGCCCTTTTGTTGGATCGGCAAAGAATAATGGTATCATCCTCACCATAAGCAGAATATGCATCTGAAATCTTCTCGATCAGGTCACCTCCCCCTATCCTTTCAATGTCATCGAAGCTCTGCGTTTCCAATCCCAGATCGCATATATCCATAACGCCGGGTCCATAATCAAGTTCGGATATCAACTGTCTGATCATCGTAGCGTTATGAAGAATCCCGGATTCCTGCTGCTGACGGACAACGGTAGAGAGCTCGGCAAACGAGACTCCTCCCATCATCACCATATAATCCTTTGACAAGGCCGGACTTGCATCGAGTCCCACAGGTGGCAGCTGAGCAGAGTCACCGATGAGGATGACCTTGCAGTCTACTCCTGAACGAACAAAGGAAATCAGGTCTTCAAGAAGGTTGCCGGATCCGAATGATGCCGTCGACTGCTGCTGAGCCGCATCTATACCGATCAGCGACACTTCATCGACCACGAACAGCGTCTCCTTGTCCTTATTTGGTGACAATGTAAACTGCCCGAAGCCGTCACCACCGACTGATTTCTGTCTGTATATATGCTTATGGATCGTATAAGCCTGCTGACCTGCATATGAGGAAAGGACCTTGGCTGCACGTCCTGTAGGAGCCAGAAGCACGCACTTTGTCTTATATTCTTTCAAAACCGATATTACGGAAGATATGGCTGTGGTCTTTCCTGTACCGGCATATCCGTTTACGACAAGGATATCATCATCATCGGACGAGACAAAATCAGCGACCTTGCGCAGGAGATTATCCTGACAGACAGTCGGAGAAAAAGGAAGTCTTGAAATGAAACCTGAATAAAGAAAATCAGCCCTTCCCATATCATCTGCGTTTGAAGATCATCGAAAGGACTACAAGTACGGGAAATATCTCCACACGACCAAGGAACATATCGAAAGCATAGATGAATTTCGCCATTGCAGGCTCGGCGGAATAATTTTCCATAGATCCAAGATCACCGAGTCCCGGTCCGACACTACCTAGTGATGCGATGACACCGGATACAGCTTCCGTAGCATCGGAGCCGCATATCATGACAAGAATGATCGATATGAATATCACTATGATATATGTCACAATATACATCATTACAGAGTGGACGGAACTGTCTGAAAGATGCTGTCCGCTCATTCTGACCTGTGAGACTGCATGAGGTCTGATTCTGCGGTTGATTTCAGTGCCTATAGCCTTGAATGCTATAAGGATACGGTCCACCTTGATACCTCCGGTAGTAGATCCGGAACATCCGCACTGGAAAGAAACGAACAGAAGGACAAGTCCGGCAAGCCACGGCCATGTGGAATTGTCACATATACCGAAACCGACGGTAGACATATAGCTTACAATGGTAAACGATGAATCCATCAGAGCACGTCCCCAGCTGGAATAATCTCCCTGATACATAAGTGACAAGGCAACGATAAGGGATGCCACAGATATCGAACCGAAATAGTATTTGACTACGGTGTTGTTCATCGGCTTGAGAGACCGTGTCACGAAGACAGCATAAACAAGTCCGAAATGAAGGGCACATATAGCCATATATATCATTACCACAATATTGATCAGATCGGAGCGGTAATAGCCTATCGATTCATTTCGTGTACTGAAGCCTCCTGTTGCGGCAATGCTGAAAGCATGATTGAGCGCATCAAAGAAGTCCATTCCGGCTGCCCACAAAGACAGACAGGCAGCTACTGTAAAAAACAGGTATACTCCTGTTATGATTCTTATAACCTTTGCCGAATTATATCTGTAGCCACCTTTTGAAAGGGTGGACATCTCCATATTGGTAAGTTTGAGACGATAGGGACTCGCCTGAGGCATGACAAGGAGGAGAAAGACTATGACTCCGAGACCACCGATATAATGTGTTGAAGATCTCCAGAAAAGAAGGCTCTTCGGCAGGGCCTCTATGTCATTGAGGATGGTGGATCCAGTGGTCGTATATCCCGAGACACTTTCGAACCACGCATTTATAAGCGTAAACTCCCCTCCCCAGAGCACATATGGAAGCATTCCGAAAATAAATGAAAGCACCCATGAAAAGACTATGGTAAGGAATCCGTCGTTGAGCGACAGAGACTGTGTGGTCTTTACAAAGATGAATGGGAATGATCCGACAAGAAGAGTGATGATGAAACTGATCAACAGAGGTGTGAATGCAGAGTCGAAGCCTTCCATAATCGAGACCATTATGGATATAAACATAAACAAGGCGCTGACCAGCAATGCCTTGCCTACGTTTACCGATATGGCTTTTACATTCATTGTTCTATTGTTCTGTTTCTTTCTTCCCTGAGTGACTTGATTCTGGCTTTCAATTCGACATTCTCCTCCACAATTTCCGTCACACCGGTATTGATTTCTGAGAGCTGGTCATCTCCATCAAAGGTATAGCTGTAGCGCCTGCCGTATGACCGGTATGCATTTATCCCGTCTGCAATCCTGCAGATAGGCTTGACATAATTGGTCAGTGTAAAATACATCAGAAGGAGAATCAGCAGCAGTCCGGCTCCCACAGAAACGACTCCAGGGATGATACTGCGGTAAAAACCGGCATCGAAATTTACCGAATTGGTCTGAAGGTCATTATAGATTGCCTCATTGAGGATATTTATATCTCTTCTGAACTTATTGTATCTTGGCTGTAGGGTCCCGAAGAACCATTCTCCGGTGTCTACATTGTCTGCAAGAAAGACTTCATCAAATTTGAGGGATGTCTTCATGAATGCATCAAAGGATGCCTCCACACTGTCGACCATAGGGAGAGCCGTCTGGGATTTGAAAGAGTTCTTCAGAGAATCTGACTGAGCCATGAAATGGTCAAGATCGAATTCCGGCATAATCGAGATATCGTTCTGAACCACAACGGCAAGCATCTGGTGATTATATTCCTGAGTTATATCCGACAGTTTCTGTGCAAGATTGATACTCCTGATATTGGCCGCAATGAGTTCTGAGACGTAATCGCTCATCCTGCGGTACTCAAGAATGGAAATGATTCCTGAGAGAAGGAGAATGGCTGCAAGCGAACCTAGTGAATAAAACAGTTTCTTTCCCATATATAATCTATTTGACACAATATGCAAACTTACAATAAATTTCTGTATTTTTGGGAAAATATTACACATCTATGCACTTACGGCTACAATATATTCTTGCTCTGACAATCATTTTCCTTCAAGCATGCACTGTCCCAAAGCCATATCATGACTCAGAGCACAGACTATATTATGAAAAGCCGGCATCAGCATGGGAGGAAAAGCTACCTGTCGGAAACGGCAGAATGGGAATGATGCCGGATGGAGATCCATTCGAAGAACATATCATATTGAACGAAATATCGATGTGGAGCGGATGCGAGACCGATTATGCCAATCCGGATGCTGCAGAAAGTCTGAAAGACATAAGAGCGGAACTTCTTGCAGGTAGAAATGCCGAAGCCCAGAAGATAATGTATGAGCGCTTTGTTCCAAAAAAGGATACGGAAGGCGGTACATATGGAACATATCAGGTTCTGGGACAATTGATAATAAGGCATCATTACGACGACTCTCTGAATAATGGGGACTACAGAAGATGGCTGGATCTGAGGGAGGCGACAAACTACGTCAGCTATTCCCGCGACGGAACCGGATACACAAAGAAATACTATGTTTCTCGCGCTGACGATGTAATGATCGTGGAGATCAGTGCTACGGAACCAGATGCAGTAAACATAGACATCGAACTGGACAGAGCCGGAAAAGCGGAGGAATCACTGACAGAAGAAGGGTATCTGAAGTTTATAGGAACACTCGACAGCGGATGCAGGAAAAAGGGCATGAAGTACGCCGCATATGCGGGAATCCTGGCAGAAGGCAGGAATCAAAGCATTGAAGCCGTCGATGAAGAAAACCCATGCATAAAGGTAAGGAAAGCCGGAAGAGTTTGGATAATCATCTCTGCTTCAACAGATTACTCGGGCCTCGACCACGATTCTACAGCATATGCCAGACTTGCCGGAATGACCAGAAAGAAGATAAGGTCTGCACATAAACGTTCTGTTGCTTCACATCAGGATCTGTATTTCAGGAATTGTCTGTCTCTCGGAGGAAATGAAGAATATGCAAATGTAACTACAGATAAAAGAATCGTGGATTTTGCACAGGGAGGCAATGACAATTCTTTAGCTGCTCTGTACTATAATTTCGGAAGATATCTTCTGATCTGCAGCACAAGACCGGGAGGTCTGCCACCCAATCTGCAGGGATTGTGGGCAAACACCTTCCATACGCCATGGAACGGTGATTACCACACGAACATCAATGTTCAGATGAACCATTGGATAGCTGAATCCGGCAATCTTCCGGAATTGCACGAGCCATTGATCGATATGGTTCTGAGGATGGTTCCCAGCGGCACCAGGACAGCCCGAGACTTCTATGGAAGGAATGCAAGAGGGTGGGTGCAGCATATGATGACCAATGTCTGGAATTACACAGCACCTGGAGAGCACCCGTCGTGGGGAGCCACAAACACGGGAGGAGCATGGCTATGTGCCCATCTTTGGGAACATTATCTCTACAACGGAGATTCCGCATATCTTGAAAGGATCTATCCGGTGATGAAAGGAGCTTCCGACTTCTTCTTATCTACAATGATAAGGGAACCTATGAACGGATGGCTTGTGACCTCTCCTTCATCTTCACCTGAAAATTCATTCATCATTGACACAAAGGAAGGCAGGAAAGCCGTAAGCATATGCATGGGGCCGACAATGGACATCCAGCTGGTCAGGGAACTGTTCGGAAACACAATCGAGGCTGCAGGAATTCTTGAAAGGGATCCTGACTACGCAGACTCGCTCAGAACTGCAATAAGTATGCTTCCACCGAACAGGATCAGCGACAAGGGATATCTTATGGAATGGCTGGAAGACTACCCGGAAGCTGAGCCTCAGCACAGGCATGTTTCGCATCTCTACGGCCTATACCCCGGTTGTCAGATCAGTCCGTCGAAGACACCTGAACTTGCAGAAGCATGCAAGGTAACCCTCAACAGAAGGGGTGACGAAGCTACCGGATGGAGCAGAGCATGGAAAATTAATTTCTGGGCCAGGCTTGGAGACGGAGACAGGGCATTGAAACTGCTCAGAAGCCTTCTGGCTCCAGCAGCATACAGAAATTCATCTGCAGAATTCTGCAACGATGCCGGCTCATATCCCAATATGCTCTGTGCTCATCCTCCATTCCAGATAGACGGTAATTTCGGAGGAGCTGCGGGCATAAGCGAGATGCTGGTGCAGAGCAATGAGGGATTCATCAACCTGCTCCCCGCGCTTCCAAAAGAGTGGACTGAGGGAGAAATCAGAGGTCTGAAAGTACGTGGCGGAGCCACAATCGATCTGAAATGGACAAACGGCAGACCGACATCCTTGACTATTGTGGGAGGATGGATACCTGACAACAGAATAAGGATTCCGGAAGGTAGCGACTCCGACTACATCGAAATCACTCTCAAGAAAGGGCGTAGAATCAATTTAACATTCAATCAGGATCAGTGATTGACCATATTTCCCGCCAGGAACTGATCATATGCAGCCATATCGATCAGACCGTGTCCGGAAAGGTTGAACAAAATGACCTTCTCCTCGCCTGATTCCTTGCATTTCTTCGCTTCACGCACGGCAGCAGCAATTGCATGGCATGATTCAGGTGCCGGGATTATGCCTTCGCATTTAGCGAACAGGCATCCTGCCTCGAAAGACTCGATCTGCTCCACATCCATAGCCTCGATCCACCCGTCCTTGAGAAGCTGTGAGACCACAACTCCTGCTCCATGATACCTCAATCCGCCGGCATGGATATTTGACGGCTGGAAGTCATGCCCAAGGGTAAACATAGGCAGAAGCGGAGTATATCCGGCCTCATCACCAAAATCGTATTCAAATTTTCCTTTACTCAATTTCGGGCAAGCTGCAGGCTCAGCTGCAATGAAGCGGGTATTTCTCTCACCTGTAAAATTGTGACGGAGAAACGGGAAGCTTATACCTCCGAAGTTGGAACCGCCACCAAAGCATCCAATCACGATGTCCGGATAGTCACCAGCCTTTTCCATCTGCTTTTCTGCCTCAAGTCCGATGATTGTCTGATGGAGAGTGACATGATTCATCACCGATCCGAGAGTATACTTACATCCGGGAGTCATCCTTGCTAGCTCGACAGCTTCCGAGATTGCGGTTCCCAATGAACCCTGGTGGTTGGGAGTACGTGTAAGTATATCCTTTCCGGCCCTGGTAGACATTGATGGTGAAGGAGTGACAAGTGCTCCGAATACCTGCATTATGCTTCTTCTGTAAGGCTTCTGTTCGTAACTTATCTTCACCTGATATACGGCGCTTTCAAGTCCGAAGACCTTCGAAGCATATGACAATGCCGCACCCCACTGGCCGGCACCAGTCTCAGTAGTGACATTAGTGACGCCCTCCTGTTTGCAGTAATATGCCTGCGCCAGAGCGGAATTCAACTTATGGGATCCTATCGGACTGACGCTTTCGTTCTTGAAATATATCTTTGCCGGAGTTCCCAGAGCCTCCTCAAGAGAATAAGCTCTTACCAATGGAGTGCTTCTGTAATATGCATATCTTTCAAGAACTTCCTCAGGGATGTCTATCCATCGGTCAGTCTGGTTGAGTTCCTGACGTGAGCATTCCTCACAGAATAGCTCGGACAGATCCTCAACTGTCATCGGTTCCCTGGTCTTAGGGTTAAGCATCGGCATAGGCTTGACCGGCATATCTGCCAGAATGTTATACCATTGCCTAGGAATTTCGTTTTCCTCTAGAAAAAATCTTTTCTGCCTCATAATCAACAAATTACAAACTGCTTCCTCCAATAAAGCTTCTCAATAAAGACGTTGCCGGCACATCTTTGTCCGACACCGGCACAAAGTAACTCAGGAACTTCATCAGACGGTGTACCTCGGCATATTCGGGACAATTCTTAGGAACGGTCATAAGTATACGCTCGGCATATGGTCTGATTACCGGAAACTCAACTATATACGAAGAATTGAAAAGGACATCCGCACATTCCTGATAAGGATATATCCACATCACTTCCGAACGACGTACATTAGGCCAGTGCATTATCGATTCCCTCGCCGTGAAGGCTCCCTTGTTGAAATCGCGGCATATCCTTCGTATGAGACGGTTATCGCTGGTCGGAATACAGTTATGGTTATCCAATGATATGCTGGTCACAGTATTGATGAATATCCTGTACTTGAAGGAATCCGGAACCTTATCTGTAAGACGAGGATTCAGCGCATGGATTCCTTCTATGAGAAGAACCATTCCCGGCTCCAGATGAAGCTTCCTTCCATTATACTCTCTCAATCCGGTAACAAAGTTATATTCAGGAACTTCCACAGTTTCTCCGTCCAAAAGTCTGAGAACATCTTCCTGAAGATATTCGTGGTCTACGGTGTCGAAGTTATCAAAATCAAACGAGCCGTCAGGCAAAAGCGGAGTATCGAGACGATTCACGAAATAATCGTCTGTAGAGAACGATATAGGTTTCAGTCCACATGCCTTGAGCTGAATGCTCAGTCTTTTGCAGAAAGTGGATTTGCCACTGCTGCTCGGACCTGTAATCAGAACAATTCTTACCGGATCTTCCTGCCTTACGCGACGGTCAATCTCTTCCGCAATCTGCACGATCTTCTTTTCCTGAAGCGCTTCCGCAATCTTTATCAGGTCGCTGGCCTCTCCCCTTCTGCATGCCTTGTTGACATCTCCGACATTGTCCAGTCCCATTATGCTGTTCCATCCGAGATGTTCTCTGAACACATCGAATGTCTTCGGCTGTTCTACAAAAGGCGCAAGGACTTCCGGCTTATGACGGTCAGGCACTCTGAGCAGCATGCCATCACGGTACAGACTGAGATTCCAGACCTTCAGATAACCGGTTCCCGGTACAAGAGCTTCATAATAATAATCCGGAGTATTTTCCAAAGTATAGTAATTGACATACACGTCTCCGGACGTCTCAAGAAGACTCACCTTGTCTTCATATCCCAGACTGCTGAAAAGTTCGATCGCCTCCTGATTCCTAACCTCATGACGACGGAATGGAAGATCGGCATTTACCAGTTCCTCCATCCTTGATGTTATGGCATCTACATCTGCCTGCACCATAGCTGTGCCGTCTCCCTTATCCAATGCACAGAAATATCCCTTTGATACAGGCCTTCTCAGGACTATGCTGCTGTCCGGATACAGATCTTTCGCCGCCTTGCACAGAAGGAAGCATAAAGAGCTGCAATAGACGCTTCTGCCGGCATAAGAGGTATAGTCAAGGAACTCGACCTGCCTGCTGTTGAATGCCCTGTATTTGAGCCCCTGGCAGACATTGTTGACCTTGGCAGCAATAATCGGATATTTCAGTCCTCCTTCCGGGAAAAAGGACGGAAGCATATCCAGAAGGGTCGTTCCTTCAGCAAATGTACAGCTGGTCTGAGTGTTAATGCAGAATATATTTACCATGTTTCAAGGCTTTTCATGTCAGTCCCAAAGGTACGCGAGGATCTCCGGAGTCTTTCTATAATCGTCGATGCATATATAATCCATACCGTATATTCGTATATGACTGTCGCCGCCACCGTCTTCAAAGTCATCACCGACGTATAGTATCTCCTCCTTCGAATATCCGTTTTCTGCAGCATATTTCATGATTGCATCATACTTGTTATACTGCTTCGGAGTAAAGTCAAACGACGAAGAGCCTCCGATATACACAGAATGGTCTGGGAACAGTTCCAGGACTTCCGGATAGAGCACTCTCCTCTTCTCCCTCGTCGGGTCGAATGCGATCTTTTCGTCGATAGGTGCCGGAGTGCCGAGAAGACAGAATGTAACCATTCCTGCCGGATGGAACTCCACGGAGTCTCCATAATATTGCGTGTAACCGTATTTCTCGCGGAGATACGCACATTTCTCAAGGAACATTTCCTTATCCGGAACGACGGTATCTTCACGGACAATGCACAACTGCCCGTCTTTGACCACAGCCTCCTGCATACCGTAGTTTCCGAGGATATCGATAGGATACTGCCCCATCTGATTCCATATACGGGGAGCGTTTCCGGCACCGACCATCATTATCTTATATTTCTCTGACAGTCTGTCAAGCATAGTCCTGACCTCCTGTGTAATCGGAGTCTTGTGCTGGGACAGAGTGCCATCAAGATCAAAACATATGAGCCTTTTCATATCCTATTCTTCGTTCATTACTTTGTTCAACTTCTCATAACCGTCAGCAGGAGCATTCCACATCAGACCTATTGCAATAGCTCCTACAACTCCGAATGCGATGGCTATAGGGAATACTGAATCCCATCCACCTGCTTCAGCCTGAGCTCCGAACATCACACCTGTAACCACAGAGCTGGCATATCCGAAGATACCGACGATTCCGTTTGCCGTTCCGGTAGCGTGCTTTGTTGCCTGCTGGGAAGCACTTGTACCAAGAAGCGCCTGAGGTCCGTAAATGAAGAAGCTCGAAAGTACGAGGAACACAAAGGAGAGCGTGATCGACTCAGTCTTCCAGAACAGGAAGAATGAAAGTGTCGCGAATACGGTACAGAAGAAGCATGTTCTATGTGCCTTGCTCTTGAATATCTTGTCGGAAAGCCAGCCGGCCAGAAGCATACCCATGGTACCGCCTACGATTTCTGTAGTAGCAAGCAGACTGCCCGCTTTGGCGATGTCAAGTCCCTTGATTTCCGTAAGGAATGATGCGCCCCAGTCAAGTATCGTAAGTCTTATGACATAGATACAGAAATTGGACACAGCGATTATCCATATATATGGATTCCTGAATACCATCTTATTGATGATCTTCTTGTATTTCTCACCATCAACGACCTTATGGGAAACACCTTCAGTTTCTGCCTTGACGGCATTTTCTCCCATGGCCTCTACCGGAGGAAGGCCAACTTCTGACGGATCATCTTTCAGACCGAACCAGATGAGAGGCACTCCGACAAGCGATATGCATGCCGGCACTGCAAAGCACAGATACCATGCACTGTAACCGAAGTGCTGAAGGAGAAAGCCACAAAGAGCCACAACCAGTCCGGCTCCGAAAGTATGTGAGGCATTCCATATCGACTGCTTTGTTGCAAGTTCCGAAGGCTTGACCCAATGTGCGAGAAGGCTTGTGCACGGAGGGACACCCATTCCCTGAATATATCCATTGAGCACCCAGAGAGAACCTATAAGATAGACAAGTCCCATCGTCGCCTTTCCCTCTGCGTCAAGAAGATTGAGCATTCCGTTCAATTTAGGGCTGAAGCATATGAGAAGGTTGACGATACTGGTCAAGAAAAGGCCCAGAGCCATGATTTTCTTCTGGCTGAACCTGTCCACAAGAATACCATTGGCAAATCGTGAAAAGCCGTATATGATGCTGTTCATAGTCAGGAACACACCTAATTGTACCTTAGAGATGCCTAATTCCTGTTCCATGGCAGGAATAGCCACACTTAGATTTTTCCTGACAAAATAATAGAGAGCATAACCTACGGCTAGAATAATGATTGTGCGCCACTCCCAATAAACATACTTCTTTTTAGTGTTATCCATAACGTGAAAATTTTCATTAATCTTTCAAAGATAGTTAAAATTTACATTGAATAAACAATCTGGAGCTATTTTGATTAACTTTGCTGAACGAATTCAGCACATATGGAGAATATCGTCTACATTATACTTCTGACAACAGGGGCCAGCTTCGTCCAGAGGACAACCGGCTTCGGATTCGGAATATTCATAATGACATCGTTACCTCTCCTAATGCCTTCATACGGCGAGGCGACTGCTTTATCCGGACTTCTGGCATTGACCACCTCCGCTACAATAGCATTGAAAATGAGGAAGTTCATAAGCTGGGAACGACTTCTTCCTATTCTTATTACCTTCATCATCGTCTCAGCTGCGGCAATCTGCCTTCTGGCCCGCATACATGATAATACACTCAGGAAAGTTCTTGGCGTCGTACTGATACTTACCGGAATCTGGTTCGCCTTCTTCAAGGAAAAGATAAGAATCGGAACAGGCATAGGCTGGCAGACCGGAGCAGGATTCTTCAGCGGCATAATGGGAGGATTCTTCGGAATGCAGGGACCTCCGGCTGTTCTGTATTTCATATCTTCCGAACCCTCTAAAGAGGAATATATGGCAATGACGCAGACTTATTTCCTGATCGGAAATGCAATGATGACGGTTGTCCGCGGAGCAAACGGATTCGTGACCCCATATGTAGGGAAATGCTGGATGTTCGGTCTGGCAGGAGTTGCAGCCGGCACATTGCTCGGAAGCTGGGCATTCAAAAGAATTCCCGGGAAGGTTTTCCCATATATCGTATATTCCTATATCTGCATCAGCGGTGTAATAATTCTGTTTACCGCCTGACTGTCCGAAAAATTTCTTAGATTTGCATCGGATTGCGGTGAGAGCGGCGGATTCATTCCGCGCGCCTTGAAAAGGGAATCCGGTGCAGATCCGGAACTATGCCCGTAGCTGTGAGTCCTCCAATATTTCCGAAGCATTCTTATGCCACTGCCATGACAAGGCGGGAAGGCGCTACGGATGGGACAAGTCAGAAGACCTGCCGCAGTCAAGTCCAACCACCGATGCCCGGGGCCAGGCATCCTGAAAGACGTCGACATGAAAGCTATAAAGACATTGACTGCGGCGCTGCTATGGGCAGCTGCCATACCTGTATCCGGACATAGATCCGATACAGACGGACCTGTTTTCACCTGCGACACGATAAGAACGTCAGTGATTACAGCAGAAAAGGGAATAACCGTTTCCAGACGTGACACCGTGGAACTTGACGGCAACCAGAGGATAGAAGATGCAATGCTGAAGATTCCAGGACTGTCCGTGAACGATAACGGAGGTTTCTCCGCGTTGAAGACCGTCAGCCTGAGAGGACTTGGCTCTTCACAGACCGATATCTATATCGATGGGATAAAAGTAGGCAACCTGATGAGCGGTCAGACTGATATCGGTATGTTAGGGATGTGGAATCTCGGAGCAGCCATCGTCGATTATGCCCAGAACAGAATTGACTTCCATACATCGATTCCAGAATTCAGACAAAAGGGAGACAATCACAGAAAGATTACCGGAAGTCTTCTCTCAAAAGGAGGTTCCTTCGGAACATTCATTCCAGCTATATCATTATCAATCAAATGTTCTGATAATATCACCGCAAGTATAAATTCAGAGGGACTGCTATCAGAGTCTCATCGTGAAAACAGCGATATCAGACAAATAAAGGGCGGAATTGACCTAAGTGGCAGGAGTGCAGGAGGAAACTGGAAAGCCAAAGCATTCGCAAACGCTTCAAACAGGCAAAGTCCTGGTTCAATTACCTATCCATATCTTCTGAACAAAAGGACATTAATTCGTTCATACAATCAAGTTTCAACAAAGAATTCAGCAGCTTGTATTCTTTGAATCTGTCCGGCAGGATTGCTTATGATGACATGAAATATACAGACTCCTATTCAGAAAGCACATATGGCCAGACCGAGACAAGGATCAACACTTCCCACATCTTTTCAATCAGAGAATGGATATCTATATCATACGCGCTTGGTATTAATTGGAACATATTGAAATCCAATCAATACACAAACTTTACATCAAGTAATGGTGCAGCCATGCACCGGCTGGGAGGCATTACGTCAGGAGGTATTTCGAT
Organism: Bacteroidales bacterium; assembly: GCA_017398335.1. Taxonomy (GTDB): domain Bacteria; phylum Bacteroidota; class Bacteroidia; order Bacteroidales; family UBA932; genus Cryptobacteroides. The sequence continues at coordinate 17,697 of JAFQGK010000055.1, read as the reverse complement.
CAACCGCAAAGCCATAAGCGCGGAGCTTGCCCTGGAGTATTCAGGAGCAGCCGACTTCTCGTCACAAGGCCCGGAAGGCAAGTACAGACATTGCCTCTCTCCTTCTGCCAGCATTTCAATCTGGGCTGCAGAAGGCTTGTCGTTGTCTGCTTTCGGGCGAAGGGCATACAGAATCCCGACATTCAATGAACTTTACTATATTGGTTTCGGGAACACGGGGCTCATGCCGGAAAATGCATGGCTTGGCGACTTCGGAGCCGAGTGGCACATCAGGCCGGCTGCATTCTGGAAATTAGGCCTGAAGGCGGACATTTTCTGCAACTGGCTTAAGGACAAGATCACAGCAGCTCCAAGCCCGGACGATCCCAACATATGGCTTCCGTACAATATCGGAAAAATAAGGACAGCTGGTACGGACATATGTTTCAGTGCCAGATACAGCATCAGGGAACTGACGGCAGAAGGATCCGTGCGCTATTCATTTCAGGACTCGCAGATCAGGACTCCGGGCAGCACTGACTTCGGAAATGCAGCTCCTTACACATCCAGACACACCTTCATTATCTCAGGAAAAGCAATCTACAGAGGCTGGGGGCTGGAAGGAACATGGCACATGAGAGAAGGAAGAACAGATTCCAACGGGGCACTGCCTGGATGGAACACTCTTGATTTCATTTTATATAAGAAGTTTGATATCAAGGACATATGTAGCATCATATTAAGTTTGGATGCAAAGAATGTCACTGATTTCAGATATGAGATTTCTCGTGGATATCCTATGCCGGGACGGGCTTTGTTCGGAAGCTTTGCTATAAGTTTCTGAAACATTATTATATTTGCAGCACTATGACAAACGAGATACTTATACTCATTTCATTTCTGGTCATCTACGGAGGCGTGGTGCTATTCTACCGGTTCTTCGGTAAAGGAGGACTTCTGGCATTCAACGTACTTGCCACTCTGCTTGCCAATATAGAAGTTCTGCTGCTGGTAAGAGCCTTCGGCATAGAGATGACGCTGGGAAACGTGCTTTTTGCCAGCACTTTCCTTGTAACAGACATACTCAGCGAAAACCATGGAAGAAAATATGCCAACAGAGCAGTAATTATAAGTACTCTCTGCTCTGTCATCTTCATCATTATCTCCCAGATGTGGCTCCTGTATTCCCCAAGCGAGAACGACTGGGCAAGCGGTGCTTTCCGCACGATTTTCAGCAGTACGCCGCGAATTGTCTGTGCTTCCCTTGCCGTCTATTTCGTGTCTCAGCTGACCGACGTATGGCTGTACCATAAGTGGTGGGACTGGTGCAGGAAGAAATTCGGAGACAGCAAGAGAGGACTATGGATCAGAAACAACGGATCCACCATGATTTCACAGTTGTTAAACACTCTGCTCTACACATTTCTTGCCTTCTACGGCACATACTCCATCGAGACTCTCATGTCGATTTTCCTGAGCACCTATCTGATTTATTTCTTCACCAGTCTGATGGATACACCATTCGTTTACTGGTGCAGGAACATATATGAAAAACACCATGACGAACTTGACTGATATGGCAGAATATCCTAAAGACCCGATCATGCTCCTCAGCTGGACGAACATGAAGCTCAGAGACTTCTATTCAAGTCTCGATGAGCTCTGTGATGACCTTGAAATCGACAGGAAAGAGCTGGAGGAGAAGCTGAAGAATGCCGGATTTACCTATAACATGGAACTTAACAAATTTTGGTAAGAATCCGTTTTGATATCATTGACTGACAAACACTAAAACATCAGAGTTTCATCATATAACATTTTTGTTAGAACCTATGAAAAAGCTAAAAATCGGCCTTCTGGGCAAAATCATGATAGCAATAGTGCTCGGTATCGTGATGGGTATGTTCAGCCCTGTGTGGGCTGTCAGAATATTCGTGACATTCAACTCGATCTTCAGCCAGTTTCTTGGTTTCATAATACCTCTTGTCATTGTCGGACTTGTCACTCCTGCAATTGCCGATATAGGCGGAAAAGCAGGCAGGATGCTCATCATAACTGTCGCCATCGCATACGGTTCCACCATACTTTCCGGTCTGGCTTCTTACATCACCGGGGCAGCCTTTTTCCCATCCTTGATTGCTTCAGGCGAAAGCCTCAGCCCGATAACGGAAACAATGGATAATGTTCCGTTTTTTTCCGTCAGCATACCACCGCTCATGAGCGTGATGACAGCCCTGGTTCTTGCATTCACCGTCGGACTCGGCCTCGCTGCCACGCAGCACCCTACTCTCATGAACGTGACGCACGGATTTGAGGAAATTATAGTCAAGACAATAAACACTGCCATCATCCCGGTCCTTCCGATTTATATTTTCGGAATTTTCCTAAATATGACTGCCGTTGGTCAGGTCTTTACCATCCTGACAGTCTTCATTAAAATCATCGGAATAATATTCCTTATCCATATAGGAGTACTGCTGATTCAGTTCTCTATCGCAGGCGGATTCTCCCGCAAGAATCCTTTGAAGCTGCTATGGACAATGATGCCGGCATATTTCACTGCACTTGGAACTCAATCATCTGCAGCAACGATCCCGGTCACATTAGAACAAGCCAGAAAGAACGGCGTTTCAGAGGAAATCTCCGGTTTCACCGTTCCGCTATGCGCTACAATACACATGTCAGGAAGTACTCTCAAGATCACAGCCTGCGCACTTGCCCTTATGATAATGCAGGGATTGCCATATGACTTCTGGATGTTTTTCGGATTCATACTGATGCTGGGAATCACCATGGTAGCCGCACCGGGAGTACCGGGAGGTGCGATCATGGCATCCCTCGGACTTCTTCAGTCCATGCTGGGCTTCAATGAGGAGTCACAGGCGCTTATGATTGCGATGTATATTGCAATGGACAGTTTCGGAACAGCATGTAACGTAACAGGAGACGGCGCGATTGCAATTGTCGTCGACCGTCTCCTGGGAAAAGGTGAAAAGGTTCAGGATCAGTGATGATCGTGACCGTGTATTTCGTCGCGTGAATTCGTAGTTGTTACCGGCTTGCCATTATATTCTCCAGTCAGAGTCTTCAGGAACGAGGTGATCTTATCCACTTCAGCCTGAGTGAGCTCCACGCCACTCTGATATATACCCATATCGCGGATTGCCTCTTCCAGGGTCTCGCGGGTTCCGTCATGGTAATATGGCCATGTATGTTCGACATTACGAAGTCCAGGCACCTTGAAGCGATGACGGTCGCGCTCGAGCTTAGTCTCTTTGAAACGTCCGTTATCCTCAACCGTAAGTTCCAGTCCCCTGTCTGCAAAATAATGTTTACGAAGGCCCATAAGTTCATATGACAATCCACCGAGATTCTGTCCCGCATGACAGGTAGCACAATCATACTTCTTGAACAATTCATATCCTTCAAGTTCCTCTGGCGAAACAGCAGCATCGTCGCCATACAGCCATTTGTCGAAACGGGAGCCCGGAGTAATCAGAGTACGCTCGAAATGCTCTATCGCATCTGTCAGGTTCGCCTCTGTGATTCCATCAGGATAGACAGCTTCAAAATCCTTGGCGAACTTCTTGTCTGCCTCAAGCTTTTCTATAATGCTTTCAAACGATGGTGATGCCATTTCTACAGGGTTGAGAGGCGGGCCTGCTGCCTGAGCGGCAAGAGTTGCTGCACGTCCGTCCCAGAACTGAACGAAGTTGTATACAGCATTGAACACTGTAGGTGCATTCACTCCACCAAGCTGATCATCCACTCCATGAGAATACTGATGATTATCCACTCCGGCAGTCGACAGGTCGTGGCATGATGCGCAAGAGACTGTATTGTCAACGGAAAGGCGTGTATCATGGAAAAGTCTGAATCCAAGATCTGCCTTCTCCACATCAAACTCGATTTCAGCATCAATCGGGCGGACAGGCTCAGCCGCACGGGATTCAGGAAGTCCGTCATCATACATAGCTATCCTTTTCGAACGGATCCAGTCCAGAACGACATTTCTCTTAGCCTCAGTGAGCGAACTGCCCCAATGCACAAGATAATATTTCGGCATAGGCATGCGGTCGTCCAGAACTACTTTCTCGATCTTCGCCAGATCGACAGGACTAACCTCACCATCCACCTTGAGTTCTTCCATGAACTTGGTCATATCGTAAGCACGATAGCCTGAATCTATATCCTTCATCACTATCTTGCCTGCAACAGGGAGCTCCGCATAGAACGGAAGCTTCGGATCCGCACTGTGGCAGCTCAGACAGCCACCATCATCGAATATCTGCCAGACCTGCTCATTCTCAGGAAGATCCGAAGAAGGAAGCCGGTTCACAGACTTGTAGACAACGACCATTGCAGCGGCCACCGCCAGCAGCACTACTGCTCCACATCTGAAAACTTTTTTCATAAAGATCAAATTATCAATTAATGCTCAACAATATAAAACAATCTCAGCAAATATCAGCCTGCAATATAAAATATTCGTCTTACTATTCCACAAAAATAATAATTTGTTCCGAAATTTACCAATGATTAAACCTAATTTAGCAAACAACTATGATACAGATAAACTTCTTACCTAAATCAAGGTCTCCGACACTCATATCCTGCATCATCTTACCTGAACGATAACTATGAATACTTCATCAGAATAATTCTCATGCCTAAACTGATGGAATCTGTTTTACGACAGAAGACGTTATCACAGAATTCAATATGAAAAAGAATACCAGAACTTTATTTCAATTTATGGAAGAAACAATAACTCATACCCGAACATTGGGCAAAATCCGGAGTTCCGAGACATATGCAACGACCTTGAAAAGCTTCATGCGCTTCCGCAAGAACAAGGATATGGCTCTGAAGGATATCACCGCCGACATCATGGTTGAATACGAAGCATATCTGCATAATTGCGGAATAAGCCCGAACAGTTCATCTTTCTACCTACGGAACCTGAGAGCCATATATAACAGAGCTGTAGAAAAAGGGCTCACAAAGCAGCAGTTTCCTTTCCGGCATGTCTATACAGGAATAGAAAGGACAATAAAACGCGCCGTGCCGCTCAGTACGATTCAAACAATCAAGTCTGTGGACCTGTCCATGCATCCGTCCCTGGATTATGCCCGTGACATGTTCATGTTTTCATTCTATACACGAGGCATGTCGTTTGTGGACATGGCATATCTCAGAAAAAAAGACCTGACAGACGGAATATTATCATACCGCCGCAGAAAGACAAAGCAGCGCATGAGCATACGTTGGGAAAGATGCATGCAGGAAATCGTTGACAAATACGATTCCTCCCGATCTTCCTTCCTACTGCCGATAATAAGGCCTGACAGTTACTTTGAGGAGCGCAGACAGTATATATATGCTTCCCATAACATTAACCATAGTCTGAAGGTACTCAGCAGAAGACTGGAAATGAACATTCCCTTGACCATGTACGTCGCCCGCCATTCATGGGCCAGCATAGCCAGAAGCAAGAACATACCGCTTGCAGTCATAAGTGAAGGCATGGGACACGAATCCGAATCGACGACACGCATATATCTTGCATCTTTGAGCACTAATATAATTGACGAAGCAAACAGTATGATCATAAAGTCGTTGTTTTGACAGACTTTACCGGTCGAAATGCACCGCATGTTGAGATGTTATCAAAAATTAGTTGTATATTAGCGCCGCTAAACCTAAATAAAATATACTTATGAGTCCAGAAGTCATTGCACATCTTGATGCAATCAAAGTGAACATGAACGAGGCAGGTATGAACGCCATCAATATTGTCCTCGCGTTCGTAATGTTCGGAGTAGCTCTCGGAATCAAGCCGTCATCATTTATAGATATCATCAGAAAACCGAAGTCTGTCGTACTTGGTATAATCTGCCAGATATTCCTGCTGCCGGCTCTTACATTCCTCCTCACTATAACATTCGATGGCTGGCTGAGCCCGATGATTGCCCTTGGCATGCTTCTCGTGGCATCATGTCCGGGAGGCAACATTTCAAACTTCATAACATCCCTTTCAAGAGGAAACACCGAACTGTCCGTTTCGCTGACAGCTTTCAATACTGCTGCCTGCATATTCACGACACCTATAAATTTCGCATTCTGGGGTGGACTTTACCTCAAGTTTGCCGAGAAGCAGGATCTTGCCATTCCGGAACTTTCGATTCCTTTCTGGGAGATTTTCAAGACAATCGTCATTCTCCTCGGCATTCCGCTCGTGCTCGGAATGCTCTGCTCGCAGTACCTTCCGAAAGTAGCACAGAAGCTGAAGAAGCCTATGCAGTATCTTTCTGTTGCCTTCTTCATCATTATGGTCGTCCTGACTTTCGGAAACAACCTCGATGCATTCATGAAGTGCATCAAGTATATATTCCTCATCGTTCTCGTCCACAATCTGCTTGCTCTCGGCATCGGTTTCGGCACCGGAACCCTTTTCAAGGTGCCTTATAAGGACAGAAGGACACTCACTATTGAAACCGGCATCCAGAACTCCGGCCTCGGACTCGTACTGCTGTTCAACACAGCAATCTTCGATCCTGCAATATGGAGCAATAACGGAGGTATGGTTGTCATCACCGCATGGTGGGGCGTATGGCACATCATCTCCGGACTTACTCTTGCATATACATGGAGATTGCGCGGACGCAAGGAGTCAAACGAAGAATAGGATATCAAAATGAGTAAAAAAATATATGATCGCAACCTCGGCTATTCTCTGCTCAGACCTATAGTCGACTGGTGCACAAAAAGAAGCTACCGCAAGCTGGAGGTCCGTGGTGAAGAGAACCTTCCTGCAGACGGAGCGATACTTCTTGCTCCCAACCATTGCAACACCTTGATGGATGCTCTGGTAATGCTGCAGGCTCATAAAGGTCCTACAGTCTTCGGTGCGAGAGCGGATATGTTCAAAAGGCCATTGATTGCCAGGATCATGTTCTTCCTGCGTATTTTGCCGATGGTCCGTCAGAGAGACGGGCTGCGCAACGTGCTCAAGAATCATGAATCATTCGATACAATAGTGGAGACTCTGGAGCATGGCGTGAGATTCTGCATGTTTCCGGAAGGCAGGCATCGTGCGGCCCGTTCCCTTCTGCCTCTAGGCAAAGGAATAACAAGGGCAGCCGTAGCCGCAAACAACAGATTCGGTTCCGAAAGGCCCGTCTATATTGTTCCGGTCGGAATTGAATACGGTGATTACTTCCGTTACAGAAGCACATGTCTCATAACATACGGAAAGGCCATCAATGTGACTCAGTTCATAAAGGATCTCAATGTAGAGAATGAGGCTCAGGTAATGGAGCCGCTGCGCAAGGAACTGGCTGAAAGAATGTCCGAACTCATCACATATATCAAGGACGATGAGAACCTGTCAGAGAAATGGTCGCTTACCCAGATTCTGTCGAGGAGTTTCAAGAAAGGCGGACTTACTGCCGATCTAAGCCGCAATCAGGCCATCATAGCTCAGATTGAGGCAGCAATGGAAGAGCATCCGGATCAGATGAAGGATCTGCTTGAAAGAGCGGAAGAGTTTGAAGAAGACATTGAGAAGGATAATATATCCATCACATCATTCGGTCATAAATGCTTGTTGTTCAGATGCATTGCGAAAGGTCTTCTGGCCATTCTCGGTCTCCCCTACTTCATTTTCAGCCTTATTGCCAGCCTCCCGATGTGGCTGACTGCATGGTTCATCAGAAAAGGGCTGAAAGACAAGGCATTCGGCAATACCGTAAATCTTGGCATCAGATTAGGCATGGGTCTGATATGGTTCCCTATATGGACTCTTATATGCTTCCTCGCCGCTCCTTGGCCGATAGCTTTGGGACTCACTATTGCTGCTGTGCCATCATACAGTTATTTCTATGATTATATGGAATTCATGAGGGTATTCATCTCAGATTGCCGTCTTATGGGACATAAGAAACTCTGTAAGGAGCGGAAAGGTATAGAGAACACCTTCATTGAACTGCTTTAAAACTTTATTTATGAAAAAGACACTATTATTGACACTATGTGCCATCCTTTGCGGCACCTATGCTGTTGCAGAGACAACAGCCACCGCAGAGACCGTGGCTGAAGCCAAGGCAGAGAAGAAAAAGAAGCCTGTCACATATAACGAAAAAGGTGAGATCATCAAGACCGGTATCAATCTCGGTCCCCTTCCGGTTGTGGCATTTGACGCCGACAGAGGCTTCCAGTTCGGTGCACTGATGAACATATATAATTTTGCTGACGGAAAGAATTATCCTAATCCGAACGCACAGTGGTATTTCGAAGCATCTGCATACGTCAAGGAATCCAGAGTCGGCAGCTACCTGTTCCGTGCGGAATATGACAACAAGACCCTTATTCCCGGAGTCAGAATGTCAGTATGCGCCGGATACTATAAGGACGAAGCACTTGATTTCTACGGATTCAACGGTTACCAGAGCAACTTCGACATGGATCTGATCGGCAAGAATATATCTTTCGACAGCGAGACCAAGAGCGGAAGCAAGCTTGAGAAGAAGTTTCTTGAAAAAGGTAAGGTTCCGAAAGGATTCTACAGATACACCCGCGAGCTTGTAAGATTCAAGGCTGACTTCACCGGAAAGATTCTCAAGAATTTCTACTGGGAAGCCGGATACAATCTCAACTGGCTGAATACCAAGTCCTTCACGCCTAAAGGTTACAATGTATTCGCTAATGAAATACAGAATGGGACGACACTCTTCCAGCTTTACAAGGATTGGGGCATAATCAGCAAGGAACAGGCTGACGGAGGCCTCATCTCCTCTGTACGTGCCGGACTCATGTATGACAGCAGAAACGTCGAGAATAACCCTACAAAGGGAATATGGGCTGAAGCACATGTAATCGCTGCACCTAAGTGGCTCGGAACCTCTGTTCCTCACTATAAGTTCTGCGCGACAATGCGTCAGTATATTCCGCTCGGAACTCCTAAGGTTGTATTCGCATACCGTCTGGCATATCAGGGCTTCTTCGGAGATGCCCCTTGGTATGCAATGCCGGTATATACTACCATGGGACCAAAACCTGACTACGACGGTCTGGGAGGATACAGAACGGTGCGCGGCATCATGCTCAACAGGGTGCAGGGCCTCCACACCGGATTCTACAATGCCGAGATCCGCTACAGATTCATAGATTTCAAACTTTTCAAGCAGAACATCGCATTTGCAGTATCAGGATTCACCGATGGCACCCATGTATTCAAGGGCTACGACCTGCAGAACAGGAACGAGCAGGAACTTGCCGTAACAGCACCATACAAGAACGAGCTGTACAAGCAGTTCGTCAACACTTCAAAGAATGACGGTTTCCATGGTTCAGCAGGTGCAGGACTGAGGTTCATCATGAACGAAAACTTCATTGTAGCCTTCGAATATGCACGCTGCTTCAACAAACAGGACGGTAACGGCGCCTTCTACATCAACATCGGATTCCTCTTCTAAATATTGCATTTTTTCGCAGAAATTTGCAAATTTGCAAGGATAAACGAATTCGGGGCCAGCTTTGAATCGTAAATCAAAGCTGGCCCATTTTATGTAAAACAAATAGACACTATGAATCAGTTTACACAAAAGTATGTAGAAGGCTTCATGGCAGACCTTACCGCAAAGAACCCCGGCGAGAAGGAATTCCATCAGGCTGTCCGCGAAGTGCTCGAGAGCGTCGCTCCTTATATCATGGAGCATCCCTACCTCATGGAGCAGAAAATCCTCGAAAGAATTGTAGAACCCGAGCGCATCATCATCTTCCGTGTACCATGGCTTGATGACGAAGGAGAAATCCACGTCAACAGAGGTTTCAGGGTACAGATGAACAGCGCTATCGGTCCATATAAAGGAGGAATACGCTTCCACCCAAGTGTCAACCTCAGCATCATGAAATTCCTTGCCTTTGAGCAGACTTTCAAGAACAGCCTCACAACCCTGCCTATGGGTGCCGGCAAAGGTGGTTCGGACTTCAATCCGAAAGGCAAGTCAGACAACGAAGTGATGAGATTCTGCCAGAGCTTCATGACAGAGCTTCAGAGGCATATCGGGGCAGATACAGACGTTCCGGCAGGCGACATCGGAGTCGGTGGCAGAGAGATAGGATATATGTTCGGACAGTACAAGAGACTCCGTGATGAATTCACCGGAGTACTTACTGGAAAAGGACTGACATGGGGCGGAAGCCCGATGCGTCCTGAAGCGACAGGCTACGGCACATGCTATTTTGCAGAAGCGATGCTTGCCACTAAAGGAGACAGCTACGAAGGAAAGACAGTTGCCATCTCAGGTTCTGGAAACGTGGCACAGTTTGCAGCTCAGAAAGCCATACAGCTTGGTGCCAAGGTAGTGACCATGTCCGACTCCAACGGTTCTGTCTACGACCCGGAAGGCATTGATGCGGAGAAACTTGCATACATCATGGAGCTCAAGAACATATTCCGAGGAAGAATCAGGGAATATGTTCAGAAATATCCTGATGCACAATACTTTGAAGGAAGACGTCCATGGAGCGTGAAGTGTGACATTGCAATGCCATGCGCGACTCAGAACGAATTGAACGAAGAAGAAGCCAGGACCCTTCTGGCAAATGGATGCATATGCGTTGCCGAAGGTGCCAATATGCCTTGTACCCCGGAAGCAATCGAAGTTTTCCAGGCCGCAAAGATCCTCTACTCCCCGGGCAAGGCGTCGAATGCAGGAGGTGTTGCGACATCCGGTCTTGAAATGACACAGAACTCAATCCGTCTCAAATGGACAAGAGAAGAAGTCGACACGAACCTCAGGCGCATCATGACAGACATTCATGAAGCCTGCGTGAAATACGGTACTGAAGAAGACGGATACGTCAACTACGTAAAGGGCGCGAACATAGCTGGTTTCATCAAGGTTGCTGAAGCAATGATGGCACAGGGACTTGTATAGTCTCTGATTAACGGACAACATGACATCCCGGACCTGATCGGGAAGCTAAATAACAAATATATGCATATAGGAATTGCAGGAAATATCGGCTGTGGAAAGACTACACTGACAAGAATGCTCGCCGAGCATTACGGATGGACTCCGAAATATGAGTCCGTCACCTATAATCCATACCTTGAGGACTATTACAAGGATATCGAAAGATGGTCATACAATCTGGAGACATATTTTCTTGCACAGCGCTTTCAGGACCTTCTTGATATTGCGAAATCTAAAGATGTCATTATCCAGGACAGGACGATACTTGAGGGTGTACATATCTTCGTTGCCAACAACAAGGCAATGGGAAACCTCTCAGACCGTGATTTCGATACTTATATGCAGTTGTTCAACCTGATGATGTCAATGGTCAGCGAACCTGACCTGCTGATATATCTGAAATCATCTGTCCCTACCCTCGTATCACAGATTCAGAAGCGAGGAAGAGAATACGAAAAAAGCATCAGTATCGAGTATCTGAGCAACCTCAACGAAAGATACGACAGATGGATTGACGAATACAAAGGCAAGGTTCTGATAATCGAAGCCGACGACCTCGATTTCGAGCATAATCCTGAAGATTTCGCATTGATTACAGATAAGATTGACGCACAGCTTTTCGGACTGTTCTAAAGAGCCTCGCTGAGAGAAGCATAATACTTCCTTGTAACCGGAATATGCCTTACATCATCAGCATCAAGCTCAGCATACATAACCCCTTCCATATCTTTCCTAAGGACCTTGATATGGGAGGGATTTACATAAAATGACCTGTGGCATCGCATAAGACCATTGTCCTGACATAATTCCTCGATAGCCTTCATGGAACTACGCAGAATATAAGTACGCACCTTGTCATTTTCCAGATAAACAATATTGACATAATTTATTTCTGCAGAAATATATAGAATCGCGTCTGCAGTCAGGACTATCTTGAGGTTGTGCCTTTCATCATAAAAGCGCATTCTTCTGACCGAATTCATTTCCGGATCGGTCTCCTTCTTATGATACTCCGCGAGACGTAAAGAAAGGGCCAGAATTGTGTATGGCAGGATAAGTATGAAGAATATTATCTGGAATGAAAATGTAAGGACATCAAAATACTGAATGCTTCTATCGAGGATGAGCCAGATGTAAAGGGCTGCAAAAAATGACATGAAAATGACTTCCGCCAGACACCAGAAGGCATAGATCGTATAATTTATCCTCATCGGTATATAATAATAGATCAGGCGTATGATGACGACACAAGCAAGAATGATGCATGATATCATCGTTGCATGAACCCCATACCATTCGCTGCCGAGAAAATCGACGACATCAAAAGGTCTGTAGATAAGCATGAAGGCGAAAAAGAAGACTGGCAGCACTATCATATGGAGCAACTGCGGGATAAAACGTCTGAAAAGCCTTGGAACCTGATTCATTTTAGTCACAATTTAGGTGGGACAAAATTAAACAATATATTTATTAATCCCAAATATTCGATTTTAGTCCCAAATACACCCGATCAAACACAATTTTACCCCAAACATCACACTTATTTCAAAATATATTTGACATCGACTAGATTTGCACTTGTTATTTGCTGATAAAAGCAATATCTGATCTAAGATCAAGGTAACATCTAAGTTAAAGTACAGAAAAAGGGCTGCCGTGACGGTAGCCCTTTTTTATCAGAACCCGGGAAGATCCATATATACTGCAGGTATCAGAAGGAGGAAACCGACCAGAAGAAGAAGCAATATGAACTTCCAGATGAATCTGAACCATTCCGCATATTGTATCCTGGCAACAGACAGAACCGCCATCAGAACTCCGGAGCATGGAGTAATCATATTTGTAAAGCCGTCACCAAACTGAAAAGCCAATACTGTAGCCTGTCGCGACAGACCGATAAGATCCGAGAATGGAGCCATTATAGGCATTGTGACAGCAGCTTTAGCTGAAGCGGAAGGTACAAAGAGATTGATGAATGTCTGAATGCCGTACATTGTGCTCAACGCCCCTAATTTACCGCTTTCCTCGAGTGCAGAAGCCATAGATTCAAGCATTTGATCAATCACATTGCCATTCTTCAGGATATATATGATTCCCGCTGCAAAGCCGATGATGAGGGCTGCCGAGAAAATATCCTTGGCTCCTGCAATGAATTCCTTGGCGATATCATCAGGTGAATATCCGGCAGAAAAACCGGATGCTATGGCCAGCAGGAGGAAGAGTGCACATATTTCAGGCAGATACCAGCCATATCCCATGACACCGATCACCATAAAGACAATAGTGAACATCAGGAGATTTAGAATAAACATCTGAGATGAATTTCTCAAGGCCAATACAGAAGAAACGGCAAACAGTATGTCCGCAGCCCATATAAGCCATGGTGTATGGTAGCTATTCTGTCCTATCTTGACGGAACAATCTGCGCCATATGCGATACTGAAGGCGACTGCCGCGACTGCCAGGACCCCAAAGCAGATCCATTGCCTCAATCCGGACGCAGTCATTTCAGGAACTGATGAAGGTTTTACGTCGGCATTACACTCAATGACTGTTGACTTCCTTACTTTGGATGCATACCAAAGTACAAAAGCGACACTCAACGTCATCAGCACGCACCAGCACAGTGTTCTGTACTCTATTCCTGAAAACAGAGGCAGGTCAGACATATCCTGAGCTATGCCTATTGTAAACGGATTAAGCATTGCACCGGCAAATCCGACATGAGCGGCCACATACACCATACAGACTCCGACGACATTGTCATAGCCCAAGGAACGGGCCAAAGGAATCACTACGGCCACAAAGGCTATAGTTTCCTCACTCATGCCGAAAACAGCCCCAAAAAGGCCGAAAAGCAGCATTACAAGCACAATGACGACATTTCCGACACCAATTTTACGCATAAGAGGGAAACGTTCGAGACTGCTCGCCTTGTCAATGAATTTCATGATGCCGGCATCAACAGCCTTTGTGCTGTTCACAATCCAGAATGCACCACCTATGATAAGGACGAATGCAATGATACCCGCCTGCTGGCTGAATCCCTCGTATAATGCAGAAAAGACCTGCCATGTCTGAGGTTCACCTCCCGGTATAAACCAAGTGGCTACTGCACAGAGCAGTAGCACACTGAAAATAATCACATATGTATTAGGAACCCTCATACTTCCTTATTCATAAATAAGCTCTACCTTATCTATCCACAGCTTCGATTTGCTGCATCCGGAGAAATAATCACCGAACTTGGATGACGCACATGAAATGACCATATGTGTCGGCAAGGTATCAATATCCCTGTAGATGAACGGTATCGTATATTGTATCCACTGGTCCGTGCCCTTCTGCACCTTCTCCTCGCCGGACAAAGAGTAGCCGTCATTATTGATGATGAGACCACCATAGGCAATTGTGCTAGGGTCTGTGCTGTAATCAATGAATGTCTTAGGATCGGTCGTGTTCACATGAACAGGGCTGTTCTTGCTTCCACCGTATTTCTTATAATCCCAATATCCGAGGGCTATCTTTATCTCGGCACGGTCGTATGTCTCTCCCTGAACCAAGGTCACACCGGCCGGAGCGCCCTTGATGATATCCATCGGACCGGTCGAGTACTTGCAGTAAAGCCGGAGTGCCTTCGGTCTCGTCGTCCACGGACGTCCGAAATTCACCTTTCCTCCTGAGGTACCCACCAGGCCATCGAACTGCCCGGCAAAGAGGTTACCTGCAGCAAGTATTCCGGCCATCTGGCTGGTCTGGGCCAGAACTGACTGGTTTCCGTCAACCTTATCTGCTGTATCTATGGTCGTGATTACTATGCCCAGATTGGCTGAGCCGTTGACTCCTTCACTTCCTTCACCGTTACCGGATCCCCAGAACATATATGCTCCATCAGGAACTCCGCAGTCGGGATCATAGAACTTGTAATAGCTTGCACCGGCAACCTTGCTTACGTATTCGAAACTACCATTTGGAATTTCAGTAGCGGCATCAGTAACAAATTCCTGTACAGCAGTCTTGTCTGTACCGCAATATGCCTGTACTTCATAAGGAGTTTCCGGTTCAAGGCCGACTATGTGTGCAGTAAACGTACCACCATCTACCGTTACATCTTCCGGACTGACGTTTATCCACTCTGAAGCACCCTTTCTTCTATATGTAAAGCCGTTATCCATTCCTGAAACACCCTGCGAAGTCACATAAACCTCTGTTGTCCAAGGGTTTACTTTCTTGATTTCCACACTGGCGTCAGTCTGTTCCACATACAGGCTCCAGACTTCAGTCAGTCCGAAGGCCGTCACTTCAACCTGAACGCAGTCCGAAAAATCCTTCATCTGGGAAAGTTGAAGGGAATATTCAGTCAGTCCCTTCGGTCCGAGTTTCAGACTGGTGACCTCAATGTCTGTAATATCCGTCTTGATACCGACTGTAGTGACGGCACGGCAATTTACTTCGTCGATGACTGATGAACCGACCTGTCCCTTGACTGTAAAATAACGCTCGATGTTCCTTACTCCCTTTACAGTCCACTCATAATCATCATATGTCCTGACCGTAAACTTGAATGGAGAGGTAAAATCATGGAAGCCAACGACATCATCGACAAGTGAAGCTTCCTGCTCATCTATCACAACAGACCTGACCTCTACTCTTCTTATATCAGTCGTTTCGGAGAAATTGACTGTAATCACTTGATTTTCAGAGTCAATCTGAACACTCTCAGCTCCAGCCACATCAAAGGATGTGATATGAGGAACTACCACCGGATAAGGGATGTCATTAGTGATGCATCCGGTCATCAGGAAGAGTCCTGCTAATATATAGATCAGTATCCTTTTCATATTAAAGATGTATTGTGAGTCCGAAATTGAGATTAAGAACGTTAAGACTAGCCTGAGCCTTCCACGCCGCACGTGTGCCTGTGACAATTCCTGACTCATAGGCAGAAACCTTGGCATATGACAATTCCGCCAGAGAAATGCATGCCTGTATGGACAGGTTGTTCATCGGGAAATATACAACACCCGGAGAAAATCCGAGATGCACCTTCTGCTTTGCAGAATAATTGTCATTTCCCGCCGCCATCTGAGACTTTGTTCTTGTAAATCCCAGTACATAATCCCAGAAAATTCCAAAGCGGCCGCGCTTATCGATTCCCACATATGTCCTCTGGAAGATATTGGCACCCATTGAAAGTGATGTAGCACCGATATTCTCGACCGGAAGACTCATATTTCCCAGCAGGTCTGCTGTAAGACCATCTATCATGCCACCTGCCTTCATATACTGGAACCTGATTCCGACTGCATGATTTTCCTTGAATGTGTATGCTGCCTCAGGAGCGATCCTCAGCATCGTTGCGCGAGCATTGAGTCCCTGGACCATAAGCATATAATCAGCATTTCCACTGTCAAAATCCGCATACATGACGGCAAGTCCGCACTGCCATTCTCCCTTGGGAGCAATAAGATGATTCTTGAATCTGCGGACCTTGGTCGTGTCTTTCGGCATTATCTCCGAACCGAGAACAACATGATCCTTGGCGTCATTCCGTGATTGCGCGGACGACGTGATGGCTGCCGCAAGAAACATGCAGGCAACGATTATTCTGTCAATTGTTCTCATCATAGGAAATAATAGGACATTCCCACTCCAAGGGAGAGGAGGTTAACCATAAAGCCAGCCGAAGTCGAATCGGAATGTCCTCCGATCACCTGATTCCTCAACTGGTCTCTCCACGAATAGCTTACTCCGAAGATTCCTACATTAAGCTCCACTGCCAGTCTTTCCGTAAGAAATGCAACGATTCCCGGATCCACAGCAAGTTCCAATGCATATCTCTGCTCATAAGTACCTACTACATACTCGCCACCTGCGTTGAAAGCCTTGCCCTGCTTGTAGGATCCTCCGAAAAGAAGATCGGCGAACATAGCCACCCTCTTGGAATTTCCGAGAGGAATATATGCCCTGTAAAAGGCATAGGCACTGTATTTATGCTGAATCTGATAACAATCCTTCGCACTCATCGATATGTCGGATACCGAAAGGTCTGCGGATGCAAGATCCAGCATGCTTCGGTCATATGAAAGTCTCAATCCGGCTCCCATATTATCCTTGAACATATACATGAACTTAGGATTGGCGGATATCTTGTATCCTTCCGAATTTATATCGTTGATGACCAGGAAGTTATACTTATCATTCACATGTTGTGTATAACGGAGGGTACCTCCCAGCATCCATGTTCCTTTCTTAAGGAACGGCGAAGATGGCACTGCCTCATAGCCTCGGTCATAATGCTGAGCCCCGGCGCTCAAGGCACCGAGGAACAGCATTGCAAATATGATTATAAATCTGCGCATCAGAGATATTACTCGTAAATAAGTTCCGCAGCGTCAATCCAGAGGCGTCCTCCGTCATATCCGGTGAAGTAGTCACCGAACTGTGAAGTTGCACATGAGATGACGATGTGTGTAGGATAAGTTGTGAGCTGACGATAGTCGAGCGGAATGATGTACTCGATCCACTCTGAAGTCGTAGCGGAAACCTTCTCACCATTGTTGATCATATAACCGTCATTATAGATGATGAGGTCGCCGTTTGCGATTGTGCTCGCGTCAGTGTAGAAGTCTACGAATGTGCTCGCGTCAGTTGTGTTGACATGTACCGGAGAATCCTTTGTTCCGCCGTACTTCTTGTAGTCCCATGTTCCGATAGCGAACTTGATCTGCGCACG
>JAFQGK010000054.1 GCA_017398335.1 Bacteroidales bacterium | reverse complement strand
GCTGTCTGACCACTGGCGTTCCACTCTTGCTGTGGCTACGATCTTGTCAAAAGTCTCGTAGAAGTCGTGCTGTTCCTTCTTTGGCTTGCCGGTGTCGCCATAGAGGGCATCGTGAAGAAGGTCCTTCAAAACCTGTTTATTCGTAGGAGCTCCGTTATTCTTAGTCTCGAAGGTGCTGAAGGCTTTTGAGATTGCATCCAGTTTCTCATTTATTTCACTGAATTTCAATCCTTTGGCATTGACGGTTCCTTTCTTTACTTTCTGTTTGGCGTCGAGCCAGTAATCTGGATTGACGGAGATGCCGATGGTGGTCTGGATACGGGTGTTGGCGATGTGTGCAGACATCGTGATGGGCTTTTCGCCGGATTTCAAGCCCCTCGGAAAGAGATAGAATTGTACTGCCATAACTGTTTGTTTTTTTTGAACAACTGTTTGTTGTTTTGGGGTTAAACTGTTTGCTTTTTCCCAAACGACCAATTTCGTTCTAAAAACATCGGCAAAACAGGGGTAATTGTTTGCTGTTTTTCTTAACCAACTGTTTGCTTTTTTGCAGTCAACTGTTTGTTGTTTTGCCCCAAAGTGTTTGTCAAACTGTTTGCTTATTTTAAGCGTTATGCTAACAAAGTTCTAACAGCATTTTCAATTGTCAAAATTTTACCGGTATTTATGGCTTCAAGTACGTCCATAAATAAACAGCAAACAGTTCGACAAACAGAAAAGCAAACACTTTTGCCAAAATCAACTTTCAAACTCTATCGTACCCTAAAAGACTAAATCGGCCTCTGAGTTATCTCAAAGACCGATTTGCCATACTTTATTGGACTCTATCAAACTGTCCTGGTGCTCCCCCAGGGGCTCGAACCCTGGACCCCAACATTAAGAGTGTCGTGCTCTACCAACTGAGCTAGGGAAGCATTGCTTCGTATGTATTTTGGGGCTTGCGCCTTTGTGCTCCCCCAGGGGCTCGAACCCTGGACCCCAACATTAAGAGTGTCGTGCTCTACCAACTGAGCTAGGGAAGCAATATTAAAAGAACTTGTCTTGTGATTCGTTTGGGGCTCGAACCCAAGACCCCAACATTAAAAGTGTTGTGCTCTACCTACTGAGCTAACGAATCAATCCGTGGTCCCAGCTCGGGTCTCACTTGAGCCTTTCTCGAATTGGGATTGCAAAGGTACATTTTTTTTCTTAAGGTGCAAAACATTTATCAACTTTTTTCAGAAAAAGCCTTTACATCCAGCTCTTTCCCCCTGACTGCTAATGGGAACATGAGCGCCGACGAATGTCAGACCGGATGTAAAGGCCGGATTCAGAAGAACCCTGTATGGGACTTATCAGAAGGCGATACCTAACTTGAAACCAAGATTATTGATTCCGTCCATTCCGTATGCCTTATTCCTGTTGGTGGCATAGCTATAGTATGCCGCCATCTGGAAACCGAAATCTGTCCTTTGGAACGGGAACCAGTTGAAACCGACTTCAGGAGAAACATAGAAGCCCCAATTATCGTGTCTGCTGACGAATGTTGACATATATGTACTCTGGCTGGAGTATTCAGTACCGACTTTGGCCTCAATGTACGGTTGGAACTGGGTCCTAAGAAAACGGCATCTGAGGGTTGCACCGAAAGGCACCTGATAAAGTGACCTGTCGATATCGGTAGTCAGAGCCGATTTATCTTCAAAATAGTAAGTCTGCTTACCATGATATTCGTCATTTGTACCGAAGCTGGCAAATCCTCCGACTGCTAGCATAGGCGTAACGAAATATCCTCCTTCAATGTAGGCACCATATCCCTGTGCACTCTGCGCGACCTCATTGGCAAGTGTGCCATTGAACTGCCAGCCACCGTTGACATAATACCTCTTGCTCATCTGAGCATTGGCTTCTCCTGCAGCGAAGATCATTGCTGTGCAGGCCGCCAATATATATATAAACTGTTTCATATTAATTCACTTTTAATTGTTTCAAGAATCCGGTTACTCGGCTCTTTTAAGATACTGCGACTGCGCGAATGCCTGATCGATGGACTCCTGCATCCTCTTGACATCAAGCGAGATGCTTGAGCTTGCCGGGCCTCCGATATATGCTGACCATACAATTGTAAGAGGCTTTGAATCATCGTCTGAAGCTGCTGGCGTAAGGTCGACAATGTCAGTAATCAGAGCATTTGTTGTGTAAGTGTACGATACTGGATACGGATAGTACCAGCCTGTCCAGTTACCCCAGTAGTTAGATGGCCAATAACCTGGATAATCAAGCCACCAGTAAGGATCAGAGTAATAGCGGACGAATCTTTCAGTCTTCTCGACATATGTAAGCTGTACGCCAAGTTCTGCAGCCGGATTGGACGGAGTATAGATATATCCTCTCTTCTCCATATTCACCCTGTACTGCTGGATCAGAGCAAGAGCATTGTTCGACTTAGAGTAATATGGCTTGTCGGACTGACCGATGACCAGAACGCTGTCTGCAATATCGAATGTCTTGAACTTAGAAAAATCCACATCCTTGGATGGTGCCGTATAGACGAGATATTCATTATCTCTATCTTGTGGCGATGGTTCCTTGTGGCATGATGCCACTGCAAAAAGTGTCATTGCTGAAACCAGAAATATACTAATCTTTTTCATACCTAAATATTATTAAATCCGTTTATAAAGAGCTTCCTTCGAATACGTTTGAGTTTTCATAAGGCACAACGGTTCCATCTAGCCAGACTGTGTTGGAATTGAAATTCGGGTAGACTGTAGCCTGAGCCTGACTTGAACCCGGCACTATCGAGAGCTCGATCTGCGCACTGATTCCGATGCCATTGACATTAAAGGAAAGATATACGCGTCCTTTCTTGTCTGTCTGGATCTGATAGCCTGAAATCTGACCCTGAACTGTCACACCTCCGACACCGTTAGGTCCTGAAGCATAATTGCTTGGGGAAATCTGGACCACGGCCCTGTTGCCTTTTACAGAAATGAAGTTAGTTGTAGAGTTTACAAGCACAGTGCTGCCATTACGGAATGTAACATTATCGGCTTCAAGGACAAAATCCTTGTTACGGATTGCAGCAATGGCCTGAATCGATGCGATGGAGTCAGCGAGTTCATTGAGCTGATGATCTTCATGAATCTTCTCTTTGAACTTTGCCATATCTTCTTTCCAAGCCTCCATATTCTTCTGCCGCTGAGCGGCACGCGCATTGCCGTTATCGGTTTGCGCATTTATGGCAGGGGCCATCATTATAAGCCCTGCAGCCAGTACCATTAAGGTTGTCAATATTCGTTTCATAACCACTAATAATTTTTAATCATTCAAAACAGAATATGGCAAACTGCGCGCCATTCCCTATCCTATAGGACAAAAAGAAAACGGCCCATGCTTTCAGCACGGGCCGTATATCATTATATATCAACAGCTTATATTACTCTGGCTTGGTCACATTTATCTTATAATTAAAATGCTGTCCAGGAGCCGTATAGAAGTTTTCGAAGTCAAACGAAAGAACAAACGAATCCACCGCCACCGGGGTCTTGTATTCAAGTCCGGTGCATCCGTAAGTGTAAGTCTCGAACGGCTCGATGATATTATATCTTGTGTAGGCCGCCTGCTCTCCGCCTTCACCCTTTACAAGGATCATCGGAATAGAGCTGTTGTTCCTTACAGTTACCTTGGTCGAATTGCCGCTCTGCTTTACGCTTACGACTTCAAGACAGCTGTCAACCAGCATCTTGAGAAGCTCTGCATTACCATAGACCTTTCCGTCAGCAAAGATAGCTGTACGTCTTGCTTCCAATGCCTCCTGCACACCCTCGACTGTGTTTTCCTTAGCGAAAATCAGGGTTACAGGACGAAGTTCGCCGGCATTGGTATTAAGTTCCATGAACATTGGCTTGTGCGAGTCTGTTCCGCAGATCAGGGTCAGATTCTTGTCAATACACCACTGGAATGCTTCCATTGAGAAACCGTCACAGCTGTTATACACCTCGACAGCATCAAGAAGTCCTTCCTTGTAGATCTTGGTGTGCTCCTTGAACCACTTCACCTCATTTGGAGCCTGGGCAGCCCAATGAGGATGGTTCCATACATTGAAGGAACCCTGCTTTCTTGCTTCTGCCAGCGATGCAAGCGCGCCTTCGAGATGATCCTTGTGTGAATCATCAACCTTGGCTATAGGCTCTACATCGTCGATGAAAAGCACATTGAAATGTCCCGGAGGCATTCTGCGGGTCACCTCGCCACCATGGATTACTGTGACACCAAGCTGTTTGCCGCGCTTTGCTGCTATTTCATAAGACTTGTTGCGGTCACAGTGGAAAAGACCCTGATTAACCATCCTGTTATGGCGGTCTTCCATATGGTCAGTAATACAGAGAACCTCGACACCTTCCGCTGCGCACTCCTCAACACGGGTCTCCGGCCACACATTGGCATCTGAAAATATTGTATGCATATGCATGTCACCTGTCAGCACAAGATAATCCTTGGTATCAGGAATGACGATACGGTTCTGAGCTCTCATTGACTGAGCGCAGAAAATGGCAAGGGCTGCCATCAGATAAAATCTTATTTTCATATTGTTATCAGTTAGTGATCAGAACATTTTCCGGCTTTTGAAGACGCGGAATATGACATAGAATGATGCAAGCATCATCACGACGATTATCACCCATGCCCAGCCTGAATTCTGGAAGAATTTTCCGAAAGGAACATTCATTCCGAAGAAGCTGGCTATGAGTGTCGGAGGCATAAGCATCAGTGAGACAAGGGTGAACACCTTCATGATCTTGTTCTGGTCGAGATTAATGATACCGAGAACAGTATTCTGAAGATACTCGAGCCTCTCGAAACCGAAGTCAGTGTGGTTTATAAGAGATGAAATATCCTTTAGAAGGACATTTAGACGTGGCTGGTATTCCTTAGGATAATTAGCACTCTTCAGGATACTTGAAATAACCCTCTGCTTGTCGATGATATTCTCACGGATGAGCATTGTATTCTCCTGAAGTATATTGATATCAATGAGGAATTCTTCGCTGATATCTTCACCGACGCTGACCTTCCTGTTATACTGATTGATTTCCTTTGAAACCAGCTCCACCATATCTGCATCGAGGTCGATACGTTGCTCGAGAATACTGAGGAATGCAACATGTCCGGATTCGTACATCTTCGGGAAAGCCATCATCCTTCTCTGAAGGTCTGTGAAACTCTTGAGAGGAGATTCGCGGAGGGTTGTAAGGATATTGTCCGTAAGAATGAAGGAAACAGTCTCTTCATTATATTCCTCCGGACCAGGAATGAGGAAGCTTGTATTCGCAAAAATAGCCTTCTCTGTCTCCGAGAAGCGGGATGAAATCTCAATCTCTTCGGCCTGTGCACGATTCTGAATCGTCGTTCCGAGATACATTTCCACTGCCCTTTTCTCATCACCCGACGGTGTAAAAAGGTCAATCCAAACAACGCTATCATAGGAGATTTCAGCGAAATCGGCTTCCGACTGGGAAACCATCATCTGTCCGTCTTTCTTGTAGAAGATCTCGATCATACTCTACCTCCCGCTTTAAAAGGTTCGACTTATAGTTACGAAACAGGCTTGCGTACATAAACGCAAGCCTGCAAATTTATTGTTTTTAGATTAAAACAACAAGATTATTCGGAAGAAATTATCTTACCATAACCTCATCTATAAGAAGCTCTCCCGATCTCTCTGGAGCGAAATGCCAGTCAGGAAGCTTGTCAAGAGCCTTTGCTGTAATCTTGAGATAACGGGCAGAAGTTTGAGGGAAGCTTATTGTCACATCAAGTATTCCGTCCTCAGTCCCCTGAGCTAAAGGTTCATATTTTTCATGTGCGACCTCAACATATTCCTTACCGTCTTCCGATGTCATCACTGTCATCTCCATCGGATTGAACATATACGAGGCCTTTACAATCAGAGTTCCCAGGGTGACTGAGCTGTATGGATCCGAGCCTTCCATGTCGATCACCACATCAAAAGGTCTTGTACGCCAGCCTGCCCATTCTCCGCTCTTGTAGACATCAGCCGCCCTGACACCGTCCAGAAGATTATATGGGGAATTAAATACAAATTTACTGTGCGGCTTGGTCAGCATAGTGATCGGTCTTCCTGATGCCTTATGAAAATCGAAAGCCTTCACAAAGTACTTAGGTTCAAGACCTTCCCTCTCGGAAACAGCGGTCAGTACACATGTTTCACTGATTACAAGTGTATCCTTATAAAGAGCAGAACCTTTGTCCGGGAGCGAACCGTCAAGAGTATATCTTATAGGGGTACCTCCCTGCGATGTCAGCACAACCTTCGCACACTTGTTCTCAAGATCAGGGATCACTTCACCCTTCACCTGAAGAACATGGGTAGCATAATTATATTCCATTGTCTCATACAATTTGCAGAATTCATCTGCAGCATCGTAAAAACGGTCCCAATCCTTACGGTCGGCATTGCACCACTGCACTTCAGCAAGGGCGGCAAGACGCGGCAGGAGCATATATTCAAGATGCTCAGGCGTAGCGATATATTCTGTCCATAGATTAGCCTGTACTCCAAGGATATGTGCCTTTTCCTCATCTGTCATGCCTTCAACGTACGGTTCATATGAATAGCATCTTTCCACCGGAAGATAACCTCCGATTCCGAAAGGCTCGTTCTTGGTGTCCATCGACTGATAATAGTCGATATAGAAATATGTGTTCGGAGTCATGATGGCGTCATGTCCCATGCGGGCTGCCTGCAGACCTCCCTTCTCACCTCTCCACGACATGATGGTAGCATTCGGAGCCACTTCACCCTCAAGGATTTCATCCCATCCGATGATTCTCTTGCCCTTGGAATTGATGAACTTCTCCATACGGGCCATCACGTAGCTCTGAAGGAAGTGCTCAGCCTTATGTCCGTCCTTGTCCTTATATCCGAGCTGACGTATCTTGGCCTGGCATTTAGGACAATTCTCCCATCTCACCTTCGGGCATTCGTCACCACCGATATGGATGTACTCGGAAGGGAAAAGTTCGCAGATTTCACCAAGAACGTTCTCAAGAAACTCATACACCTTCTCGTTTCCTGCACAAAGCACATCATCAGAAATGCCCCAGCGTGTCCACACGGCATATGGTCCGCCTGTACATCCTAGTTCCGGATAAGCGGTAAGAGCTGCAAGCATATGTCCCGGGAGGTCGATCTCCGGAATGACCGTGATTCCTTTTGCTGCTGCATAGGCGATGACCTCGCGGATCTGGTCCTGAGTATACCACATGCCTTCACCGTAAGGTATGCCGTCAGTAGAGTTAAAATCCTTCTTGACGCAGGTACCGGTACGTTTTGAACCGATGGTCGTAAGTTCAGGATACTTCATGATCTCGACTCTCCATCCCTGATCGTCCGTAAGATGCCAATGGAGGGTATTCAGCTTATGTACCTCCATGATATCAAGGTATCTCTTGACCTCGTCCATTCCAAAGAAATGACGAGCCTCATCGAGATGAAGTCCGCGATAGCCGAAACGAGGTGCATCGCTGATGGATGCGCAAGGCATGGTCCATTTCACGCCTTTTACAGGAGCCTTTCCGAAGACCTCGACCGGAAGCATCTGCTTGATGGTCTGGATTGCATAATTGAAGCCTCTGAGAGACGACGCCTCCACTTTCACGCACTTTCCTGTGACATCAAGAGCATACGCCTCTTCTGCTATCTCAGGGTTCAGCACAAAGACAAATCCTTCCTCAGAAACGCCCTCGGCGACCTTGCTTTCCTTTGCAGTGACAAGAGAGAGCTGTGCGGCAAAAGCCTTGATAAGATTGAGTGATGCCTCATCTATGCCTTGAGCATAATGGACATCAGCACCGGCAGCATTGAATGTGCCTGAATTCAACTGCACCTCATTTGGATAAGGTATGACAGTAATTTCCTTTACTTCGTTGCAGCCTGTAATTGCAGCCAGGACAACGGTTAACAACAGAAGTTTCTTCATATGATCGGTAATTAATTAGTGTTTTCAGTTCTTAGGGTTTGAAAATCTGACGATTGATTATCGAACGGCCGAGGGTCAGTTCATCCGCATATTCAAGGTCATCACCGAAGCCGAGGCCTCGCGCAAGAGTCGAGACGCGGACATTGTATTGAGCCAGCTGCCTGTAGATATAGAACGAAGTAGTCTCACCTTCAACATCGCCGCTGAGGGCCAGAATGACCTCGACATCCGCCTCTGTCGACAGTGCGGCTACTCTGCATGTAAGTTCTCTGATAGTAAGGTCTGACGGTCCTACGCCATTGATAGGTGAGATTATACCTCCAAGCACATGATATACTCCCCTGTACTGTCCGGTGTTTTCTATGCTCATGACATCCCTGACAGTCTCCACCACACAGATTGTATTTGCGTCGCGCGACTTATCCGAGCATATCGAACATATATCATCGTCGGAGATCATCCTGCACTGCCTGCAATATTTCACTTCATCACGAAGGTTGTCGATCGCAGACGTGAAATGATGCACGTTTTCAGCAGGCTGCTTCAGAAGATGCAGGGCAAGACGAAGGGCGCTCCTGCGGCCGACACCGGGCAGAGAACTGATGGCATCGACAGCTTCTTCAAGCAGCTTTGACGGATAATTTTCCTTATATGACATACTGACCTTTTCTTTTCCAATGTATATAGCCATACACGGCTGAAAGCGTATATGCAGCATAAAGTGCTGTCATCCACCACATTCCCTGAGATGCACATAGTACGGTGCTCAGGAAGTCCGCGGCAATCCACAGCCACCACTGCTGAAGATAGCATTTCACAAGCCACCATGTGGCTATCGCACTCAGGACGGTAACGGTGGCATCCAGATATGACATCGGATTCTCCACCAGTTCCATCAGATGTGCCAAAGCAAAAATACCGACTATGGCCAGGATTGCGCTTAAGGCTGCAACCCTGACGTTCAGCCGATTAAGATGAATGACATCATCAGCCTGCTGTTCATCGGAGAGACGTTTTCTGTCTCTGCTCCAATGCCATAGACCGATGAATGACGTTATCAGATAATAGGTATTAAGACCGAAGGATGCATAAAGTCCCTGACGGAAGAAGACCCACATTGCGGCAAGGCTGGTAGCGATCCCGACCACCCACATGAAGTTCTTCTGCCTTATTTCAAGAACGATGTAGATCACTCCCGTGACGAGGGTGAATACCTGCATCCAGTCCATATCTTAGAGCACCTCTATGAGTTCAACAACAAACTTGAGAGCAGCATATGGAGGGATGGCTCCTGGAGCACCCTGCTCGCCGTATGCGAGGTTATAAGGGATATAGAACTCATATTTCGAGCCTTCGGACATAAGCTGGACACCTTCTGTCCATCCTGCAATCACCTGATTCAGACCGAATACTGCAGGTTCGTTTCTCCTGTAAGAGCTGTCGAAGATGCTACCGTTCGCGAATGTACCCTCGTAGTGACACTTTACCTTATCGGTAGCCTGCGGCTTCTTGCCGGTTCCTTCTGTGATGACCTTGTACTGGAGGCCGCTCGGAAGCACTACGACTCCCTCCTCCTTCGCCTTGGCTGCGAGGAACTCTTCTCCCTCCTGACGCATCATTGCGCTCATGGCCTCTGCCTGAGCCTTCTGTTCAGCCTCAAGTTCTGCAAAATATTTGTCAAGCAGCTGGCCGGCCTCCTGGAAAGATACTGCAGGCTCCGCACCTGTAAGCACTGCCTTTACTCCAGCTGCAAAATCATCAAAATTCACTTCCTTGATGCCTGATGACATCATATTGTGGGCAATGCTCATGCCCAATGCATAACTGTTCTTATCCATAATTCTATCGTTTACTATATAAGTTCCGCAAATTTAACATTTTTTCGGTTCAGGCAAAGCGGTTTCCCTGCGCGGATGATGTTCCATCACCTCCTTCTGCCATGTATGGGTCTCTATATGTGTATAAATCTCTGTCGTGGTTATGCTCTCGTGCCCGAGCATTTCCTGGACCACACGCAGGTCTGCACCGTTTTCGACAAGATGGGTAGCAAAGGAATGCCTGAATGTATGAGGGGATATATCCTTTCGTATGCCGGCAAGAAGAGCCTGACGCTTGACCATCTTGAACATGGAGACACGGCTCAAGCCACGTCCCCGATTATTAAGAAAGAGGATATCATCAGATGCAGCATCAGCAGGTTGGGGCCGCACCTCCAGATATTTCATTACCGCATCCGGAGCCATTCCACAGAAAGGGACAAGCCTCTCCTTGTTACCTTTTCCAATCACGCGTATGAAGCCTTCTTCCGGATAAAGGCCGGATATCCTGAGTCCTACTGCTTCCGAGACACGCAGACCGCATCCGTACAGGATTTCAAGTATGGCACGGTCACGTATCCCCAGCCAATCGGACGTATTCACAGAATCAATGACCGCTTCGACCTCTTCGACCGTAAGGACTGACGGAAGATATCGTCCGATCTTGGGCATATCCACCAGTTCACACGGATTGGCACTTACAGTCCCTTCCAGAAACATCCAATCATAGAAATTCCTCAGGGCACTTAAAAGCCGCGCCTGGCTACGTTCCGAAAGCATATAGAGTGAAGCCAGATATTCAGTGACATCATCAGGGCTAACCTGATCAGGGCGTACATCTATAAAAGACAGGAACTTACGCACATCAGAACAATACGATGCCACGGTATTCCGCGACATCGCACGTTCTATACGAAGATAAAATTCGTAATCTTTAAGCAGTCCTTCCACCCTATATGGTGCAGATACTAAAGTGTTGAATATTTCTTTCCGTACTCCATCATCTGGTTGAGGAAGCTGTCTGCATAGACAATCTTGTAGTCAACCACCTTGAGACCCTTCTTGACAGGGACAATCTCAGGATTGAGGAAACCACCGTAAGGTTTGAGATTGAGGGCTGCATAACGTTCCTTCACTTCCTTATGAAGTTCCGGATCGATATTCACTGCATATGTCTCAATCAGAGCCTTTCCAGCTTCATAATCACCTTCTGACTTGATTCTCTGGACCTCAGCAAGGAGCTGTCCGAAAAGACCGCGGAGAGCCTCATAATCATTGACCACGAAATAAGTCTTGCCGTCACGCACCTTCTTCTCGATCACATTGTCCGCAAGGCCCTTTTCATAGCACCAGTCAGCGATGAGCTTGCGGTTCTGCATATGAGCCTCCATATTCTTCTTGCCGAGCTCTACGCGTGTGAACTGAGTGAAGATACCGTTGCGGATGAAGCTTGCATATTCTGCCTTATAAGCCTCCTGGTCAGGAAGGATTCCGAGCTCTACCATCTTTGGATCGGCGATATAATAAAGTCCGAAGAGGTCTGCGCGGGTCTCCTCAAGAGCAGAGCTGTACTCGCCAAGAGCATTAGGAGATGTTGTTGGAAGCAACTGTCCTGAGCCATGGCCGAGGCACTCATGAAGGTCTGTATGAAGGTCACCTGTGATGTCACCGTACTTTTTCTGAAGGTCGATTTCCTCCTGTGACCATGCAAATTCAGAAAGCATGCTTGAAGGCGACTCTTCCGCTGCCTTGCTGTATGCAGAAGTCAGGTTTGCAATAGTAACAGACTTGGAACCATGTTCACGACGGATCCAGTCCGCATTCGGCAGGTTGATGCCGATAGGTGCTGCAGGATAGCAGTCACCGGCAAGCACTGCCACATTGATTACCTTGGCGGTCACGCCCTTCACCTGAGGTTTCTTGAAACGCGCATCAACCGGTGAGTTATCCTCGAACCACTGAGCATTCTCGCTGATAAGCTCAGTCCTCTTCGACGCCTCGTAATCCTTGTAATTCACAAGTCCTTCCCATGTAGCCTTGCGTCCGAGAGGGTCGTTATAATCCTCAACGAAACCGTTCACATAATCGATGGTTCCGAGAGTATCCTTCACCCACTGGATGTTGTATTTGTCCCATAGCTTCAGGTCACCGGTCTGATAATATTTGATAAGATCGGCAGTATAAGCCTTCTGAGTATCGTTTTCTGCATACTTTGCCGCCTTCTTGAGTTCTGCGATGATCTTCTCGAGAGCCGGGCCGTAGAGTCCGCCCACCTTGTAGACTTCTTCGCGTACAACGCCGTCTGCACCCTTCACGACACGGCTGTTGAGGCCGTATGATACCGGAGTCTTGTCTTCCGGATCAACCATTGAAGCATATAGAGCATCAACTTCCTCGCGAGTCACATTCTCATAGAAGTTCACAGCTGAAGCCGCCACGATGTCATCCGCATGCATATCCTTTCTTGCAGGATATACTGACGGATCGTATATTACATATTCAAGCTCGGAGTCATCAACTCCAACCGCATTCATCAAGGTGCTGAAATAGTCCTGCGAACACTCCGGATAGAATTTGTCCTCAGCATAGTGATGATGGATGCCGTTGCTGAAGAACACTCTCTTTGCATACTCTTCGAACTTCGCCCATTCCTCACAAGTGCGGTCACCGGCGTAGTTTTCGATGATGTTTTCAAGAACCTTGCGGATCCTGAGATTTTCCTCGCAATTCTGCATCCAGATGATGTCACGGCCATATTTGGCAGCCTCAGCAAGATGATACACATATTTCTTCTGCTTCAAGGTTAGATCATCCCATCCAGGCACCTGATATCTCATTATCTTCAGGTCTGCAAATTCATCCACAAGATACTTGAAAGTACCGTCCTGAACAGCAGTTTCTTTCTCTGCCGCATTCTCCGAACAGGAAACCAGGGCCGCGGCCAGGCCCACTGTTGTAATCATTTTTACCGAAAATTTCATATGTATTGTATTTGATCTGTCAATTCGCCTGCCAATGAAAGCCTACAAATATACGAATTATGACAAAAATAATTATCTTTGTCTGTTTAAATAAAGTCATTATGGCAATAAAAGGTATAATATCGAAGTATGGAAGATGGATTATTGCCATCGCTGCGGCCGCTCTCGCATGGTCCTGCAGCCCATTTCCGGAAGATGACCTTTACCCTGACACGACCCATAATGACAGAAACGGCTCAAAGCATTATCCTGACAGGATAAGCGACGGATGCAGGAAAAACGTATTCATTGTTTATTCCATGGGATACAACAATCTGTCATCCGACCTTAAAGCCGACATCAACGAAATGCTGACAGGGTATGTGCCTGGATTCCATCCATATGATGACGCAGTACTTATCCTCAACCACTCTACAGCCGGCAGCGGAGACTACAAGACACCTACATCCCCAGTCCTTTACAAAGCATATACAGCAGGAGACGGCACGCTCACCAGAGACACTCTCATCGTATATCCCGAAGGTTCTGCAGCGGCATCGAAAGATATAATGCACGATGCCCTGACATATGTCAAGGAAACGTTCCCGGCCGAACATTATGGCATGCTTATATCCTCGCATGCTACAGGATGGGCTCCGGAATTATATTGCTACAAGGTCCCAGACAAGTCTGTTTCAGGTTTATACAGGGCCTTAGGTCTTGACTTCAAGCCACTGGAAAAATATACCGACCTTCATCCGTTTACTAAAAGCATCGGCGCACATTTCGACGGCAGACCATCCAACTCCAGAGAAATCGAACTGACGGATTTCGCTTCGGCAGTACCATTCCATCTGGACTACCTCATCTTCGACTGCTGCCTTATGGGCGGCATAGAAGTCGCTTACGAGCTTAAGGACAAATGCGACAAGATATGTTTTTCCCAGACCGAGATCCTGTCCGGAGGAATGGATTACAAGAATCTGCTATCCTACGTTCTTGAAGGGGAAGTTCCTGATATTGAATCATTTGCCTTCGACTATTATAAGATGTACGCCGAACACCCGAACAGCGGCTACAGATATGCGACAGTTTCGGTGGTCGACTGCAGGTACATCGATGGTCTGGTTGATGTCGTCGCACGCAATGCAGGCCTGATAACGACTCTTTCCAAGAGCAGCAGGAGGTCGGGCGTCCAGCAGTATTTCCAGCCGAACAATTCACGACCACACGGTCTCTTCTTCGATCTGGAAGATATAGTCATAAAGGCTGGAGCATCTGAAGCAGACCTCG
Source organism: Bacteroidales bacterium (assembly GCA_017398335.1). Lineage (GTDB taxonomy): Bacteria > Bacteroidota > Bacteroidia > Bacteroidales > UBA932 > Cryptobacteroides. The sequence goes on along the minus strand of JAFQGK010000054.1, from coordinate 44,842 downwards.
CAGAGCTGAAAAAAGCTCTTGAAGCGTGCGTGATAAGCAAGCACGCCACCGAGTATTTTCTCGGAGGGCTCAAGATCGATCATCATTGCGGTCTGAGCATGTATCTGCCGGACTGGGACAGAGAAATTGTCAACGAACATTATAAGACACTGAAATGGAACCGGGCAACCGGTCTGATAACCGATAATGAATTACTTTGATATATGAAAGGCACATACGTATTCCTTGCTGACGGATTCGAGATTTCCGAAGCCCTCACAACAGTCAATATGCTCCGCAGAGGCGGAATAAATGTAAAGACCGTATCGATCTATGATGACAGGATCGTGACAAGTTCCAACAGGATTCCTGTCATTGCAGATATGGCTTTCGGAGAATTCAAGGCTTCGACCTCATTCGGTCCATGCCTGCCGAGCGACATAATGATTTTCCCTGGAGGAATGCCCGGCTCAGCCAATCTGGCTGCATTCGGCAAACTCATGGACATCATGCAGCAGCATTACTCAGAAGGCGGTACCGTTGCCGCCATCTGTGCTGCACCGAGCGTAGTCCTCACTCTCCTTGCTGACATCACAGGCAAGAAGATGACCTGCTACGACGGGTTCGAGGAAGCGATCACAGCCAAAGGAGCAGAATATGTAAAGGAAGGGGTCGTGGTCGACGGCAACATGATAACCGGACGCGGTCCTGGCTGGGCTGTCGAGTTCGGACTTGCCATTCTGGCTCATGTAAAGGGCCAGGAAACCGCAGACAAGGTAAAGGCCGCACTTATGCTTTAATGTCCTTCCTGCCTTAGACAAACCGTACTAAAATCAAACCTGATATGTTACAATTTAAAGACAAGACCGTCCTCATCACCGGAGGCGGCAGCGGCATTGGAGAGGCAATGGCCTATCAGTACGCTAAGAAAGGCACTAATGTCATCCTGACAGGAAGACGTCTTGAGGCTCTTGAAAGGGTACAGAAGAATTGTCTGGCACTCGGAGTAAAATCATGGTGCAAGACAGTCGACGTGGAGAAGCCTGAATCAATAGACGAACTGGTGGAGTGGATCCGCAGCGAAGGACATATGATAGATTTCCTTCTGCTCAATGCCGGTATTTCACAGAGAGCACTCACGCTTGAAACAGACATCAGCGTGGACAGGAGACTTATGGAAGTGAACTATTTCGGAGGCATCTACCTTGTGAAATCACTCAAGGACATGTTCATTGAAAGAGGAGTCCATATCGCCGTAGTATCTTCTGTATCAGGAGTTTTCGGATTTCCTGTACGTTCAGCATACTGCGCATCCAAGCATGCCATCCACGGTTTCTACGAGACCATAGCACTCGAATATCCGCAGATCAAGACCACCATCATAATTCCGGGACGCATCCATACTGAAGTATCCAAGAACGCTCTGGACGGCAACGGAAAGGCTACAGGAGTGATGGATCCGGGTCAGGCAAACGGATATGACGTGAACAAATGCGCCAAGGTGGCAATCAGAGCCATCGCAAGAGGAAAGCACCAGAAGGTGATCGGAGGATTCGACACAATCATGGTTCCTTTCTATAAATATATTCCGTGCCTCTTCCGTCTGATAGCACGCAATGTATCGGCACGATAGATTTCCAGCAATAACTTAAACCAGACCAATATGAGTAAAGACAAAGTGATCTGCGGTGTACAGCAGGTCGGAATCGGAGTTCGTAACGTAGAAGAATCCTGGGCATGGTACAAGGATGTCTTCGGATTTGACCTCAAGATGTTCGGCGACGTGGGTGTTGCCGAAAGGATGCTTCCATACACAGGCGGAAAGCCTCAGCCAAGATATGCCATCCTAGTCCTCAACCTTCGCGGAGGCGGTGGATTCGAGGTGTGGGAACCACGTGAGCGTGAACTCAACTACATTGATTTCACTCCACAGTTCGGTGATTACGGTATCTTTGCCTGCAAGGTGAAGTCACGCAATGTACGGGCAGCATATGAGGAAATGAAGGCTAAAGGTGTAAACATACTCACACAGCCTGCCGCAAATCCAGCAGGGAAGGAGCATTTCTTCGTAATGGATCCTTGGAACAATATCTTCGATGTGGAGAGCGATGATTACTGCTTCATCGACGAAGACAAGAACACTGGCGGTAACAACGGTGCAATCCTCGGAGTCTCAGATATGGACAAGTCCATCAAGTTCTACAGTTCCATCCTTGACTATGACAAGGTTGAATATGACATAACCGACACTTTTGCTGATTTTGAAGGCGTACCGGGAAGCCAGTACAAGCTCAGAAGAGTCATGCTCAGCAGATCGAAGCCTATAGAAGGCCCGCTCTCTGAAATCATGGGTACATCACATATCGAGCTTGTCGAGAGAGTAGCAAAGACTGGTCCTCATCAGGCACGTAAGCTCTATGAAGGCCGTCTCTGGGGAGACCCCGGCTTCATTCACCTCTGCTTCGACATCCGTAATATGGAGGAAATCAGGAAAGCTGCAGCAGAATTCGGGCATGAGTTCGTATGCGACGGCGGAAGGGATTTCAAGATGGGAGAGGCCAACGGTCACTTCACATATATCGAAGATCCTGACGGAACTCTCATCGAGTTTGTGGAGACATTCCGAATTCCTATCCTGAAGAAGTTCGGAATCTATCTCAATCTTGAGAACAGGGATGACAAGAAGCCGCTGCCAAGCTGGATTCTCAAATGCCTGAGATTCATGAAACAGAAATAGCGACAACAGAAAACGGAGCCCTGAAGCTCCGTTTTTCTTATTTATCGTACTATGACGCGCTCGATACGACGAGGAACGGAAGTAAGAATTTCGTAAGGGATGGTGCCGAGGATGTCCGCAAGTTCAGTAATGGAAGGATCCTCTCCGAAGATTGTGACCGTATCTCCTACCTTCACGTCAAGACCTGTTACATCAAGCATACACATATCCATACAAATATTACCGATTGTCGGCACTCTGTGTCCATTGACAGTAAAGAAGCCCTTGCCACAGCTGAGATGACGGTCTACACCATCAGCATATCCCACAGGAATAGTCGCAATAACCGTCCCTTCAGGAGCTATATGACCATGTCTGCCATAGCCGATGGTTCCATCACCAGGCTTGAGAGTCTTGATCTGCAGCACCTTACATTTAAACGATGCTACCGGACTCAATCTATTTCCGGGTATGGCACTGACGCCATAGATTCCGATGCCAAGACGAACCATATCGAACTGATACTGAGGAAATCTTTCGATACCTGCAGAATTAAGAAGATGGTACAGCGGCCTGTAGCCGAGCGTAGCAGACACCATATCTGCATTACGGACAAACAACTCAGCCTGTCCTATGGTAAAGCCATCGTTTTCAGGATCGTCAGCCGCAGCCAGATGAGAATAAACAGATTTGACCTTTACCTCATGACATCCTGACAGAAATTCTGTCAGCGAAGGTATCTCTTCTGTCATGAAGCCAAGACGGTGCATGCCTGTGTCAAGCTTTATATGGATAGGGAAATCTGTCACTCCCCTTCCCTTCAGCACCTCGCAAAGGACCTTGAGGGAACTCAGATTCGGAATACCTGGCTCAAGACCATAGTCGATTATCTCATTGAAGAAGTCCGTTCCGGCAGTAAGCACCATAATGGGAGTCTTGATTCCGGCCTCTCTAAGTTCCACACCCTCAACAGGATACGCCACCGCCAGATAGTCAGCACCTGCATTTTCCATAAGTGATGCGAATTCCGTTGCACCATGTCCATATGCATTTGCCTTTACCAGCACAAGCAGTCTGGTCGAAGGTTCAAGCTTCGACCTGAAATATCTGTAATTATCCAGACAAGCCGGAAGGCTTATCTCCAGTCTTGAGAAATCCTCGTTTCTTTCCATCTTATCAGTACAATCTGTCACCTTCCCATAAGGCAACCTGCAAATTTACTAAATATTCCCGAAAAAATACATTTATAACTACTGCATAGTTTTTGCATATATATGCGGCCGTATTTATAAGCCGGTTTTACGAAAAGAACCGGACAAAATGTCAGTACTGCTTTTAATAAACATTTAAAAAAGATAGAAAATGAGCATTTGGGTAATAATGATTGCCATCATGGCCTTGAGCTTCCTCGTCCAGAGTATGCTGCAGAGCCGTTTCAACAAGTATTCTAAGATTCCTGTAAGCAACGGTATGTCCGGAGCGGAAGTGGCTGAGAAGATGCTTCGTGACAATGGTATCAATGACGTAAAGGTTGTTGCGACAAGAGGTATGTTGACAGACCATTACAATCCTCAGACAAAGACTGTCAACCTCAGCGAGGGTGTTTATGCAAGCAGGAGCGTTGCAGCGGCTGCCGTTGCCGCACATGAATGCGGACACGCTGTACAGCATGCTTACGGATATGCTCCTCTTAGAATGCGTTCGGCACTCGTTCCTGTGGTAAACTTTGCATCAAACATCGTACAATGGGTGCTGCTTGCAGGAGTGATATTCTTTCAATCTTTCCCTGGCCTTCTTTGGCTCGGCATCGCACTTTTCGCGACAACTACACTATTCAGTTTCATTACTCTTCCCGTGGAGATAAATGCAAGCGTCAGGGCTATTTCATGGCTGGAGAACGCAGGAGTGACAGACTCACAGACACGCCCTATGGCTATAGACGCACTCAAATGGGCAGCATACACATATGTCATTGCTGCCTTGGGATCTCTTGCAACACTTCTCTACTACATCGGAATAGCAAGAAGCAGGGACTAGAACAAAGTCGGCGGATTATCATCCAGTTCGGAAAGAACTTTCTGCATAATGGCCTCGCGATACAGCGAGGCTTTTGCGTTTACACGAAACCTCTCGCAATACCGGTTGATGGCAGCTACTTCACTGTCATTCAGATATATTATCTGCCTATGCTTCCTGACAAGAGCAGCCTTCTGCTTCTTCAGATATTCAGGATCGACGCCTGAGACAGATATTTTTTTCTTTCTGGCCATTTAAATTGACGGTTTTCGGGATAAAATTTTCGGCAAAGTTAGCAATTAAATCCAGATAATTGTTTAACTTTGTCAAGTTATGAAGAAATCAGGGATCATATTTGTCCGACTCTAGGAGGGGCTCTCGAAGCAATTCCCTCCCAATTGCAATTGACAATCTCGGTTTGTCTTGCCGTTAGGATCCCTACGATTCCCGCATTCGGGACAATCCGTACCATATCCCTTTTTAAATATCACGTAAAACGTGTAAAGTTCTGTTATGACGTTTAATGTAGTCGTGGCTGATGAAAGCCATACAAAATATGCAGACGAAATCTGCGAAGAAGTATTCATATCCGCCAGAGAGCGCGGAACGGGTATCGCCCGTAGAACTCCTGAGTATATTACCGAAAAGATTATGGCGGGAAAAGCCGTAATCGCCATTACAGAAGACGGGAAATTTGCCGGATTCTCTTATATAGAGACATGGGGGCACAAGCAGTTCGTCGCCAATTCCGGACTTATCGTGGCTCATCCATACAGAGGCCAGGGACTTGCAATGAGAATCAAAAGACGTATTTTCCAGCTTTCTCAGGAACTTTTTCCTGAAGCAAAGATATTCAGCATCACCACTGGTGCGGCAGTCATGAAGATGAATTACGAACTTGGATTCCGTCCGGTTCCGTTTGCTCTTCTGACAGACGATCCTGAATTCTGGAAAGGATGTCAGGGATGCCGCAACTACCCTATTCTGGAGTCCAACTCATTCAGGATGTGCCTATGTACCGGACTCCTCTACGATCCTTCAGAGCATATAATCATTGAAAATCAAAAATAGAAAACATATGAACAATAAAGTCGTACTCGCCTTCAGCGGCGGACTTGACACATCATTCTGTGTCCCTTACCTTAAGGAAAAAGGATACGAAGTACATACTGTAATGGTCAACACCGGAGGTTTTTCTGCAGAGGAGGAAAAAGCCATCGAGGAGCGTGCGCTTGCCCTCGGAGCCACATCCCATAAGAATGTGAACGCGGTCGGGACATATTACACAAAAGGTATAAAGTATCTTATCTACGGGAACATACTCAAGAACGCAACTTATCCCCTTTCTGTAAGCTCAGAGAGGGTTTTCCAGGCACTCGAAGTCCTGAATCATGTCAAGGAGCTGAGAGCAGGAGCTGTGGCGCACGGAAGCACAGGAGCAGGAAACGACCAGGTGCGCTTCGACATCGTGTTCGAGATTCTGGCACCGGAAGTGAAGATCATTGCACCGGTACGTGACGAGGGATTCACCCGTCAGTTCGAGATAGATTTCCTTCAGAAGCACGGATTCGATTTCTCATGGGAGAAGGCGAAATATTCGATCAACCAGGGTCTTTGGGGCACCAGCATCGGAGGTGTCGAGACTTTGTCATCCGACGGATATCTGCCAGAGGAGGCTTATCCGACAAAAGTCACCAAAAGCACTCCTGAGCACATCAAGATCGGCTTCCGCAAAGGTGAGCCGGTGTCGTTCAACGGTGTCGAAATGAATCCTGTGGACGTGATCAAGGCAGTGCGCGACGTTGCAGGTCCGTTCGGAATCGGTCGCGACATCCATATCGGTGACACCATCATCGGCATCAAGGGCCGCGTAGGCTTCGAGGCTGCAGCACCTCTGATCATAGTCAAGGCTCACCACCTTCTTGAAAAGCACACTCTCACCAAGGGCCAGCTTTACTGGAAAGACCAGATTGCAGGCTGGTATGGCCAGCAGATGCATGAGGCAATGTACCTTGACCCTGTCTGCAGGGATATGGAAGCCATGATGGACAGCATCGAGCAGAACGTCACAGGCGAGGTTGAAGTGGCTCTCATGCCATATCATTTCTCAGTCCTTGGATGTACAAGCGAGCACGACCTGATGAGTTCGAAGTTCGGAGCATATGGCGAGATAAACAATTCATACACAGGACGTGACGTTGTTGGTTTCACAAAGGTTATCGCTAACCCGTTGAAGATATATTATTCAGTAAACGGCATGACTGAGGAGTAAAAAAGTGGCTTTTTACAGACAGAAATGGCTAAAGAATTGTTTATGAATGTTGATAATAAAAAAATAAAAGTGGCCATTGCCGGAGGTACGGGATACACCGGAGGCGAGCTGTTCAGGATTCTGCTGAATCACCCGGATGTGGAGATCGTCGCTGCGACGACGACTTCGTCGGAGGGTACGCCGGTCGCATCCGTCCACAGAGACCTCATCGGAGAAACAGATCTTTGCTTCGGCAAGGATCTTAACGATCCGGATGTAATCTTCCTGTGCTTGGGTCACGGCATTTCGCGTCAGTTCGTCGATACCCACGACATCAAGCCGGAATGCAGGATCATAGACCTGGGAAACGATTTCCGTCTTGAAGGAGACTACGCCGGCAGAAATTTCGTCTATGGTTTGTGTGAAAGTGCCCGAGAAGCTGTACGCAAGGCTCATGACGTGGCAAATCCGGGCTGCTTCGCGACAGCCATCCAGCTTGCTACACTTCCTCTTGCAGCAGCCGGACTGATTCAGGACGAAATCCACGTGACAGCCATCACAGGCTCTACAGGAGCCGGCAAGAAGCCAGGAGAGACCACACATTTCAGCTATCGCACCGACAATATTTCCATTTATAAACTGTTTACCCATCAGCACCTTGCGGAGATCAAGCAGAATCTTCAGAAGGTATACGGTTTGTCTATTGATTCCGTTGGCCCCCGCCGGCTCGCGCCGGCACCCCCTAGCCGGGGGTGGCATGCCAACTCCATCAACCAGACAAACCTTACTCCTGACGGACAAGGTGTAGAGTTTAAAGTGAATTTCGTTCCGCTGAGGGGAGATTTTGCAAGAGGTATTTTTGCGAGCGTATATACCAGGGCAGCCGAGGGTATGACAGAAGAGGATTACAGGAAGCTGTTCGAGGATTATTACGCTGAATCTCCGTTTGTCTTCCACAGCACAGAGGGCATATCCATGAAAGAGGTGGTCAACACAAACAAGGGTCTGGTACATGTCGAACTGCACGACGGATATGTGCATATAGCTTCGTGCATCGACAACCTGGTAAAAGGTGCTGCAGGTCAGGCAGTTCAGAATATGAACCTTATGTTCGGTCTCCCGGAGGACACAGGACTTCGTCTGAAGCCTTCGGCATTCTAAATGTTTAAGGGACGGTTTAGAAAACAGCAATATGAATTTATTTGAAGTATATAAACTGTGGGATATAGAGCCTATAAAGGGTCTGGACACCACACTTTGGGACAAGGAAGGTGAAGTATACACCGACCTTTATGGCGGCCATGCAGTAATTTCTGTCGGTCATTGTCATCCTCACTATGTTAAGATGCTGTCAGAGCAGCTGGGAAACCTTGGCTTCTATTCGAATGCCGTGCAGAACTCCCTGCAGAGGGAGCTGGCAGTCAGGCTGGGTAAGGTCTGCGGATATGACGACTATTCCCTTTTCTTGTGCAACAGTGGAGCTGAGGCCAATGAGAATGCACTGAAGGTCGCATCTTTCCACACAGGAAAGGCCAAGGTCCTGGCATTCAGAAAGGCTTTTCATGGCAGGACATCAGGAGCTGTCGCTGCGACAGACAACCCGAAGATCCAGTCCCCGTTCAACGCGACATCAAACATTGTCTTTGTTCCCCTGAATGATATAGAGGCTGTCGACAAGGAACTTTCGAAAGGAGATTTTGCAGCTGTCATAATAGAAGGCATACAAGGTGTTGCAGGAATATATGAACCTACCGCCGATTTCCTCAAAGGATTAAGATCTCTCTGCGACAAATATGGCTGCGTCCTAATACTTGATGAGATACAGTCAGGATATGGAAGGACAGGCCGCTTCTTCGCTCATCAGCACTGCGACGTAAGAGCCGACATCATCACCATGGCGAAAGGAATGGGTAACGGATTCCCTATCGGAGGAGTGCTGATCAGCCCGTCTATCAAGGCATCATATGGAATGCTCGGCACGACATTCGGAGGCAATCATCTGGCATGTACCGCAGCTCTCGCCGTACTGGATATCATTGAAGATGAACACCTTGTGGAAAATGCAGAGAAGATGGGAGAATATTTCCGCAAAGCTCTGGCAAACGACAAGGCTGTCAAGGAATATCGCGGCAAAGGCCTGATGATAGGACTGGAACTTAATGAGGGATATATCGGTCTGAGAGACAGACTGCTTTTCGAGAAACATTTCTTTACGGGAGCAGCAGGTGCGAATGTCATAAGACTTCTGCCTTCATTGACCGTTTCCATGGAAACAGCTGAATCATTCGTTAACGCTTGGAAAGAACTGACATTATGAGACATTTCACATCTATTACTCAACTTGGCGACCTTTCAAACGCTCTGGAAGCGGCAAAATATGTAAAGGAGAACCCATTTGCCGATCAGGAACTGGGACGTAACAAGACCCTGCTTATGATCTTCTTCAACTCAAGTCTGCGAACCAGACTGAGCACTCAGAAGGCGGCCCTGAATCTTGGTATGAACGTTATCGTTCTTGACGTCAACCAAGGTGCATGGAAGCTTGAGACAGAACGTGGAGTGATCATGGACAGCGACAAACCGGAGCACCTTCTCGAGGCAATACCTGTGATGGGTAGTTACTGTGATGTGATAGGAGTACGCTCATTTGCAAGATTCGAAAGCAAGGAAGACGACTACAACGAAGTGATAATCAACCAGTTCATCAAATACAGCGGCAAACCTGTGTTCAGCATGGAGGCAGCCACACGCCATCCTCTCCAGACATTTGCAGACCTGATAACAATAGAGGAATTCAAGAAGGTCGAGAAGCCGAAGATAGTGATGACATGGGCTCCGCATCCCAAGGCACTACCTCAGGCGGTGCCTAACTCATTCGCCGAAGGAATCAATATGACTGATTATGAGTTCGTAATCACTCATCCTGAGGGATATGAGCTGGATCCGGCATTCGTAGGACGTGCAGCAGTCGAATATGACCAGCGCAAGGCTTTTGAGGGTGCAGACTTCATATATGCAAAAAACTGGTCAGCATACACAGGAGAGAACTACGGAAAAGTACTCTCGACGGACCGCGACTGGACGGTTGACAGCGAGAAGATGGCACTTACGGACAACGCATATTTCATGCATTGTCTTCCTGTAAGAAGAAACATGATTGTCACAGACGATGTCATAGAAAGTCCTCAGTCAATCGTAATTCCTGAGGCTGCAAACAGAGTCGTATCTGCTCAGACCGTCCTCAAACAGATTCTTCTGGATCTGTAAAAGTTCAGTCTGCAATATAAACAAGACCATGATCAAAGTAATCAAAATAGGTGGCAACATCGTAGACAACCCACTGCTGCTCAAGCAGTTTGCAAAAGATTTCTCCGCTGTACCAGGGATGAAGATCCTTGTGCACGGAGGTGGTGTGATGGCGAGTCAGATGCAGAAATCCATGGGTATGGTACCGCAGATGATCGAAGGAAGAAGAGTGACGGACGAAGATACGCTGAAAGTAGTTACAATGGTATATGCCGGATGGTGTAACAAGAATATCACTGCACTACTGCAGGCTGAAGGTTGCAATGCAATCGGTCTCAGCGGGGCAGACGGCAATGTCATTAAAGCTGCGAAGAGGGCCCCCATGCCGGTCAACGGAGCTATGGTGGACTACGGTTTCGTAGGTGACGTGACTGCAGAAAGCGTAAATGCCGGATTTCTATATTCCCTGCTTGAAAGAGGAATCACCCCGGTTTTATGCGCGATCAATCACGACGGAAACGGCAATCTGCTGAACACCAACGCAGATACTATAGCTTCATCGGTAGCCATGGCCATGGCAAACTACCGTTACCGCTCGCCACGCGAGGTCTGCTGCAGATGCGAGGAATGCACACACTGCAGTGATGATGGCAGACTCACCCATCTGGTTGACCTTGTATATTGCTTTGAAAAGGACGGAGTGCTGTATGACAAGGATGATGATTCAAGCGTGATAGCAGAACTAGGCCGTGAAGACTTTGAAAATCTGAAAGATGAAGGACGAGTAGCGGACGGTATGATCCCGAAACTGACAAATGCCTTCAGGGCAATGGAGTGTGGAGTAGACAAGGTCATAATCAAGCATGCCCGAAATCTGCACAACAATATAGGCACCACATTGACACGCGAATAAAACACTTGAACACAATGGATTACGTCCCACACAGAAAAGCATATATCGATAGGTTGACAGCAGAAGCGACAGTCCTGCTCAAAGGAATGGTGGCGATACCTTCACCGTCTTTCGAGGAGGATGCTGTGTGTTCACACATCTGCGACTGGATGAGAGAGAGAGGCATCAGCTACAAGAGGATAGGTAACAACATTCTTTGTGGTCCTGAGCAGGTCGTCAGGAGTGTCGGTGATGAGTCACGGGACGGCGGAGAAAGGAGGAAATGCCTGATGCTATGCGCGCATATCGACACCGTGAGTCCGTCGGAAGACTATGGATTCAATCCATATTCACCTGATTATCAAGAGGCTGCAAAGATCATAGGACAGATCTCAGGCAGAGCAATGGGCGAAGAAGATTTCGTAGCTGGAATTGGCAGCAATGATGATGGAGGGTCTGTCGTTGCAATGCTTGCCGCATATAGGTATTTTATGGAGAACCCGGAAGAATGCGCAACAGATCTCCTGCTTGTGCTTTCATGCGAAGAGGAACGATCCGGCAAGGGAGGAATGACAGGATTGTGGGAAGATCTGAAAGGAAAGGTGGACTATGCAATCATCGGAGAACCGACAGGCATGCGTGCCGCTACGTCTGAAAGAGGGCTTCTGGTTATAGATGCCGTGGCGGAAGGCATCAGCGGACATGCGGCAAGAAATGAAGGTGTGAATGCCCTATATATCGCATTGGAAGATATAGAAGCCATACGCAGGCATAAGTTCAGCAGGACTTCTGCCCGTATGGGAGAAGTGAATGTAAATGTCACTCAGATCAATGCCGGTACTGCCCACAACGTGATTCCGGACAGATGTACATTCGTGATTGACATACGTCCTACAGAGAAATACAGCAACGAGGAAATCCTCAATGAACTGCAGGGGATATGCAGAAGCCGTCTGACACCAAGAAACCTTAAAAACAGTTCAAGTGCAACATTCGAAGAGTCTCCTCTTCAGAAAACACTGGAAAGTCTTGAAATCGATACATTCTCTTCTCCAACCACCTCAGATTGGATGAGAGTCAGCTGTGACACCATAAAGATGGGTCCGGGAGAATCTTCCCGTTCGCATAAAAAAGATGAATTCATACTCAAGGATGAGATTGAAAACGGTATACAGACATACATAAGTTTCATCGAAAACTTTGGCAAATAAGAATCAATTGTATATTTTTACAGAAACAACACATACTGCAATGACACGCTTTAACCTTCTTCTTTCGGCAATTCTGGTCATAATGGCCTCCTCATGCTGCAACAACGCACAGACGGACGATTATAATCCATTCCCTGCGAAATGGATGTTCAACACAGACAACATTCCGCTCTACGAATCGAACTGGACAGGAGAAGACCACTATCTTGGAGCCATGACCGGTTCTCCCGCAAAAATTACCGTGGTCAGATCCGAAGACAGGGAAGACGTGCCTTTTTCATACAGAATGAAGGGCAACAGACCGGAAGTCAGCACATTGACAGAGAATGACTATATTCTTTTCAGCACTCCGGTTGCCAATATTGCAAAAGGCAGCAACATAGAGATCGACGCAGTTGTCATGAGCTACCCTAACTCGCCTAAATACTTCATTGCCGAGATATATGACAATGGAGAATGGAAAGCTTCTGAAGCTGACCTCCGCACTGCCGAGGAAAATCCTGAAATCAGATATACATTCGAGTGCTCAGGAACAGGTTCTAATCAATATCAGTACAACTCCATCTATCAGACATTCCGTCTGGAAAAGCCAGTATGCAAATCCGACCTGAAGATCCGTTTCAGAGCGGTCGGCGACATCACATGCAGCGGAGAGCCTCAGTCTGCCGATGCAGAAAATGCATGGATAGGACTTGTAGGAGGTGGCTTTACTGGTGCATATATCCAGAACTACGGCACAGAGACTCCAAAGGACACCACTTCTGTGCTTTGTCTCGGCAACTCGTTCACATATTATTGGAACGCACCGTCCATGCTTAAGGAAATCGCATGGAGCCAGGGACATTATTTCGATGTATTCGCGCATCTGAAGGGCGGACAGACATTCGGTCAGCACACTGCACTTTCTCTCACCCACGATGCGATTGAAGCACAGGTATACGACTACGCCGTACTGCAGGACCAGAGCATGGCAGCAGCCAACTATGTGACAGATAAAGCCAAATATGCATATGTACCGGAAGATTTTGAAAAGCTCTGCGAGATGATACTTGTACATTCTCCTGAATGTGAGCTTATCCTGGAGCACACCTGGGGATATAGCAAGGATGACTGCAAAGGATTCCAGACTATAGAGAATTTCAATGCGAAACTCAAGGAAGGATGCAACATCATCGCTCCGCTTGCAGATGCAGAGATTTCCCATATCGGAGACGCATTCCTTGCAGTAGATACAAAGCAGCTAGGCAACTCTCTCCACGCATCTGACAAACACCATCAGTCATATTATGGTTCATATCTCAAATCCTGCGTGAACTATCTTATGATTACAGGTGAGCCATTCAACGAGAATGCAGCCAATTGCGGAATCGACGCAGAAAAGGCAAGATATCTGAGAGAAACAGCAGAAAAAATAGTATTGGGAGAATAAGAAATGAGTACACTCTGGAGCAAAGGAACACAGGCTACTGAGCTTGTAGATGATTTCACGGTAGGCAATGACAGAATTCTTGACATGAGGCTTGCCAGGTACGACGTACTTGGTTCAAAGGCACATATAAAGATGCTGGAAAGCATCGGACTGCTTACGGCAGAAGAGCTTGAAATACTCACTGATGGGCTTGACGGAATTCTTGAAGAAATCGCGAAAGGTGACTTTGTTCTGGAAGATGACGTTGAAGACATTCATTCACAGGTGGAGCTTCTTCTTACCCGCCGCCTCGGTGACATCGGCAAGAAGATACATTCAGGACGCTCGCGTAACGATCAGGTGCTCGTGGATCTGAAGCTGTACCTGAAAGATGAGGTTCTGAAGCTCAGAGAAGAAGTCATCACCCTGTTCACAACTCTGCAGACTCTCAGTGAGAAGCATAAGGACGTACTCCTGCCTGGATATACTCATGGCCAGGTGGCGATGCCTTCATCATTCGGACTATGGTTCGGCGCATATGCGGAGGCCCTTGCCGACGACATGTACATGCTCAGAGGAGCATATGGCGTCACAGACCAGAACCCTCTTGGGTCTGCCGCCGGATATGGCAGTTCCTTCCCTCTCGACCGTCAGATGACGACAGATCTTCTCGGCTTTGCAAGCCTTGACCATAACGTCGTAGCCGCTCAGCTCAGCAGGGGCAAGGCAGAAAGGGCCGTAGCATCAGCCATTGGAGCTATTGCATTGACACTCAATAAATTTACCTCAGACTGCTGCATGTATATGAGTCCGAACTACGGATTCATAAAGTTCCCGGACGAGCTCACCACAGGTTCCAGCATCATGCCTCATAAGAAGAACCCTGACGTATGGGAGATCATGAGGGGCAACTGCAACCGGATCATGTCTGTCGAGAACGAAATCTCGCTCATGTGCAGCAATATGCCGCATGGCTATCACCGCGATTTCCAGCTGCTGAAGGACGTTCTGTTCCCTGCCCTTGAAAACATGCACAAATGCCTTTATATGGCTGACTACATGCTCCAGCATATCATAATAAAGGAGGGCATCCTTGATGCTCCTATATACGAATATCTGTTCACTGTGGAGGAAGTCAACCGCCGCACCCTTGAGGGAATGCCATTCCGTGATGCCTACAGAACTGTAGGAATCGAAGTGAACGAAGGCCGTTTCAGATATCAGGGCGCAGAGGGAAAGACCAATGGTCAGCTTACACCTGAAGACCTCAGACATACATCGATAGGTAGCCTCGGAAATCTCTGCAATGACAGGGTCAAGGTCAAGATGGACATCGCATCCGCATTCTAGCTATGGGACATCCGCTCAAAGACACGATATCATTTGAAGACGCCGGACGCATCACGGGGCCGGTCGCCTTCAATCTCATGATGAAACCGGCAGGCTCATTGTGCAACCTTGACTGCCACTACTGCTACTATCTCGACAAGGCTGAAATATATGGTGGAAGAGAGCCGAAGATGAGTCCTGAGATGCTTGAAACCGTCATCCGCGAATATATCAAGGCCAATGACGTGCCTGAAGTGACATTCAACTGGCATGGAGGAGAGCCTCTGGTACTCGGTCTGGACTTCTACCGCAAAGCCATCGAATTAGAAAAGAAGTACGCCGACGGCAAAGTGATTCACAACACCCTGCAGACCAACGGCACACTCATAAATTATGAATATGCCGACTTCTTCAGAGAGAACAACTTCCTGATCGGCATATCAATCGACGGTCCACAGGACATCCATGACAAATTCAGAAAGGACAAAGGCGGTTTTCCTACATTCGAAAGAGTAATGAAAGGCCTGCAGATACTCAGAAGATGCGGTGTGGAATTCAACACGATGTCCACCGTCAACAAAGCTTCAGAAGGCCGCGGGCTCGAGACTTATCAGTTCCTTAAATATATCGGAAGCCGCTATATGCAGTTCATGCCTGTGGTCGAGCACGTGAAATACCCTGTAGACGCATCAGGAAAGGTCCTGAAGAAGGCAAGGCCATATATAGTCGACCCTGCGGAAGACGGTGCAGAACTGGCCCGTTGGTCCGTTTCGTCCCTCGGTTTCGGGAAATTCATGTGCGACATCTTCGACTGGTGGGTACGAAACGACGTAGGCAGCTATTTCGTAAATCTGTTTGACTGCACACTGGCGAATTACTGCGGAGTAATGCCCGGCAGCTGCGTATATGCAAAGGTCTGCGGAGGCAACTCAATCATTGAACATAACGGAGACGTATATCCATGTGACCACTTCGTATACACCAAATATAAGCTCGGAAACATCCAGGACAAGTCTTTGAGGGAAATGATGCAGTCATCCGAACAAGTGAAATTCGGACTGGACAAACGCAGCAGCCTGCCGTCGAAATGCCTGAGGTGCAAATGGGAGTTCGTATGCCATGGAGAATGTCCTAAGCACCGTTTCAACCGCACAGAAAACGGAGACACCGGTCTCAATGCATTATGCAGCGGCTATCAGAAATTCTACGAACATAGTGCTCCTTACATGGAAAAAATGAAGGAACTGCTTGAAAAGCAAGCACCTCCTTCACTCATAATCCCCTGGGCAAGAATGCGTTAACGTCTATTTAACAGCAGTATAACGACCAGATGTGATTGTGTCGACAGATAATTCCTGATAGATCATATCGTAAGTATCATCCATTCCGTTATGGCTTTCCTCATGATAAAAGGCGATGTCACCATTGCGGAGCTGGATCATTGTGGAATATGCTGACCATGTGTCAGAAATCTGATATTTCATATTCCAATCTGCGGCAAAGCTTTCCGGTGATATTGCAGACAAATCCTCCGGGAGTTCCTTTGCATATATGCCTACATTCGCCCTCTTCGGCCCGAACGGCACTGACTGCAGAGCCAGCCAGACCTGTTTTCCATCACTATTGCGCAGTGCCGGCACAATCAGAAGAGCACCGTTGCACGCATTTTCGACGGATGCGCAACCGTTGACCCTTCTTCCGGACGGAGCTGCCTCTCCCCATGTGCCGGCAGCTGTCCCGATATCGGTATAAGTAAATATATTGAAATATCTTCCTCCCATCGTCCTGCTGCTCAGCACTACCCTTCCGTCCGGAAGTTCTGCACACTTCGCCTCATCACCATATGGAGCAGGAAGAGCATCGAGCCCTCCCAGAACTGACCATGTCCGTCCGAAATCATCACTATAGAGCACCCTGTTGCCATTGGGTCTGGCTGTCAAGGCAGCATATATCCTATAATGTGAACCCACCTTGATGATTTCACTCTGAAAGATGCTTCCTGATGCAATGAAACAGCTCTGTACGCATCCCTGCGGTGCATCGTCAAAGAGAGAATAAATATCTTCCGTAACTTCTTCCAGGCTCCACGTCTCTCCTCCGTCCATGCTTCGCATCAGACTGGCTCTGTTCGGATTCTGTCTTGTCGTGGAAGGATGCCAATATATAGTATTGCCGCAGACCAGTGAAACAAGGATTTCATCACTTTCCCTGTCTGCTACAATTGCAGGGTCACCATATCCACAATCTACAGCATCTGGCACACCCGTGCCCTCGACAAGCACGAACTCCTCTCCCCATTTACGGCCCCACCTGTCCAGGATGCGTCCTCTGATATCCACCCTGCCGAATCCGATATCCGTCAGGCAATGTCTGTAATCTGCCAGACTCATCAGAGAGCCATCTCTGAGCTGTGCCACAGCCGGTATCCTGTAAGGGATGCTGTCAGTCTGGCAGCTCAGATGAAGGATCTGCCTCTCAGCTGCATTCCGTACACATCCAGTCAGGATTGATATGACCACGGCGCACAGTACCCGGTATCTTCTCATTATGATTCACGTTTATAGCGTTCCACGACTTCGCGGGCCACTTTTTCCTTACTGTCTCCTAATATAAGCAGCAATATTATTGTCCATAATGGGGACAGGACCCACGTCAGCAATACCCAGCCCAACGCACTGCGTTCTCTGCTTATAGCCATTCTTGCTGGAATATATATCCAGAAAATCAATATGAACAAAATACCTGCCGCGGCAATGATGATTAAAGCCGTATCTTGTGATTCCATAATATATTGTTTTATCAGATTATATTTCCGTCAAAGTCCACATCGAACATAAGGAACGGATCGATGGATGAATCAATTATCACCGCGGCCTCAAGTCTTGTAATGACACGGTTCTCATCGAAAGCGTTGAGACCTATGCTTTCCCACCAACCAGCAGGCTCGGAAGGGATCAAGGCTCCCATTCCTCTTAATACTCCAAGGAACTGTCCGACCTTCATAGGGCCCTTGTCCAGACCGAGAGGACCGTCATAGAAGCCTTCCGGATAAATATCTTCCATCATCAACGGATCATCGGTACGGAACCAAGTCTGGTTTGTCCAGCCTACATTACGTCCTTCTCCACGGAGAATGCCTGTGGCGCCGATCTTCTGTATGGCGATGAAATGCCTATGGTCCTTCGGAAGATCCAGATACGGCATTATATAGCCCCCGGACTTGAGGAGGGCCAGCTGTACCTTACGTACAGGCACCCTTCTGACAGTCCTGCCATCCAGCTGGGAAAGGGCTGCGATTGCACCTGCTGCCTGTCCGAGCTGCATCACGACAGGCTGAAGTCTTGTCGCTCCATTGATGAGATTCGACACAGACACAGACTTTTCTGCAACAATAAGGTTCTCTATATCATTCTGCTTCGGTATAAGCACTCCCATCGGCACGTTGAAAGACGGGATAGGATAGAAATGCAGGTCTGGAAGATTCTTCCAATCCGGATGGCGGAAGTGATGGTGATCTACTGCATAATCTCCGACTGCGACACCTGTCCTGTAATATGGAAGTTCATATTCATACGGTGCGGCTGCAGCATCCAGAGTAAAGAAAGCCTCACCTGCAATGCGTCTAGACTCTCTGTGATATGGAATAAGGGCAAGCTTATCCTCTGTAGGGAAGACGTCATCTGCAAGTCCCAGATGCTTCATGCCAAGTTCAGTCTGGATGAAATATATGAAACAGAGGGTGAAGTTCTTTGCCTTACGATATGCCTCCTCTCTTTCTTCACGGGTCATTTCTATGGCATTGACATAATAGTCATTTCCATAGATCGGCCAATTGATCATATACTTTCCGTTAGGAGTCTTTCCGTAAGTGATCATCATCCCCGGTTCCCAGATAGTCTGCCCAGTCTCCGGAAGGGTATTGAGCGGATTCACCGCACAGTTGGCGAAGCATGACGGATCATATCCTTCCGGTCTCTCTATCGTCATATCAGCATCAGGGCCATAGTCCTTGAGCGTAGCGACAAAAGTAAGGTCCTGAATCACATCGTTAGCCTCCGCAGGAGCGATGGACTCACCGGTATCCGAAGCGGCTTCCATACCTATCCTGTATTCCACACCGCAAGCCTTAGCGACATCACCCAATTCGGTTCCATCAATCAGGATATTGGCAGCGACCTTATACTTCCTGCCCTCGGCATTTTTGAAAAGCACGACCCATCTTCCTTCCTTTCTGGCAACATCAAGCATAATGGTTTCACGCCTCACCTCCAGAAGTTCGCATCCTTCCGCCATATTGGCAAGCACCTCCTGACCTACCTGAGGCTCGAAATTGATATAGCTTACCCAGCCTGTCTGGAGGGCTTCCCATCCTCCATAGCGTCGTGCGAGCGAATCTGCAAACTCTCCGAAGATACCGCTCTGAAGATTATAGTTACCATCAATACAGCTGACACCTGCTGCAGTTAGCATTCCTCCCACCCAAGGTGTTTCCTCTACAATCATGGCCGGGACTCCCATCCTGGCACACTGGATACCTGCTGATATTCCGCTGGCTCCACCTCCTACAATCAACACATCCACCTGCTCCGTCCTTACGCAAGAAGACAGACACAACAAAGCGCAGGACACACACAGAACAAATTTCCTGACCGATATAATCATATTCCCTGATATTTGATTTATCAAACAGAGTAAAGATATCAAAAAAAATCCAAATAACAATCGGGCAGCCCAAAGGCTGCCCGATCATATCATTCATCCTATTGATTCTCAAGAAGATATCCTATTAATATTCCTCTTCGTTCCAGAAGAAGTCGTCTTTTGACGGATAGTCTGGCCAGATGTCTTCAATGCTCTCGTAGATTTCACCGTCGTCTTCAAGTTCTTCAAGGTTCTCGACAACCTCGAGGGGTGCTCCTGAGCGGGTTGCATAGTCGATCAGTTCCTCTTTGGTTGCAGGCCAGGGAGCGTCCTCAAGCCTATACGCAAGTTCAAGTGTCCAATACATAGTTTTATTCTTTAAATTATTAATTATCAACGTTTAAGCAAATACTTCCCTAAAAGGGGGCGCAAATATAGACAAAAAAATCAATAATGCATTTCTTTTTAGTATTTTTGCACAGATTTTTTTGCATAATGCTGTGATTTAAGGCACAAGGACCATACCAGCCGGACAGATATCACGATTTTTGCTACATTTATACATAAAATTCCTGCAAGATGGCATATTTTAAGGACGAAAGATACGACGAGCAGACAACAGCCGCAATAGCTGAGCATTATAAGGAAATACTCAAGCTTCTTGGCGAAGATCCGGAACGCGAAGGACTTGTAAAGACCCCAGAGCGAGTGGCCAAAGCTCTGCAGTTCCTTACACATGGTGCGCATCAGGACGGAGCAGAGATCCTGAGAAGTGCGATGTTCAAAGAGGAGTACCAGCAGATGGTGCTTGTCAAAGACATCGAACTTTATTCTACCTGTGAACACCACGTGATGCCTTTCATCGGCAAGGCTCATGTCGCATATATACCTAACGGGACGATTACCGGCCTCAGCAAGATCGCACGCGTCGTGGAGACATTCGCACGCCGTCTTCAGGTGCAGGAAAGACTGACGACGCAGATACGTGACTGCATCCAGGACACACTTCATCCTCTTGGTGTCGCAGTAGTCATAGAGGCTTCTCACACATGCATGACCCTCAGAGGCGTGCAAAAGGCCAATGCGGTAACCACCACATCGGCCTTCAGTGGAATTTTCCTCAAAGATGAACGTACCCGTAACGAATTCCTCAACCTTATCCGCTAGGGATCCCCGATCGAGCCGGGGATGACAATGACTGGTCTGGGATGACGGATATGTCCGGTAGAATATAGGTGACATGCCACCCCCGGCTAGGGGGTGTCTGCCATAGGCAGACAGGGGTCACCGGAATTCTACCGGACATATTCTATTTAAGATACGCATCCTCGACAACCTTGGCACTGCGTGCGATAAAGTCGCTGAGTTCCTTGCCCTTAAGCATACCGTTTGCAAGAAGCGCAAGGTCAGTTATCTGCTTAAGGATCTCGTTATCACCTGCAAATGCCTCAAGATCAGCCTTATGAGAAGCTGCAGCAGTTTCCTTTGCCTCTGTCACAGTCCTCTTCACATCCTCTGACGCATCTGAAGCAGCATCCGGAATCACCTGAGCGGGAGCCACCTCAGCAGCCTTTGAAGCCATTACCTTTGCTACCAGAGGATTCTGCATATTGACTGTGATGTTGTACATCGAAGGCATCTCTCCATAGAAATTCATACCTCCGCCCATGGCAGACATCTCGCGATATCGACGCATGAACTCGCTCTGAGTGATAAGAATAGGAGCTGCATCCTCACCAAGGTTATCTGCCTGCACATAGTACTCGTTCTCCTTAGGAAGAACAGACTTGAAGATTACTGAAAGGTCTTCCTGATCTGCCTCCGAAAGTTCCGGACGGATCTTATCCTCCTTAGGTATAAGGTTATCAATGCTGTCTGAATCAACACGTGCGAAACGGGTATTCTCCAACTTTGACTCAAGCAGATTCACGAAATGGCTGTCAAGCTGGCAGTCCATTATCAGAACGTCATATCCTTTGGACCTTGCCGCCTCGATGAACGAATACTGAGCATCTGCATCTCTCGCATAAAGGAAGACTGTCTTCTTGTCCTTGTCTGTCTGCTCCCCTTCTATCGCCTTTCTGTAATCCTCGATGCTGAAATACTTGCCGTCCACATTCTTGAGCAGAGCAAACTTCATGGCCCTGTCACAGAACTTCTCGTCCGAAAGCATTCCGTACTCGATGAAAAGCTTAAGATTGTCCCATTTCTCCTCAAGCTGCTGACGCTCGTTCCTGAAGATCTCGTCCAGACGGTCAGCCACCTTCTTTGTGATGTAGGTAGAAATCTTCTTTACATTTGAATCACTCTGAAGATAGCTTCTGGACACATTCAGAGGGATATCCGGAGAGTCTATCACTCCATGGAGCAAAGTGAGGAAGTCCGGAACGATATTGTCAACTGAATCCGTAACGAACATCTGGTTGCAGTAAAGCTGGATCTTGTTACGCTGGATCTCTACATTGTTCCTGATCTTAGGGAAATATAGGATACCGGTAAGATTGAACGGATAGTCCACGTTCAGATGAATATGGAACAAAGGCTCTTCCGCCATAGGATACAGAGCCCTGTAGAACTCGTTATAGTCCTCATCCTTGAGGTCTGACGGCATCCTTGTCCAGAGTGGCTCGACCTTATTGATCACGTTATCCTTGTCCGTATCCACATATTTTCCATCCTTCCATTCCTGCTGCTTGCCGAAAATCACAGGCACCGGCATGAACTTGCAGTATTTATTCAGAAGGTTCTGGATACGTCCCCTTTCAGCATACTCCTTCTCATCTTCAGCAATGTAAAGAGTGATGACTGTTCCTCTGTCAGACTTGTCACATTCAGACATCTCGTACTCAGGAGAACCGTCGCAGGTCCATTTCACCGCCTTTGCACCTTCCTTCCATGAAAGAGTCTCGATAGTCACCTTCTCAGCGACCATGAAAGCTGAATAGAAACCAAGTCCGAAATGACCGATAATGCTGCTGAGCTGATCCTTGTATTTCTCAAGGAACTCACCGGCTGACGAGAAGGCAATCTGGTTGATATACCTGTCAACCTCCTCCTCGGTCATACCTATGCCGTTATCAATGATTTTCAAGGTCCTGGCAGCTTCATCGAGTTCTATCCTGACAGCAAGATCCTCCAACTCTGCCTTATATTCTCCAGACGCTGCCAGAGCCTTCATCTTCTGGGTAGCGTCCACAGCATTTGCCACAAGCTCTCTCAGAAAGATCTCATGGTCCGAATAAAGAAACTTCTTGATCACCGGGAATATATTCTCGGTTGTAACTCCAATTTTTCCGTTTGTTGCCATTTTATATCACTTTTAAATATTTCACATCTGATGTCACGGGTAAGACGAAAAAGGGTCATCCCGAAGGACAACCCATATAGTCAAATTATGTTCCAAGCCCTTAAATCTGACAAATAGTCAGTCAGGACTGACAAATCACTGGTTTGTTTCGTATTTCGTCGTGAATCCCGGACGGAAAGTGATATGGCACCAATCCTTCAGTTCTTTACCTGAATATATGTCCACATTGAAGTTTCCCTTATATGCATTACCGAGATATACCTTATCTTCGTTCATCTTTCTTTCCTTAACCTCAAGCGGCGCATCACCTGTACTGAAATATGCGGTCAGATCAGACTTTGACGACACGTCCTTTCCTGTAGCGGTCACCTCCCAGATATTGCGTCCTTCATCCTGGCCCTTATACTTGAGGACCGTCTCGAACAAGTCCTCATATGAAATAGTCCACACTGAATTTTCGACATCCGTCATTCTGATTTCTGTATATTCAGGAAGACTATAATCATAATAGCTGGTCAGCACGTCAGCCTCGTTATATCCCCAAGATGACAGATGAGCTATGATCCACACGGCATCCTTGTCATGGATGGATTTTCCCTGGGTATCGACCGTACACTGAATCTTCCTCTCGGCATTGTCATTGAATCTGTATACATTATCCGACATTTCGTCGATCTTTCCATAGAAACGGGCATCTGCCTCCTTGTCAGCCAATGACTTGTTCATATATTCATCAAAACCTATAAGCATTTCCATAAGCTCCACCGGCACGGTCACATAATTGCCGCAGAGACCGGATGAATAATTGAAGAGCTGATGACCGTCCACCGGTCTGATAGACGAATCACTGATCTGGCAGGATACAAATCCTGCACATATAATGAAAGCTATAAATAACCTTTTCATAACCGTCTGCTTTTAGAATCTGTAACCTATACCTATATTTCCACCGAATGAAGCAGTACTCAGCACCGTTTCACCAAAGAAAAAGAACTTGCGTCCGATTGTTATACCCACCGGTGCACACATTGCTGCTGCTGTACATTCCCTCTCATCGTCATAAAAACCGGCATAGACACCAAGTCCTACAGAAGAATACATCCTTACCACTGAAGTAGTGAACCAATTGAAGCGGGCTACCGGCATGATATTGAATGATGCGCCGGACTTTCTGGTATATATACCGGCAGTGGGATCGTACTGCTGCCCCCACATTCCATTGATTCCCAGATTGAATCCAAGCGTGAACCACCTTCTCAGATGCATGCTGAATTCAGCAGAAAACACGCCAGTGACATATTCCGGACCGTCCTGGACCCGATACAGGTTGTCGAGTTTCGGAGTGTTATCATATATATCCCAGCATCCGCAACCTGAATACAGGAAATTTTCCTCGTCATACATCGGAGTGCCACCATATCCGATCCTTACCTCATAACGATAAGGGAAGCGTTCCCTGAATCTTTCCTCACGGGTCATACGCCTTTCCTGAGCAGAAAGGAGGAATGGCATTCCCATCAGAAGAACGGCAAAAAGCATTCTTTTCATAATCATACGGTTTTGTAATGGCTTTAAGATGCAATAATGCGATAATTCGTTGCATAAGAAAGGGGCGGCCATGCTCTCGCACAGTCCGCCCCGAGGTTTAGGGATAGTACCTTGATTATTTATACATAAATCTCTTGATACTCATTTTAGGAGTTTTCTCGAAAGGCTGGTCCATGACCTCAACCTTTGCGATCTTGCTGTATGACGGCATTGATCTGTTGACTTCAGCCTTCATATGATTCATCTGAGCCTCCAGTTCAAGGCCATCTGCAGCAATCTTGTCCTTATCGACATATACAAGGGCAACAAGGCTTGCACCTCTGTCAACCACCACAGATTCAATAACATAATCCTGATTGTTGATCGCTGCTTCAATCTCTTCCGGATAGATATTCTGACCGTTTGCAGAAAGAATCATATTCTTGCTGCGGCCACGTATATAGATATTTCCAAGTGAGTCAAGGACACCGAGGTCACCGGTACGCATCCAGCCGTCCTCTGTAAATGCTGCCTTTGTAGCCTCCTCGTTCTTGTAGTATCCGCTCATAAGGCTGATACCTTTTGCCTGGATTTCGCCTACGATATTGATAGGATCCTCGGAATCTATACGTACCTCGACGCTGTCCACGCCCTTTCCGCAAGATTTTGACTTGAACTCCCACCAGTCTTCATAAGCGAGAAGAGGAGCGGCCTCTGTCATACCATAACCAACTGTGAAAGGAAGCTTGAATTTTCTGAACCACTTCTCAACATCAGGATTAAGAGCTGCGCCACCCATCACGATCTCTCTCACCTTGCCACCGAAAGCGTTAAGGAGCTGAGTGCGGATCTTCTTGAAAATCACCTGATTGAGACCAGGGATTGCACAAATTGCCTTCATAACAGGCTTATTGACTACAGGAGCTACCTTGCTCTTGAAAATCTTCTCCATAACGAGAGGAACTGTGATCACAAGGTAAGGCTTGACCTCAGCCATTGCTCCAAGGAGAAGGGCCGGAGTAGGAGTCTTTCCAAGATAATAGACTGAAGAACCGCCGCAAAGAGGATAGATAAGTTCGAACATCATTCCGTACATATGAGCCATCGGGAGCATTGAAACAATCTTGTCTTCAGGATAGGAAGGAAGTCTCTTCTGGCCGAACTCCACATTTGCCGAGATGCACTCGTGGCGGAGCATGACACCCTTAGGGGCACTTGTAGTACCTGATGTATAATTAATGATTGCAAGTTCCTTGTCGTTATCTATAGGATATGAGATATCAGATGCCGAAAAACCCGACGGATATTTCTCATTGAAAAGATTCTGAAGATTGTCATTAGCAGACTGAATGTTCTCTTCTGCAGCATAAAGAAGCGAAAAGTCACTGGATGAAATGACAGCCTTGACCGTAGGCATCTTGGTTATATCAAGTTTGGCCCATATATCAGAGTCAGTCAGAAGGACCTTGCTTTCAGAATGGTCAACAAGCGAATTGACACTGTCCGGATGAAAGTCAGCCAGGATAGGAACGAGAACAGCCTCGTATGTATTGGCTGCAAAGAATGTCACTCCCCAGCGTGCTGAGTTCTTTGCACAAAGAGCGACCTTATCTCCCTTTTTAAGACCGATTGATTCAAAGAAAAGATGGAACTTTGCAATCTGGGTTGCGAGTTCACCGAAAGTGAATGTTTCTCCACGATAATTGGCGAGTGCCGGACGCTCCCAGTTGGCCTTCATCGCCTCTTCAAGTCTTGAAAAATAATGCTTCATCTTATTTAGGACAGTTTTTAGTTTTCCGGTCGCAAAAATATGAAAATATGGCTTGTAGCGTATTATATTTATTATATTTGTGGTGAAATACCTTTTTGAGGGGTGATATTTTACAATTTTCAAAGGATCTGATTATGAGAAAACGTCCCATCGTAGCATTGGTATATGATTTCGACGGCACCTTGTCGCCCGGCAACATGCAGGAATTCGGCTTCATTCAGGCAATCGGTAAAGAGATCAGCGAATTCTGGAAGGAGAGTGACGATATCGCAGTCGGTCAGGATGCCAGCAACATTCTAAGTTATATGAAACTGATGTTCGACGAAGCGAAGAAATCAGGAATCAAGCTTCGCCGCGAAGACTTCTACAAATTCGGAGAATCTGTAGAATTGTTCAAAGGTGTCAAGGAATGGTTCGGCCTTATCAATGACTATGGAAAGCAGAGGGGCGTGAAAGTCGAGCACTACATCAACTCATCAGGTCTGGCAGAGATGATCGAAGGTACGCCGATCGGCAAGGAATTCAAGCGCATCTTCGCATGCTCCTTCATATACAACAGCGAAGGAGAGGCAGAGTGGCCGGGAGTAGCTGTTGACTATACGGCAAAGACCCAGTTCCTTTTCAAGATAAACAAGGGCATCTTGAGTATAAGGGACAACAAGAAGGTCAATGAAAGCAAGATGGAAGAAAAGAAGAGGATTCCTTTCCCTCATATGATATATTTCGGAGACGGTGAGACGGACGTGCCATGCATGAAGATCGTAAAAATGTTCGGAGGTAATTCGATCGCCGTTTATAATCCGAACATACCACGCAAGAAGAACACTGCACGCAGACTGCTCAGACAGCAGAGGGTCAATTTCATAACTCCGGCTGACTATACAAAAGAGAGCAGAACGTACGAAGTCGTCTGCTCTATAATTGATAAGATCAAGATTGATTTCGACCTGGCGAATCTCGCAAGATTCAAGTAAGATCAATAAACCTTAACTTCAAGTTTGGCATAAGCTCTTTCTGCCTTCGCCAAAGCTCCTGCAACCGAATCATCTGTTGCAAGGATGACTCCTACGCGTCTGTGACCGGCAATCTCAGGTTTTCCGAAGAGACGGATCTGCACCCCCGGCTCCTCAAGTACTTTGTCGAGGTTGCAGAATTCATATTCCTTGGTATTACCTTCCACTACGATGGCCTTGGATGCTGATGGGCCATAAAATTTCACTTCCGGTATAGGAAGGCCGAGGACTGCACGGGCATGAAGTGCAAATTCCGACATATCCTGAGATATCATAGTAACCATTCCCGTGTCGTGCGGGCGTGGGGATACTTCGCTGAAGATTACTTCGTCTCCCTTTACGAAGAGCTCGACGCCGAATATTCCATATCCTCCCAATGCATCAGTTATAGCCTTTGCAATGGCCTCAGCAAGCTCGATAGCCTCCTGTGACATAGCCTGAGGCTGCCATGACTCACGATAGTCTCCGTCCACCTGATGATGTCCTACAGGCTTAAGGAATGTTGTTCCTGCCGAATGTCGTACAGTCAGGAGAGTTATCTCATAATCAAACTTTACAAAACCTTCAACTATGACTTTGCCACCGCCGGCACGTCCGCCTTCCTGAGAGACTTTCCATGCTTCATCTATCTGATCAGGAGTCTTGATTGTGCTCTGGCCGTGTCCGGAAGAACTCATTACAGGCTTCACAACGCATGGCAGGCCGATTTCCGCCACAGCCTTATCGAATTCTTCTCTGGTTTCGGCAAAACGATAAGGAGAGGTCGGGATTCCGAGCGTCTCGGCTGCGAGCCTCCTGATTCCCTCTCTGTTCATTGTCAGTTTTGTAGCATTAGCTGTAGGAACGACATTGAAGCCCTCTGCTTCAAGTTCCACAAGCTTGTCTGTAGCAATCGCCTCTATTTCAGGGATGATATAATCCGGATTCTCCTCCTTTATTACCTTCTTAAGTGCCTCTCCGTCCAACATAGACAACACGTGACTCTTATGAGCCACGTGCATCGCCGGAGCATCTGCATACTTGTCAAGAGCGACTACTTCAACTCCATAACGCTGGAGTTCGAGTGCAACTTCCTTTCCAAGCTCGCCAGATCCGCAGAGAACGGCCTTCTTACCTGACTTTGTGAATGTAGTTCCTATCTTTGTCATAACTGTGAATTTTGCATTCACAAAGATAAGAAGGCTATTTGACTTCTCAAAACGAAAAATCAGAAAGAAACAACCACTGCTCTGCTCAATTCAGGTTTCGCAGCATCCTTCACGACCTCAGACTTGATGACCAGACGATCCTTTGAGATTCCGTACTTATCAGTAAGCATGTCATATACATACTTGGCTCTCGCCTCACTCAGATGCTGGTTGCGACGGACAGTACCTGTATTGCCGTCAGCTGTTCCAAGCAGAGTCAGATAAATCTTGGTATTCTTGTCAGCACTGGCAATGAGATTCTTTGCAATGAAGTCCAGATGCTCCATCTCTTTGTCTGTCAAGACGGTCTGACCGATTTCGAAATATACGGTAGCAGGAGACATTGAGTCAAAGAATGTCGTGTAATCCATTCCTGCCGGCTTCTTCTTCAGTTCGGCATTCTCCTTGGTCAGAGCGGCATTTGCCTTCTCAAGACTTGCATTCTCCTCTTCTAGAGCAAGATTTGCAGCTTCCAGAGCGATTGCAGCCGTCTCAAGAATCGCGAATTTCTCAGCATTTGCAACTTCCAGAGCTCCGACTACAGTAGACGTCCTTACAAAATTCGGCCATCCGAGGTCAACGGCGAGTCCCATTGTTACAGACGGAAGGATGGCAACACCATTATCGCCGTGTACACTGCCGTTAACAATTGTTCCACGCATGTCTACGATAAGGTCAAGCCTGTCTACAAGACGAAGATTATGCAGAAGGCCGACACCTCCGGCGATCTCATTGTCTGCGAAATTCACTCCATCAAGACCGTATGTACGGAAATAGCCGGCGTGCATATAAGGGACAAAATTCCAGAAGCGGGTCTCCTTATAGCCGCTGAAGGCATTGGAAATGTTCCAAAGGATGTCTCCGTGGATATACATATATCCGAACTTCTGAGCATACTTGCCCTGTTCCGCATCCCTCTGCGGGCCGAGTACTGAAGCTTCATCAGCCCAGACCTTTGAACTGATGCCTTGATAGCCGACCCTCATGCCGACTGATGGTGTGAACCATTTTCCGAAATTGGCATCAATGCTTGGACCGATTGCAGGCTCATAGCCTTCATTCCAGAAGAGGTTGATACCGCCTCCGACTCCAATGAACCAGTTGTCGCCGAAGCGGTTTGTTTCATATGGGCCTCGAACAACCTTACCGTTCTCATCCCTGTTTCCGTTCTCCTGAGCATTCAAAGCTGGAGATGCTGTCATCGCGACAGCCACTAGAGCCGCAGCTCCAATAAAATAATTAAGACGTTTCATAACCACTAATATTAAATGTGTCTGAAACGTCCTAATACAAATTTAGTGTAAAACTGCGTCCGAAACGAAAAAAAATTTCTAAACGACGAAGTTTCGGGCTTATCAGCCGAGAATCTGAGCAGCGTGATTCTTCGTATCTACCTTCTCTATGATCTCCGTAAGAACCCCTTCTTCATTAAAAATGAAGGTCCTGCGCAATGTTCCCATGACTGTCTTGCCATACATCTTCTTCTCGCCCCATGCTCCGAAAGCCTGAAGCATTTCTGTCGAGGTATCTGCGAGAAGAGTGAAAGGCAGTTCATACTTTTCTGCAAACTTCTTATGCGAAGCAGCGCTGTCCTTGCTTACTCCTATCACATTGTATCCTTTGGCCATCAAGGCTTCATGATTATCCCTGAGATTACAGGCTTCTGCCGTACATCCGCTTGTATTATCCTTCGGATAGAAATAGATTATTGTCTTCTTGCCAAGCAGATCCTTGCTGCTCACCGTATTTCCGTCCTGGTCAAGGACAGTGAAATCCGGCATTCTGTCACCTATCTTCAACATAACATTACATATTTATTCAGAAAACCTATGACAAATTCAGAGCCAGAACGAAGGCTTATTCATCAGCCAATGTTGCAGGGAATCCGGTGTAGTCCACCTGGAGGCTGTTCACTGTGTATACATTAACCTTGCCACTGGTCGGAACTGTATAGGTAGCACGGATCTCCCAATCCTTCTCCTTAGCAGGGTCTCCACATGGTGCCGGAAGTGTCCAGTAGTGCAGTTTCCCTGTATGATAAGCTGTATTCTTAGGGCTTCTGCCATTCTCATTGATGAAATATGCAAACATACACCAATCTATGAGTTTCTCAGTCACTCTGGTCATAGGAGTCGCCACACCGTTCTGGATGAATTCCACCTTCCAGTTCTCTGCATCATCATTGAACACATCTGCGATGAAGCATCCGTGGTACTGCTCAGGCCATCCGAAAGTGAGTTTTTTCGAGCCGGTATACTTCTGGCTGCCGTTGTACACTCTCATCTGATAGCTCTCGTCAAGGTCGACCGGCTTATATATGAAATTATCCACACTATTGTCATTGACTGTGAAGATCGCATATCCGTTAGGTGTTCCGTCTGTACATGTGTTTGTATGCCACCATGCACCGCTTACCGCTCCAAGGACGTGCTCATACACAGGATGACCGCTCTTTGTGATGTAGTTGTGGTGCATATAGTTCTCCGGATGATGAGTGTGACCGATCATCACGTGAACTTCCTTGAACTGGGTGAAGAGCTTGAGAACGTCATCATAGTGCTTGTCATAGTTGACATTTCCGCCACCTTTCTCTGCACCTCCTCTGAACGGCACATGAGCATAGAACACAAGCATCTTGTTTTCCTTGTCTTTCACAAGGTCAAAATCAGCCTTGAGCCACTCTACCTGTGCATCTGTAAAACCAGAGTCATAGGTATTATGCTTCTTATAGAATACATTGTCCATTGTAACGAAATGAACGTTTCCTCTGTCAAATGAATAATCTGTAGGGCCGAAACGGTCTACATAGTTCTGGCAACCGGCATAGTCATCCACACAGTCCTCATAGTGGTCATGGTTACCGATAGAATTGAAGAAAGGCAGATAGCCCTGACCATCATTGATCTTGACATTAGACATCACATCCTTCATGTTGTCCCACTGGTCGAGATAATCGTACACGAGGTCGCCGAGCACGAGCGCGTAGACATTCTTATACTTTCCGCTCTCAACGCCTGCGTTGATGGTTCTCTGCATATCCGGAATACTTTCCGTGCGGAATCTCTTGACATGTCTGTCATTCTTGCACTGTGGGTCACTGATGACGATAAGGGTCAATTCGTCCTCAACGCGGTCCATAGGCGTGAGAGTGAAGTCGTTACGGTTGAGCGTATCCGGATTGAACTTGCAGTGCCTGTAGAAAAGAGGCAGCCTGGTCTGCTCGTCAAGATTGATTTCATATTCCGCCGGAGTTGTATAATAAACGACTCTTGTAAGAGGATTTCCCACGAACTGATATACACCGTTCTTATCTGTGGTTGTAATTGTGTAACCGTCTGAGACAGCCACTCCCTCGATTCCCTTTCCGGTCTTGGAATCCGTAATGAGACCGACAAGATTGTTTCCTTCCTGAATCCTGGTGCCATTGATTCTGCCTTCCTGGCAGCATGACGACAAGAAAAGCACTGCACTCAAGGCAGATGCAATTAAAGATTTAGTGTTCAACATAATATAAATATTTTAGCATTATCAATTACAGACTTTCACATATCCTCGAAAGCCACATCAAGACAAAGTTACGAAAAAACAATTACATTCCCCCCATTTCTTCGAATCTGGCTGCCGCATTCAGGAAATGGGCAGTTATCCAGAAGACAGTCCATCTCTCGGCATATCCTCCACGAAGCTTATAAACATCACTCATATCACCTCTCTGAGCGAAATTCGTCTGCTGAAGCTGTTCTCCCTGAGAACCATATGCGTCTGTAAGCTGGTAGCAGGAACGGTACATCACTTTTGCCAGAGAGCACAGACGTTCGTCTTTCAGCAAGATTCCCATCCTGTAGACCTCGGGAGCGAACAGGACGCCATAGACATCGATATGCTGATTCTGAGCTGAGACCACCGTCCATCCCGTGGTCTTGAAATTATAGTCAGCCATTCGTCCTGCAGGAAGAGGTATATCCCACACGACAACATAACTCAGGCACACATCCATCGCATGCTTCGCCCACTGGAGATACTTCTCATCCTTGAAACGTTCATACATCTCCAGAAAGCCCTGAAACGCTGCCCAGGCACCCTCCTTGTCCTCACAGGTAGCATCAAGCGTTCCACCCCAATAGCATCCGTCCATATCAAGATGGCGGTCTGCATATAGTTGAGCTGCCTTTTCAGCCGCAGTCCGGTATGCAGTGTTCTTGAACAGGCGCGACGCAATGGCAAGCGGAGCAATATAAAAGCCCTCTGCTGTCGATTCAGGGTTCCACTCCGGCGAGAGGATACGGGCACTTGCAGCATCCGCCGCCTTGCGCAGGAATTCCTCCCACTTCACCGTATCATATTTCCGCGATTTCCGCGCCGTCTCGATAGCTTTTGCAAAATTATACATCGCCTGGCCGCATGACACAGGGTCTCCCTGACTATAGTCCTTTCCATCAAACCGCACAGGGAAGAAGCCTGTCTCCGGATTTACTTCATACGTAGTCAGGAAATCCATCGAAGACTGGACCATATTCTCTATATCATTATCATCCAGCATTTTGGAAAGCACCTGCAATGAATATCCCGGTGAATCTGCCTGACCGCACCATCCCATGACCAGTTCTTTGCGCAGAGAACTGTCATACATATTGAATCCGACCGCCCCGTTTCCGAGATCGATCCATCTGCTCTTTGCAAAATTGTATTTTCCCCTGACAATTTCCTCATACGAAGGGAAACGGTCAGCATCGTAGGGACGATGAAGGTCAAGCGATGTGTAGACAGGGGTCTGGAAGCCTGTTCCAGCCTTGTCTATAGGATAGACCTCTATGTAGAAAGTCTTTTCGATTATACGTCCCGGCTCCAGGTCAAGATATGTGTCCGAATAGCGCATCGGAGTCTTCTGAAGAGCCTTCGCCACGCTGTGCCTTCCGTTATATCCTATTGGGCCTGAGTACATTACAAACTCGCTACAGTCTTCCTTAGCCTCGACACCCAACGACCACCACTGATCCGCCAGTACAGCGCCGCGCACAGGACTGGGAACTGTGTGGACCGCAGCAGCATATCCTTTTTCCGCATTCTCAAGCATCGCAAAAGGCATTGGATAACGATGTTCTTCAAAAATCGCGAACTCACCCGGTTCTCCGTTATATACCGGTATTATCTCGGGATTCACCTTCGCTCCGTTCTTGTTGCCATAGTAGAGGATTCCCGGAAGAAGAGGCATCATCCTTTCGCCGTCCATCTTCATGCGCACGGACAAAGTCACATCTGGAAGTACTTGATTTCCAGTCCATTCGTAACGTCTGACACACTGCACCAATCCATCCCTGACCTGACGATAGGAATCCCGGAGCAGAAGGTCTCCCCCTTCCAGAGTCATCCGTCCGGAGAGGATTGTCCACTCCCCGCTTTTCTCCATCTCCTGCGGGTCCGCATGCTTCCACTCACACATCCAGTCATTCTCCCAACCGGTCGCAACGGACCAGAGGCCATCATCAGGAGCAGTGACGGTAAATTCTCCTCGGACACCGAAGACCGGACGTTTATCGACAAACGTGATCTGAGCATCAGAAATAGCTGACAAACAGGCAAGAAAGCATATAGACAACAGAAACTCCTTCATACTATAAAATCATTACTTGACATACAAAGATACACCTTTATAAAAAAATTCTTACCTTTGGAGAACAAAATGTAAAATTAATCTAAAAGATAATTATATGAAGAAGATTATTATTACCCTTGCCACAGCAATCGCAGCGATGGCTATGGCAGCAAATGCAAGCGCGCAGCTCAGCGTAGGTGCCGGTTACGGACTTGCAAGTCACACGGCAGTTGACAAGACACCAAACTCAGTGACAAAAGCAGACCCGACCAACATGAGCGGTTTTTATGTTGGAGCAGCATATGAATGGAACTTCCTTTCAAGAAACTGGGGAGATCTTTCACTTCAGCCTGGACTTACATATTCATTCTATGGAAAGTGCATGGAGCAAGAGAACACTAACGTCGAAGGCTTTGAAGCTTCATATAAGGGTTCAAGAAGAGACCATTATCTTGATGTTCCTGTTCATGTAAAATACGCGTATGACGTTGTTCCGGGCACATTGAAGCTTTCTGCATTTGCAGGTCCTGTATTTTCTTTTGGACTTGGAGCCACTCTTATTGAAAGAGAAGAAAGCGGCGACAATTATTCCAACACACGTTTCAACATGTACACAGGAAAGTTCAAGACTACCGGCAAGCTTGCAGGAAACAAATTCACTGAGTCCGGCGGAGATGGAGATACAAACTACAGCATGTTCGACCTCAAATTAGGTCTCGGTATCTCGGCTACACTCTTCGAGATGTTTGACGTACGTATCGCATACAACATCGGTCTTCTCGACAGGATGACAGAAAAGGTTGAAGGCTACAACAGGATTTCTCACACAAATGTATTCCAGATCGGCGTAGCATATAACTTCTAAACCTTATAAGACATAGCACAAGCAATCCCCTGAAAGTGACTGACTTTCAGGGGATTGTCGTTAATGAACGCCACCTAAGCCAATATCTCGTCGATTGTCCTGAATATCGATTCCGCATCTTCATACGGATGTATCTGGAAATATGGATTTCCGGTAAGCATCGCAGAAAGATGGGTCTTAGTCCTGTCGTAGAATATATGACATGGCTTTCCGATCTTTTCGGCATATGCAAGTTCGTAGCCTACACCAAGGGAAGGGCATGTACATTCGGCAATTACCACATCACTCTCACGGAGCCACGCCATATCCTCTTCATATATTTCCACATCCCTCTTTCCCTGCTCCTTCAGGTTCAGGTCGGGATTTCCGATATGCTCGGTCAGGACAATATCCGTCTTCTGGATATATCTTATTATCCTCGCATAGAGTTCAGCATCTATGCGCCCTCCACGTATAGAGCCTGCGAAATAGACCTTCTTCATACCTTACAGCTTTATAAGTTTCAGAAGTCCGGTGCAGCCGGCAAGAACATCCTGATAAGTCTTTTCGAAATCTCCGGTATACCATGGATCAGCGACATCACGAGGATTCCCTGCGAATTCCATCATCATATGCACCTTTCCGGAAATGCCGGAGCCTTCCAAAGACTCACCTGCCTGAGCATCCATACTCTCTCCCACAATACGGGACAGCCACTTCAGATTGGACCGGTCCATCACAATCACAAGATCCTGTGAATCAAATTCTTCCTTAGATATCTTATGAGCGCTGTGGTTGCCGAAAGGGACGCCCTTCTCCGTCAGCTTGCGCTGGGCAGGCGGATAGATCGGGTTGAACCATTCCTCATCGGAAACAGCACCGGAGGTAATCTGGAAACGGTCTTCCACACCAGCCTTGCGCACAAGGTCCTTCATCACATACTCTGCCATCGGACTCCTGCAGATATTGCCGTGGCATAGAAAAATCAACTTTACCATATCTCTCATCTTAATTTTTTAATCACCCGACAAGGATTGCCTACCGCAACTGCATCGGATGGGATGTTCTTTGTTACGACTGAACCTGCCCCTATCGTGACATTATCACCGACAGTGACTCCCGGAAGTATGGTCACGCTGCCTCCGATCCAGACATTATTGCCGATAGTCACCGGTTCCGCCCATTCGTCACGCGTGTTTCTTTCCACCGGATCCGTACTGTGGCAGGCTGTGTATATACTCACATTCGGGCCGATGAAGCAGTCATCACCGATGGAGACCATCGCTTCGTCCAGGACTGTAAAATGGAAGTTGGCAAAGAATCTCTTTCCGACTGAAATCTGTTTACCGTAGTCGCAATAGAACGGCTGATTAATTATGATTTCGTCATCACCGATGTGCCCCAGCAGTCCTTTAAGGATTTCCAGTCGTCCGACATTGTCAGCCGGAGACATTGCATTGTACTTGTGTATTATCTCTTTTACAGCGTTGAGTTCTTCAAGCAGCTGTGCATCAACTGCCGAATACATCATCCCCGCCAGCATTTTTTCCTTTTCTGTCATAATTCAAAATCCTTACACAAGACACAAAGATAGTGAAATTAACGTTGTATTCACATAATCACACAGCAGAATGACATACAGGCAGCGTAATCAAAAGACTCACGGAGCCATTCCTGGAGTCTTTTTCTATTTGGGACTGAGATCCCCGATCAGGTCGGGGATGACGTCATGGCCTGCTTGACCGGCAAACTCTGTGGTGCAACGTCATTGCCGGCTTGACCATTCGTCATGGCCTGCTTGGCCATTCGTCATTGCCGGCTTGACCGGCAATCTCTATGGTGCAACGTCATTGCCGGCTTGACCGGCAATCTGTGTGGATGACATGGTGTCAGGCATGCATGACTATAACCTTCGCGCACGTAAATACCAAAAATCTGACAAGTACTTGATATCTGCGTGCTTAGGGTTGTCGTGCTTAGGGGTTACATGAAAGGCGATTTCCGGCAGAAAACATGTTTACATTAGAAGTCTAGAGGCCAAGCTTTATAAGGCTTCTGTCGTTTTCTGATTTGCCCTGAGATTTCTTCTGCTTGAATGAGTTGATGTTATATGTGATACCCAGCCAGAGCATCCGGCTTTTACGGGTACTGATATTTGTCAGGTCAAACACTTTATTATATGAGTGCACCTCCCACACATAGGTATTGAACACATCAGTAAGCAGGACGGATATGCTCATAGCACCTTTGAGCAACCTCTGCTTCAATCCTAAGTTCATATAGTGAGTAAGCGATGTTGTAAGCTGAGGGTAGTACTGCGGTGTAGTGAGAAAGTATTGCAGCTGAATGTCTGTAGTCTTGCCCGGAGCAAAATCAAAGAGGATATTGCTGTTATTTGACCAGCCTCTGTTGTCTATGTCAGCACCGTCAAAATTTCCTTTGGTGTTCACATAGAATGTGTTTGCGTTCAATGTGGCGTTCATCCATTTGAACGGACTGACGGTAAGTGACAAGTCAAGGCCCGTCTTCAGATCCGACTCTGCATTTATATATGTTGTAACCAGAATGTCATCCTGGAACTTCGTGATCTGTGATATATACCCCGAAGTATGGTTCAGGTATACGTCTGCAAAGAGTTTGAATGACTTGCCGTTATGACTGTAGCTTAAGTCCAGCTTGCTTGATTGCTCAGGAGTGAGGTTCATGTTTCCTTGTTCATAGGTAGTGGCATCCACCATGCTCATATACGGATTGAGCTGAGGATATGAAGGTCGTCCTATTCTGCGCGAAAAAGCCACCGCAAGCTCATCACCGGCAGATACTTTATAAGTACCGGAAAGTGATGGAGCGAGGAAAAATCCGTTGTTCCTTTTGTGGAGATTCTCGTGAGTACTGCTGAGGGTCACAGTGCTGAACTCGCCTCGAAGACCTGCTTTGTATGAGAACTTCTTTCCGATTCCAGAGGCGAACATCACGTAGGCCGCCGGTACAAGTTCCGTATGCATAAGGTCGTTGCTGAACGACTCCGAATACGCCCATTCACCATTATCCATAGTATAAAACCGGTGATATATGTCATTGCTTCTGTAAGTAACCTTTGCTCCTGCACTAAGGATTCCGACATTGTATTTATGTGTATAATCACCTTGCAGAGCAGTTATGAACGGACTGCCTCCTGAATTGGAACGATTGACCTCGTTGCCTTCATGGAAGTAGTATGACGGCCTGTGGCCCCAGATCTTTGAGATGGATCCTTTGATGGAAATGTCTGAGACTTCCGGCCTGATGACATGCTTGTAGGCGATTGAGGCTTCGATATTCTCTCTGTTCCAGGTCACGTCATTATGTCTGTTCTCCACTTTGTCAGTGCCTTGGACGACAAATGTATTCTGGAGATTCTGTCTGACATTAAGACGTGGAATGATGCATTTCAGGTCGACATTCAGCGTATTTCGATTGTTGAACCTGAAGTCCGCTCCGAGACCGATATTGTTGTTGAAGGTATATCTTGTGGCTTCCATCCTCTGCAGAGTCTGACTGCCAGTCTGGTGCATAGTGCGGTCGAGAACCGTATTGACGACATCGTCCTCGTACCTGGTGTTGTATGTGAACCTGTATGAGACTTTCGGGCGGTTGAATGTGAATGCTGCATTACCGGTCACGAAATGGTTGAATCCGTAATTGGCGGCAACCACACCGCTGAACCCTTTGGTGCTTATTTTCTTAGATACGATATTTATGATTCCTCCGGTTCCGCCTGAATCATATGAGGCGTCAGGGTTGGTTATGATGTCAATAGTCTTTATGTTGGCTGCAGGAATTGCTGAAAGGTCGCTTACTGTGGTCGGAATACCGTCCATCAGTACGAGGATGTTGGAGTTGCCTCTGATGGAGATGACATCGTTCGATATCGTCACCGATGAAGCTGAACGAAGCACATCTATTGCCGAGCCCTTGGATGAGGTCATGTTGGCAGCGGCATTGATACTGGTACGCTCCACTGCTTTTTTCTGCGGCTCTGTAACAGCGGTTACGACAGCTTCTCCTAAAAGACGGGAATTTTCTTCAAGTACTATATTCCCTAAGGTCACAGAAGGCGCTGACACTGAAATCCCGATATCTTTTCTATAGTATCCGAGGTATTCCACGGATAGGGTCAGCTTACCGGATGATCTACCTGTACTCAGCTGAAATCTTCCGTTTTCATCTGACAGAGTTCCTGCAATGATTTTATCGCCATCATACAGGACTGCAGTTGCATATGAAATCGTTTCACCTTCAGCATCAAGCACAGTTCCCGAGATGCTGCATGAGTTCTGCGCATACACTCCGGCACTATGAATGAGTAAAAGGACTGATATTATTATGATATATTTATTCCTCATTGTCGTATCCATATGCATAATTATCTGCAAAATTTTCCTCTTTGTAGCCTGAACGGCTGTTCAGCAAACCTCTTGCATAATCGGTACAATGGCCGATTTCATGTGCCAGAAGACGTTCTAGTATATCCATTCATACTCGACGTAATCCACGTCAGCATCCAGTATTATTTCACGTTCGGAATACATCTTTATTATAATTGATTCATAACTAACAAAATGATATAGATATTCTAATTTTCCATCAGCCAGCCTGAACAGAGCGTCTTGTGGCAAACCTTTATAAGCCCCTTCCCTGAAGAATATTTTGCCAGGATTGACAAATCTATAGAGACTGTAAACTTCATCAATAAGATGGTATCGGATAATCAACGACTTGGCATCCGGTCTGATATGGCGCACTGGATCATACCTGCTGATATCGTCTGCAAACGAAAATACGAGCGACTCCCCCTCCAGCGCAATGCTTTTGATTATGCAATCGTGAGGAACAGGCATTGCAGGCAATACATCCTGATTCAGATAATATAATTCTTTCATCTTCTCGATTTTTTATGAGGCTTCTATATACTTTGGAGATATGCCTCTGTCGGATTAACTTTACCTATTATTTTGAGAGACAGGACATTTCGAGTTGTAGAGTCCTGTTTTTCCGTTCATTCATCATTCAAGATCCGCACACCTCATCAGACTCTCCTTGATTTCCTTTTTAAAATCAGAAGAAAATGAATTGAGATATTGCTTCAATTCCCGTACCTTGCCAGGATAACGGTCCAGCATTTCATTGAATTTACAGCCAACTGTCTCTCTGGCATTTGCATCCTTATTATCCAGACAGAATATAAAGAGATGTGCGTACTCTTCCGGGGATGAAGAAGGCTCATTATAAAAGTCCATGTGTACTATATAGTCAGCAAGTTCTTCTTGTGTGATTTCTTCGCGTAGGTCATACAGCAAGTCATCAAATCCCAGCAAGGATTCAGAGTCCCCATAATGCAGGGAGAAATTTCCATTAGGTTCGATTATCATTTCCGTCCAGTATCCGCAATCGGTCTCGTTCATGAACATACCGGTAAAAGCTACCAGCCTATCTCCTTCCAGATTGAACCACACCTTATCTGTAGGTGCAAGAATGTATTGCTCTGGATTTACTATACCATCAAATGATGTGGATTGTATATGAGGTTCTGCCAGAAGTTTTCCATTATGATAAACTGTTAGAAAAACGGAATTGTTCATTATCAACGTCGTATCACCGGGAGTCAGCACTAACGTGTCGGCAACCATTGAATTGGGCCTGACAGTATACTCAACCCAAAAATCACCATATCTCTCTCCTTTCAGATCCAAAGGCCAGATACGGTCATTGAAGAGTTTGACTATGATACTTCTGTTTTCGACATCAAGTGATTCTATCTCAAACAGTTTTTCAACCCCGCTGTTGAGCAGTTCCCTATCATGCCGATCAAAGTTACAATCCCAGCAAGTAGCAGCTACCAGCAAAAGAGAATCAACAGGATCATATACGACTAAACGTCCGGAACATTCCTCACTCCAAAAATCCTCATAAAAGATATAATTACCATTTATAACAGTATCTAACCTGATTTCATTATTACCACCGTAATAGATCAGGCTGTCGGTCGCACTATCCACAATAGCATATGTGGTCCCCATATCATCAGTACCTGTCCTGATTCTCAATGGTGACTCATCATATGTACCGGCACAGCCTGTCCCCCATATGAATACTGCTGACAGAAATGCCGCTTTAACTATAAGCCTGATATCCATATCTAATATCCTTTTGCCTTAAATCCATCTTCGCATAGCTACTGATTATTTTCAGTAAACACCAATAGGACTGGAATTTACCAGCATATCTCAAAAAGGAATCAATTTGACAAATTCCGATTCATCTGTCCAAAGTTAGATAAATCCGTATGAATTACAAAGGTTTTCTCTTTACGAATCAGTGTGAGCATTTGCAACCCAACAAAGACAGCCGCTCATTGGGTGCGATAATGTTCTCATGGTAAACCGCTGAGCACGTAAATTTATCTCTATTGCGCCGTGCTTAGGGGTGACGTGCTTAGGGGTACCGAGGATGTGACCACTGAGCACATGAATCAGTCATATATGGCCAACATAACACATTACCGTGCTTAGGGGGTGAGATGTGCTGCAAAACAAATAGATGCATCTCCTACAGATCTCTGTAACTGTTCAGCAATGAGATCCCCGATCAGGTCGGGGATGACGTAAAGCTACGGTCAGGGATAACGTAAAGCTACGGTCGGGGATGACAGAGAACGACGGTTAAGGATGAGGGTGAAAAGTCGGGGATGACGTCATTGCCGGCTTGACCGGCAATCTTATACAGCAGCAACGTCAACAGAGTTCCTGATTCCGGCAGAACAGGATAAACATGACGGAATCCATAAAATTTTCAGTATATTTGCAATGGTTACGAATCAAGCAAAAGATATATAGACCATGAAAAGTTATTCATTTGACAAATTACCTGAAATAAATGGTGTAAATGCCGAAGAAGACATCAGGACTGAAATACCGGTAAGCATCCTGACCTTTCTGAAAGATGCCCTGTGGGATAACCTGTTTGTCTATCGTGTTGCCAATATCGCATATCTGCTTCTGATATTCTGCGGAGTACTGCTTGCCATATTTAATGGCGACATATCCCGGCTGGTCAAATGTGTTCTTATAGTGGGAGTACTTAAAGGTATTCTCATCGTGAATATGGTAAAGATGTTCCGCAAATACAGGAAAGCAGGTATATTCCCTGTCGTGACAAATGAGGGCATAACACATATGTTTACAATCTGTCAAGGATGGAAGAAGTATATAAGGCTTTCGACAATGCGCTGGGAGGATGTCAAGACGCTAAGGGTCTATAGGAACTTCGTGAGCCTTGAAATAAAGAACATCAGATCTGTTAAGGATGACATTGGCCTCGCTTACATATGGGATGATGATATTACGGCTCTGACTGAACAGATACTTTACAGATGGAAAAGGGCGCTGAGCAAAAGCGAGACGCAATCCGAAAGACTAATTCTTTATTCAGAAAAGGATGAAGCTGAAGTCAGTGGGTTCATTGAGGATGAATTCGGTCCGTTCAACCACGTTTACCATGAACTCCTTTCTACAGACATGCATATCGACATAGCAATGATTCCACCTCATGAAGGTCGTAACTATTATACGCTATGCACCATAGGAGCAGGAGCATACAGAATGAATGTCGACTCAGAGTCCAGGGTGAAACATCAGCAACCGGAGCATTCTGAATTCATGATATACCTCCCGGCCGACTGGAAACTTGATGACGAATCCCTCAAGGATGAATCCAATTATTGGCCTATAAGGCTTTTGAAAAACACAGCAAGACTTTCGCGACGCACTGGTTCCTGGCTTGGGAAAGGCCACACCATAGGATCAGAGAGCGGAAAACCATATTCAGATAAACTGCCTTACAACAATTCTCTGCTTCTTTTTCCTGCCCCATATCTGACAGGTGTGATCTCACATTGTAATCTTTCAAGCGGCAAGACCATTGCATTCCATCAGATTCTGCCGATAACTCAGGAAGAACTGGATTACAAATACGAACATGGCACACCTGAATTCATTGAAAGTCTATTTCCAAAGGAATGCGATATAATGGAAACAATATTAAGCAGATTCAACAGATAAACTATGGCTTGCGACATATCTATAAAGAACTCCAGACTTTTCAAAAGTCCTCTCAGCATCTCTGACATCATCGGCAAGGAGAACTGGGTATTTGGAACATCGGATGACAGTGGACGTATGGAAGAAGGCAAGAATGACGGCAGCGGTCCTCTGGTCATATACAATCCGTCAAGCATCGGCAGAGGCATTCAGGTGCTGAATATCGGGAACAAAAAAGAAATACAGCTGTCACTGCCGCTGCCGGCTACTGAGGATGACGTCAGGATGCTTTTCAGCACAGCTGAAAGGATTGCATCTTTGTGGAAAGCCAAAAATATGATCGTCGATGAGGAAGAGGTAATGATTTCTGATACAGCTGTCCACATAGAGAGATGTCTGAACGCAAATGCAGGACTTTTCGACACACTCAAGAATGAATTGCAGTCAGAATATATCACTTTGTTCTGCGCAGTTCTTCCTATATGCGTCAACAAAGAGGATCTGGCAGGTTTTGCTGCTGATTATAAAAGTTTCGGGCAGTTTCTTCACAAAAGGCAAAGACTCGATGCATATCTGTCCGTCGCATTGTTCGGTGAATTTGCGGATGAGATCTGCTCGCACTACATTATATTTAACGGCAGTGAAATCATTCTTCCTAAAGTGCCGGATATGAAGTGCATAGTCAACGGAGAGGAAACTGTCTGCAGCAAGGCATATGTCATCATATCCGGGCTCTTCCCTGAGGAAAAAACGAGCAGAATGGATTACAACGCATTCCTGGAAAAAGTGCCGGCTGACAAGAAGTCTGAGTTTGACTGCCACAATCTGGTGATCAGGTCATTATCTTTAAAGAAACTAAGGGAGATATTCAGCCGTAGGACTCTGTCGGTAACAATTCCTGAAGAGAGTTTTGCACTTGTCGAATCCACGGATTCCGAAGGGGCTAAAGCTCTTATGGTAGTCAATGCCAGTCTGAATGAACACAA
The DNA here is from genome assembly GCA_017398335.1 of Bacteroidales bacterium. Taxonomy (GTDB): domain Bacteria; phylum Bacteroidota; class Bacteroidia; order Bacteroidales; family UBA932; genus Cryptobacteroides. The sequence continues at coordinate 847 of JAFQGK010000054.1, read as the reverse complement.
GGACGATGAAGCCTTGAGGAAGGTATTCGGTTATTATTGTTCCGTCATATTCGAGTATAAGGATATAGACGAATCCCTTTGGCCGACATCAGAAGAATTTTCAGTCATGCATGATTATGTCGAGACCTTTGACAAGGCACTCAAGGGAGATACGGAACACCCGAACGCATTATTTGTTGCTCGAGTAACACAAAAAGGGACATGCCAGATGATCTGGATGCTCAATAATCCGGATACGGCAATTGAATACATGGACGGCATAATCTCAAGAAACGACCAGACCAGAGACTTCGAATATCATATCGAGCAGGATACCGGATGGGAAGAAATCTCCTGGTTTCTGCAGGAATTCAAAAAAGATGACACCCCGGAATGACATCTCAGGACTTGCGGCTAGCTGATTATTTATAGCAGAATTATCAAAGACAGATAATCATCATACGGCTATTCCGCTACAGATACCGGAATATACTACCTTCTGTCATCAGATACGATGCATTTTCCCCTTTTTCCGGTACTTTCAGTACCATCTGCGACCCATCGGGAACAGGCTGTGCATCGGGCGTGGGAGATGATTTTCCACCCCAAGCACGGTAACATACCACTGATATGCTGCACTCATGGCTATTGTGCTTAGGGGTGTAATCTTTGCTACTCCTAAGCACACAGATCTAATCCATATGCTCTCAAGAACATATTACCGTGCTTAGGAGTTACATGAAAAGGCGATTCCCGACAGGTAAATTGGAATTCAACTGCTGCTCAGAGCATGAAGCTTGAAAGAGAAAAATCCCTTACCGTCCAGATATGCAAGAGCATCGTGTAGGATTGCAGCCTTCCTGTCTTC
>JAFQGK010000053.1 GCA_017398335.1 Bacteroidales bacterium | reverse complement strand
TGCTTCTCGTAAAGTTCGCTCTTGTAATTGACCATTTCCGGCTCAATCCAGATGCCGAACCTGAGGTTTCTGCCGTGAGCATATTCGATGAGCTTGCCAATGCCTTCAGGAAGTCTTTCGCGGCAGACTTCCCAGTCTCCAAGTCCTTGAGAATCATCACGTATGTACTTGTTTCCGAACCATCCGTCATCCATTACGAACATCTCTCCACCGAGCTCCGAAAAGTCGTCCATCATCGAATTCATACCTGTCTGGGTGACATTCATGCGTACACCTTCCCATGAGTTCAGGAGGATGTGACGCTGGGATGTTCCCTGAAGGATATGATGGTTCCTTGCCCAGTAGTGAAGGTTTCTGGTTGCCTGACCTTTTCCTTCCGTACTATATGTGAGGATGAGTTCAGGGGTAGTCAGTGATTTCTTGCCGTCGAGTGTGTAGTCTGCTCCTGTAGGATTGATACCAGCATAGATCTGTACCGGCTCATTCACGAGCATGTTGTTTACGAACTCGATATGGAAGTTTCCTGTCCAGGCGAGTGTTCCTGCAATTACGTTTCCTTCTGTCTCACCGATCTTTCCGTCAGTTCCGAGCATGAATGAAGCATTGTTATGTCTTGAAGGGGTACCACCGTCCATTGAAGAAAGTATCTTCACGCCTTCTGTCAAGGGTTCGAATGTTTCGTTGTTCTCACTGCCGTGGTCGCCGTCAAGGTGCATCAGCCAGCAGTCCTCTGACTTCACCGGAAGGGCAGCAGACATATATTTCTGAAGAATTACAGGCTTCTTACCTTCATTGATATACTCTGCCGACATCTTAATGATATCGCAGTCTTTATATGCCTTGTAATAAAGTTTTACTTTAACTGGTCTGGCCACTTCTTTGAGGGTGACGGTAAGGATGTTGAGATCCTTGGTAGAAGTATTTTCAACTTTCTCGACAACCAGCTTGGATGCATTGTCTCCGTCAGAATGCTTGATAAGGCATGCGTGCGGAAGATTACAGTGGGTACCGAATGCACGGAATGCTTCGTACTTCATGGCTCTGTATGACGAGAATACGTCAGCCAGATCAGTCTTGATTCCGTAATATCTGAAATAAAGCGGTTTGCCTTCCTCAGCTGTCAGCACCATCATGGAGTTTGGTGTTGACACAGTGTAATCAGGTCCTGCCAATGCTGTAAATGACATTACAGCAGCGGCAATTGTAATCAGTAAACGTTTCATATTCAATAAATTGGTTATTTTCTCTTCAGTGCAACTACGTTCTCAACGTGGTGAGTGTGCGGGAACATGTCAACCGGGCGCACAGAAGTAATTTCATAGTCTTTGCATAAGATTTCCAGATCACGTGCCTGGGATGCCGGGTTGCAGCTGACATATACCATTCTGTCTGGAGCTGCATTGAGGATCACCTTGGCCACATCCGGATGGATGCCTGCTCTAGGAGGGTCAAGTATTATGACGTCAGGACGACCGTGTTCAGCTACGAATGCGTCGGTCAGTATATCCTTCATGTCACCTGCATAGAAGTCGCAATTGGTGATGCCGTTGTTTGCAGCATTGATCTTCGCATCTTCAATGGCTTCAGGAACGTATTCTATTCCAATGACTTTTGAAGCCTGGCGTGAGACGAACTGGGCGATTGTTCCAGTGCCGGTATATAGGTCATAAACGACCTCTGAGCCGGTCAGGGCTGCGAATTCGCGTGTTACGCTATATAGTTTGTATGCCTGTTTCGTGTTGGTCTGATAAAAGGACTTAGGACCTATCTTGAATTTCAGACCTTCCATGTATTCATATATGGCATCATCTCCCTTGTAAAGAATGCATTCCTGGTCGGAAATAGAGTCGTTAGCCTTGCCGTTGATCACGTAATAAAGAGATGTGATCTGCGGAAATTTCTCTGCAATTGCGTCAAGCAGGGCAGTGCGGGCTTCAGTGTCCTCATGGTAGAAACACATGATCAGCATGACGTTTCCTGCCTCTGTCGTTCGGACTATCATGTTGCGAAGGAAACCCTCGTGCTCACGTATGTTGAAGAAAGTCAATCCGTTAGCCAATGCATATTCCTTGATGAAGAGGCGGATCTCATTGGAAGGGGAACTCTGAAGCCAGCAATGTCTGATGTCAAGGACTTTGTCGAAGAAACGCCCCACGTGGAAGCCGAGACCATATTTCTCCTTTTCCGAAAGAGCATCGGCATCTTCATCTTCAAAGATCCATCTGCGCTGGGAGAATGTGAATTCCAGCTTGTTACGATAGTATGTGGTCTCGTCCGATGGGACGATAGGGGAGATTTCCGGTACATCGAGATGGCCGATCCTGACAAGTTGGTCGTATACCTGCTGCTGCTTTGCCTGAAGCTGCATTTCATATGGAAGCGGCTGCCATTTGCAACCTCCGCAGATGCCGAAATGGCTGCAGAACGGTTCCAGACGATGTTCTGATGGTTTAACTATACGGAGGATGAATCCTTCCATATAATTTTTTTTCTTCTTTGTCACTTTTACATCGACGATATCGCCGGGAACGGCAAACTGGACGAACAGCACCGTGCCGTCAATTCTTGCCAGTGCCTTTCCTTCGGCGGCAACGGCTTCAATCACAACGTTTTCAAGAATTATCTCCTGTTTCTTTCTTGCCATAATTTTAGGTTTAAGATCCCTCGACTTCGCTCGGGATGACAAAACAAAAGCCCCGGAATCATCGGGGCTGCAAAAATATCAAATTATCGCGAGATTACGAAACTTTAAGCTTGCATTTGTACAGATCCTGAGATACATTGATCATGAAGTCTCCCATCTTTTCAAGCTCATTCACAACATCCATGTAGTAGACGCTTGTCTGATAGTTCTTGCGTTCATTCTCGATGCTTTCGATCTCCTCGTCACGCAGGTCATTGCGTCTTGCGTTTATGCGCTCCTCGGCTGCATATGCATTCGAAATCTCTACAAGAGTGTTATCAGATGCGGCATTAAGGTTTTCAATCATTGCCTTATATGCGTTGTCAACCAGATCTACCATAGAGTTCAGCTTCCTGATGGTGTTCTCATCGAATGTCTTCTTATGAATGTTACGACGTGAAAGGATCCGGCTGATTGCCTCTCCGGAGTCTCCAAGTGACTCAAGTTCGCCGATGATCTTGTACATAGCCTTGATCTCATAGGAAGTCTTCTCACTGATTTCTTCTGATGAAACAGCGTTCAGGAATGCGGCAATTTCATATTCTATCCTGTCTGAAATCTCCTCATATTTGACAAGTTTTGCCCTGTAGTCCTCGAATTTGTCAGGATCGGTTTCATTGATGGCATTCCGGACATATCCAAGTCCGTTTCTGGATATCTCGGCAAAATGTATGATTTCCTTGATTGCCTGTTCTGTCGCGAGTTCCGGTGTAGCAAGTGGACCTGCCTTGATGTATTTGAGTCTGAATACCTCTTCATCCTTATTCTTTGATTCTTTTATAACTAAGCATACAATCTTCTCGATTACAGGTATGAACCATATGAGTATCAATGTGTTGATCATATTGAACAAGGTGTGGAGCATCGAGAGACCGTACAGTGCAGATGTCTGCGTGTCGCTCTGTATCGGTGTTCCGTCCGCTGCTTTTTCAACTATTATCTCAAAGCCGTCGGCAGCCGGGTTCGGGATGCCGAATACCGCAGAAGTAATGGCGCCGATCAGTTTGAGGAACCAAGGGAATGTAATCAATGCCCAGATTACTCCGAACAGATTGAATACGGTGTGGGCGAGTGCAGATCTTTTGGCAGAAGTGTTTCCAACCGCAGCAGCTATGTTTGCTGTTATGGTTGTTCCGATGTTTTCACCAAGTACCATTGCGCAGGCCATGTCAAATCTGATCCAACCCATGTTCAACATGATGAGTGTCAGGGCCATAGTGGCTGATGACGATTGAAGAACCAAGGTCAGTACGGTTCCGAAGATCATGAATATCAAAACTGAGCCGAAGCCATGTCCCTGCCACCCTTTTATGAATGAGAGGACTTCCGGTGTACTGCTGAGGTCCGGTACCGAGTTCTTCATCATTGAAAGTCCGAGGAAGAGGAGAGAGAATCCGACTATCAGTTCGGAAATGTTACGTCTCTGGTTCTTCTTGGATATCGACAGAATGAAGCCCAATGCCATCAAAGGAACAGCCAGAATCGAAATATCAGCCTTGAATCCCAGCCATGAAACGAGCCATGCAGTCACTGTCGTACCGATATTGGCACCCATGATGACACTGATAGCTTGGGCTAGGGTAAGCAGGCCTGCATTGACAAAGCTGACAACCATGACAGTTGTAGCACTTGACGACTGAATGACGGACGTGATACCGAGACCGGTAAGAACTCCCTTGAATGGATTTGATGTCATTGCTGACAGGAATCCGCGGAGTCTGTCACCGGCTGCTTTCTGAAGTCCGGAACTCATGAGGTTCATTCCATAGAGGAACATACCCAGAGCTCCAAGAAAGGTGAAAATTTGTAAAATACCCATATTCAAGTAACTATTAGTTAAGCAGATAAATGTTATATACAATGAAACATGCTACCATGAAAAGGCCTGATGCTCTGTCAATCTTGCCTCTGAATCCGAACAGAAGAGTAAGGACAGCCGCTCCAATCATTACAAGATAGTCGGTCAATGTTATACCGGCAGATGTCAAAGGAGTCACCTGCGAGCTGAGTCCGAGAATCAAGGAAATATTGAAGATATTTGAACCTACGATGTTTCCAAGGGCCATTTGGGTGTTTTTCTTGATGGCTGCAGCGATTGATGCAGCAAGTTCGGGGAGGGAAGTGCCGCAGGCAATCAGAGTGATGGAAATGACAGCCTCGCTCATACCCCAGTTCTTTGCAATCTGGACAGCTTTGTCAACAAATATATCGCAGCTGGTGATCAGGATGGCAAGACCGACGATCACTGTTGCAACTGCCATCCAGACTGGCTTTTCTTTTGAGTTGTCCGGATTTTCCTGCTTTGTGTCAGTGATTTCTGCCTTCTGCTTTGCATCTCTGTGGAATGAGTACCACATAAAGATTGCGAATAATATGAGAAGGATGACACCATCTATCCTTCCTATGACAGGAATATCGTTAACAAAGAAGTTAAAAGCCATCAGTGTCAATACGATGGATACAAATATGCAATAGGGGATTTCAAAGAGCATATTTGCCTTGTCGATCGCGATAGGGAAGAATACGGCGGTCAGACCAAGAATGCCCAGCACGTTGAAGATATTGGATCCGACTACATTTCCGATCGCTACGTCCGAGTTTCCCTGCAGTGCGCCGATGAAGCTTACTACTAGTTCCGGCATTGATGTGCCTACTCCGACAATGGCTGCACCGATTACAAATTCAGAGACTCTGAATCTTTTGGCAATAGATACGGAGCCGGAAACGAGCCAGTCTGCTCCCAATACGATTCCGATAAGTGAAACAACTAATATAAGATATATCATGATTTATTTTCTGCTTAATTCTGCTGCATCTGTCAGAGTGTGTTCATACATCTTTGTGCATGGTTCGTATTTGTATGGGATATACTCAAAAAGCTGTATGAATGCCTTTCCGGCAGCTTTGCTGTAGTAAATGTCGAGTCTGAGACCGTTACCTTTGTCTTCTTCTGCAAGATTGATACCTTTGAGGTTGCTTTCTATCTTGCGTGCAATATCATCTCTGAGGCTCTGTGCGAAAAAGCGCTCCTTTTTAAAGTAGTTAATGCCTGATTCCGTATCCTTATATCCAGTTTTAAGTATGATTCCGAGGAGAAGTCCGGCAAAGATCAGGAAAAATCCAGCCACGTTAATGGCCTGTGAAGTGGGGAGTGCAACCATTATTCCACCGGCTGCGATAAGTATCAATGTGATTAATATGTCTTTTGCAGAGCGTACTCTGATAAATTCTCTTTCCATAATTTCGTAAGTTTAATCAGTTGATTATTAATATGTTGGTGTGTATCGGTCACGACAATGGCAGATACGAAGCAAAGTCCTTTCATATGCATGAAGGACATCTGTAATGAAAATATGGAAATCTAGATTATCAGTTTGCAGAGGCTGATGAAAAAGGCGGATATGTCAGTATATCCGGATGAAAGCAAAGCCTTTTGTCTGGATATTATATGAAATCTGCGTGCCGGTGAATTGTCTGTTCTGCAGGCATGGTTAAATGAACTGCTGCTTTCGTTGCTTCTGTTCCCTTGGACAGTTCTTGCTATTGAAGGAACTGCAATGTTGGAAGGACGTGCCGGACATTGTTTGTGTGAAAATTCGGAAATGCAATAGTCTGTATATTCCGTATACGAAGATTGGGTCGTTCCGCTTTCTGGAATGATATATTTCTGGTCGTGCATTGTCAGAAACGAGATGCACAAAGTCAGAATTGCATATATCAGAGTCTTCTTCATATTTACAGATCAGGCCACAAATCTAATAATTTTGTTTTATATACAAAAATCATTCTATTATCACTTATATTCTCTTTTCTCCCCTTTCACTTTTGCTACATAATTGATATTATTATGGGAACTTGGAATAAATAGGAACTTTCTATAACATTCACATATAAAGAGTTAATAGTAAGATAATTATTGAATTTTGGGTGAACTAGTAGTTCCTATTTATTTTGTTAAGGTCTAGAACAAATATCAATATTCCACCCAGTACTATATACTTTTCAGTTCAAAAAAAGTTACCACAATTATCAACACAAAAAGGATTTTTACGAAATCTGCTTTACTCTCCTAACGCGCAGACGTGCAAACACTTCTTTCTTGCAGAACTTGTATATGAATCGATAGGTCGGTTCGATGACGCGAAGCGGCCGGAAGCTGCTGTAGCGTACCATAAGGATGACGAGGCATAGTATTGACACAAAGAGAAGTAGACCATAAACCTCCTTCATCGACTCCATGATGGATTGTGCCTGTACCATTCCGTAAAGTTCACCCATTGGGGCGCGAATGGTGGATAAAGTGACCGAATCCATGTTCTGGCTCAGAAGCATTGTGTTACGGGTCATAATGACCTTAAGGGCACGTCCTACAATGGCGTTTCCTATAGGAGCCGCCAGAGCTGCACTGAACATGTTCTGAAACGAGAGTCCGTGAAGGAAGATGAATGGGAACGGTAATCTTGTATTTGCCGTGAGCATCATGACCGCTACCATTACATATCCTGCGGATCTGGCTATGACAGGTAGGTACAGGGAGTCCTTGGGAATATTATAGTCAATGCGGAAATAGAAGTATGCCAGGTAAAATGCAAAGCACGAGAATGCTATCACTAGCATGTTCTGATAGGTCCATTTGCGTCGGGCAAACGTCTGCCATGTAAACAGAATGCCTATTATGACACCTATGATGGATACCCAGTTAAGGGTCATGACATTGGCATGATCATATCCCAGAACCCCTTCCATCAGTGCGTGTTCGCATATATGTGACGGAGCAAGAAGGAGGTCCATAACAAGAATGATAGCTACGCATTTCCAGACTATCGGCATCTTGAATATCTGCAAGGATATGTATGGATGCCTGAGGAATGTGGCTCTGTACAAGTTAAGACCAAGAGCAGCCAGGCCGAATGCGGTGGCAAAGCAGATATGGTCTGACTGCCACCAATCATAGTGTTCACCATATACGCATATGAACAGGATGGACATTGCAGTGGCTCCCCATAATAGCATTCCGACCCAGTCGATGCCAAGAAGAGAAAGACGTGGCATGATGGAAATGCCTTTGTAGCAGATGATTACAATAAGCCAGATTAACAACAATGCCGCTATTATGAACCAATGCATATACTCCCATGATGACCATATCGAGAAGGTGAGGACTCCGATTCCTGTAAGCTGTATCGTGGTGTTTACCATAAGGTAGATATAGCAGAACCATATCGCCATATCTCGTTTAGGTGTAATCCATAGCTGGATGGTGGAGTTGCATTCATATATGGCCCACATCCTGAAGAAGCCGGCAACTAGGCTGACTCCAACCAATACAGGCACGCTTGACGAGTGCATGCAGATAAGGTTGGCACCAATCAGCACTGGAATGCATGTACTCAAGGCCGTCTTTGGCCGGACAGCCCATTTGAGCCTGAACATTATAGCAAAGAACAGGGCCATGCCGACCAATGAAGCATATCCGGCCATCATGATGTCTTCCTGCAGGAGCTGAGTAGAACCTACCATCTCGCTGACGGCGGCAAGATAGACTCCTCCTGTACAGTTGAAGACGATGATGAACAGGATCACAAGCCAAGGCTTGAGCTTTTCCGGAATGAACCGGATCTGCGGGATTGAAAAAGGCTGATTCGGATCGTGATGATGACTCATTAATAAAGCACTTTACATTCTACATTCATACCTGCGCTCACGCGTTCCAATGCCTGTGTGTCATTATCTTCAGTAAAGTCGATACGCACAGGGATACGCTGCTCTATCTTGACAAAGTTTCCTGACGAATTATCCTGTGGCATAAGAGAAAAGCTTGATCCAGTTGCACGAGAAATTGAAGTGACAACACCCTTGAATACATGTCCGGGAACCGCATCTACTTCGATTTCCACCTCACATCCAACATTGATGTTTGCCGTCTGGGTCTCCTTGTAGTTAGCCACGATCCATTTGCTTTCGGAATCAACAATATTCACAAGTGTCTGTCCGTGCTGAATCAACTGCCCCTCCTGAATCTCCTTTCTTCCGGTGTATCCATCGCATGGTGCAATCACTACCGTATATGAGAGATTGAGGCGGGCAAGTTCCAACGCTGCTTCTGCGAGCTTGATGCCAGCTTCATTCTGGCCAAGTCGTGTGTTCTGCTCGCGGCTGACAGCCTGAACGCTCTCCCTCTGACGCCTGAGCATCTCGTACCTTGCCTTGGCGGCCGAGTAGGCTGTGTACATGTCGTCGTACTGTTGCTGAGTGACCGCATTCTGCTCATGCAAAGCCTTGAAACGATTATAATTACGTTCCGCGTTCTCAAGATGGATTCTGGCTTCTTCAATGCTTGCATCTGTCACTGACATGTTTGTCTGAGTGGTTGATATCACATTGTGCATAGCGTCCTTGCCGGTCTTTGCATTTTCAAGATTGGCTTCTGCCTGGGCTACCTTGTAGCGGTATTCCACGTCTTCGATGACCACCAGTGTATCACCTTTGGATACCTTTGTGTATTCGTCGAAACGGATCTCCTTGATAAATCCCTGTACTCGTGAATTGACTGGAACTATGTGCTGTTTCACTTGTGCGTTTTCGGTGAATTCCACGTTTCCGAGATGGATGAATTTTGCGCATACCCAAGAGATGGCTCCGAGAAGGAGGACGCAGGCAATGCTGTTGTAGATTATCTTCTTTGTTCTGATTTTCATATTTTTAATGGTTTTAAGATCCTTCGCTTCGCTCAGGATGACAGTGAGGTGTTCAGGATGACAGTGAGGAATTAAAGGTTTCCTGATATGTGTTTGAGTTTATAGTAGTTGAATATCACGTTTATGCGTGCGTTTGCGAGCTGGAGTTCTGCGTCAAGCAGCTGATTGGAGGCATCGAGCATATCTGTCACGAGGGCAACCTCGTTGCGGTAGCGAGTTTCGATTATGGCATAGTTCTCTGATGCAAGCTGCACATTCTTCTCTAATGTTGTCACTTCCTCGTATGCTTCCATGTATTTGGTGTAATCCGCCTGTACGCCGATTCCTATCTGCTGGGCAACTTCCTCCTGTCTGCGGATGCTTGTCTGAGTTGCAGACTGCGCCCTCTTTATGCTCTTGTTTGCTTTATACAGGGAAGATATCTTCCACGAAAGACCGACACCGACATACCAGTAGTTGAAGTTCTTGTTTATCACCGGCACTTCAATGGTAATCGGGCCGTCAAAGTTGTTGGCTGCAATCAGGGCTATGCTCGGACGGCGATCGGCACGAGCGAGCTGCTCTGCTGTCTGACTCATCTGCACTGCCATTCGTGTCTGCCTTATTGCATGCGACTCTTCCTGCGCCAGGTCCTGCCAGTAAGTAAGATCATGGAGAGATAAGGTATTGTCAAAAATGCTGGAGTCCGGCTGAATGACAGTGTCCACAGGTAATCCCAGCATTGTAACAAGGTCATAATTGAGGATCTCCAGAGCGTTTTCAGCTCGTTTTCTTGCCAGTTCAAGATTCTTTAGCTGAAGTTCATAACGGGTGACATCGTTCTGCAGAACGACTCCTGCCACATTGCGGGCCTTGGTGTCCTTGATGACCACCTTTGCGAGCTCGATGCTTTTGTCATAGACCTTCAGCATATTGTGCAGTTTGCACAGGTCAAGGTAGAATCCAGCCAGCATGAAATGGACATTGGAACGTGCTGCTTCACGGTTGATTCCTGCTATTTCGTGCTTTAACTTAGCCATCACTATACTGTTGCTGACAGCTCCTCCGCCATAGATCAGCTGGGTAGCCTTGATTGCGAAGTTGTTTCCGAAATGAGGCATTTTTATGCTCTGGCCGTTGGAAAAGTTCCTGTCAAGGAGATAGCCGTTGCCGAGATAACTGGCAGAGACCGACATCTCGATGTCTGGAAGTCTTCCGTTTTCTGCTTCGCGGATTTCCTTCTGTACTTCCGTTACTGCGGCATCTTCAGCCTGGATTGTCTTGCTGTTTTCATCCGCCAATGCAAAGATCTCCTCCAACGACAAGACACGAGGTTGTTGGGCATACATACCCACACTACACAATGACGCACATAGCGCCATTATGAGCAAGCGTAGTTTACTCATACTTAATTAAATGATATTTAGTTTAGATATTGAAAAAGAGAATCGAAGTAGAATTACACCGACCTTACTGCTCCCAATTGGTACTGATGTTCCGATGGCATGGGATATAGATGAATGATGCTGAAAAGAAGTGGTGTAATGTTAAGTTGTCTCTCATTAAATCAGGAAAACTTTGTGCTTTCCGCGTGCAAAGATATGAAAATTTTTGTGACTTTTCGGGATCACAACTTGAGGATAAATTTTCTACTCCCGTTTTACCTTAAGTTAAATGACATGTCAAAAACATTTGAAAACAATGCCCAGAAGGCCCTGACGATGGCATCTGGCATCAAGCAGCACCTCTCTGAGGTAGCGCATCTCGGCATCAAGACAGAGGGGCTTGACAAACTCGAAGCCGAGGCCAACAAGGCAATTGAAATGATCAAGGAAGTCGATGCTCTAAGACAGGAAGCATCCGAAAAGTTACAGAAGGCGAACGAACAGCTTGCCGATGTAAAGGAACTCGCGATGGGGTATCGACAGACCATAAAGAATAACTTCCCTATGGAACAGTGGGAGAGGTTTGGTATATCGGATAAGCGATAAGATTCTTGACAAAGTTATTGAGGACTCCGCCTGCTGAATTATTCAGTTGGCGGATTTTATGTTTTGGCAAAACTGACCAATTTGTCGGTTTTTCTGAAAAATATTCCTCATTCTCTTGCCATACCTTTGTTCCGCAAAGAAAACAAAAGAATTATGGCAACAATGAAACCAAAGAAGACAGGGATCGAAGACACTGTAGTCGGTGCGTATCAGAAGATTGAAGATACGGTAGTGGGCACCTACCAGAAGGTAGAGGATGCCGTAGTAGGCACTTATCAGAAGATTGAGGACAAGTTCGTTGAGAAATTTCTTGAAGAAGGGGAGTAGGTCATTCACTCTTCAAAGACTGGCGGTATGCTTTCGGAGACATGCCTTCGACCCTCTTGAAGTATTTGCCGAAGACTGACTGTGAAGGGAAATCCAGGTCGTCGCTGATTTCCTGAATGGTCATCGAAGTTGACGAAAGGCAGCTTTTTGCATATAGGACCACATGATTTTCTATCCAATCCAAAGCAGTCATGCCGGTCTCCTGCTTGAGCATTGTAGAAAGGTATTTGCTGGTCACGCAAAGTTTGTCTGCATAGAAGCCGATGTCACGCCGAGTCTTGAAGTTCTCTGCAACAAGAGACATGAATTTTTCACATTTCTCCTGCTGAGCAGTCATCGTGGAAGGCTGGCTCTGAAGGCCGTGCATATAGTATCCGAGACCATAATAGTGAGCAGAAAAAAGGTGTCTTATTATTTCTTCTCTATATGGATTGTCTGGCTGATTCATAAGGCTCGAGACTTGCCTGTACACAGATGACAAGGCATCAAGCATATCTTCTGAAACGCTATAGAACTGCGTATCCTTGATGAAGAGTCTTTCCTGAAGGCTGACAGGGAGATTTAATGAATCAGTAAAATTCTGACTGACGACCATACCGAATCCGGAGAAATCCTCATCAAGGTCTATTGACTCTACCACC
>JAFQGK010000052.1 GCA_017398335.1 Bacteroidales bacterium | reverse complement strand
GGTATGGACGACATTCCGTTTATCAGCTGACCATCAACGAAAGACAGGAGATTGCAGAGAATCTGTATCGAGTAATGAGATTAAGTGAGTCACAGATCCGTCGCTGTCTGCTGATGGCGAAATAGCTGCGTCCATTTTTGCTTGTTTTTGGGAACAGTGGCAACGTTTTTTCAATGAAATGCAGGTCGTCCGGGACCGCTGCTACCTTTTTCCCGCAAAAACCGTCACAGCTATACATAAATCAGATAAGTTTTTGTATATTTGGGAGTTGCAGGATAAGATATGACGAAACATCCTGCAGAATCCTAACAGACAGAATTATGGAGACTGACCGGAAATGGATTGTTGTCCGTATTGACGGAAAGATTGCAGCAATATCAACAGACTATAGGGCGCTGGCAAGGATTGCCGGATATCTGGCATCGTCAGGGTCGAACGGAAAGACCGGACGGAATGCCGGAGCCGCAGCAAATAAATCAGGCAGATGCCTGGCTCCTGCATATGGAAACATTTCCGCTACCGCAACTAGCTTTAAAGACATCCTTGAAATGAGGCATGACATGAAATGGGACGACCTGATGCTTTTCGGCACCGAATTTCAAAAAAAAGTATGGAAGCGTCTTTTTGAGATGACACATGCCGCCGAAGAAGAGGCAAAAGCCAACGGAGAGACATCAGGAAAATCCAGGCTGATCAGCTACAGTGATTTTGCAGAGCTATGCGACAACAGGGCAGGAGTGCGTGCCGTAGCTCACGCTATAGGTCTCAATCCGGTATCTATCCTCATTCCCTGCCATCTCGTTGTACCGAAAGAGTCAATTGACAAGATCCGCGAAATCCAGCGCAAGGCAGAATCCACAATCTTCAAAGGAGAGGATCTATGCCTCGAGAGCATTCTTTCGGATGCAGCCATTGACTTCGGCGAATACGCCCAAGGAAAAGAGCTGAAAAGAATACTTATAATGAACGACCTCAAGCAACAGGGCGCAGACAGATAAAAATCCGGCTGACCTTTCTCAAAGCCAGCCGGAAAAACCATAACCCTATTATTAACAACTAAACTAACCGTTGTCTAAAGTATTTGCAAAGGGTGTGCCAGAATCTAATTCTTGAGATAATAAGTTACAGATGTCACGACACGGACCTGCTTTATATAAGGTGTATTGCTATCCCTGTCTGAAATAGTGAAGGTACCCTGATTCGCTGTCTTGATCTTTCCCAGCCTGCTGCCTGAATCCTTGGCAAACTTCTTTGCCGTCTCTCGCGCATTCTGAGTCGCCTCTTCGATCATTGCCGGCTTGATTTCGTTCAAACCCTCATACTTGAACTCTACCGGGTTCTCCCACTGATTGCTTCCACCGGTAACGATGCCCTTCTTCAAAAGCTCCGCCTGCTTCGACATAAGGCTCAACACCGCATCCACATTTTCCGTACAGACAGTAACGACATTCTTTGCAATATACCTGAATGCCCTGTCATTGCTTCCATATTCTGTAGCATACTTATCTGAAATCACAGGTACGGATACAGTGATTTCTTCCGGTTTGATTCCACCAGCCTGCAGAAACGCTATAATGGCAGCATTATTGGCATCCGTATTATTATATATGGTCTGCACATCATCCGCCATAACCTTGTAAACTACCGGCCAGATGACCTTGTCAGCCTTCACTTCCCTCTCACAAAGCCCCTTCACATTGACTGTGCGGTCATATTCCCTGAATTTCCCTACTGCCTTAGGAAGCATAGATCCCATAACTATCAGTCCCACCATAATGGCAAGACCGCTCAAAACTCTGCCTTTATCCATAACCAATAAATTTTATAATGAATAAATGTAGCAAAAATTATACACATATATGGTTTGTTTCATCAAAACAACTGCAATTTTTATTTTTTTAACAATTTTTGTCGAAAAAATTTGGAAGTAAAGAAAAAATACCTACCTTTGCAATCCCATTCGGGAAATTTGCGGAAATAGCTCAGTTGGTAGAGCACAACCTTGCCAAGGTTGGGGTCGCGAGTTCGAGTCTCGTTTTCCGCTCCAAAAGTCAGCAGAAATGCTGACTTAAATTTTGAAACACCAGACGTGGTACAATTATATGCAGGTCGTCCTTTACTAAGGTCGGCTTTTTTTATTGTATAGTATCTTTACCATGATTACGACCCCAAAAAGTCAATTATACTAAAATAATTGTAAAAGAGTGGGGTAATCACTACCTTTGGGATTGAACTGTCAACCACATTTTATAAAACCGAGAGCATGAAAAACAGGTTAAAGGCATTGTCTGCATTGGCTCTGGCGGCACCTCTGACAGGATGCGTCGCCGAAAAGGAGCAGAATCCGAACATCATACTTTTCCTGATCGACGATATGGGATGGCTGGACACATCCGTACCCTTCGGAGAGGAAGTATATCCTTTCAATATGCGTCACGACACACCGAACCTTTCCGCTCTTGCCGAGAAGGGAGCGATAATGTCTTCTGCATATGTATGTCCGGTGTCGACACCGACCAGGACTTCAATAATGTCCGGAATGAACGCGGCACACACAAGGATCACGAACTACACTTCTGTCGACAGAGACTGGAATCCTGATGCCACCGACACACCGGAAGCACAGGAAAAAGACGTCATCAACCGCACGGAATGGAACATCAACGGTATCACCCCGACCAAGGTGGAGGGTCTGGAACGCTGTGTCCATGTGACACCTTTCCCTCAGATACTCAAGGACAACGGATATTACACGATCCACGTCGGAAAGGGCCATTGGGCACCTAACGGCACACCGGCAGCGAATCCGTACAATATGGGATTCTGTGTCAACGTGGCCGGGCAGGTCGCAGGCAAGCCTCGCAGCTACTACGCAGAAGAGAATTACGGCAACACACAAGACAAGTGGAACTATTTCTCGGTGCAGAACATGGCCGAATATTACGGAACTTCCACACATCTGACCGAGGCACTCACCCTTGAAGCCATGAAGACCCTGGATTACCCTATCGACAACGGCATTCCTTTCTTCCTTAATTTCTGTCATCACGCTGTCCATACTCCGATCCACCGCGACCCACGCTTCTTCCAGAAATATGTGGACAGAGGCATGGATGAGGGCCAGGCACGCTTTGCATCGATGTGCGAAGGCGTGGACAAGAGCCTGGGCGACCTCATTGCATACCTTGAGAAGAAAGGTGTAATGGACAATACCGCCATAATATTCATGTCTGACAACGGTGGCAACTCCGAGAATCTCTCAAAAGGAGGCGTCCGTCACACACAGAATTCACCTCTACGCGAAGGAAAGGCATCATGCTACGAGGCAGGAATACGTATTCCTATGGTAGTCTACTGGAAAGGCAAGGTCGCCGCAGGCACTCGTCTGAATACGCCGGTGGTGGCGGAAGACCTCTATCCAACAATCCTCGAAATGGCTGGCATAGAAGAATACCAGACAGTGCAGGAGATTGATGGCCAGAGCATTGTACGCCTGCTTACCAAGGGCTCAGCCGCAGTCCGCGAAGCTATGGATAAGGGCCGGATCACCAACCAGGAAGAGGCTTATGACTTCCAGATTGACCAGAGCATCTCCGGCATCGATCCCGAGCGAGAAGTCCTCGCACACTTCCCGCACCAGTGGAAACCTTACCAGCTGCATGACATCGACTATATGAGTTCACTCCGCAAAGGCGACTGGAAGATCGTATACCGCCACAGAGAACAGACTCTCGAACTATATAACATTGCAGAGGATATCACGGAACGCAACGACCTTTCCCTGAGCAATCCGGAAAAGCTTCAGGAGATGGCTGCCGCCCTTACAGCAAAACTGGAAGGATACGACGCCCTGCTGCCGACTTTCCGCTCTACCGGAGAGCGTGTCCCTATGCCTGTTGAACTTGCAACGAAAACAAACAAATAGCTATGATTAAGAAGATTGTAAAAGCAGCTGTAGTCCTGCTGATTTTCGCATTACAGCCGGAAATTCTTGCCCAGACGACATGGCACAATCCGGAAGAAGCCGGCTTCCACGTCCTCCAAGGAAGGAGATATAACGGCGAGGCCCGCGAAAGGTTCTACCATCGCTTCCCTGCAAAGGCGAAAGAGACCGTCCGGAAGGCGGTCTGGAGTCAATCGGTAGACGCTGCAGGAGAAAGCATCGTCTTCACGACGGACGCAAACGAAATAACGGTGCGTTATACCGTAAACAAGAGACATGCGATGCCACACATGCCGGCAACTGGAGTGACAGGAGTAGACCTGTATACAACTGACAGGAACGGTGACGAAATCTGGCTCGCCGGAAAATATTCATTCAAAGACACAGTCGTATTCAGTTATAAGGAAATCGACATCGAGAAAAAGCCTAAGGCACATAGATATACCTTGTTCCTTCCTCTGTACAATGAGGTGAAATGGATGGAAATCGGTACCAATGAGGGAGCGGAGTTCCGTTTTGAACCGATTCCGGAGGAAAAACCGATCGTAGCATACGGCACATCCATCTGCCATGGAGCATGCGCCTCGCGCCCTGGTATGGCATGGACCAACATCCTCCAGCGTCGTCTGGGACATGAGGTTGTCAACCTCGGATTTTCCGGCAATGCGAAACTTGAAACTGAGGTTATGGACCTTATATCACAGATCGACGCAAAGGTCTATATCATTGATGCAATGCCGAATTCATATGTAATGGAGGAGACACAACTCAAGGACAGCCTTGCCAAGGCTGTCAGATATCTTCGCAGCAAGCGTCCTGAGACACCTATTCTGCTGGCAGACCACTTAGGCTATCCTCACGCAAAGGTCGTAAAGAGAAAGAAAGATGATGAAAACCGTGCCTGGAATGCACAGAAAGCCGTTTATGACTTGCTGATAAAAGAAGGCATGAAAAATCTTTACCACCTCACTCACGACGAAATCGCCCTGCCTCAGGATGGCACCGTCGAAGGAATCCATGCTTCAGACTATGGTATGAAGGCATATGCGGATGCCTATGAAAAGATTCTGAGAGATATTCTCAAGGAGCCCGTAGGCGAGAGGGTCACGACCAGACCAGCAGTTCAGCAGCGCGATCCGTACGACTGGATGGCAAGGCATCTGAACAGCCTGAAAGCAGGAAAAGGAAAGCACTTCGACCGCGTGATCATCGGAGATTCCATCATACATTTCTGGGGAGGAGCCGACGACGCACCGGCAACCAACGGAGAACAGGTGTGGAATGAATTCGAAGGCACCACGCTCAACCTCGGATATGGCTGTGATATGGTCGAAAACGTGCTCTGGAGAATATATCACGGAGAACTTGACAACCTCACGACAGACAATATATTCCTCGCCATAGGAACCAACAACCTCAGAGGAAGAGAAAATTTCGAGGACATAACAGAAGGCATCAAATGGCTTCTGACGGCTATCAAAGAGCGTCAGCCGGATGCTGAAATCACTCTTATGGGACTTCTCCCACGCAGAAACAGGGAAGCAGAAGTCAAGGACCTCAACAAAATGCTTAAGGTTCTTGCCAAGGAAATGAAAACAAATTTTGCCGATCCTGGAAGGAAGCTCCTTCTCAAGAACGGCAAAATCGATGAGTCATTATTTACCGACGGGCTCCATCCTACCAACGAAGGTTACCGTCTGATTGCACCAGATTTCAAGTAGCGTCATTTGACCGGACGCGCTTTGTAGACCCTGATGGTATCTATCGTCAGGGTCTTTTCAGGATTCTCCTGATAGACATTATGTGTCCACCAACCGATCTCGGCTTTGGTGTAGACCAGACGACCTGTCGTCGGATCATAATTAACCGACTTTACGTGCGGAGTATCCTTCAGCGGCTCGAAAGGAGAAAATTCCTCTTTGGATATATCGAACCATAGCACCCCCTCGTGTCCAGAAAGCAGAAGCCTGTCTTCATCGACGGCCGTAAGGTCATGGCCGTAATTCACTGGAATAATCCATGTGGCCACCTTTTCCAGCGACGGATTTTCGCCCTTCCAGTCAATGAGTTTATATTCCCTCAGTTCTCTGCCACCAAGAGCATAAAGACTCTGGCGCTTTGCATTCCACACAACTCCGTGACCTGAGTAAAGCGAGTCACGGTAAATCGGCTTTTCATTGCAGTCCAGATCGTAGACTTCCAAAGAATTACCTCCCTTATCTGTGGAAAGGGCAACCGCCACGCGGTCCTCAGGAAGCATATCGGCAGAATGAGCCATCGGGACATAGGTATGGAACAGCACCTCCTTGGTCCTGACGTCCAATATGATCAGTCCCCCTGCAGAAGAAGTGATCAGCAGCTTGCGGTTCCTTTCGAAAAGCTTGCACTCGTCGACGTGATCCATATATCTGACATACTCCTCCGGCAAGACATCCTTCGACTCGTCCATATGCCACTTCCAGACCTCCTTAAGGTCTGTACCTTCCGATTCCTTCGGATCGACGATCCTTACCTCGCTGCCGCCGCATATCATAAGACAGCCCTTCCTGACAGGCGAACAGCCTGCCAAGACCAGAAGAAGCAGGAACAGATGAATATAAACGGCCTTTTTCATTAAAGCGATGTCTCGAATTCCTTAAGGAAACGAAGGTCATTCTCGAAATAGTTGCGGAGGTCGCGAACCTGCCACTTGAGCATTGCAATACGCTCAACTCCCATACCGAATGCAAAACCGCTGTATTTCTTGCTGTCGATGCCTGAAGCCTCAAGGACATTAGGATCCACCATACCGCAACCCATGATCTCGAGCCAGCCTGTACCCTTGCAGACATTACATCCCTTTCCGCCGCAGATGTTGCAGCTTACGTCAATCTCGGCAGAAGGCTCGGTGAACGGGAAGTATGACGGACGCATACGGATCTGTGTCTGTGCGCCGAACATCTCGCGGGCAAAAAGCAGGATTGCCTGCTTCATGTCAGCGAATGTCACATTCTCGTCGATATAAAGTCCCTCGACCTGATGGAAGATGCAGTGCGCACGTGCCGATATCGCCTCGTTACGGAACACGCGGCCAGGGCATACGATACGGATAGGAAGCGGCATCTTTTCCATCGCACGCACCTGAACAGAAGAAGTGTGGGTACGGAGGAGAACAGGATTGTCGCTGTCGCTGATGAAGAATGTATCCTGCATTTCGCGGGCAGGGTGCTCAGGCGGGAAGTTGAGTGCCTCGAACACATGCCAGTCATCCTCAACCTCAGGCCCTTCTGCAACGTCATAACCGAATTTACGGAATATGCTGACGATCTCCTCACGAGCGATTGACACCGGATGACGCGAACCGAGTGCTACAGGATCGCCCGGCATTGTATAGTCAAACGCAGCAGCACCTGCTGCAGGCGATTCTGCTGCGGCCTCCTTGAGTTCCTCAATCTTTGCTGCTGCAGTATTCTTCAGGACATTCAATTTCTGACCGAACTCTCTTTTAAGTTCCGGTGCAACTGTTCTGAACTCTTCGAACAGCTTTGTAACTTCACCTTTCTTTCCCAGAAGGCGGACTCTTGCCTCTTCTATTTCCTGATCTGTCTTGCAGCTCAGGCCAGCTATTTCGGCCATCAGGGCCTCAATTCTTTCTCTCATATGTATTCTTTTCTTAAATTTCTTTATTAATATAGATCCCTCGACTCGCTTCGCTCGCTCGGGATGACAGGTTAATCCTCTGCCGGGTAACCGATGGCAATCACACAATACGGGCGAAAACCATCCTTAATGCCGAGCAGTTCTCGTACGTAGTCCTCTGCCTTTGCACCCTCCGGCTCCGCCTTGACGCGAGGACGGCCGTTGCAATGCACCCAGCAGCTTGCAAGATCCATTGCCGTTACCGCGAGCTGAATGAAAGTTGCAGAAATCGCACAATTGTCCACCCAAAGATCTGTCTTGGTCTCATCTCCCATCACGACTATCGCCGCCTGCGCACCGGAAAGAAGTCCGGAGCCATAATCACGCATCTGAGACAGAGCATCCAATGTATCCCTGTCCTCTATGATCATAAATGCAGAACTCCTGCTGTTCCTTGAAGAAGGAGCAGTCTGAGCCACTCGTACTATAGTATCCAGAATTTCTTTGTCTACAGGCTTGTCGGAATATTTCCTGACGCTGTGACGCTTCTCTATTACTTCCAGAAAATCCATATTTCGTTCTATTGTTTGTTCAATGCCTGAGTCTTGGCCTTACGTTTTTCGCGTGCCTTCTGCATCTTGGCCGCTCCGGTCTTAAGATATGCAGCCCACTGCTGCGGAGTGAATATCTTCTTATATGTCTTGTCTATCTGATCCATCCACCTGTCCTGAACGGTCTGATACATAGCCATATTAGACACTTTCGAAGCACGGAGCTTATCGTATTCCGCCACCATTGCCGGGTAGTCGTGCTTCAATGTTGAATCCACATAGAACACCTGCCAATCTTCAAGATCAAGCAGTTTCTGCAACCTGTCGGCTTCCTGCTCTGCCTGCTGATATATGTCCGGCTGCTTCTGATCCTGAGCCGAAGCCTCTGCTGAACCGCCTAAAAAACAGGCTGCTGATATAAACGCCACACACAGAAAGGCTTTAATGTCTGAACAAGGTTTCATATTCATACAAATTTTCATATTTTTGCAAATTGCCAAAACGACACAAAAATAGACAATAATAATAAAAGAACAAAATGAGAAGACTTACTACAGCAATCCTCTTTACAGCAATCGCCCTCCTTGCCCTCTCCGGCATCGACAGCAAAGCGTGCTCAAACGTTCTCGTAACAAAGGGAGCAAGCACCGACGGATCCAACATCATTTCATATGCAGCTGACTCACATCAGCTCTACGGTGAACTGTATTTCAGAAAAGCCGCCTCATGGAATCCGGGAGACATGCGTCGAATCGATGAGTGGGACACCGGAAAACACCTCGGATTCATCCCTGAAATCGCCAGGACCTACCAGAGAGTCGGAAATATGAACGAGCATCAGCTCATAATCGCCGAGACCACATACGGCGGCCGCAGCGAACTTTTCGATTCGACTGGAATCATGGACTACGGCTCCCTCATATATGTTGCACTTGAAAGAGCGAAGACCGCAAGAGAAGCGATTGACGTAATCGTAGACCTTGCAAACAAATACGGATACTATTCAAGCGGAGAGTCTTTCTCAATTGCTGACAAGGACGAAGTCTGGGTCATGGACCTCATCGGCAAGGGACACAAGCTTGTGAACGGCGAGAATGTCCGCAAGGGCATCGTTTGGGTAGCGAGAAGGGTCCCTGACGGATATATCTGCGCCCACGCAAACCAGGCCCGCATCAGCACCTTCCCTCTCAACGATCCTGAAAACTGTCTCTATGCTCCTGACGTCATCTCTTTCGCACGCGAAATGGGATATTTCAACGGAGAAGACAAGGATTTCAGCTTCTGCGACGCTTATGCGCCACTTGACTTCAGCGGAATGCGTGGTTGCGAGGCTCGTGCATGGTCAGCCTTCAACATCCTCTGTGACGGCAAGTTCACTTTCGAGGATGAAAACGGCAACATCGTGACCAAGGATGCATATGACTATATCGACTATGCGATGGGATACGACCCGACCAAGAGATTCCCGCTTTTCGTAAAGCCTGCACGCAAGATCAGCGTCAAGGACGTGGCTGATGTCATGCGCGACCACTACGAGGGAACCCCTATGGATATGACACAGGATATCGGAGCAGGCGGAAATGCTCTTCCATACCGATGGAGACCGATGGGCTTCGAATACGAAGGCAAGAAATATATCAACGAAAGAGCCATCGCCACCCAGCAGACCGGATTCTGGTTCGTAGGCCAGTCACGCGGATGGCTTCCTGACACAATCGGAGGCGTAAACTGGTTCGGATGCGACGACGCTGCGACATCTTACCTCACCCCGATCTACACCACCACATATGACATTCCTGAGTGCTTCAGAGTGGGTAACGGTGATATGATCACGTATTCTCCTACTTCTGCGTTCTGGATGACCAACAGAGTTGCAAATGCCTGCTACAAAGCATACAACATCATGGCTCCGACAGTACGCGAGGCTATCGACAAGTGGGAAAACGAAATGATGGCAGCCGTAACAAAGGCAGACGAGGAAGCCCTCAAGATGTATAACGAAGCTGGCAAGAAGCCACGCAGGCAGATCCGCCGCAACGACAAGGCCCAGAAAGTCATCGACCCATATGCAGCTGTCCGCGAATACCTTACCACATTCTCAATCCACAACGCACAGAAGATCTTCAATCAGTGGGTAGCGCTCGAAGAACTCCTTCTCATCAAATATATCGACGGTAATGTAAAGGCCCAGAATGCTGACGGATCGTTTGTTACCAACGGATACACAGACTGCATACCTAGCGGCATCAAGCAGCCGGGCTACACAGACAAGTGGAAAGAAGCTGTTGCAAAGGACCACGGCAAAACCGTAATGGAAAAGTAGGATGGCTAAAAGATCATTTATAATAAAGAACTGGCCCAAGTACCTTCTTCAGTGGGGTGTGCTTGCGGCCTTGGTTCTGTTTCTGACAGGCATCATTCCAGGAAGCACGGTTCCGGATCCGGAAGCATATTGCCCTATGGGAGGTCTCCAGGCCCTCGCCACATATTTGGCACAGGGCAGCCTTCCTTGCAGCATGTCCTCTCTGCAGGTAATGATGGGACTTGCACTGATCGCAGCCGTGGTGCTCTTCAGCAAACTGTTCTGCGCATTCATCTGTCCTCTTGGAACAGTTCAGGACATCCTTAAGAAGCTCCGTATAAGATTCCACATCAAAAGCATCAAGATTGCCAACGGTTCGGGCCTTGACAAGGTCTTGAGAATAATCAAATACGGAATGCTCTTCCTCATCTTCTACATGACAGTTGAGGCCAGCGAGCTTTTCTGCAAGAATCTCGACCCGTACTATGCTGTCGCAACCGGATTCAAGGGAGAGATAACCCTCTGGATGTCAATAGTTTCAATATGCGTACTGATCATCGGAAGCATTGCAGTGGACATGTTCTGGTGCAGATACCTGTGCCCGCTCGGCGCCATCTCGAACTCGCTCAAGTTCTGGCTCTGGACCGGCGTGCTCTTCGGCATTTACTTCGTCGCAGATGTCGTAGGAGCGAACATACCATGGGCTGTTCTTCTCGGTGCATTCTGCATTATCGGCTACCTTCTGGAAGTCTTCAACGCACGACCTAAATATCAGATTCTACATGTGCTTAAGAACGAGAGCGCATGCAACAACTGCGGACTCTGCACAAAGCAATGTCCTTATCACATCGACCTCAGAGCCTTCCATAACGGAAAGATCAATCATGTGGACTGTACTCTTTGCGGTGAGTGTGTGGCAGCCTGTGCAAACAAAGCTCTCAATGTCGGCATAAAGAACAATACGGCAGGAAAATGGAGGAAGGCGATACCGGCGCTCCTTACCGTTGTGCTGGTGGCTGCAGGAATATGGGCCGGCGGCAAGATCGAGCTTCCGACCATCGATGTCAGATGGAATACAGAAAACGTTGTACCGGACAACCTTCAGACAACCACGTTTGACGGCCTTCGGACATTGAAATGCTACGGAAGCGCCATGACTTTCAAAGCCAAGATGGAAAAAGTCAATGGTGTGCACGGAGTACAGGTCTTCGTAAGGAAGCAATCTGCAGACATCCTCTACGATTCGAGCGTCACAAGCCCGGAAAAGATCCGTGAGGCCATATACATCCCATCAAGATGCAAGGTTCAGCAGCTTGACCCGGCTCAGGTCAAATCCCTTGTAATCAAGACAATACGAACAGAAGGGATGTACGAGAAAGGTGATCTGGACAATCTTGCAGCCCTTCTGAAGGAAAGCGGAAAGAAAATATACTGGCTTGAAAGCGAATTCGCCTGCCCGCTCATAATAAGGGTTGTATGCGATCCGTCAGAGGACCTTGGCGAAGAGTGGTTCGAAGAAATTGTAGAGAAGAACTATGATTTCGTGAAGATGGAAGAAGAGGTGATCAGAACAAGTTCTGAAGACTTCATCAGAAACTCCTTCAAGCCTTTCAAGGTGGAGATCAAGGCTCGTATCGAGAAGTACGGCAGCTGGAAACAGAACTATCATACAGTGTCCGATGTCAACTTCGATACAGCCGGCAACTCCATGCCTTTCCTCAGCAATTACCTTTCGCAGCAGGATGGTATCCTTGGAGTCTACCTCGAACTGAACGACCAGTCAGTGCCGACCATCAGAATAAGATATGTCGAGCCGATGACGGAAGAACGCCTCGTAGAGCTCCTGAAAAAAGACACCTGGACAATCTCCTCAAAAGGAGAGAAGAAGGAAATCCCGGCCAAGATCCTGTTCTGACCCATATAAAGACACAATCTACTGCACCGTCAGGCTGAAAACATTCGCTTTTCCGTCTGACGGTTAATTTGGTAATGTTGCCAAAAACGGTTGGTGACGTTGAATAAAAAGAAAGGAAAGTAGGTAGAACCGCTGCACGTAGTTCGGACTACTTTCCTTTCTTTTTATTGTCCTCATTACGGAAGT
>JAFQGK010000009.1 GCA_017398335.1 Bacteroidales bacterium | reverse complement strand
CGTTCATCCTGAGCCAGGATCAAACTCTTCATTGTATATTTATAATATAATTCTTAGCTTGTCTCTGACACTCTCAATTCTTTCAAAAGAATCAACGCTTCTCGATAAATTGTTTTTCTCGGTACTTGCTTCTTGTACTTTCCTTCAATCTTTTCAATGAACTTTTAATGCCGTTTTCTCTCAAACGGGCTGCAAAGATACGGACTTTTTCTTAACCTCCAAATTTTTCTCGCATTTTTTTTAATTTTTTTCTATTTTTGTCGTCCGAACATATCGAAACACGCAAAAAAGTACTCAATATGATATCTTGCTGGCAAATTTTCTGGGTCTTTGCCAAAATCGGAGCTTTCACAATAGGAGGTGGTATTCCGATGATAGCTGCAATCAAAAGTGAGCTGGTTGAAAGGAAATGGCTCAAGGATGAAGATTTTATCGACATCATAACTTTAGCACAGACAGCACCCGGACTTTTTGCCGCCAACATAGCCATACTGACAGGCAATAAACTCAGAGGAACCAAAGGAAGCGTCGTAGCAACCATTGCAAGCTGTCTTCCACCATTTCTGATCATTCTCCTTATTGCTATATTCTTCACCGGATTCAAGGATAACGAATATGTAATACGCGCATTCAAGGGCATCAGGCCGGTGGTTGTGGCTCTGATCGGCGTACCTATGATAGATATGGTCAAGGCGACCAAGATGAGATGGTGGTCCTGGGCAATCGTCATAGCATCTTTGACGCTGGTATGCTTCCTGAAGGTTTCGCCTATATATATAATAATATGTGTGATTGTCATATCTCTGGCCGTGGCATATTACACAGAAAAGAAGAGGAAGGAGGGAATGAGATGATATATCTGGAACTATTCATCACTTTCTTCATCATCGGCATGTTCACCATCGGAGGAGGATATGCGATGCTTTCGCTTATCCAGAGCCAGGTAGTCACCGAACATAACTGGATCGACGCGACAACGTTCACGGACATCGTAGCGATCTCGCAGATGACACCCGGTCCCATTGGAATCAATTCCGCCACTTATATAGGATATGAAGTTCTGTCCAATACAGGAGCATCTGAGTTCATGTGCACATTGGGCTCATTCACCGCAACATTCGCTGTAGTTCTGCCTTCCTTCATAATAGTACTTGCGATCTGCAAAGTATACGACAAGTTCAAGGAGCACTACCTCTTCAAAGGAGTGATGGAAGGATTGAAACCTGCTGTCCTCGGACTCGTCGGAACCGCTGCCCTTGGACTCGCAACACCGGAAAACTTCATCGACTGGAAAAGTTTCGTCTTGTGCGGGCTGGCGTTTACAGGTATCTTCCTGAAGAAATTCGGTCCGTTCACAGCATTGGGCCTGGGAGCAATCGCCGGATTGATTTTATATTAAACTATTAATCAAGACCATCAATGAACTGGTTCGTAGAACTCTTTACGGAACATACATTCATACAGGCGGTACTGATCCTATCGCTCATCTGTGCTACAGGGCTTGCTCTAGGCAGGATAAAGATATCCGGCGTATCACTTGGAGTCACTTTCGTATTTTTCACCGGAATCATTGCCGGACATTTCGGACTCCGGATCAACCCGGACATGCTCCTGCTGGCCCAGAACTTCGGTCTTATAATATTCATTTATTCGCTTGGCGTCCAGGTCGGGCCAGGCTTTTTCTCTGCATTCAAAAGAGGCGGGTTCAAGCTGAACATACTATCTCTGATACTTATTCTTGCAGGAACAGCCATGACCATATGTCTGTATTGGATTTCCGGCATCCCGCTACCTGAAATGATGGGGCTCTTCTCCGGAGCAGTAACAAACACTCCGATGCTTGGAGCAGCTCAGCAGGCCTTCCTCCAGATGCATCCTGAAGACATTGAAAGCGCAAACAACATGGCAATAGCATGCGCCGTGGGATATCCCTTCGGTATGATAGGAGTCATAATATGCGTCGCCATTTTGAAGAAAGCCACTTTCAAGGCGGACAAGCCGAAGTCCGGCAATACGTCCGGCGATAACACATTCGTCACCGAATATCTCATAAGCAATCCTGAAATCATAGGTAAAAGCATTCAGGAAATCAGAAAATACGCAGACGTTCAGTTCGTAATATCCAGAATATGGAAAGGCGACAAAGTCATAATCCCGACCTCCGAGACCATCATCGAGCAGAACGAGCACGTACTGGTAATATCCGGAAGGAAGGATGTCGACCAATTGAAGAAGCTGTTCGGGCCACAGGAGGACATCGATTGGAATAAAAAGGGCATCGACTGGAATGCCATAGACAATCAGCTGGTTTCCAGAAAGATACTGGTAACCAAACCTGAACTTAATGGAGTGAGATTAGGTTCTCTGAGATTAAGAAACTCATTCGGAATAAACATTACCAGAGTGAACCGCGCCGGAATTGACCTGCTGCCGTCCAAATCACTAAGGTTGCAGTTGGGAGACAGGCTGACCATCGTCGGCGAGGACCGCGCAATCGAGAATGCCAGCAAGATTCTGGGAAACCAGGCGAGAGAACTCAGAAACCCTAATCTGTTCACAATCTTCACAGGTATCGTCCTCGGACTTATTCTGGGAAGTATTCCGATTGCGATACCAGGAATGAGCATGCCGGTGAAGCTCGGCATCGCCGGAGGTCCTATCATAGTGGGAATCCTGATGGGGGCATTCGGTCCTCGCTTTCATCTGGCAACCTATACAACCCAAAGCGCCAATCTCATGCTCAGGCAGCTTGGTATCACCATATATCTTGCTGGTCTCGGCTTAAGCGCAGGAAATGATTTCTTCAGCACTGTATTCACAACTGAAGGCATCAGATGGATTGCAATAAGTTCTTCACTTGCCATTATACCTGTCCTTCTTGTCGGTTTTATCGCATCAAGGCTCTTTAAAACCAGCTATGAAAAAAATGTAGGTATGCTTTGTGCAAGTATGGCTAATCCGATAGCTTTGAATTATGCGAACTCGACAGTAGACGGAGATGAACCGGCCGTAGCTTATGCGACTGTGTATCCGGTCAGCATTTTCCTGAGAGTCATAGTGGCTCAGATTGTCATGGTTATATTTTAGAAACAAATCAAATTCATTATATAAAATGATAAAAACATATGTTCTTGCGACTATCCTGTTCGCCGTCACATCCTGCTGCATGACAGCAGAGGAAACGATTACCGTTGTTCCATATCCGAATAAGGTAGAGATCATGCCCGGCACATTCAAGGCTGCCGGAGCAACAGTCCGCTACGCTGCCGATCTTGACGACGCCTCGAAATCAGTAATCACAAAATTCGCCCATCAGCTTTCACTCGCCAGCGGTAAAGAAAGCAGCATTGAAGAGGGCGTTTCCGGAAAGGGATTCATTTTCGTTCTCTCTCCCGACATGCCTTCTGAAGCATATCAGGTCAATGTAAGCAGAAAAGCCGTACAAGTGTCAGCTTCCGGGCTTAACGGTTTCAACTACGCTATCCAGACACTGAAACAGATGCTCCCAGTTGAAATTTTCGGAGCAGAGGCGGCTCCTGATGCAAAGTGGACACTGCCATGCTGTAAGATAGACGACGCCCCACGCTTCGGATACCGTGGCATGCATCTGGACGTATCACGTCATTTCTTTGATATCGATGCTGTGAAGAGATATCTTGACATCATGGAAATCCATAAACTCAACATACTTCACTGGCATCTTACAGATGACCAGGGATGGAGAGTTGAAATCAAGAAATATCCGAAACTCACAGAAGTAGGTTCAATCAGGAACAAGACCATCGTCGGGCACCTTAACAGCAGGTCCGGCTACGACAACACCAGATACGGAGAAGGATGCTGGTTCTCTCAGGAACAAATCAAGGAAGTGATTGATTATGCGGCCGCAAAAGGAATAACCATTATTCCGGAAATCGACCTCCCGGGACACATGCTTGCCGCTCTTGCAGCATATCCTGAATTGGGATGTACCGGTGGTCCGTATGAGGTTTGGGGAGACTGGGGCATTGCCGATGATGTGCTTTGTGCAGGAAACGAAAAGACCATGCTCTTCCTTGAGGACGTTCTTTCTGAAATATGCGAGCTTTTTCCATCAGAATACATACATATAGGTGGCGATGAGTGCCCTAAGGTACGCTGGAAGAAATGTCCTAAATGCAAGGCCCGGATGAGAGAACTCGGTCTGAAGGATGACAAAAACCATAAGGCTGAACACTACCTTCAGAGCTATGTAATGGCAAGAATGGAGAAACTCATCAACTCAAATGGCAAAAGGATCATCGGATGGGACGAGATTCTTGAAGGCGAGGTAGCTCCAAATGCGACAGTGATGTCATGGAGAGGAGTTTCAGGTGGTATAGAGGCTGCAAGACTCGGCCATGACGCAATCATGACTCCAAACACATTCTTCTATCTTGACTATTATCAGTCAAATGACACCTCAAAAGAGCCTCTTGGCATCGGCGGATACCTTCCTGTCGAGAAATGCTACTCATATGAACCATTCGTAGAGGGTATGACTGACGAGGAAAAGTCTCATATTATCGGTGTTCAGGCCAACCTCTGGACTGAGTACATCGCAAGCGAAGAGCACCTTCAGTATATGCTTCTTCCACGAATGGCCGCCCTCAGTGAAGTGCAGTGGTGCCAGGCCGACAACAAGGACTGGGAGAGATTTTACGAAAGTGCTGATGAGTTCTGCGCGATATATGATATGGCAGGATATAACTATGCCAAGCATATCTTCCAGACCAAGATGACCGTAGGAATAAACAACGAAAAGAATTGCGTAGAGGTCAGCCTGAGAACCCAGGGCAATGGCGAGATCAGATATACACTTGACGGAACAGATCCGGATGCTTCGTCAACATTATATACAGAACCTGTATGCATAACAGGAGACTGCACACTCAAAGCAGCTACCATCCATAACGGCGAGGCGACTGGTGTCGTTTCCAGAACATTCCACAGCCATAAAGCCATGGGAAGGCCTGTATCGGTAAGCAATCCTCCTCACAGCAGCTATACATTTGCTTGTCCGGATCTGCTGGCAGACGGAATCAGAGGCGGATATAATTACAAGAACGGAGACTGGGCCGGATGGTATGGAAAAGACTTCGAAGCTGTCATAGACATGGGAGAAGGAAATACCTATAGCTCTGTTTCCATCGGTGCCCTTATAGAAAAGGGGGACTTCATATTCAATCCTTTGAGTCTCGTCGTTTCGGTTTCAGAAGACGGCACGAACTATACAGAGGTGGCAAAGGCCAAGTACCCTGTCGAAGGCCGTAATGCAAAGAACGGAGTAAAGGAATACAGCATCACATTCCCTGAAACATCAGCGAAGTTCCTGAAAGTGACAGCCCAGACTCTCGAAGCCCTTCCGAAGTGGCATTCTGCCGCCGGACACAAGGGATTCCTGTTTATTGATGAGGTTGTCGTAAAATAATTATTTCTTACGGATAATCATGGCTGCTGAAGCCATATAGATCAGTATCAGGACTGTATGGACAGCCAGTTTGGCAACAAGAAGTCCTGTAGAGGACTGTCCGAAAGATACACCTTCGAAAACAGTGCGGTCTATGAGTGCAGAAATGCCATAGACCGCACTCATTATTATGAATATGCCCAACAGACGGCCCCAGCGGTATGGAATGGGATAATATTTCGCACCAAGGACGGAACTGATTGCAAACATCACGACATAACTTGCAAGGTGGCCGTAAGCGGCAGCCCAATAAGAATACTTCGGCATGAAGACAACAATTACAAGAGCTGTCACAACCAGACCGGAAAGGGTTATCCATATCGCCATATCAGTTTTTCCGGACAGTTTGTACCACATAGAGACATTGAACAGCATGCCGAGAATCATATATGAGAGCAGCATTACAGGAACCACACCGACTGCCGAACGGAACTGAGGACCAAGGATAAGCGCAATAATATCTATATACAGAATCACACCAAGGAAGACCAGTCCGCAGAATGCTGTAAAATATTCCTGGACAGAAGCATAAAGAGCCCTGGAGTCCTTCTCCTTTGCCCTTCTGAAGAAGAACGGCTCCGCAGCATACCTGAACATCTGGATGAAAAGGTTCATTATCACAGCCAGCTTTACCGCCGCCTGATAGAGTCCCAGACTTGAGCGCCAGGCCTCAGCATTTGTATCGAAATATCTGAAAAGTATTCTGTCGAGAAAGTCATTGACCACACCCGGAAGAGCCGCCACCATCAGCGGAAGCGAATATGCAAGCATCTGCTTCAACAGCTTAGGTTCAAGCCTGAAACTGAGCTTCAGATAGTCCGGTATGAAAAGTAAAGCGCAGATGACACAGCTGATGAATATGGCAAAAATCACATAACTGAAATCCGGAGTTGCCGGTATGAAGTTCAGGAGCCATTCAGCCGAAGCGACGTTTTTAGGGAACCACAGGAACAGAAACAGATTGGCTGCTGTTTCGGTGACAATCTTTATAGTCTTGAATATGGCGAACTTCAAGGCCCTGTTTTCCTGACGGAGTTTGGCGAAAAGTATGGCAGTCACTGCATCCAGAGCAAGAATGCCTCCCATATACATTATGCAGGACGAATAGCCCTCATATCCGAGGGCAGATGAGATCGGGCCGGCAAAGGCAATCATCAGGGCAAGGAATGTAGCGCTGACACAGAACACCGTAACGAACGCATTCGAGTACACCTTCTTGGAATCGACGCCTTCCTTATTGGCAAACCGGAAGCACCCGGTCTCAAGGCCCATGACCAGAACTACCTGAAGCACTGCAATATAGGCCATGAATTCAGTAACTACACCATAACTTTCCGGGGTCAGAAGCCTGGTATAGATAGGAACAAAAAGAAAATTTATGATTCTGGCCAATATGGTACTCAAACCGTAAATCACAGTCTGCCCGGCCAATTGTTTCAAGGGATTTGCCATAATGACCACAAAAATAATTATTTTTGTCGGGTAAAAGCTTAAGGATATGAAAAGAATATTGTTAACATCCATAATTCTTGCTTCAGCTGCACTTGTTCTCGGATCATGCTCTTGTGGCAGAAACGGGAAAGACACGGCTGAGACAGAGTTGAATGATTCGACAAAAACAGCAATTGAAATGGAAAGTAAAAGAATTGAGGAGCCTGTGTTTGACATCACAACGACACACGGAAACATGAGGGTGAAGCTTTACAGCAAAACCCCTAAGCATCGCGACAACTTCACAAAACTTGTCAGCGAAAAGTACTACGACGGAATTCGTTTCCATCGAGTAATCGAAGGATTCATGATACAGACCGGAGACCCGTTTTCGAGAGACACATCCATGATCAACGCATGGGGAACCGGCGGGCCTGATTACACAGTACCGGCTGAATTCGTCAACGAATACTGGCACAAGAAAGGAGCACTTGCCGCTGCCCGTAAAGGCGATCTAGCCAACCCTACTAAAGCATCGTCCGGCTCTCAGTTCTACATCGTTCAGGACGAAAATGCCTGCCTGCACCTTGACGGACAGTACTCCATCTTCGGAGAAGTCATCGAGGGCCTTGAGGTCATCGACAGGATTGCCGGAGTTGCCACTGACCCATACGACAGACCTTACGAGGACGTAATCATCCAGAGCATCAGGCCTGTCATTGAAGAGCCTGTTCAGGTGGAAGTACCTGCAGACACTGTTTCAAAGGAATAGGGCAATGGACCTGAAAGGAAGATTCACACATATATTTTTTGACGCTGACGATACCCTTTGGGAGAACGAGCAGTACTTCAGGGACGCAGAGGCCAGGTTTACTGAACTTCTTGCGGATTATACCACACCGGAAGGCGTTCAGGATATGTTATGGCGCAAGCAGGAGGACAATATTCCCCTCTTCGGATATGGTTCAAAGACATATCTGATAGGAATGACCGATGCTGCGATGGAACTCTGTGGCGGAATGTTGCCGGAAAGCATATATTACGGAATAAAGAAGATCATCACAGAGCTCGCATTTCACGAATTCAGGCTGATAGAAGGCGTTGAGGAGACCTTGAAGGCACTTTACGGCAGGTACACACTTATTGTTGCGACCAAGGGTGATCTGACCGAGCAGCTCTACAAGTATAGGCTTTCCGGCCTGGACAAGTATTTCCACCATTGCGAGGTAATGGAAAACAAGGACGAGAAGAATTATCTCGAACTTGCGGCCAAGCTCGATCTTCGTCCGGAGCAGATATTGATGATCGGAAATTCTGTCAAGTCGGACATAGCGCCGGTGGTGAACATCGGAGGCGTTGCCATCCACACACCACATGAAGTGGTCTGGGTCCACGAAATGATGGACATGCCGGAATCAGACCGGATAATAGAAATCAACGATATCCGCGAAATCATTCCTATGCTAATATAACAAGCTACTTATATGAACAAACTATCGACCTTTTGAAGAACCTTTGCCATTTAAATCTAATTTATGGCATAGATTTCGCAATAACTCACAGCGAATAGTTTTTTCATAGGTTAAGTTTTAGGTTAGAATTGCGGAGCCCTTTCGGTGTGAATCGAGAGGGCTCTATCTTTTATTATTTTTGCTATATTTGCAATCTGATTAATAACACAAAACCTGAACCTTTATGGGTAAACATAAAATCGGCGAATGGATCATCGCAGTCAGACCTTGGTCAATTCCGGCATCAGCGATGCCTATCATCGTTTCACTGGCATATCTATTCTTCAAAGGGCATGATATAGACTGGGCTCTCGGAGCATGGACTCTGATAGGCATGATCCTGTTCCATCTCTCCGGAAACGTCTGGAGCGACTGGTTTGATTTCAGGAAAAAAGTAGACGCAGAGGACACTTTCGGAGCAAAGACCCTGACAACGGGCATGTTCCAGCCGGCAGAAATCAGGAATCTCGCCATCATCCTTCTGACAATATCGGTCATCAGCGGTCTTGGACTTGTCGCCATGACTGGAATTGGGCTTCTATACATCGGCCTGGCAGGCGCTGCTCTGACAGTACTGTATCCATTCCTGAAATATAACGCCCTCGGAGACCTTGACATCCTCCTGACTTTCGCCTTTCTTCCGACCATAGGTACATCATATGTGACTACCGGGGCAATTGACTGGAGCGTACTTTGGATTGCCCTTCCTGTCGGTCTGATAACAGACGGCATCCTCCATTCAAACAACACCAGAGACATGGCGACAGACAGGCGCGCCGACATCAAGACAATGGCAATGGGACTCGGGACAAAGGCTTCGGCATTACTTTACGGATTCGAGATGATCTTCCCTTATATCTGGGTCGGAGTACTTTCAATAATAGGGATTCTTCCGACAAGCACTGTGTTCATTTTCCTTACATTGCCGGTAGCCATCGGATGCGCAAAGACAATGAACAGTTCTGTGACCGGAGGAACTGCAATAATCGCTGATCTTGATGTCAGGACTGCGAATCTCCAGCTGATGTTTTCAGTAATTCTCGCCACAACACTGGTTGTTGCCAAATTCATTTGATTGAAATATGAAGGGTTCAATTAATCGAACCGTCTTGGGATGCGTCATAGCCCTCATCCTCTGGACTATTATGTTTTCACCATGGACTTCACCATATGTGAATTTCTGGGTGATGATGACTTGTTCAGGCCTTATCCTCACAACATATTCCACTCTCGCCTCACCGGGATGGTGGAAAGATCTAAAGATGGGATGGAGTGACATAGCCATAGGCATCACGCTGGCCGCCGCCTTATGGGGCATATTCTGGATAGGTGACAGGCTGTCTTCCTTGATGTTCGATTTCGCCCGACCTCAGGTCAACATGATCTACGGAATGAAGGAAGGGGAAAACCCGGTTGTCCTGACCTTGCTGATGCTCTTCATCATCGGTCCGGCTGAAGAGATCTTCTGGAGAGGTTTCGTTCAGAAAAGCTTCTCCAAGCGCTGGAATCCGACCACAGGCTTTATAGTAACCACTCTGGTATACGGCCTGGTACATCTGGCCAAGTTCAACTTCATGCTGATAATGGCGGCTCTCGTTGCAGGATTTGTATGGGGACTAGCCTACAGATTCTTTCCGGAAAGACTTGGAGCCATCATTCTCTCCCACGCACTATGGGACTGCGCCGTCTTCATCTGGTTCCCGATCTGATAAAACGTTAAATATGGTCGACTTCAGGATGAAGTCCGACACCGAACTTCTCCCTGACAGATGCAACAATACGACGTTCCAATCCTATGATTTCCTCAGGATAGGCTTCTCCTGTATAATTGACGATGACAAGCGGCTGTTTCTCATAGACGGCCGCTCCTCCGCTGCGACGGCCCTTCCATCCGCACTGTTCGATCATCCATGCTGCAGGCACCTTGACCATTCCGTCCGGCAGATCATAATGAGGCACCTTATAGTCTTGTCCGTGCTCGGTCTGTGCCGCAGACTCGATGCGCTGGAAGTGCTCAAGGCTAATGACCGGATTTTTGAAGAAACTGCCGGCACTTCCCATCACAGAAGGCTCAGGAAGTTTCTCTTTCCTGATCTTGATGATTACCTTCCTTATCATCTGCGGAGTAATGCGCGTTAGAGTTGTCGCTGCCACAGAAGTTTCCTGCGACATGCCACCCCCGGCTAGGGGGTGCCCTCGAAGAGGGCGGGGGTCGTCAGAAACCTCTGCGACAGCGACAACGGCATCCTTCAGATGCCCGTAATCAAGCACTGGACGAGGCTCACGAGAAAGTGCAAACACCACATGAGTGACAATATACCTGCCCTTGATTTCCGGATTCTTGAATATAGAGTCACGATATCCATATCCGCACTCCTCCACCTCGAAACTCACGAACTCCTCCTCAACGGTATCATAGCAGTAAACCCTATGGATCACATCCTTCACCTCGACTCCATAAGCTCCTATATTCTGAACAGCCGAAGCGCCGACCTCTCCCGGGATATAAGACAGATTCTCCACTCCCCAAAAGCCTTCCTTGGCAGCCCAGGCACATAAATCATCGAACACCACTCCGGCACCTACCGACACCAGAACCTTGCTTGATTGGCTGAAATCTGCCGACGATGCGCCATTTGTATGGAGGAGGCATTCCCCCACCCCCGGAACACTATCGCACTCGTCGAGGATTTCTATGAAATCAATCTTCGAATGAAGAACAGTTCCCTTGAAATCCTGAGTAAAAAGCAGATTACTGCCCCCTCCGATATGCAATATCGGACGAGACAGTTCCTCAAATTCTATATCAACAAGATCCGCAATCGAATCATATTCAATAAAGCATTTCGCTTTCACCTTCATCCTGAAGGTGTTCATCTTTGTAAGATCCTTGTAGTACTCTGTCTTTATCATAGTTTATACAGATCCCCGGTCAAGCCGGGGATGACAATTGCGCTGGAGATGACAATTGCGCTGGAGATGACAATTGCGCCGGGGATGACGGTTATCCTATTTCTGCACCATTACAAAGAGTTTCCTGCGGAGTGACAAAACGCATCTTGCCGTCGTTCTGGCGAGCCATAAGGATCATTCCCTTGGACTCGATGCCACGGATCTTGCGCGGAGCAAGGTTGGCAAGGATACAGATCTGTTTGCCGACCATCTCCTCAGGAGAATACTGCTCGGCGATGCCGGACACAATGACTCTCTTGTCGATGCCGGTGTCGATTGTAAGCTTAAGAAGCTTGTCAGTCTTAGGGACACGCTCAGCCTCGAGGACTGTAGCAGTCCTGATGTCCATCTTCTGGAAGTCATCGAATGTGCACTCTTCCTTCTGAGGGGTCACGACAGCTGCCTCAGCCGCCTTTGCGGCAGCCTCGCGTTCTGCGCGGATCGCCTGAAGGCGTGCAATCTGAGCGTCTACGACCTCGTCTTCTATCTTGGCGAAGAGGAGGGTTGCAGGGTTGAGCTGATGTCCTGCAGGAAGGATGGACGCCTTTCCAAGGTCGTCCCATGAGAGAGTGAGGGATTTCTCGACTTCGCTCGAAATGACAGAAGATGTATGAAGCGCAGCGCCTTCACCTGCTTTGTAAATGTTCTCGCTCGCCGCACCTTCTTCACCTGCACGGTGGTCTGCACCTGCAACTATGCCTACATTGAGGATGCTGCGGAGCTTCTCGGAAGAGAACGGAAGGAACGGCTCGAAAGCAACAGCAAGGGATGCACAGATCTGGAGAGATACATTCAGAATAGAAGCAGTTCTGTCCATATCTGTCTTAGCCACCTTCCATGGCTCTGTGTCAGTAAGGTACTTGTTTCCAAGGCGGGCGATGTTCATGGCCTCCTTGAGGGCCTCGCGGAACTTATATCCGTCGAGATAGCGCTGCATTTCCTCCTTGAGTGGCTGGATCTGAGCCAGAGTCTCTGCATCCACAGCCTCAGGCTTGAGGTCAGCAGGCACCTTGCCGTCAAAATACTTATGCGTAAGAACCACTGCACGGTTTACGAAGTTTCCGAGAATTGCCACGAGTTCGCTGTTGTTGCGTGCCTGGAAGTCCTTCCATGAGAAGTCGTTGTCCTTTGTCTCAGGAGCATTTGCCGTAAGAACATAACGGAGCACGTCCTCCTGCCCCGGGAACTGCTCGAGGTACTCGTGAAGCCACACAGCCCATCCGCGCGATGTCGAGATCTTGTCCCCCTCAAGGTTGAGGAACTCGTTTGCAGGGACGTTGTCAGGAAGTATGTAGCTGCCGTCTGCCTTCAGCATTGAAGGGAAGACGATACAGTGGAATACGATATTGTCCTTTCCGATGAAGTGTACGAGCTTGGTGTCCTCGCTCTTCC
The DNA here is from genome assembly GCA_017398335.1 of Bacteroidales bacterium. Lineage (GTDB taxonomy): Bacteria > Bacteroidota > Bacteroidia > Bacteroidales > UBA932 > Cryptobacteroides. Next base: position 23,082 of record JAFQGK010000009.1, on the reverse strand, counting down.
ACCACTTCTCCCACGACTGAGGAAGAAGCTCCTGAGTGTTCGAGATATATCCGATAGGAGCATCAAACCACACATAGAGAACCTTGCCCTCAGAGCCTTCCACAGGCACCGGAACGCCCCAATTAAGGTCACGGCTCACGGCACGTGGCTGGAGACCTCCGTCAATCCAGCTCTTGCACTGGCCGTAGACATTGCTTCTCCACTCCTTGTGTCCGTCAAGAATCCACTCGGAAAGCCATCCCTCATACTGGTCAAGAGGCAGATACCAATGCTTGGTCTCCTTCTTCACAAGCTCGCCGCCGCTGAGGGCTGACTTAGGGTTGATAAGTTCGTCCGGACTCAGGGTGGCACCACACTTTTCGCACTGGTCGCCATAGGCACCTTCCGCACCGCAACGAGGACATGTTCCTGTAATGTAGCGGTCTGCGAGGAAGGTCTTGGTCTCCTCATCATAATACTGCTCGCTCACCTTCTCGATGAACTTGCCCTCATCATAGAGCTTTCTGAAAAAGTCAGAAGCATTCTTGTGATGAGTCTTTGAAGATGTTCTCGAATATATGTCGAAGTTGATTCCGAGCCCAGTGAACGAATCCTTGATAATTCTGTGATATCTGTCCACGATATCCTGCGGAGTACATCCCTCCTTCTGTGCCTTGATGGTGATAGGCACTCCATGCTCATCCGATCCGCATACATAAAGGACGTCCTCTCCCCTCATTCTCAAGTACCTCACATAGATGTCTGCAGGCACATATACACCGGCAAGATGGCCGATATGCACGGGACCGTTTGCATAAGGAAGTGCACAGGTCACAAGCGTTCTGTTGAATTTCTTGCTCATATATAGTTTCTTAAATTATCATTTTATTGCGCGAACCCGCAAAAATACAAAAAAATCTATACCCTGCCAAGTTCGTTATTGAGGACGGCACGCATGCGGTTGATCTCGTCTATCTTTGACAGCACTTCCAGCTGACGTTCAAGATCTTCCGTATCCGCCAATTCAGCAGTGAGAACCGCAATCATACCATCAAGCTTCCTGCACTGATAAGTCATGATTGTCTTGGGCACATAAATCACAAGCTTGGTGGATACAGCTGTCATCGACTTCTCATAATTGCTTACCGTAAGCTGATGTTTTTCTATAAGCAGATCCTTCGCGACAGCAGCTATTTCCGGATCCATGCTATTGAGCAGGCGCGACTGAATCTGTTCCTGAGACAGGCCCTCCTCATAGTAACGGAAATATTCCTCGTAAGTCTTTCTGTAAGAAGAATTTACAAATTCCGCGTCGTCTTCTGCAAGAATACCGTCGATGAATTCCGCTACATTTATGCTGCTGCCCTCGACATAATATTTCGAATCCCTGTCAAAATCAAGAGTAGTACAGCCCTCTTCCAGTATGAATTTCAGAAGGTCCTTCTCGCATGGAGCCATTGACTTGTCCTCGATCTTCACAGGTCCATCGTATTTCACCTCTGGGACAGGTTCGTCCTGAGGCACAACAACCTCAACGGCACCGGGACCCTCTACATATTCCGGCACGACCTCTGCTCCGGTTCTTTCCCTCTCCCTCTGCTTGAGATCCGCCTCTATCATCGCGGTCCTGCTTTTACCTATACGGTCAAGGAGAAGTCCTTCATCTATATTGAACTTTTCTGCCGTTGAACGTACATACATTGCACGCACTACAGCGTCTGGAATCACTGATATCGTATCAGCTATATCATTGATAAGGCCAGCTCTCTTCAAAGGGTCGCTGCCTGCCTCATTCAGAAGAAGGTCGGTCTTGAAGGCTATGAAGTCACACTCATTCCGGGCAATATGATCCTGCACCTCCTCCAAGGTATGCTTCCTGGCAAAATCATCCGGATCCTGCCCGTCAGGAAGGAGAACCACCTTGACATTCATTCCCTCCTTGAGTACCATGTCGATGCCCCTGAGCGCAGCCTTTATACCGGCACCGTCGCCATCATAGATAATGGTGATATTGTCGGTGAACTTATGTATCATCCGGATCTGCTCGACCGTCAGGGAGGTTCCGCTGGACGCCACGACATTTGTCATGCCCAGCTGATGCATTGAAAGTACATCTAGATAGCCCTCTACAAGTATGCACCTGTCCTTTCTGGCTATCTCGCTCTTGGCAAAATAGATTCCGTAGAGGGAACGGCTCTTGACATAGATTTCCGTTTCCGGAGAATTTATATATTTGGCTACAGACTTGTCTGTCTTCAAAGTCCTGCCACCGAACGCAATCACACGGCCGCTGACGGAATGTATCGGAAACATTACCCTGTCATAGAACCTGTCCACCAGCCTTCCGTCATCATATTTTACGCTCAATCCCGTCTCGATCAGGAACTCCTCCTTACATCCGGCTGCGCGCGCTGCCTCGGACAAAGCCTTGCGGCTTACAGGAGCCCATCCCAATCCATATTTCCGGATCGTCTCGTCCTGAAGACCTCTGCTGCGGAAGTATTGATATGCAATAGTCTGACCTTCAGGAGTCTGAAGGCTGTCCTGAAAGAATTTACCGCCGAACTCCGACACCAGCAGAAGACTCTCATATCTTTGCCTTTTGGCTATTTCCTCGGCAGTCTCTTCCTTTTCGATAACTTCAATATTGTATTTCTTTGCAAGGTACTTCAGAGCCTCGGTATATGACATATGTTCATGCTCCATTACAAATCCTACGGCAGTACCGGATTTTCCGCAACCGAAGCACTTATATATACCCTTGGCAGCTGAAACAGAAAACGACGGAGTCTTTTCGTTATGAAAAGGGCAGCAGGCCAGATAATTAGAGCCACGCTTCTTCAACGAAACGAAATCACTCACCACATCAACAATCTGCGCGGTGTCAAGTATCTTGTTTACAATATCCTGAGGAATCATCTATTGTTCGTCCACTTTCTCGAATTCGACGTCCCTCACCTCTGTCGGCACGGTCTCTTCCTTTTCTGCCGGCTGCTCGTCAAGCTTCTCCGTCTGACGGAACTCATATTCCTTCATCACCTTATTCATCTTCCATGATGAAAGCAGTTCTGAAGCACCATATACGATAAGCGCCGCTCCGGCAAATGCACCTATTGCCTCACCGACAAAAGACGGCCTTGCAAGAAGAAACCCACCCGCCAGGACAACCAGAGCAGGCAGGATGAATGTTCCGACACCTACACTGAGCACGCGGTTGGCACTGACAAGGGTTATTATCTGGAAAAGTCCGAATCCGAGAAGAGCGAAGCCCACAATATAAAGGATGAGGTTTGCCACCACTCCCGGCCAGAGGAATATCAGCACGCCCAGGACGATATCAACCACAGCGTTGAATCCCATAAGGCTCATCGCTCCTTCCTTTCTCTTGAAATAGCCATATACGAATGATACGACTCCGGATGCGACAAGAAAAGCTGCTACTATACGGACTGCCAGTTCAAGGGCATTTGTCTTGCTCGCCACCATAACGACTCCGATGGCAATGGCCACCGCTGCCCTGAGGGGACCATTGAGCTTATTTCTGTAACCGAATGTAATCATAATGAAATCTAACTGCACATTAAATGCAAAAGTAGGATTTTTTTACTAATTTCGCAGTGTTTTTAGTGAACTTAATATCATCAGAAATGAAGACCGACATAGAAATCGCCAGAAGCATTGAAATGCGCAGAATTACCGAGATAGCCGCAAGCATCGGCATTCCGGAAGAGAATGTATCACAGTATGGACATTATATGGCCAAAGTTCCGGCAGACCTTATCGATCCGGAAAAGGTTGCAAAAAGCAAGCTCATACTTGTCACAGCTATCACAGCGACAAAGGCCGGCATAGGCAAGACCACAGTGTCCGTAGGTCTTGCACTTGGTCTGAACCGTATAGGTAAAAAAGCAATAGTAGCACTCAGGGAACCGTCTCTGGGACCTTGCTTCGGCATGAAGGGCGGTGCTGCAGGCGGCGGATATGCACAGGTGGTTCCTATGGAAAACATAAATCTTCATTTTACCGGCGATTTTCATGCTGTCACTTCTGCCCACAACATGATATCCGCACTGCTGGACAACTACCTTTACCAGCATCAGGAAGAAGGATTCGCCCTTAAGGAAGTGCTATGGAAACGGGTTCTTGATGTGAATGACCGTTCGCTCAGAAGCATCGTGACAGGCCTTGGCCCGCGCACAAACGGTCTGACCCAGGAGTCTGGATTCGACATAACTCCTGCCTCTGAGATAATGGCCATCCTTTGTCTGTCAAAAGATCTTGATGATATGCGAAGAAGGATCGACAACATTCTTCTCGGCTACAGATTTGACGGCACGCCGTTCCAGGTCAAGGATCTGGGTGTCACCGGAGCCATTCTCACCCTCCTCAAAGACGCCTTGAAACCTAATCTCGTACAGACCACTGAGAACACAGCAGCCATCATCCATGGCGGTCCTTTTGCCAATATCGCTCACGGCTGCAACTCGATCATTGCGACCAGGACAGCCATGACTTTCGGTGATTATGTGATTACGGAAGCCGGATTCGGAGCAGACCTTGGAGCTGAAAAATTCTTCAACATCAAATGCCGTAAAAGCGGCCTGAAGCCAGACCTCACTGTGCTCGTCGCGACATTGAACGGTCTCAAGATGCATGGAGGCACAGCTCTGGCAGACATTCAGAAGCCGGATGCAGAAGGCGTAATCAAAGGCTTTGCTAATCTTGACAGACACATAAACAATCTCAAGAGCTTCGGCCAGACCGTCGTTGTATGCTTCAACAAATATGCATCAGACACAGAAGATGAGATCAGGCTCGTCAAGGAGCATTGCGCAGAAATGGGAGTTCCTTTTGCCCTCAACAACGCATTTGCGGAAGGTGGTCCGGGAGCCGAAGACCTCGCAAGACTGGTTGTGGAAACCATAGACAACAATCCATCCGGTCCTCTCAAGTTCACATATGAAGACAATCAGAGCATTCCTGAAAAGATCGAGGCCGTTGCCAAGAACATATACAAGGCTGCCGGCATCACTTTTTCAAGCACGGCAAAGAAAAAGATCGCTATCGCAGAAAAGATGGGCATATCACACTTCCCTGTCTGCATAGCCAAGACTCAGTACTCATTCTCCCAGGATCAGACTGCCTATGGCGCACCTGAAGGTTTCGAGTTCAACATCAAGGACATAGTGATCAACAGCGGTTCTGAAATGATAGTAGCCATCGCCGGTGACATCATACGTATGCCTGGCCTTCCAAAGGTTCCTCAGGCTACCAGAATCGACATCATCGACGGACAGATTGAAGGACTGAGCTAAAAGGATGAAGAATATTTTCGACAATCACAATCATTGCGAATTTTCCTTTGATGGGAAGAGGACCTCGATTGAGAAGTCTTCAAGAGCTGCGGCGAAAATGGGGCTGGGAGGATTGTGCTTCACCGACCATAACGACATATATGCACCGGAATACACAATAAGCCACAACATACACGCCACCGATCTTCTTGACATCGAGGCCCAGCAGAAGGAGATTGACAGAGTACAGGAGCTTCTGCCTGAGATAAAGATACTCAAAGGCATAGAGATCGGCATGCATCCGAACTGCCGCGAAGAGGCACGCCAGCTCATCAAGACAAACAGCTTCGACCAGGTCATCGGCAGCATCCACTATGTAGGAGATACAGATCCCTACTTCGGAGGATATTACGAAGACAAGGATTGGAAAACCGCCTATGGAGGATATCTCGAGACTCTCTGCACTGAGATGAAGCACCTTGAGGATTTCGACATAATGGGTCACTACGATTACATCGTCCGCTATTGGGACTACGAACAGACCGATATCCTGTACAAGGATTTCAGCGATATCTTCGACGAAATGTTCCGTTATCTCATACACAACGGCAAAGCTCTGGAAATCAACACAAAAAGCTACCAGAACTTTAACGGAAGGCAGTCACACCTTGACACAAACGTGCTTGCCAGATATCGTGAGATGGGAGGAGAGATCATCAGTTTCGGTTCTGACTCCCATGATGATTTCCATGTAGGTCTTGATTTTGCAAAATATGCAGCCATCGTAAAGTCCCTGGGCTTCCGATGGTGCGCTCACTACGAAAAGAGGAAGCTTGTCCAGCTCCCTCTCTAGATTTCCATCCAACGGATATCCTTGTCCCTGCCCCAATATGACAATTGTCTCTTGGCATAACGGCGGGTATTCCGTTGAATCAGCTCCACCGCACGTTCCAAAGATGTCACCGGGCCATCTCCAGGTGAGGTCGGTCCCCATCCTTCTGCAGAGACAAGGCCGGCTTCATAATCGAGCCAGTCAAATATCTCCTTGTATCCGACTGTCTGGAGGGCCGCCAGATTACGGAATTGTGTCAATGAACGCACCTCGTCGACAAGGCCGTCATCAACCATCTGTACGACTCTGCGGTTTATCCTGTCATACAGCACATCCCGGGGCCTGACAAGTCCTATCTTCTCTATCGTGAATTCCCTTTTCCTGTTTGAATTTGTCTTGAACGAAGAAAACGGCCTTCCAGTCATTAGACAGACTTCCAGAGCCCTTACGACACGCTGGCCATTGGCGATATCTATAGTGGCATAACTCTCCGGATCCAGGGCTCTGAGTTCCATTCTCAGAGACTCGACACCCTCATTCTTCAGCCTGCCCATAAGCTCTTCCCTCAATGCGAGATCCGCTGCCGGAAAGTCATCCAGTCCGTTCACCAGAGCATCGACATAGAAACCGGATCCTCCTGCCATCACCAGAGTATCGTGTCCCTCGGCAAACAGGCGGTTTATGAGTCCTAGCGCCTCGACTTCATAACGACCTGCAGTATACAGATCTGTAACGGTATGTGAATGGATAAAATAATGCTGAACAGCAGAAAGCTGCTCAGCGGAAGGCACAGCCGTGCCTATGGTCATTTCCTTATATATCTGACGCGAATCGCAGGATATTATAGGAGAATCATATCTGAGCGCAGTCTCGATGCTGTAGTCGGTCTTTCCTACAGCGGTCGGGCCCAGTATTATGATCAGTCTTTTATTCGTCATCTTCCTCGTCGTAGAATTCCTCAACGCCGTCTTCATCCTCCTCGTCTGCGTCACTGTCATCGTCATCGTAGTCATCGTCATCCGGATCTTTCTTCTTATCGTCCGGAAGGTCTTCGAATGCCACATAGCCATTCTCGAACTCTACAGGATTCGGTCCCTTGCTCTCGACAAGTAGAGGATACAGAACATTCCTGCGCAGTTCTCCCTCGCCGTCAAAGGTCACGATGACACTCTTGACATTGGTCGTGTCATAAAAATATATGAATTTGTCCTCACCTTTCTTATGGCATTCACCTGCAGTCACGCCATCAATCGTTCCGCTTCCAAGGTCAAATATGCCGTAACGGGCACTGACGTCACCATTCATGTCAAATGCCTTGAAAAGCACCAGCTGGTCCTGAGGGAAATCCATATCCGCCCTCATCTGCTTGTGAAAACTATATAGTGTAGTCGTATCTTTTACCTCATACACTCTTGCAAATCCCTTCAAACCCGGGAGTGAAACTCTATATCTCAGTATCATAGAACAGTTAGAATTGTAAAATCAGCTGCTTCTGAAGCGAAGCGAAGCCAAAGGTAGCAAATTTTTCTTTCAGCCAAAGCAAAAAATGACAGAAAGACACACAGGAAAACAAAGTGCAAGTTTTTTTTAATTTTTTTGTAAAAAATACTAAATTTGATGTTTGTATGGGCAATTTTGAGATTAAGGATTCCTACAAGAGCATAGCATCTGAGGCACGCGGGCTCTTCAAGGACAATGGCAGTAGGTTCATTGCCCATGCATATCCCGTTGAGACTGAAGAGGAAGTAAAGGAGATTGTTGCGGCTCTCAAGAAGGAATATTATGACGCCAGGCATCACGTGTATGCCTACAGGCTCGGCCACCTCGGGGAGAAATTCCGCGCAAACGACGACGGCGAGCCTTCGGGTTCTTCCGGCAGACCTGTTCTTGGACAGATCGATTCGAACAGTCTAAGCGACATACTGGTTGTGGTGGTAAGATATTTCGGAGGCATAAAACTCGGCATTCCGGGACTCATACGTGCCTACAAGACCTCGACGGCTGATGCCCTGGCAAACGCACAGATCATTGAGAAGATTGCATGCAAGCTGTTCCGCATATCATTCGGCTATATGAACATGAACGATGTGATGAAGGTGATGAAGGATATGGGACTGGAACAGAAGAACCAGAAGTTTGATATGGAATGCAGCATTGACACAAGCGTACGTCTGTCACAGGTCGACACCTTTCTTGAAAGGATGGGCGACGTGGAAGGATGCAGCATAGATGAATTATAATAAATATTATGAGCAGGAAAAGTTTGATTTCTATCGGGGATTTCACAAAGGAGGAAATCCTGCACGTTCTGGAAACGGCAAAGGAATTTGAACAGAACAGGGTTCAGAACTTTCTTGAAGGGAAGGTAATCGCGAGCCTTTTCTTCGAGCCTTCCACAAGGACAAGGCTTAGCTTTGAAACGGCCATCAACCGTCTGGGTGCCAAGGTAATAGGTTTTTCCGACGCCTCCAACACAAGCCAAAGCAAAGGAGAGACATTGAAGGATACGATCAAGATGGTGTCGAATTACGTGGATATGATCGTAATGCGTCATCCGTTGGAAGGAAGCTCAAGATATGCCTCCGAAGAAGCAAGCGTTCCTGTGGTGAATGCCGGTGACGGAGCCAACCAGCACCCGTCGCAGACTCTTCTCGACCTGTATTCCATCCTTCAGACTCAGGGAACACTTGAAGGGCTGACCATCAATATGGTAGGAGACCTCAAATACGGACGAACCACACACTCCCTCCTGCAGGCGATGTCCCACTTCCATCCTAAATTCATCTTTACCGCACCCGAAGAACTGAAGATGCCTAAGGAATACAAGGAATTCCTGGATTCAAAGGGCATCGAATACATCGAGACGACATCATTGGATGATTATCTCAACGAGTGCGACATACTTTACATGACACGCGTTCAGCAGGAAAGGTTCACAGACCCTATGGAATATGAAAGGGTGAAAGATGTATATCGTCTTGAAGCATCGATGCTGAACAACGTACGCGACAACATGAAAATTCTTCATCCGCTTCCAAGAGTGACGGAAATCGACCAGGATGTCGACGACACTCCTTACGCATACTATTTCAAGCAGGCCGAAAACGGACTTTACGTCAGAATGGCCATCATATCATATCTGTTAGGTTATAGATAAACTAGTCATTATGAGTAGAAAAGAATTAGTAGTCAGTGCATTGGAGAATGGTACGGTACTAGACCACATTCCAGCTGAAAATGTATATAAGGCTCTCAGAATCCTGAATCTTGAAGGAATAGAGAACCAGATCACAATAGGCATAAACCTCAACAGCAGGCAGCATGGCAGAAAAGGTATAATCAAGATTGCCGACAAGTTCTTTGCGGACGACGAACTGAACAAGCTGGCTCTTCTGGCACCTGAAGCCACAGTCAACGTCATCAAGGACTTCAAGGTTGTGGAAAAGAAGAAGGTGGTCATGCCGGAAGAGGTGGTCGGCATCGCCAAATGCATGAATCCCAAATGTGTCACCAACCATCAGCCGATCAAGACAAGATTTACAGTAAAGGCAAAAGGCAATGACATTTCTCTCCTTTGCCACTACTGCGAAAAGATATCAGACACAAAGGGAGTATTCTAGTATAGAAACGGATTTTAATCAGACTGATCATGAAAAAAGTTCACAACTTCACAGCTGGCCCTTGCGCTCTTCCGCAAGTAGCCATCGACAACGCTATCGAAGCTTTAAAGGATTTCAACGGAACCGGCATTCCGGTCATATCAATATCACACAGAACAAAGGAGTGGGAAGCCGTAATGAACGAATGCCGTTCACTCTGGAGAGAACTTCTTAATATTCCTGACACACATGAAATTGTGTTTCTCGGAGGCGGAGCCAGCATGGGATTTCTCTATGTTGCGATGAACTTTCTCGAGAACAAAGCTGGTTATCTGGAAACAGGAGTATGGGCCAAGAAGGCTTTGAAAGAGGCCAAAGGACTAGGCAACGCATACGCCGTAGCCTCATCCGCAGAGACTGTATTCAATTATATACCAAAGGGATATGAGATTCCTTCCGACCTGGATTATTTCCATATCACATCAAACAACACAATTTATGGAACTGAAATCCACCATGACATAGACAGCCCGGTTCCGCTTATCGCCGACATGTCGTCAGACATTCTCAGCCGTCCTGTCGACGTCAGCAAATATGCCATGATCTATGGCGGTGCACAGAAGAACGTCGGTCCTGCCGGTGTCGCTTTCTTCATTGTACGCAAGGACCTCCTCGGAAAGGTAAGCAGATATATTCCTACCATGCTTGACCTCAGGACACACATCGACGGTGGTTCTATGTTCAACACCCCTCCAGTGTTTGCCATCTATGTGATGAACGAGACACTGAAATGGCTCAAGAGTATCGGTGGAGTAGAAGCCATATATGAAATCAACAAAAAGAAGGCAGCTCTGCTATATGATGAGATCGACAGAAACTCTCTTTTCAAAGGAACTGCGGCAGTCGAGGACCGTTCGATAATGAATGTCTGCTTCGTAATGGCCGAAGGATATGAAAACCTTCAGGATGAATTCATGGCATTTGCCAAGGAAAAAGGCATGACAGGAATAAAAGGTCACAGATCTGTAGGAGGATTCCGTGCATCTATCTATAATGCCTGCCCTATGGAAAGCGTACAGGCACTGGTTGACTGTATGAAAGAGTTTGAATCATTAAAGAAGTAGATTATGAAGGTACTGCTCGCTACTGAAAAACCGTTTGCTGCGAAAGCTGTAGACGGTATCAGAGAGATTATCGAGAATGCTGGGCACGAACTGATACCTCTTGAAAAATATACTCAGAAGAGTGAGCTCATTGAGGCTGTAGCCGAAGTCGATGCAATGATTGTTCGCTCTGACAAGGTTACCGCAGATGTAATTGATGCAGCCAGGAACCTGAAGATTGTAGTTCGTGCAGGAGCAGGCTACGACAATATCGACCTTGCCAGATGCACAGAAAGAGGTATAGTTGTGATGAATACCCCGGGACAGAATTCCAATGCTGTGGCTGAGCTGGCAATATCGATGATGATATATATGTCACGAAATCTCTTCAAGCCCGGGACAGGATGTGAGATTTCAGGCAGGCATCTTGGTATTATCGGATTCGGAAACATCGGTGAACTTATCGCAAAGAAAGCTGTAGGCCTTGGTATGGAGGTTCTTGTATATACCAACGAAGTGAAAGAAAGGCACAAGAGATGGAATACGACATTCTCCAAAGACAAATTGTACAGCACATGCGACTTTGTGTCAATAAACATTCCGGCGACGCCGATGACTAAAAAATCGGTAAACTATGACCATATAGCACAGATGCCGTATGGAGCATGTCTTGTAAACACGGCCCGAAAGGAACTTATCGACGAAGAAGGGCTTATAAAGGCTCTTGAGGAGCGTCCGGACCTGAAATACGTAACCGACATCGCGCCTGAAAGATACGAGGAAATGAAGGAAAAGTTCGGAGACAGAGTGTTCGCGACTCCTAAGAAGATGGGAGCGGAGACAGCGGAAGCAAACATCAACGCCGGTCTGGCTGCTGCACATCAGATAGTAGAGTACTTTGAATTAGGAAGCACACGCTTTCAGGTGAACAAATAGAAAAGCTGAACGGAAGATAAACAAGAAGAGGACGGCCATCCGGTCGTCCTCTTTTCATATTATGCTGAAAGTCGTTATTCCGCTGATACAGCCTCAACTTCCTCAATAGCCTTAGCCTCGATTTCAGCTTCGTCGTCATGGTCGTAACCATCGCTCTTCACATTCCAAAGAGTAAGGAGGGCGAGAAGACCGAGGACTGCAATGATGATCATTGTAATGAACACCCACTGCCATCCGAAGTGGTCTGAAATGAAACCGAAACCTACACCTGAAACTGCAACTGAAATATAGCTTACGAAGCCTACGACACCGTTTGCTGTAGAAGCAGCCTTCTTTGTTGCCTGATTGGATGCAATCACACCGATGAGAGCCTGAGGGCCATAGATGAAGAATCCTGAGATTGCAAGGAAAGCAAGAAGGAGGGTCGGATTGGTTGTCTCTGGAAGCAGTACGAAGAGTGAAATGAAGATCAGCACTCCCGCCATGCAGAATACACATGTTCTCTGTGAACGTCCCTTGAACAGCTTATCTGAAATAATACCTGCAGTAAGCATACCGCATACTCCCATGACTTCGAATATTGCAACTGTCCATCCTGCCATTTCTGATGAAAGTCCTCTTGATTCCTGAAGGAATGTAGGGCCCCAGTCGAGGATGGCGAAACGTACTATATATACAAAGAAGTCTGAGATGGCAAGAATCCAGATGATAGGGTTCATGAACACCTTCTTACGGAGGAATTCCTTGAACTCGGCAGATGTCTCTTCCTTGCCGTCAAGTTCGGTCTTCGTACCGGCGAGTTCCGGAAGGCCTACTGACTTAGGTGTATCCCTGAGGACAGTGATGATGAAAAGTACTCCGAAGAGACCGATGATAGCAGGAATCCAGAATGCCCACTGCCATGCGCCTACATGCTGGAGAGCATTGTCCACATATGCCTGAGCTGCAGCAGGGTCCATAGACTCGGTGATCTTCGCTGTATTCTCAACGATTCTTGCACGCATTTCCTCGTTACCTGTCATGTCGGTACCCATGTTACCCATGATGTAACCGCAGAGGACTGCAATGATGAATGCTCCGATAGAGTGGGATGCATTCCAGATAGACATCTTGGTAGCGAGTTCGTGAGGTGGAACCCAGTGGGTTATGAGACGGTTGCATGGAGGGAATCCGCAACCCTGGAAGATGTTGTTCAACACCATAAGAACTCCGAAGATGATCACGAGGGTGTTGATGAATGAAGGGCCATAAGTCTGACCTGTAAAGATACCGGCGATGATTGCTCCGGCTCCGAACACGAGATTCACAACAGAGCAGATTGCCAGACCGGCTGTCATATGCCACCTGCCGTTAAGACGGTCAGCAAGCATACCGTTGAAGAACTTTGACAGACCATAGATAAGACCTACAATTGTCATCAGAAGTCCGAAGGTAGTCTTTGAGATTCCGTACTCAGCTGTAAGACCAGGAATGGCAAAAGAAAAGTTCTTTCTTACGAAATAGAAGATGGCATAGCCGATCATGGTTCCGAGAATGGTACGCCACTGCCAATACTGGAATTTTTTTGTTTCTTCTTTAGTCACGATTATTTTGTTTTATATGTTAATGCGGTCTCTACGAGGCTATACTAAAACCTACGGGTAATGTGCAAAACCGCGCAAATTTACAAAAAATTGTATAACTTTGCCATTACTTTTCCAAAAGTCGGATTATTATTACATAAATATACACAATTTAGCTATGACAGTACAGGAAATTCTGAAAAAATGCCAGAACGAGCGCACAGCCATTCTTGCTACTAATTTTTACAATTTTGAGACACTTACTGCTGTAATGAAGGCAGCAGCACAGACTGAAGCACCGGTTCTCCTTCAGTTGACCAGAAGTTCAATCGACTATATGGGTCTTGAGCAGGCAGTAAAGATGGGAAGACAGGCTATCGCTGATTACGGAGTTCAGGGATGGATTCATCTCGATCACGGCGGCTCTGTAGAGCTCGTAAAAAGATGTCTTGATGCAGGATTTGATTCAGTAATGATCGACGCCAGCGAAAGACCGTTCGAAGAGAACGTAGAGACTACCTGTCAGGTGGTAGAGATGGCAAAGCCTTTCGGAGCAAACGTAGAGGCTGAACTTGGATATGTTGCAAAGCTCGGACAGGAGCAGGGTGGCGGATTCACAACTCCTGAAGAAGCGGCACTCTTTGTCGAGAAGACAGGAGTAAACGCACTTGCTGTTTCTATCGGATCTGCTCACGGATTCTACAAGCAGGCTCCAAAGCTCGACATCGAGAGACTTGCTGCGATCCATTCTGCTACTGATGTTGCCCTCGTACTTCACGGAAGCTCTGGAATTCCTCACTCAATGGTTCAGGAAGCTATTGCAAACGGTATCGTCAAGGTTAACCTCGCAACTGAGATCAAGGACAACTTCATGCGCGCACTTAAGAACGTGCTTACCTCAAGCGATGAAATCGACCTTCGCAAGGTATTCCCTAAGGCAGTGGCTCCTGTAGTGGATCTGCTCTGCGAAAAATACCGTATGGTAGGAAGTTGTAACAAATAATTGCTATATTTGGATTCCTAAAAGAATCCTATATGGTAAGAATAAAACCTTTCGCAGCGGTACGCCCGCCAAAACAGTATGCCGAAGAAGTTGCAGCCCGTCCATATGACGTGCTAAATTCAGTTGAAGCAAAAGCCGAGGCCGGAGAAAAGTCTCTTCTTCATATTACAAAGCCTGAAATCGATTTCGATCCGATAATCGACGAACATAGTCAGCCTGCGTACGACAAGGCTGTAGAAAACTTCTCATTCTGGCAGGCCAAGGGATGGCTTGTTCAGGATGAGAAGCCTTTTTATTATATATATGCCCAGACAATGGAGGGACGCACCCAATATGGTCTTGTGGTATGCGCCCATACGGACGACTACGCTGAGGGAAAGATCAAGAAACACGAACTCACGCGCAAAGACAAGGAAGACGACCGTATGATACACGTACGCATCCAGGACGCGAACATAGAACCTGTCTTCTTCGCCTATCCGGACAATGCTGAGGTCAACGAGATCGTGGCTAAGTATATTGCGGGAGAGCCGGAATACGACTTTACTGCCGCCGATGGTTTCGGACATCATTTCTGGGTGATCGACAATCAGGAGGATATTGACAGAATTACTGAAATTTTTGCTGACATACCAGCATTCTACGTTGCCGACGGTCACCACAGGACAGCAGCAGCCGCAAGAGTCGGAGCTGAGAAGAGAGCCGGCAACGCAGGCCACACAGGCGAGGAAGAATACAACTGGTTCATGACTGTTGCATTTCCTGACAGCCAGCTGAAGATTATCGATTACAACCGCGTAGTAAAGGACCTGAACGGACTCTCATCGGAGCAGCTGGTGTCAGCTCTTTCAGAAGACTTCGAAGTAAAGGAAGAAGGTACTGAGATATACAAGCCGGGCAAGCTCCATGAATTCTCTATGTACCTTGATGGAAAGTGGTACTCACTTGCAGCCAAAGAAGGCAGATATGACGACAACGACCCTATAGGCGTATTGGATGTCACCATACTTTCGAATCTCGTTCTCGACAAGATTCTCGGCATACGAGATCTCCGTACAGATAAGAGAATTGACTTTGTCGGAGGTATACGAGGCCTTGGCGAACTGTCACGCAGGGTTGACAGCGGGGAGATGGCCGTTGCATTTGCCCTGTACCCTGTTTCAATGAAGCAACTTGTAGATATCGCCGACTCAGGCAACATCATGCCTCCTAAGACCACATGGTTCGAGCCGAAGCTCCGCAGCGGCCTTGCCATTCACAAGCTATCATAAATGCACGGAGCGTAATTCGCTCTGTGATAACACATTATAGATCAAATGGCCATACTACTGGCTAAGATAACGACCCTCCGACCAGGTCGAGGATTTCTGCTGTAATTTCCTGCTGGCGCCCTTTGTTATACGCCAGAGTCAGCTCATCAATAAGGTCTTTTGCATTGTCGGAAGCGATCTGCATTGCTAAAGTTCTCGCAGCATGCTCGGCAGCATTTGCATCGAGCATGACGGTGTATATTTTGAGCAGGAGCACCTGAGGCAGAAGGGCCCTCACTATTGACAGAGGGTCAGGTTCAAGGACATAATCCACCGGTTCATCCCCTTCGTCATAATCATGAAGAGCCAGCGGAAGATAGTTTTCCCTTACTACAGGCTGGGATGCAGGTGATTCAAAATGGCTGTACAGAAGAATAACCTGCGACACCTCCCCTTCCGTGAAACTGTCGACAAGGTCAGTCGCCAGATCGAAGGCATTGTCATAACTTGGCTTATCAGCCATCACGGACAGGTCTGCCTTCAGGATAAACCCTGCCTTACGCGCAGCATCCGCGACTTTTCTACCTATAGCATAAATATCGATGTCATCACGTTCATATCCATTATTTTCAAGTATGGAAACAACTGAATGAAAACGTTTGATGACATTGGCATTGAATGCTCCGCAAAGAGAACCATTAGATGAAAATGCCACAAGCGCTACTCTGTTGACCTCTTCCTTTACCGGAAGCACATCAGACGACACGTCCTGAAGGACAACAGGAGAATGACCGTGAGGATTACCGAAGCCAAGATCATCATGCATTGCCTTGTGAAGTTCGTCATCCTGAAGAAGTCCTGACAGGATTCGGTGCAGTTTCTGCTCATAAGGCAGCTTGTTGCCTATGGCATCCTGAGCCTTGTGCAACTTGGCAGAAGCTACCATTTTCATGGCAGAGGTTATCTTCAGCGTATTCTTTACTGAAGCGATCCTGTTCTTTATTTCCTTCAAAGATGCCATTATCCGATTAATCCATTAACTATCGACGCGGCCTCACTCTCTATTGTGGAGAATATTTCCGGATCCGTTTTACCTTGTGACAACGGTCCCAGTACATCTTCCATATGAAATCCTCTCATCTTGCTTAAAAAAGCTGTCTGGAAATCGTCTATCTGGGACAGGGTCAGGTTCTTCAGAAGTCCCTTAGTTCCACAGTACAGGATAGCTACCTGCTCTCCTACAGGCATAGGCTGGTACTGCGGCTGCTTCAGGAGTATATTATTCTTTCTTCCCTTATCCAAGGCCAGCATTGTGATCGGGTCCATGTCGCTGCTGAACTTGGAGAATGCTTCAAGCTCACGATACTGCGCCTGATCGATCTTCAGAGTGCCTGCTACCTTCTTCATGCTCTTCAGCTGGGCACTGCCACCGACACGGGACACGGAAATACCGACATTGACAGCAGGACGGAAACCCTGATTGAAAAGGTCGGTCTCCAGAAATATCTGTCCGTCAGTAATGGATATCACATTTGTCGGGATATATGCTGAGACATCTCCTGCCTGCGTCTCGATTATAGGCAGGGCAGTCAAGGATCCGCCCGCCTTTACCTTTCCTTGCAGAGATGCCGGCAGATCATTCATTTTCTCCGCAACCTCCTGCTGGCTGATGATTTTTGCAGATCTTTCAAGAAGACGGGAATGAAGATAAAAGATATCTCCGGGATATGCTTCACGTCCGGATGGACGGCGAAGTATCAACGAAACTTCACGATACGCCACAGCCTGCTTTGACAGATCGTCATATACCACAAGGGCATGACGACCCGTATCACGGAAATATTCACCGATAGCCGCACCTGCGAATGGAGCATAATATCTCAAAGCAGCAGTATCCGCAGCAGTGGCTGCTACCACAATCGTATAGTCAAGCGCGCCCTTTTCCTTCAAAGTCTGAACAAGAGAAGCTATTGTCGAGCCTTTCTGTCCTATGGCCACATATATACAGAAAACCGGTTCACCAGCTTCATAAGCCGAACGCTGATTGATAATGGTATCTATTGCTATAGCGGTCTTTCCGGTCTGACGGTCACCTATTATCAGTTCACGCTGCCCTCTTCCTATAGGAATCATCGCATCTATAGCCTTGAGTCCTGTCTGCAGAGGCTCGGTCACAGGCTGGCGGAAAATCACTCCCGGAGCCTTCCTCTCCAGAGGCATCTCGACCAGTTCTCCTCCGATCTTGCCCTTGCCGTCAAGAGGTTCTCCCAATGGATTCACCACCCTTCCGAGCATATCATCAGAAACATTGATGGAAGCAATCCTACCTGTACGGCGTACAGTCATGCCTTCCTTTATCCTGTCTGTCGGTCCCAGAAGGACAGCTCCGACATTATCCTCTTCCAGATTCATCACGACAGCCTTGATTCCATCCTCGAAATCAAGGAGTTCGCCGGCCTCGGCATTCTGAAGGCCATGAATCCTCACTACTCCATCACTCACCTGAAGGACCTTGCCAACCTCCTCAAAACGAAGGTCGAGATCAAGATCCCTGAGTTGCGAAAGCAACACATCAGAAATTTCACTTGGTCGTATCTGATCTGTCATACACTGTCAAATTATTCTATTGTCTTTCTCAATCAGTTCCTTTCTTATACGTCGTAGCTGCCCATCCACACTGGCATCCATCCTAAGGCCTTCCACTTCAAGGACAAATCCTCCTATCAGAGATCCGTCGACACGGTCCTCAAGAACGACCGTACCTCCCAGGCGTTCCTCCATCGCAGCTTCCAGACGTTCACGCAAGTCTTCATGGCGGACAGCAGTAACCAGGCTGCCTGTCCTTATCTGTCGGACTTCACGATACATATCAACGAAGGATGCCAGCATTCTTGACCAATATTCCATCCTTGAGCGAGAGTCCACCAATGCTGCAAAACGAATTATCGCATCAGCAAGTCCCTGACCCAAAGCCGTTTCCATCAAAGAAAGTTTCTTCTCGACGGGTAACTCCCTATTACCTTCCACCACATTCCTGAATCGAGGAACCTTCTGAAACAGCAGCACAAGAGCAGAAGCCTGAGCATATACCTCATCTTCCTTTCCGGTCTCTACTGCATATTTCAGAAGAGCCCTGGCATATCTTGTCGCTATTATTCCCTCATTCATACGACTTCATCCACCAATCTGTCCACAAGTTCCTTCTGAGCTTTATCATCAGAAAGTTCCTTACGTAACACCTTATCGGCAACAGCCAGAGAAATCAAGGCCAGTTCCTTCCTTGCATCCTTCAAGGCGGCCTCCTTTTCCTCATTTATCCTCTGACGGGCCTCCTCTACAATCCTGCCAGCCTCTTCCCTTGCCTGATTCTGGGCCGAAGCGATAATCCTTTCCCTCTCCGCTGCAGCTTCCTGCAGAATGGCAGCCTGCTGAGCCTTGGTCTCCGCAATGATTCTTTCCTGCTCCTGCGACAGATGCGCAATGGCATCTTCCGCCTTCCTGGCAGCAGACAACGCTTCATCTATCCTTCTTGTGCGCTTTTCGACCATACCTGTAATGACAGGGAAGCCGAATTTAGCCAATATCAGAAAGACTATAACGAAGATTATGGTCATCCAGAACAGAAGACCACTGTCTGGCAACATTAAATTCATGCCGTTACATCACGATCGCCATCAGACAGGCGATGATTGCAAACAGGCAGGCTCCCTCCACCAGGGCACCAATGATGAGCATGGCAGTACGGATGTTTCCGGCAGCCTCAGGCTGACGGGAGATCGACTCCATAGCTGACGAACCGATCTTTCCGATTCCATATGCAGCTGCAAGTGCTGCAACAGCGGCTCCGGCTGCTCCTGCAACCTTTCCCCAGACAGCGGCTCCGGCCGCCTGCAATAAAATTGTTGAAAGTAACATAATTTTATAGTTTTACAGTTATACATTTCATATTCAGATCCCCGATCAGGCCGGGGATGACAGCGTATACTTGATATCGTCACTGCCGGTCATAGTGGCAGTCTACCCATGCTCCGACTGTCTGGACATGCCAATGAAAACAGCCGACAGCATTGTAAACACATATGCCTGGATAAAAGCAACCAAAAGTTCCAGACAGTCCATGAACACTCCGAAAAGCATCGTCACAACAGTCATCGATCCATTTATCACCGGTCCTAAATTCACCGTCACAAAAATAACCGAGACCAGACCGAGTATCATCGCATGGCCGGCAAGTATATTGGCAAACAGCCTCACCATCAGAGAAAAAGGCTTAGCTATCAGTCCGAACAACTCGATTATCTGCATTATCGGTATCGGGAACTTCAGGAACATAGGTACGTCAGGCCACAATATCTCCTTCCAGTAATGTCTGTTTCCAAACACATTTACGGCAACGAAGGTACAAAGCGCCAATACCATGGTCACCGCAATATTTCCCGTCACATTGGCTCCTCCCGGAAAAAACGGTACAATTCCTAACAAATTGTTAAGGAGAATGAAGAAAAACACCGTAAGAAGGTATGGAGCATATTTTCTATAATCCGGCCCGACATTATCCTTTATCAGATCATCATTAACCATCATTATCAGAGGCTCCATGGCTGCTGCAATGCCCTCGGGTGCTTCATCCACAGCCTCATGCCTCCTGTACCATCTCGCAGACAAAAGGACCAGCACAACAAGCAGGATGCTGCTGAACATCAGCGAAGCTACATTCTTGGTTATGGATATGTCAAACGGCCTCACAAGTTCACCATCAGGACCTCTTTCCACAATCTTATCGGCATACCTGCCATCCTCTGCTATAAACAGACCTTCATATTCACGACCATGCCCGATACGCGAAGACATGAAGAAATGCCAACCGGAGCTGCTCTTCACAATGCAAGGCAGAGGGATAATGACATGTCTGCCGTTCCACTCGGTAATATGCCAGCCATACGAATCCCCGATGTGCCCGAACAGGATTTCAGACACATTGATCTCCTCAGCCTTCAAAGTCAACGAAGAAATAAAGGTCATCAATATTACAAGCAGTTTTCTCATACTTCGG
Source organism: Bacteroidales bacterium (assembly GCA_017398335.1). Taxonomy (GTDB): domain Bacteria; phylum Bacteroidota; class Bacteroidia; order Bacteroidales; family UBA932; genus Cryptobacteroides. Next base: position 2,471 of record JAFQGK010000009.1, on the reverse strand, counting down.
CGCAGACTATTACCCTGTTTTCATTGATTTCAACGAATCCGGCACGCACAGTGACGCTACCTTCCTTCCCATCTGCGACATACACCACCTTTCCCTCGACCAGCGATGATATCAGAGGTATATGATTCTTCAGGACCATAAAACGTCCCTTGGCCCCAGGAAGTTCCACCTTGCTCACATTTATCTCGAGCAGGGCTCTCTCCGGAGTCAGAACCGTCAGGAATATACAATCTGCAGCTGCCATACTATTTTGCCTCTGAAACTGCTGCTATCATTTCCTCTCCCTTACGTATTGCGTCCTCTATAGGTCCGACATTAAGAAAGGCCTGTTCCGGAATATCATCTACTTCTCCGTCAAGAATCATCCTGAATCCCCTGATGGTATCCTCGATTGAAACCATCACTCCCGGGATACCGGTGAACTGCTCTGCCACCGAGAACGGCTGGGACAGGTATCTCTGCACCTTACGGGCACGATTGACAGTAAGCCTATCCTCGTCTGAAAGCTCATCCATACCAAGAATCGAGATGATATCCTGAAGTTCCTTGTTCCTCTGAAGAATCTGGATCACGCGCTGGGCTGTCTCATAATGTTCCTTGCCGACAATATTCGGGTCAAGGATTCTTGAAGAGGATTCCAACGGGTCCACTGCCGGATATATTCCCAGTTCGGCAATCTTTCTGCTAAGGACTGTCGTTGCATCCAAGTGACTGAAGGTCGTAGCAGGAGCCGGGTCAGTAAGGTCGTCAGCAGGCACATAGACCGCCTGAACAGAGGTGATGGAACCATTCTTCGTAGAAGTGATTCTCTCCTGCATCTGGCCCATTTCAGTAGCCAGAGTCGGCTGATAACCTACTGCTGACGGCATTCGTCCGAGCAGGGCGGACACTTCCGAACCTGCCTGGGTAAAACGGAAAATATTGTCTATAAAGAAAAGTATGTCCTTCGGGCCGGACATGTCGGCGCTGTCTCTGAAGGACTCAGCAAGTGTAAGACCGGACAGTGCCACAGAAGAACGGGCTCCAGGAGGCTCGTTCATCTGACCGAAGACCATGGCAACCTGAGACTTTGCCATCTCATCATAATCAACCTTGGAAAGATCCCAGCGTCCTTCCTCCATACTTTTAACGAATTCGTCGCCATATCTGATGACTCCGGACTCGATCATTTCCCTAAGAAGGTCGTTACCCTCTCTGGTACGCTCTCCGACTCCGGCAAATACAGAAAATCCGTTATGCTTCTTCGCGATATTATTGATCAGCTCCTTGATAAGCACTGTCTTTCCTACTCCGGCACCTCCGAAAAGACCGATCTTACCACCTTTAAGGTACGGCTCCAGAAGGTCGATTACCTTGATTCCGGTAAACAGAACCTCCTGAGATGTCGCAAGTTCCTCGAACTTCGGTGGTTCGCGATGTATCGGGAAGGCAGAAGTCCGGTCCAGCTGTGACATTCCGTCGATAGCCTCTCCTGTCACATTCATCACGCGCCCCCTAATCTGAGGGCCGACAGGCATTGTAATAGGTCCACCTGTACACACTGCCTCCAGTCCTCGTCTCAAGCCGTCCGTGCTATCCATAGCAACCGTACGGACAGTATCCTCACCAATATGCTGCTGGACTTCAAGGATCAATGTCCATCCGTTTCCTTTATCAACACTCAATGCCTCATAGATAGCCGGAAGCTGATTTTCCGAACCATCGTTCAGGTTAAAATGTACATCGACAACAGGGCCGATGATCTGCGAAATATATCCTCTTAATCCAGACATATGTTATCCTTGATAATTATTCACCATTGCGATGATTTTTTCAAAGATAATAATTTTTTCTACAGTTCCTCGTCTTTGTCCTTCTTAAAATTCTTATCTATCAAATAATCAACCGAATAACGTCCGGGACCGGTAAAGAAGAGTATCAGGAACATTATCAGATATATAAGGGATAATTCGCCTTCAGGGAACATAGCATCATGTATATCGAAGAAGGCGACCGCCATAGAAATAATCATCGGAATGACTGTAATTCTGAGAAGAAAACCTGATATAAGGAAAAGGGAACAACAGAACTCACAGAATATCGACACCATCAGCGTCATATAGCTGCCGAATCCGAATACACTCGGATAGGTTTCAGACAGTTGATTGAAATTCATTAGTTTATCGAGTCCATGAGTAAAGAAGAGGACTCCAAAGAAAACTCGAAGACAGAGAATCAGAATAGAAATCACTCTATCTCTGCAATACTGGGGGAACAAGAAATTGTAAATCATGGCAATTCGTATTTATATGCAGCCACTGTTTCAACAACCGTTCCATTCAGAGACGTATAAAACAAAACACCCCGTCATCTTGAGATGACAGGGTGTCGTATAAGAAAGTGGCAGCTACCTACTCTCCCACCTGGTGGGGCAGTACCATCGGCGATGGTGAGCTTAACTTCTCTGTTCGGAATGGGAAGAGGTGGATCCT
>JAFQGK010000051.1 GCA_017398335.1 Bacteroidales bacterium | reverse complement strand
GCTCTCCATAAATGATTCTACAACAATCTGTACTGTAGCTTTCTCAATACCAGTTGCCTTTGCAACCTCATTTACGATTTCTGCCTTTGTCATAATATTATTCTTTTTTAAATTCGTTTTTAACTATACGCGATAGAACGTGCAAAATTAGAACGTTTTTTTTAATTAACCAAATAGAAATGAGCATTTTTTGTGTTTTATACCAATCTTATATTATTTTTGCAGTGGCATAAAGGTTGACCATATTGGATGTATTCTGCAAATGCAGTGATTTTCTGCCAAAATGGCAGTTTTTATGGCTATATATCTGTCAATGGCAGCTATATTTTATGACATAAAGGTAGTTAGTGGAAAAATTATCGGTAACTGAATATGATGAAAGATATTTTTAATGAGATGTTGTCGCCATCAGGAACGGAAGTGAGCATAATTCCTGTGATGCAGGCTGATGGAGTGATGCAGATTGATGAGGCTCAGCTGCCGGATTCTCTTCCGATTCTTGCGTTGAGGAACGCTGTCATCTTTCCGGGGACGGTGTATCCGATCACAATCGGCAGGGAGAAATCGATAAGATTGATAGAAGACGCGGAAAAGAACAATGCATTCATAGGGGCTGTACCGCAGAATGATCTGTCCGTGGAGGACCCGAAGAAAGAAGACTTGTATGGTTATGGTACGGTGGCCAAGATCGTGAAGACTCTAGAGATGCCTGATGGAACCATTACTGCTATCCTTCAGGGATACCAGCGTTTCGAAATAGAGGATATCATGGAGTATTCTCCATATATGCTCGGTCGTGTGAGGTATCTCAACGATATGGTTCCTGAGGAGGATACGAAGGTCAGGATGATTGCCGAGACTCTCAAGGAAAAGGCAGCCGCCATAATAAAGTCGTCGACCTTTGTTCCGCGAGAAGCTGCTGCTGCGCTTAAGAGCATTGACAATTTCGAGTTCCTTGTGAATTTCATAGCCACTACAATAGAGGTCGAGAACTTTATGGATAAGGTAGACCTGCTTCAGTTCGGTGATCTCAGAGCGAGGGCGATGAAACTTCTTTCCGTACTTGATACTCAGGTGGAACTCCAGAAGATCAAGCAGGAAATCAACCAGAAGGTCAAGATCGAAATCGATCAGCAGCAGAGGGAATACTATCTCAACAATCAGCTCAAGACCATTCAGGAAGAACTCGGTATGGATGATGTCGAGGAGTTCTCGCAGCTTCGTGCCCGTGCGGAGGAAAAGCTTTGGCCGGCGGCTGTCCAGGAGATTTTCGAGAAGGAAATGGCCAAGCTGGAGAGATATAATCCGAGTTCTCCGGACTACAGTATACAATATAACTACATCCAGTTCATGCTGGACCTTCCTTGGGGAGAGATGTCCAATGACAATCTTGACCTCAAGAACGCCATGAAGGTTCTGAATGATGACCACTATGGTCTTGAGAAGGTGAAGGAGAGAATCATAGAGTATCTTGCCGTGCTGAAGCTCAAAGGTGACATGAAGTCTCCTATTCTTTGCCTTTATGGCCCTCCGGGCGTAGGAAAGACGAGCCTCGGCAAGTCAATAGCCAGGGCATTGGGAAGAAAATATGTGCGCATCGCATTGGGTGGAGTTCATGATGAGTCGGAGATCAGAGGACATAGAAAGACATATGTAGGTGCCCTTCCGGGACGTATCCTCAACGGTATCAACAGGGCCGGCACATCCAATCCTGTGATAGTCCTGGATGAGATCGACAAGCTGAGCAGTGACTTCAAGGGCGATCCTTCTTCTGCTCTTCTGGAAGCTCTTGATCCTGAGCAGAATACGGCTTTCCATGATAACTATCTGGACATAGATTACGATCTTTCGAATGTGCTTTTCATAACTACGGCCAACAATATCGACACTATCCAGCCGGCGCTCAAGGACCGTATGGAGATGATAAATGTAAGCGGTTATCTTGCAGAGGAAAAGGTGGAGATAGCGAAGCATTATCTTGTGCCGAAGCAGTTGGAGGAGCATGGACTCGACAAGTCCCAGCTTAAGTTTGACAAAGGAGCCATTGTGAAGATAATTGATGAATATACGCGCGAATCAGGCGTGCGTGGCCTTGAAAAGCAGATAGCGAAGGTTGCTCGTGTGACTGCGAAGAAGATTGCTCTTGAAGAAGAGTATCCGGTTACGGTGAAGAAGGAGCATCTGCGCGAATATCTCGGTCTCCCTACCAATTCCCATGACCTGCAGAAAGGTAATGAGGCCCCTGGAGTCGTGACCGGACTGGCATGGACCTCTATGGGTGGTGAAATCCTTTTTATCGAAAGTTCGGTAAGCAAAGGCAAGGGAGTCCTGACGATGACAGGTAACCTCGGTGACGTCATGAAGGAATCAGCTACTATTGCATACCAATATATAAAGGCTCATCCGGAGCTTACAGGACTCTCATATGAGGAGTTTGCGGAAAAGGACATCCATGTACATGTTCCGGAAGGAGCGGTTCCGAAGGATGGCCCTTCTGCCGGTATAACGATGGTAAGTTCTATGGTATCGGCATTCAGAGGCGTGAAAGTCAAGAGTGGAATTGCCATGACCGGAGAGATGACCCTCAGGGGAAGAGTCCTTCCTGTCGGTGGTATAAAGGAGAAGATTCTTGCAGCGAAACGTTCAGGTATCCATACCATAGTCATCTCTGAGGAAAACAGAAAAGATGTCGAGGATATAAAGGAAATCTACATAAAAGGTCTTACCTTTGTCTATGTCAAGAACATTCAGGACGTTATAGACTTCATATTCTGATGGAAGTAAGAATAGAACAGAGTTGGAAAACCGCACTGGCAGACGAATTCGGGAAACCGTATTTCGGGTCGCTGGTGCGTTTTCTGCATCAGGAGAAGGCTGAAGGAAAGAGGATATTTCCTCCGGGAAGCCAGATTTTCAGAGCCTTTGACCTGACACCCCTTGATAAAGTGAAGGTCGTGATCTTGGGCCAGGACCCGTATCACGGTGCAGGCCAGGCTCATGGCTTGTCATTTTCTGTTCCTGACGGTGTGCCGGCACCTCCGTCGCTCAAGAATATATTCAAGGAGATCGAAGCGGATCTTGGCATCAGGATGAGCGGATATCCTAATCTGGAGAGGTGGGCTTCCCAAGGTGTGCTTCTGCTGAATGCAGTGCTTACGGTACGGAGCGGTGAGGCGGCGTCCCACAGCAAGATAGGTTGGGAACAGTTTACTGATGCTGTAATAAGATGTATATCAGACAGATGCGATGGCGTTGTCTTTATGTTTTGGGGTAATTTTGCAAGAGGAAAGAATGTGCTTGTCGACCATTCGCGTCATTGCGTGCTGGAAGCGGCGCATCCGTCTCCTCTCGCGAGAGGTGCCTTCTTCGGATGCAGGCATTTCTCCAAGGCGAATGCATATCTGGATTCAAAAGGAAAAAAGGCCATTGACTGGCAGTTATAGAAATATATGAAACGTAAAGCACTTTTCCCGGGATCATTCGATCCTTTTACTGCAGGACATCTGAATATTTTGAAGAGGGCCCTGACTATGTTTGATGAGGTTGTTGTGGCAGTAGGTGTCAATATAGATAAAAGGGGATTCTTCCCCAATGAAAAGAAGATGGACATCATCCGTCAGGCAACTGCCGGTATGGAAGGTGTAAGCATCATCCATTATGACAATCTTACGATCGACACATGCCGTGAACTGGGCATCAGGCATATCGTCAGAGGTGTCCGTAATATGATTGACTTCGAGACGGAAAGATCGATTGCAGATGCGAACAGAAGGCTTGCACCGGAAATAGAGACCATAATCATTCCGACGGCTCAGGAATTCGCGCACATATCTTCAACAGCCGTACGCGATATCCTCAAGCATGGCGGCGATACGTCCCTTTTCGTTCCAGAGGGTGTAGAACTCTGATTATGAGATCGATAGGTCAATACCTGCTAAGTATGGCAGCAGTGCTGGTCTTTTCAGTGACTGCTGCTTATGCGTCGTCTTCCGGCCAGCCGGATTCCCTGAAGCTTGCGGCATTGGATGCAAAGCTGGATGAGTACATTGTGGCTATCAGCCGTGAGAGTCTTGACGTCCAGAAGCAGGAATGTGACTTCATTATTGAAAGTGCAGCAGATCCGGTTGTGAGGAACAGGATCGCCAATAAGGTTTATACAGCTTATCTGGAATCGCCACTGATGGGCGCAGAAGCGGTTGCAATCCATATCTTTGACAAATGGTTTCTGAGCGGTAACGCTTCAATGGGCAGCGATCAGGCCTTTCTTAATGCGCGCATACATGCAGATTTCAACCGTCAGTCCCTGCTGGGATGCAGGGCCCCGGAACTGAGGATGCGTAATCGTGACGACGGTTGGGAGGATGTCCTGCCACAGACAAGCGGAAGGTATGTGGTGCTGTATTTCTATGATGCAGACTGTGCCAAATGCAAGGTTCAGAGTATTCTACTGAGGAATCTTCTGGATGTCGAGGATTATCCGGTGGATCTTTACGCCGTATATACAGGAGATGACAGGTCTGAGTGGGAACAATATGTTTCAGAACGTCTGGAATTCGACTCCGGTGTAGTGACTGTCAAGCATCTTTGGGACCCTGAGATTGATTCCGACTATCAGCGCAAGTATGGGGTCATACAGACTCCGAGAATGTTTCTCATTGCTCCGGATGGAATGATTCTGGGCCGTGGTCTTGATGTAAAAGCCTTGTCCCAGATGCTTGAAGCAGTGTTTTCTGAAAAGCTGCTCAATTATGGAGGTCAGGAGTCTGAAGCCCTGTATGACATGGTGTTCGGGGAAAATGAACATGAAGTAAGCAAAAAGGATGTAGAGGAGGTAGCAGACCATATCTATGCTTCTACTTTGGAAAAAGGGGATACAGTGATGTTCCGTCAGATGACCGGAGACCTGCTGTATTATCTTTCTGCGAGAAGAGGGGAGGCCTTCAAGGAAGGAATGGGTTATCTGATTGATAATCATATTCTTGGCCAAGGCAAGGTGTGGAAATCCCAGGATGATTCCCTCAAAGTGGTAGGTATGGCCCTGATCATGGATGACCTGCTTTCCAAGGCTGTACCGGGAAGCCGGCTCACGGATATCAAGGTCCCCGGAACCATTCTTTCCGTCCGCGGGGAAAAGGAAGCCGTCAAGCCGCTGAAGAGAATCGGAGGGAAGAAGAATTTCATAATGTTCTTTGCCGAGGGTTGCAACATATGTGCAGCCGAGAAGAAGGCTTTGCAGAAATTGGTTTCAGGTGACCGTAGAGTAAAAGGTTTTCTTGTGAATGTGGATGAACTTATGGAGGTACATCCGGAGCTTGCATCAAGTCTTTTTGATCTTTTCGATCTCACCTCTCTTCCTTTCATCATAGAGTCTGATGCCAAAGGCAGGGTTGTAAGACGCTATGTTTCCTTTTGATTATCACTATTCCGTTTCAGGTTTTGTCTAAGATGCGGGAAATGCCGTTCCGATGATGAATTTACGGCATTTTCTGGCGCGTGCTTTGAAAAGACGTTTGTCAAAAACCATTACGAACATCTAAATCTTAAAGTCATGCGTAATTTTATCGAGGATTATCTCCAGAATCCGTCACTTGCAGTTGCATCCGCACAGAACACACCAATGGATTGGACAGAAGACGTCGATGATGATATGATATATTCCCAGATTTCTTCTCCGGAGTTCCATCTGTATGAGGAAATTATTCTAAGTGCATCATCGGAAGATAATGCGCTGGATTACATGAAAAATCATATATTTGTAGGTTGAATATCAACTTATAGATACAATGAAATCTTCTTATAAGTCAATTGCGTCAGTCTGTGTCTTGATTCTGGCGCTCTCTGTTTCTCTTTATGCAGAACCATGGCAGAACCAATATGTCAATGGTATGAATCGTCTTCCGGCCCGTGCGACTTCCTATTCCTACGCTACTGAGGCTGATGCTCTGACCAATGACAGAGAAAACTCCAGGATGGTTTCTTTGAATGGGGTATGGAAGTTCTGTTTTGCTGAAGATGTTTCTGCCGCACCTGAAGGCTTCCAGAGCTCAGGCTATGATGTGTCCGGATGGGCGGAGATTGAAGTCCCGTCATGCTGGGAGATGCAGGGATTCGGATATCCTATATATACAAATACCGCTTATCCGTTCAATTATGCACCACCTTTCATCAGGAGAGACAATCCCGTCGGATCTTATGTCCGCACATTCAATGTACCGGAAGGATGGGACAGCGGACGGGTGATTCTGCACTTCGGTGGCGTATATTCAGGATATCAGGTCTGGGTGAACGGTGTTGAAGCAGGTTACTCTGAAGACAGTTGTCTTCCTGCCGAGTTCGATGTCACAGACCTGTTGACGGAGGGAAAGAATACCCTGGCAGTCAAGGTGTGGAAATGGACTGATGGAAGTTATCTGGAAGATGCCGATCATTGGAGGATGGCAGGAATACATAGAGAGGTTCTTCTTCTCTATCGTCCGTCTGTGGCTATTAATGATTTTGCTGTCAGAACCCTTCTTGATGAGGATTATAAGGATGCAAGACTTTGGATACGTCCGTCTGTTGTTGTGGAGGAAGGGACAGATGTGAAGGACTGGAAAATCCAGGGACGCCTTTATGACGCTTCCGGGGCATTGGTGACAGATGGCATGAGTATTACTCTCAATGAAATAATTCTTGAAAAATATCCTCAGAGGGATATAGTGCATTGGCCTTTGATGGAGGCAGAGATAACTGATCCGGCGAAGTGGACAGCTGAAACTCCGGATCTGTATACTCTAGTCCTGACTTTATTGGATGCAGAGGACAATTGTGTTGAAGCCCGCAGCTGCCGGGTCGGATTCCGCGATGTCAGGATAAAGGACCAGCAGCTCTTGATAAACGGTGTGCCTGTGAAACTTTATGGAGTCAACAGACATGATCACAGCGAGTTCGGAGGCAAGAGCATAACGCGTGCTGAAATGGAAGCGGACATCCGTCTGATGAAGCAGTTCAATTTCAATTCCATCAGGACCTGTCACTATCCTAACGATCCTTATATCTATGAATTATGTGACGAGTACGGCCTGTATGTCATGGATGAGGCAAACCTCGAAACCCATGCCGTAGGAGGAGAACTTTCCAACGACTATACCTGGAATACGGCATTCATGGAACGTGTGACAAGGATGGTCATGCGTGACAAGAATCACCCGTGCATAATATTCTGGTCTCTCGGAAATGAGTCAGGTACAGGTCCTAATCATGCCGCTATGGCTGGCTGGGTCCATGACTTCGACCCGACAAGACCGGTACATTACGAGGGAGCGCAGGGGCAGCCTCAGCACCCGGAATACAAGCCTCTGAAAAGAAGTGCGAAGAGGGTGCTGACCAGCGAATATCAGAAAGAGGAAAAGCAGAAGACACTTCCGACGGCGCTTCCGGCAGTGAGGAAGGTTTCGGCAAATCCGACTGACAAGGAGTTCGTGGATGTAATCAGCAGAATGTACCCTACTGTAAAGGTGCTGGCAGAAATGGCAGTCGATCCGCATCATGACAGGCCGATATATATGTGTGAGTATGCTCATTCGATGGGTAATTCTACCGGTGGAATGAAGGATTATTGGGATGTCATACGTGCCCATAAGTCCCTTCTCGGAGGACATATCTGGGACTGGAAGGACCAGGGATTGGCAAAGTATGATGAACATGGTGTGAAAAGCTGGGGATATGGTGGTGATTATGAACGCGATACCGATCCTAACAGCGGCAATTTCTGCTGTAACGGAATAGTGTCTCCGGACGGGACTCCGAAGCCTGCTATGTGGACCTGCAAGTATGTGTATCAGCCTATAGAGTTTGCTATGGTCGATAAAGATGTTCTCCGTGTCAGTCTGAAGAACCGTAATTTCCATAGAACAACCCGGAGCTATGCATATTCATGGGAGATCAAGGATGAAACAGGGGTTCTTCAGAGCGGTGTCCTGGAAGTCCCTGCAATGCTGCCGGGGGAAAGTGTCGAGGTTATGGTTCCTGCAAAGAAGATTTCCTTCAAGCCGGGTGCAGTCTATATGCTGAATATTTATGTCATGGATACGGCTGACCTTCCGTATGCCGGGCCAGGCCATTTCCATTCTTCCGAACAGTTTGTCCTGAATGAACGTGTCGCACCTGAGACACCTCAGGCCAAAGGCAAGGCTCCGGTTGTCTCTGAGTCTGCCGATCAGATCCTTGTCAAGGCCGGAAAGATTACAGTGGCCGTCGATAAGGCTACAGGCTATCTCTCGGGATATCATAATGGTGTGCAGCAGATGCTCAAGGCACCATTTGCTCCGAATTTCTGGAGAGCGGAAATCGATAATGACTGGAGAGGCTGGAAACCGGCCCATTATATGCCATACTGGAAGTCGGCGCAGGAGACTCTTGAAGCTGCAGATGTTGATGTTAAGGCAGAAACGACAGGGTCTGTTGCAGTTGTCAGAATGTCCAAGCGGATGGGGGACAGAGCTGAACTTACCATGTCTTATTCTGTTTACCCGGACGGCATGCTGAAAGTCGGTTATGATGTGAAAATATCCGATGACAGTCTAGATCCTCTCCGCATCGGTCTGCAGGGTCAGGTCGACGGCGAATATGAACAGATTACATATTTCGGTCGCGGACCTCAGGAGAATTATTCCGACAGATATGACGGTATCTTCCTCGGTACTTGGGATACTTCTGTTTCAGATATGATGTTCAATTATGTATATCCTCAGGAAAACGGCAACAGGACAGCGGTGCGCTGGATTTCCATGACAGATCTTAATGGCAGCGGAATCCAGTTCCTTGGAATAGAACCATTAAGCGTATCTGTCTGGAATACAACTCAGGACGAGCTCCAGAATGCAAAGCATGCGGGTGAACCTCAGTTGCTTCGTGATGCGTTTGTGATCAATGTCGACCATGTCCAGACAGGAGTGGGAGGTACTGACTCGTGGAGTCAGAGTGCCCGACCTTCAGACCAGTACAGGCTGATGGACAAACACTACTCATACAGCTTCTATGTCCGTCCTGTGAAGGATAGGGCAGATGCGGTTGCCGCCGGACGGAAATTGTGCAGATAGATTGTGATAAAATTGTCAACAATCCTTTGATAATCCGAAAATTATCCATATTTTTGCGCGCTTTTTAACCTAAGCGCGCTTTTTATGTGCGGGAGGGTGAGGCACAATGTATAATGTTTAACCCACTAGTTTGTTTTTTAAATTTAATCATGGAAGAAAACAAGACAGTTGCTGAAGTTGCTCCTGAGGTAGCTCCAGCAGTAGAAGAAACCAAGAAGAGCGTTCTTAATGCTTCAGTAGCTCCGGAGAGCTTCGACTGGGATGCATTCGAGAATGACGATGTTTACGGCGGCGATGTAGCAGCTATCGCAGAGCAGTACAACCAGACTCTTTCTAAGGTTGTTGAAGGCGAGGTCGTAGAGGGCGTCGTTACAGCAATCAGCAAGAGAGAGGTAATCGTTAACATCGGTTACAAGAGCGAGGGTGTCATCATGGCTCCTGAGTTCCGTTACAACCAGGACCTCAAGGTTGGAGACAAGGTTGAGGTATTCGTTGAGACAACAGAGGACAGAAAGGGTCAGCTTATCCTTTCACACAAGAAGGCACGTCAGCTCCGTTCTTGGGATATGGTCAACGATGCATTCAATGCAGGTGAGATCGTCAAGGGTTATGTGAAGACCCGCACTAAGGGTGGTATGATCGTGGACGTATTCGGAATCGAGGCATTCCTCCCAGG
>JAFQGK010000050.1 GCA_017398335.1 Bacteroidales bacterium | reverse complement strand
GGTTACGGCCTCGGACTGTATTATGTCCATAGCATAGTGGAAAAGCACGGCTGGAGAATCAGCGTGGAAAGCGAACCAGGCAAAGGCACCGTGTTTACCGTTACAAACATAGGAGATTGCCGGTCAAGCCGGCAATGACGTCATCCCCGACATGTATTTAACGTCATCCCCGACTTGATCGGGGATCTAAAGTTGACACAATGAGCGAAACCATCAACATACTCCTCGTTGAAGACGAACCAGACCTCGTCCTGATAATCCGCAACACCCTGACCAGTCAGGGCTTCAATATCCGCACCGCTATGGATGGAGAGGAAGGACTGCGTAAGTTCTATGCAGAAAAGCCGGATGTCCTGGTCGCCGATGTGATGATGCCCAAGATGGACGGATTCGCTATGGTAAGGCAGATAAGGCAGACCGACCAACAGACTCCCGTCCTGTTCCTGACAGCCAGATCTGCCATAGATGACGTTGTGGAAGGCTTTGAACTCGGAGCGAACGACTATCTCAAGAAACCGTTCGGAATGATGGAACTGATAGTCAGACTGCGCTCATTGGCAGGAAGAAGGCAGGTCCAGACCGCTCCTGCTCCTCAGACATACCGGATCGGTGAATTCACATTCCATCCGGACACCCTCCGTCTCGATTACGCCGGCACATCCGAAGAACTCTCACCGCGCGAAGCAAAGATCCTCGAACTTCTATGTGCAAGCAAAGGAGAAACCCTCTACACAAGACCTCTCCTTCTGGAAATCTGGGGCGACGACGACTTCTTCAACTCCCGCAGCCTTCAGGTATTCATATCCAAGCTCCGCCGCCGTCTCGAACCCGACCCACGCATCCGCATCGTCAACGTGCGAGGGGAGGGGTATAAGTTGCTGGTAAACGAATGACAAAAAGGCATAACCGAGATATCCCCGGCTATGCCTCTGTCAAGAATCTACTAACCTATTTTGTTCCCGACAATATTCCTGAGTCAGTATCAGAATTTTCTATCCTCAGACTCCTGGTCTGTTTCTGCTTGCCTGTCAGAATGTTGAACGACACATTTACCATGAACATCGGGCAGAGGTCGCGGGAAAAGGCCAGCTGGTTGCTTGGAGCCAGTTCTGAAAGATTGACGACACCCTGATTATAGTTCTTTGAAAACGGATTCATCACCATCATCTGCAATGCCCATTTTTCTCTGTTGTAGCCGGCTGCTATCGTATGGATAGCTTCACCTTTGTTGATGGTCTCTCCCCACAGTTCATGGTTCGACGTATTCATCTCCGCCATGAAAACCCAGTTCTTGTACATACCGACAATGCTTCCCCTGAATCCGAAATTGTTGTGATTATGTGAATATGCGTTGCCAAGGCTGACGTAATGGTTAAAGAACGGAGTCAGACTGATCGATATATAATCTTTGTAAGGCTTGATCTGTATATTAGCCTGCGCATTCAATCTGTGAAATCCCTTCTGATTGTCGAAGGTGCGTACAAATCTGCCATTCTCAAATATGGTCTCTTCCATTATCGGCTTGTCATCATATGAGTACCTGGCAGAAAGATCTATATTGATCCACTTCGCCCTGAAGCTACCTGAAAGGCGGTTGGTGAAATATGCGGTGCTCTTGAGATTCGGATTACCACGCCTTACCTGCCATGCGTCCATCGGCTGCTCCACATCGCTTAGCTGTGACAATGACGGCGCATACCCGGACATGCTTGCGCTATATCTGAAATAAAACTTCTTCAACTGATAGGACATATTCAATGTCGGACGAAAGAAATACTTCTCCTGAGTATAATCGCCCTGCTTATAATATGTGCGGATTGCACCCACGCCTAACGTGTAGTTCAGTTTTCCTATCTTCGACTGATATTCGGCAAAAAGAGAACTTTCTGATGTATTCATGGACACCTTGCTGCTGATGTCATTCTGATATACATTGTTCATCGTAGCCTGGTTATGCTTTATGCCTGTAGTAAGTTTACCCTTCCATAACGGACGTTCATATATCGCTTCTCCTATGATCGAGTATTTATCTCCCATGCTTTGTGACATTACCTTTTGATTTGTCTCAACTCCGTTCGACATGATGTCGTCATTGTCGGCTTGACCGGCAATCTCATTGATAAAGTACTGCCTTTCACTTCTGCTGTTGATATATGTTCCTACAACATCGAAATAAAGATGCTGGTCATCCTTGAGATTCAACTGATAATATACGTCAAGCGAAGGAATATGTGTGACAGACTGCTCACGATCCTTTACCTCATATACCATGTCACCCTGATGCAGGATACTGTTCCTGTCAGTAAATGAGTGCGGTATGTCCTTGGTGTTGTTGTTGAGAGCGATGTTCAACATGCTTTTCTCGCCATTTGTCCAGTTGTAGTTGACCGAAGTAGTGATGTAGTCGTATTTCACCCGGTTGGGAGCTGCCACGGTTTCACGATTGACGATAGTCTTGTCCGGGAAATTGAATGTCTCTTCGTTCTCGCGATTCCATTCAAGATCACGTCTGCTCCATTGCACCAATGCCGAGAATGAT
>JAFQGK010000049.1 GCA_017398335.1 Bacteroidales bacterium | reverse complement strand
GCCGCAATAAGGGCACCTTTCACGACGAGTTTTAGCCATAAAAAATAACTTTGATGAAAACGTTTTCATCAAAGTTGTTGTATCTAATTGTATTTCAAGTAATTACAAAGGTTTCACCAACCATTTTTGGCAATTATACCGGTTTTCATAAAGAGCCCAGCGGGCGTTATATCTGGTATTATTCAAGACCCGATCTTAGGAATTCAATGAATCCGTTTATATCAAGGTCATAACCACGGACAGGTGCCAGCATTTCGCCCTCAGGTGAGAGGAGAATGTAGTTCGGCTGGGCATTTACATTCCATCGTGTGCGTGCGATATATGAATTTGCTCTTCCCAGGTCTTTATAAACCTTTCCTGTCTGTGCATCTGTAACCTGATCTTCTTCAGAGAGTCTTGTCTTGTCATCGGTATACAGAGCTACGATGATATAGTCATTCTTGAGAATCTCAAGAACACGTGGGTCGCTCCATACCCTTGACTCCATTTCACGACAGTTTACACATCCATGACCTGTAATGTCCACGAAAACAGGCTTTCCTTCCTTTTTGGCAGCCTCCAGACCTTCTTCTATAGTGAAGTAGCCTTCAAGGCCAAGAGGTAGGTGAAGATCGTATTTCTCGCCGAAACTGTCTGTCCTGTCTGTTGCAGGTGCGTTACAGCAGGTGTCGTTGCTTATTGATGCATTATTCTGACCGATTACAAAATCCTGAGTAGTAAGTGGTGGCAGATAGCCTGAGAGCTTACTGAGAGGCGCTCCCCACATTCCCGGTATGAGGTAAACTACGAAAGCGAATACTATGATCGCAAGCGTAAGTCTTGGCACAGAAAGATGTTCGACAGGTTCGTCGCTCTCGAAACGGATCTTGCCGAGGAGATAAAGTCCGAGAAGAGTGAACACTACTATCCAGATAGCCAGATATACTTCTCTGTCAAGGATTCCCCAATGATAAGTCTGATCAGCCACGCTGAGGAACTTCAGACCGAGGGCGATCTCTACAAAACCAAGGACAACCTTTACTGAATTCAGCCAGCTACCGCCGCTCTTCTTGAATTTGGTCAGAAGGGAAGGGAAGAGAGCCAGAACAGTGAACGGCAGGGCAAATGCACCTGAGAATGCAAGCATTGTCACCATCGGAGCCCAGAATTTACCCTGAGTCGATTCGATAAGTACTGTGCCTACAATCGGACCTGTGCATGAGAATGATACAAGTACGAGTGTCAGTGCCATGAAGAATACACCGGCAAGTCCTTTTTTGTCTGCACCTCTGTCACTCTTGTTTACAAGAGATTGAGGCATCGATATTTCAAATGCTCCGAAGAATGATGCAGCAAATATCATAAATATTACAAAGAATATGATATTTGGAAGCCAATGTGTTGACAGCCAGTTGAATATGTCGGCTGTTACGGCGTCTCCTCCAATAACTCTCGTCAAAATGATGATGACTGATATCGGAACCGTATAGAGCAGGATGATGAATATTCCGTACATCAGGGCCTTGAATCTTCCGGCTGCCACGCTTTCAGATCCCTTCATGAAGAAGGATACTGTCATAGGCACCATAGGGAATACGCAAGGTGTCAGCAACATGGCAAATCCCCAAAGAACGGCCTCCAGGATGAGACCCCAAAGCGATTTTCCCTCTTTTTCTTCTTTGGCAGCAGGTGCAGATTCTGCTTTTGCTGGCGCAACAACTACCTCAAAGTCATAATACTGTGCTGAGCAAGTCGTATCTGTGCAGATGTTTGCAAATATGCTTCCGGACAGAACAGCATCTTCTGTTGACGGCTTTACATCCTGAGCGATTTCTATAGTGCCGTAGAAATGTTTCGATCCGTCTTCTTCAGTCTTTGGAATGCTGATTTCGTATAATTCTCCGACGAGTTCTCCACCACTGACACTCAGATCATTGACCGATGTCGCAGAATACTCATCGTCAATCGTGTAAGTATAATGGCCGGATGGAATATCACCGGTAAATTTCACCTGATAGATGCCATCTGCCTTCTCTTCAACCGAAGTCTTCCATGTTATGCCCTCAGATGTCCCTGGCTGGGCAAAACTAACGGCACTCATTAAAAGTGCCGCGAGTAAAGTAATGTTTCTTAAAAGCTTCATTTTCAAATTATTTTGCAAATGCAACTGATCTGGTTTCGCGGATAACCGTAATCTTTACCTGTCCAGGATAAACCATTTCTTCCTGTATCTTTCTGGCGATTTCCATTGACAGTGATTCAGCATCCTGATCTGTAACCTGGTCCGCCCCGACGATTACACGAAGTTCGCGACCAGCCTGAATTGCGTAAGTCTTGGTGACTCCAGGATAAGACTGCGCGATATTCTCCATATCCTTAAGTCTCTTGATATATGACTCGATCACTTCTCTTCTTGCTCCTGGACGAGCACCGGAAATAGCGTCACCTACCATTACGAGAGGGGAAATGATGGATGTCATTTCAGTCTCTTCATGGTGTGAACCGATTGCGTTGCATACCTCTGGCTTTTCCTTGTACTTTTCGGCAAGCTTCATACCGAGAATTGCATGTGGAAGTTCAGGATCCTCATCTGAAACCTTTCCGATATCGTGGAGAAGACCTGCTCTCTTGGCGATCTTAGGATTGAGCCCAAGCTCGGAAGCCATTGTAGCACAGATATTTGCAACTTCGCGTGCGTGCTGAAGGAGGTTCTGACCGTAAGATGAACGGTATTTCATTCTACCGATGAGTTTTACAAGCTCGATATGCATTCCATGTATGCCAAGGTCGATGCAAGTCCTCTTACCTGTCTCCATAATCTCGTCTTCCAGCTGCTTCTGAACTTTTGCCACAACTTCCTCGATTCGTGCAGGGTGGATACGTCCGTCGATCACAAGCTGATGAAGTGCAAGACGTGCGACCTCTCTTCTTACAGGATCGAATGCAGAAAGAAGGATTGCCTCAGGAGTGTCATCTACAACGATTTCAACGCCTGTTGCAGCCTCAAGTGCGCGGATATTACGTCCTTCTCTACCGATAATGCGTCCTTTGATCTCGTCGCTTTCGATGTGGAAGACTGTCACGGCATTCTCTATGGCCGTTTCTGATGCGGTTCTCTGTATTGTGTTGATAACTATACGCTTAGCCTCTTTGCTTGCTGTCAGTCTTGCTTCATCCATCATGTCGTTGATGTATGACTGAGCCTGCGTCCTTGCCTCGGCTTTCATATTCTCCATAAGATAGTTCTTCGCCTCGACTGCGGTCATGCCTGCAATCTCTTCTATCTGTCTGATGGCATCCTGCTTAAGCTTGTTATATTCCTCAGCTTTCTTTGTCGCGATTTCCACCTGGCTCTTGAGATTCTCCCTTATCGCATCAGCTTCCTTGTGCTTGCGTGACAGTTCGGAATTCTGCTGGTTGAGAGTGTTCTCCTTCTGCTTCAGTCTGCTTTCTGTATCTCTTATCTGGCTGTTTCTTTCATTTATATATTGTTCGTGCTCACTTTTGAGCTGAAGAAACTTCTCTTTCGCCTGGAATATCTTTTCCTTCTTGATACTCTCCGCTTCAATCTGAGCCTTGCGGATAATCTCTTCTTTCTGACCCTTCAAAAGAATCCTGCGTATCACAATGTAAGATCCGAGAGCGCCGATGGCTGCACAGACTCCAGTGATAATGTTAATTACAATAGCGTTCATAGTAGTATATATAGTTATGTTGTTGCAAAATAAATGACCAGTCGGCCATGGAAGCTGACTGGTCAGATATTTTGAATAAAAAGCCGTTAGCAAGTTTGTCAGAAAATCTTAAAAAATAAGATTTGGGCTCCGGTCATCAAGTTCAGAAATCCTCCGTCCCGCATAGCGGAATCCCCATATGGGTCACATAGGCCAGTCTTCCCCAACCGAGTTCGCCCGGTTACATTATTAGTGTTGATTTCAGCAAAAATAAGTAACTAACGGCTGTTTTTATCAATATTGTCAAGATAACCGTCCAACTCTTTCGCCAGACTGTCTTCGGCTTCCTTCATGCCTTTGACCATTCTGTTGAGAGATATATTGTTAACACACACATTCAGTGCCATAATCGAGAGCACTTCAGCAAGAGTCTTGTCTGCGTATCTGCTCTGGTATGCCTGAATCTGTCTGTTTATTTCCTGAGCTGCCTTTCTAATATCTTCTTCCTGCTGCGGAGATGTAACCCTGAGAGGGAATTCGCGCTCGGCAATCTTTATCTTTATGCTTTGCTCCATATCAACCCTCTATTAGTTTAATGCATCTGTCAATCTCTTTTAGCAGGGCGTCGACTTTTCTTTTGGCTTCAGTGCCGTTTGCAGCTGTGCCTTTAAAAGCTTCAGTCAATTTCAGGTTATCAATCTGTCTTTCCAACTCTGTAATCTGCTTCCTGTAGGTCTCGTTCTGAGCATTCGACTTAGCAAGCTCATCCTGAAGCTTAATGCGTTCAGTCTTTTCTTTTTCGTATAAGGCTATAAGCCTGATCACTTTTTGCTTTACTGTCTCAAGCATCATTAAAACATTTTGACCAACTTTTGCAAATTAAAGAAATTTTCTTGAAAAATCAAAGTGTTTCGACAGACTTCATGCCTTCTTCAATGGCTGCCTTGTTCAAAGCAATAAGGTCGCTGTACCTTGCCGGAATGGATTTGGCCAGTCCCTTGTCAACGTTTTCCATCTCTACCACTGGCTTCATCTTCAGATATCCTCCCAGGACAGCCATATTGTAAACCTTTGAGTTTCCGACCTTTGCGGCAACATCCACTGCATTGATGCGGCAGATTGTAATGTCAGTTCTTGACGGATGTCTGACAATTCCGTTAGGATCGTATAGGAGAAGTCCTCCCGGTTTGACGGAATTCTCGAATTTATCCATTGACTGCTGGTTCAATATTATCGCAGTGTCATATTTTGTCACGATAGGGGAGCTGATCTTTCTGTCGCTGAGGATTACGCAGACGTTTGCTGTACCTCCACGCATCTCAGGTCCGTACGATGGCATCCAGGTTACTTCCATATCCTGCATGATGGCCGAATATGCAAGAATCTTTCCCATAGAGAGGACACCCTGTCCTCCGAATCCTGCTATGATTATTTCTTCCTTCATGATTATTCCTGTTTTAATACGTCTTTAATGTCACCGAGCGGATATTTAGGGAACATGTTCTCCACCATCCACTTGTTTGCTGCTGTAGGACTCATCTTCCATCCGGAATTACATGTGGCAACAATTTCCACGAATGAAAGTCCGATGCCTTTCTGGCTGTATTCGAAGGCCTTGCGTATAGCGGCCTTTGCCTTGCGTGCAGCAGGTGCAGTGTGTACGGACTGCCTTGTTATGAATGCCGTTCCGTCCAACTGTGCAATCATCGGAGCCAGAACAAGAGGAAAGCCGTTGAGCTTTGCATCACGTCCGTATGGAGTGGTTGATGTCTTCATTCCAAGCAGTGTAGTCGGTGCCATCTGACCTCCTGTCATTCCGTAGATACCGTTGTTGATGAAGATTACAACGATGTTTTCTCCACGGCTGCATGCGTGGATAATCTCGGCTGTACCGATTGAAGCAAGGTCTCCGTCACCCTGATATGTAAATACATATTTGTCCGGATTGAGTCTCTTGGTTGCAGTCGCAAGGGCTGGTGCACGGCCGTGTGCTGCCTGCTGCCAGTCTACGTTAAGATAGTTGTATGCGAACACAGAACAGCCTACAGGGCTGATTGCGATAGTATCTTCCTGAATGCCCATTTCTTCAATGACTTCGGCGATGAGCTTGTGAACCGTACCGTGAGAACATCCCGGGCAGTAATGCATAACATTGTCTGTCAGAATAGGGGTCTTCCTGTAGACGATGTTCTCTGGTTTCTTTATATCTTCAATATTCATATTCCTTGGTTATTTCAGATTGTTGAACTTCTTGAACTCCTCTACAATTTCATCCGGTGTATAGATGATACCACCTTGTCTTCCGTAGAATCCGACAGGGCATGCTCCGTTTACAGCAAGTCTTACATCGTCGACCATCTGGCCGAGGTTGAGTTCTATGCTCATCATGCTCTTGACCTGCTCCGACAGCTCCTGCAGCCTCTTTGTAGGGAATGGGAAGAGGGTGACCGGTCTGAGAAGTCCTGCCTTGATGCCTTCCTCGCGGAGCTGGTCGACCACTGCTTCACATATTCTTGATGAACATCCGAATGCCACGAACAGATATTCGGCATCTTCTGTCTGATATTCCTCGTATTTCACTTCCTTCTCCTTGATCTCCTCGTATTTGGCAGCGAGCTTTCTGTTGAATCTCTCCTGTACGTCAGATTCAAGAGCAAGGGAGGTAATGATATTGTATGGCCTGTCGGCTGTCTTTCCTGTAGTAGCCCATGGCGCTGCCTTGAGAAGCTCTTCCTTGGTCATACGTGCCTTCTCCGGACGAAGCTCGACCTTCTCCATCATCTGACCGACTATACCGTCTGCGAGGATGATCACAGGAGTGCGGTACTTGAACGCAAGGTCGAATCCCCAGTCTACAAAGTCATACATATCCTGACCTGAAGCCGGTGCAAGCACGATTGCGTTGTAGTCACCGTGTCCGCCACCTTTTACGCACTGGTTATAGTCGCTCTGACTTGGCTGAATCGTTCCCAGACCCGGGCCACCGCGCTGGCAGTTTACAACTACGCATGGGAGCTCGGCACCGGCAAGATAGCTGAGTCCTTCGCACATAAGACTTATGCCCGGCGAGCTGGAAGATGTCATTACCTTCTTGCCGCAGCTGGCTCCGCCATATACCATATTTATGGATGACGTCTCACTTTCAGCCTGCAGGACCACCATTCCGGTAGTTTCCCATGGCTTTTCCTTCATAAGAGTCTCCATTACTTCAGACTGTGGGGTAATCGGATAACCGAAGTAACCATCCACACCGTTGCGTATTGCCGATATGGCAATCGCCTCGTTTCCTTTCATGAGAATTTTCTCTGCCATACCTTAAATCTTTACTCTGTAGACTGTGATTACCGAATCAGGGCAGACAATCGCACAGTTGGAACAACCGATGCACGCCTCGCCGACCATTTCGGCATAATGATAACCTTTACTGTTGACCATTTTGGAAAGCTGAATGCTTTTTGTCGGGCAATTTTCGACACAGACAGAACATCCTTTGCATTTCTGTGTGTCAATTTCTATAGCTCCTTTGAACGCCATTGCTGAATAATTATGCGGGTTTAACAAAATCACCCAAATTTAGTAAAATCTATTGATATCTGGCTCAATTTTCTAAAAATAGTTTATAACTTTGAGAACTTTAATTTAGGATTATTATGGGTAAGATTCTGTTGAAGAACATTTTGCATAAGGATGTGCCTGTGGATGTGGAGATTGCTGAGGGTCTGATAACCCGTATCGATCCTGCCGGGTCCTTGTGTCCGGATGCAGAAACGGAAATTCTTGAATGCTCGGGCAAGGCAGTCGTTCCCGGGTTCATAAACATGCATACCCATGCGGCAATGTCGATGATGAGGGGAGTGGGGGAGGATATCGCATTCCATGAGTGGCTGGACCGTATATGGAAGATCGAGGAGAAAATCGATGGAGAGTATGTCTATCACGCAACGAAAGTCGCATGTCTGGAGATGATAAAGACCGGAACCACGACTTTTGCAGATCATTACTGGCATATGCCTATGGCGCGCAAGGCGGCTCTGGAGCTGGGTGTAAGGCCTGTTCTGGCCTATGTGATTTGTGACAGGAACGATCCGGAGGAGACGGAAAGACAGAAGCAGCAGTGCCTCGAGGCATATGAGGAATCGCTGACGTGGCCGGAAAAATCTCTGTTTACAATAGCGATACATGCTATATATTCGGTCAGTGAACCGATGATTCTCTGGGCTGCTGAATTCGCACGTTCGAGAGGTATCAGGATACATATACATCTTTCCGAGACCGCGAAAGAAGTGGATGATTGCCGCAAGCAGCACGGAGGTATGTCTCCTGTGGAATATCTTGAGAGTCTGGGTGTACTTGGACCTGACGTCATAGCTGCACATACTCTGTGGCTTTCAGACAAGGATGTGGAAATCCTCGGAAAATATGGTGTCACATGCGTACATAACATTAATTCGAATCTTAAGCTGGCTTCCGGCTACAGGTTCAGATACAATGAGTTACGCGATGCAGGTGCAAACGTGTGCCTGGGTACTGACGGATGCGCTTCTTCGAATAATCTCGATATGCTCGAAACAATGAAGACTTCAGCAATGGTACAGAAGGCATGGAGAAACGATCCTTCAGCGATGCCGCTTGACGAGATCATGTCGATGGCGACGGAGAATGCCGGAAAGGGACTTGGGCTGAACATAGGTAAGATCGAGGCAGGTGCAGAGGCAGACCTTCTGCTGATAGATACGGAAAACTATAGTTTTCTTTCGCCAGGCTCCTTCCTCGCCAATCTGATTTATTCAGCGCATAGCGACTGTGTGGATTCTGTGATATGCAAAGGCCGTTTTGTGATGAAGAACCGTATTGTGCCGGGCGAGAAGGAAATACTTGCCGATGCACGAAAGATGCTTGATAAAATCAAATGATATATGGATGCAAGAGTAGAAAAGATCAAGACAGCTGCGGAATATATTGCAGCACGTCTGGAAGGCAGAAAACCGTTTGCCGGAATCGTACTTGGCAGCGGGTTGGGCAAACTTGCCGATAAGATTGAAAATCAGACTGTCATTCCATATAAGGATATTCCGGGATTCCCTGTCTCAACCGCAGTCGGTCATAAAGGAAACTTCATTGCCGGCGAGCTTGGTGGAAAATTTGTTGTGGCAATGCAGGGACGATTCCATTATTATGAGGGATATCCGATGGAACTTGTGACTCTTCCTATCAGGGTCATGAAGGTGCTGGGAATCCAGTATCTGTTTGTGTCCAATGCGGCCGGCGGTGTCAATTTCGACTATAAGGTGGGTGACCTGATGATCATCAAGGATCATATCAATCACCTTCCTAATCCGCTTGTAGGCCCGAATATGGCAGAGTTCGGCCCTCGTTTTCCGGATATGACACGTCCATATGACCTGAGGCTTATAAAACTCGCAAAGGAGAAGACTGCCGACCTTGGCATATCTCTTCACGAAGGTGTCTATTTTGCCGGCACCGGCCCTTCATATGAAACTCCGGCAGAGTACAAGTATTTCAGGCTCATCGGTGCCGATGTCGTAGGAATGTCGACCATTCCGGAAGTCATTGTAGCACGTCATTCGGATATTCCGGTGTTCGGAATGTCGGTGGTTACGAATGAAGCCCATGATGATTATGCAGAAGATTATGTGAATGACGGTGATGATGTGGTTGAAGCAGCCAATGCTGCTGCAGACCGTATGACAACTCTGTTTACGGAGATCATCAGGAGCCTGTAGCCTTAAAGTTGGTTCGCAAAGATCAAAATGAAGCCGGTCCTATGAGACCGGCTTCATTTATGTTATGTCTTATCAAACTTTATTTCAGTGAGTTAAGATAGTCGATGCTCATCTTTGCGCATTCGAGTGCTGTCTTGCCCATGCTAGGATTATCCTGCTCTACGACAAACCATTTGCTGCCGGCTGCCTTTGATGCAGCGATGATTGCAGGGATGTCCTGAACTCCATGTCCGAGAGGACGGAACTCGAAAGCTGTATTAGCCTTCTTTTCTCCTTCATCAAGACCGATGAGAGCATATGGGTCACCTTCCTGCTTGCCCTCTACATGGAAATCCTTGAGGTGGACTACAGGAGAACGTCCTGAATATTTCTGGAGATATTCAACTGGCTCATATCCGGCATATTTCACCCAGCACTGGTCAAGCTGAGTCTGGAGAAGGTCTGCTGGAATGTTCTCGTAAAGATAGTCAAGACCGCACTGGCCGTTCTCAAGTTTCCTGAATTCAAAGTCATGGTTGTGGTAAAGAAGCACGAGACCTGCATCCTTTGCTTTCTGACCGATGGCGCGGATCTCTTCTACCATCTGCATGAAGAGCTCTCCACCAGGACGGCGCTCTTCTGTAACGTAAGGAACAACGATATATTCACATCCTAATGTCTTGTAGTCGGCAATGACCTTGTCGATGTCTGCAAGCATTTCTGCCAACGGAACATGAGCTGAAATGGAAACAAGTCCAAGTGAATCGCACCAATGCTTGATCTGTGCAGGCTCATAACCGTAAAGGCCGGCAAATTCAACACCGTCGAATCCCATTTCGCTTACCTTGCACAAAGTGCCGAGGAAATCGGCTTCAAGGTCGCCTCTTACACTGTAAAGCTGAAGTGCAACGGGTAGATCCTCTGTTGCAGTTTTCTTAGGAGCGCATGAAACTGCTGCTGCCACAGCGAGGATTACAGCAAAAATCTTAGTAAATTTCATAGTTGTGATATTAAAAGTGATTTATGTATGTAAAGATACGATGAATTTATTTTTCTTACAAAAGTAATCTGAATTATTGTTAATTTATATAGAAGTTGCTATTTTTGTAAGGATGCATGAGCCATTCATGCGTATATATGACAACCACTAAATAATTATATTATGGCACTAGACAGAAGAGGATTCCTCAAGACATCTGCTCTTGGTATCGCAGGTACAGTGTTGCTCGGAGGCTGTGTGGGCAATGCCGGTAAGGACAGCAAGAAACCACAGCTAAAGACCAACCCTTTCGGTGATGTCATCAATGTAGGAGCGATAGGACTGGGACGTCAGTCACTCCATGTTTCGAGAGGATTCGCAAAGATTAAGAATGTTAAGATTGTAGGATGTACAGACGTCTACAAGGACAAATGTACACGTTATGTTAACGAAATCGGAGAAGCTTACAGAAAGCAGGGCATTGAGTCTGATATCAAGATATATGACTCTTATGAAAGTCTGATAGCAGATCCTGATATTCATGCAGTCATAATCGCTACTCCTGACCATTGGCATGCGGCAATCGCTATCGCTGCCCTCAATGCAGGCAAGGACGTATATCTCGAGAAGCCTTTGACATTCACTATATTCGAAGGACAGGAGCTTGTTAAGGCAGTAAGAAACAACAACAGAATTCTTCAGGTAGGAAGCCAGCAGCGTTCTGATCCTGCATTCCAGCATGCTGTGAAGATGGTTCAGGAAGGCAGACTCGGCAAGATTCTCAGGATCAAGGCTAAGTTCGGCGCTCCTCCTACACCATACGATCTTCCACGTACAAGAATTCCTGAAGGTCTTGACTGGGACAAGTGGCTCGGCCCTCTCCCACTTTATGTGCATTACAATGACGACCTCAATCCACCTATCTCTCTTGAACCAAAGAAGAACGAACATTGCTGGGGCGCATGGAGATGGTATCGTGAGACCGGTGGCGGATTTACGACCGACTGGGGCGCTCATATGATCGATATCGCTCAGTGGGCTATCGGAATGGACGGCAGAGGCCCTGTAAAGGTTATTCCGGCAGGTGTCGACGGAGCAGAATATCTTACATGGATATATGATAACGGAGTTGTGATGACAGAGGAACCGCTTCCGGTTTCACAGGAGAACGGTGTGCGTTTCGAGGGTGAGAACGGCTGGATCGAGGTTACAAGAAAGCAGTATCACACTTCAAATCCTGATCTGCAGTTTGTCAGAGATGCAAACGGCGGTGAATATGAAGAGGCTCCGGCACATTATCAGACATTCATCGACAGCATGAGGTCACGCAAGGATCCTAACTGTCCTGTTGAAAACGGTCACAGCACTTGTACTGCATGTACTTTGGGAAACATCGCTCATGAGGTCAAACATGCGATCGAGTGGGATCCTGACAAGCAGGTATTCGTGAATGATGATGAGCTGATGAATCACAGACTCGTGAAATACGCATACAGGGAAGGATATACTCTTGGATAACATTCCCGTCATTTGATACGAAAGAGACCGGCTGATGAGTCGGTCTCTTTTCTTGCTGTTATGTATTGTAGTGATGTGGCAAGCAGCCATTGTCTGAGACTATTCGATGCTGTCTAGGAAAGTACCGCTCCAAGAATCGGAAGGCATTGCCCAATCTCCTCTTGGTGAGAGACTTACAGGGCCGGCTTTCGGGCCGTCAGGGAGGCATGACCTCTTGAACTGCTGGCTGAAGAATCTTCTGATGAAGGTCTTGAGCCATTTCTTTATGACGCTCTCAGCATATTCTCCTTCGAAAGCCTTGCATGCAAGGAAGAATATCTTTTCCGGAGAGAAATTATTGCAGATGAAATTGTACAGGAAGAAATCGTGCAGTTCATATGGACCGACAAGGTCTTCAGTAACCTGCTTTATCTCACCATTTTCGTCTGTCGGCAGCAGTTCAGGGCTGATAGGAGTGTCGATGATGTCGTAAAGAATGTCCTTCACCTCCTCGAATCTGTTATCTGCTGCCCATCTTACCAGGGTCTGTACCTGAGTCTTAGGAATACTTCCGTTTATGCCGTACATTGACATATGGTCACCGTTATAGGTAGCCCAGCCAAGCGCGAGTTCGGAAAGATCTCCAGTGCCTATGACTATACCGCCATATTTGTTGGCAAGGTCCATCAGTATCTGGGTTCTTTCCCTTGCCTGCGAGTTCTCATATGTGGCATCATGAACGGATGGGTCGTGCGATATGTCGGCAAAATGCTGGTCGCAGGCTGCTGCAATGGATATTTCCTTGAGTGTAATGCCAAGTTTCTCCATCAGTATCACAGCATTGCTCTTTGTTCTTGAAGTGGTACCGTAGCCTGGCATCGTTATGCCCATGATACGTTCACGTGACCATCCGAGTCTGTCGAATGCCATGACGGTTACGAGAAGGGCAAGAGTGCTGTCGAGACCTCCCGATATGCCTATGATTGCTGTTCTGCAGCCGATATGTTCCAGTCTTGCTGCAAGGGCAAGGGTCTGGATGTCGGTAATTTCTCTGCATCTTTCATCAAGACCTTCCGATGCAGTGAACGGATGAGCCTCGATATTTCTGAAAAGCCCTGCCTTGAAATCTGTTTCTGCTGGCTGGCCGAGATGTACTCTGCTGTATCTGTTCCAGAATGATGCGGACGTCGTTCCGTCCGGACATACGCTTCTGAAACAGTTCTGCTTTTGTCTTTGATTGTCAATCAGTGCAATGTCTACATCTGCAGTGATCATTGAAGACTCTCTTACGAATCTTTCATTCTCGGCGAGAAGTGCCCCGTTTTCATAGACATATGCTGCTCCGGCATATACAAGGTCCTGACTTGACTCCCCATAACCGCTTGAGCAATAGATATATCCGCTTACTGTCCTTGATGAATGGCTTCCGATCAGTGACTTTCTCATTAAATTTCTTCCGGAAATCTCACTGTCTGAGGACAGATTGACAATCAGCTGTGCGCCACTCATGGCTGCGTACGTTGAAGGCGGCACAGGCGCCCATATATCGTGACCGATCTCAACAGCAAAGGTGCTGCCACCGACTTCGAACAGCAGGTTAGGTGATATATTGCACCTTTGTCCCGCATATCTGATCTTGGCGCAGAAACCCTCTCTGATGCAGTCTTTGCCGTTGTCCAGCAGCGTGCCTCCTGCGTAGTTGTCTTTGCTGAGGAAGTCTGTTCCGGATGCGAACCATCTTGATTCTGCAGCAGAAAGATGTGTCTTAGGAACTATGCCTTTGATGTTGCCGTTCCATATGACGACAGCGCAGTCGTAGAGCCTTCCGTTGTAACGGACAGGGGCTCCTATGACTACAGATGCAGCCTTGCCTCTGCATACTTCTGCTATGCGTCTCACGCCCTCTTCAGCGCATTCGGCAAGATACTCCTGATGGAACAGGTCACCGCATGTGTAACCGGTCAATGAAAGCTCTGGAAAAGCTACAAGCGAAACCTTCTTGTCGAATGCTTCGCTTGTAAGTCTGCATATTTCCTCTGTATTGAATCTGGTGTCAGCCACCCGTACTCTTGGCACGGCTGCCGCTACTCGGAAATAACCGTAATTCTTCATTAAAGTTCTTCAAAATTTACATCAGAGAAACTTTCACCTGATGGCTTCTCACCATCCTTCAGGCACTTTGTCCTGATAAATCCGATGACTTCCTCAAGTCCTTCAGTGAATTTTTCGAAATCTTCCTTATATAGGAAAATCTTGTGCTTGTCATACGCGAAATGACCGTTTGCATCCACCCTGCGCTTACTTTCCGTAATGGTAAGGTAATAATCATTTCCTTTAGTCGCCTTCACGTCAAAGAAGTATGTACGTTTACCGGCTCTTACTGGTTTTGAGAAAACATCTTCACCAGAACGCTCCTGAGCATAAGCTCCATCATAATCCTCACTATACATAGCTTGTTTTTTTAATGTAAATCTTTACAAAGTTAGGGATTTTTCTGAAAATGCGTGTATCTTTGCATAAAATATTCGTCTAAAATCATGCTTAATAGAAGAATTTTAAGGATAAAGGCCTTTAAGGTATTGTACAGCAATGCAATAGCAGAGAATTTGTCTCTTGCTCAGGCTCAGTCGCAGTTAGATATGGCTTGCGAAGCAACCCGTGACCTTTATGTATATATGCTTGGCATTGTGTCTCCTTTGACCAAGATAGCACGTGACAGAATAGAATCAGCAAAGACCAAGTTCAATCCTACCGAGGAAGAACTTAATCCGAATATGAAGTTTGCAGAAAATGCTCTTGCTAAACTGCTGGATTCTGATGTTGATTTCCAGAAAATACTCTCAAAGAAGAAACTTTCCTGGGATCAGTTCGATATCTTCCTGAAGAAGGTGATGACTTCTGTCGCTTCAAAGGAGTATTATGCTGAATACATGGCTTCTCCGACAGCCTCACTTAAGGAAGACTGCCGACTCTTTACGCGTATTTTTGAGGAGGAATTCGTTGATAATGAAGACCTTGAGCGTATCCTTGAGGATAGATCCATATACTGGAACGATGATCTGGCATACTCATTGACATGGTGCTGCAAGACTCTCAAGTCATTTGAGAAAGGTGAGACCTGGAAGCAGCTGCCGCTCTATCAGAGCGATATGATCGGCGGCCCGGATGTGGAGAGTGACCAGGCTTTTGTCAGAAAGCTTCTCCAGTCAGCTTTTGCTGGTTATGACAGGTATCTCTCTATGATTTCAGAGGCGGTGACTGGTTGGGAAAAGGAACGCCTTTTCTCTACAGATGTGGCTTTGATCGTGCTTGGATTGGCAGAGGCTTCGACTTTCCCTACAATTCCGTTGAAGGTTACTATCAATGAATATGTGGAGATATCCAAGTTCTACGGAACCCAGAAAAGCCGCTCTTTCGTGAATGGCCTTCTTGACAGACTTATCCAGTCAATGGTCAATGACGGCAAGATCGTGAAGGAAGGTAAAGGACTTATGTAGTTGATAAACATTAATTTAAACTGAATATGAATATTATGACAATTTTGCAGGCAGCTCCTGCAGCTCAGGGCAGCCAGTGGTCTATGTGGATAATGCTTGCACTTATCTTTGTGGTGATGTGGTTCTTCATGATCCGTCCGCAGAGAAAGCAGCAGAAGGAACTTCAGAATTTCCGTGACAGCCTCAAGAAGGGCGACAAGGTCGTTACAATCGGAGGTATCTATGGAACAGTAACTGAAATCAAGGAAGGTTCAGTGCTTATCGAGGTCGACAATAATGTCAAGATCCGCGTAAGCAAGCAGGCTCTTGTAAAGGATTTTACTGAGAACGCACAGTAATATTGCTTTTCTGACAGATGAAGGACCTTATAAACAGGATTCTTAAAGCATTCAATATCGGCGGGAGAGATTGGGCAGTTCTGCTGCTTGCTCTCCTGTTGGCTTTTAGCATCTGGATCATTCATAACCTCTCTCTCAAATACAATGACTATCTGACTGTGCCTGTTCAGGCATATTGCAACATAGATGGTCATTCATCAATTTCTTCAAATACGTGTGATGTAGTAGCCCGAGGCAGAACTGTAGGATATAAGGTCTTGAAATTCAATCTTAAAGGTCGCAGGAAGGCCGTTACTGTGGAGTTTTCGCCATCTGTCATGAAGCATAAGGAAGGAGATGTCTACTTCCTTACATCCGATGCACTTCAGGAGTATACTCATCTGATATACGGATCAGGCGTAACGATTGAATATTTTGTTTCAGACACATTGTTCTATCGTTTCCCGGATGTGGACAGCAGGAAAGTTCCGGTTCATCCGGTCTATTCTCTGTCTTTTGCCTCACAATATATGAGTGACGGTCAGATGAATATATCTCCGGATTCAGTCTATATTTACGGTGAGCCGAATCTTCTGGAAAGCATCTCTCAGGTCTATACAAAGCCAATAAAGCATTCGGATCTCAAATCCAGCGTCAGCGGTATGGCGGAGCTGGAGAAGATCAGGGGAGTCAGGTTCTCTGAAAAGCAGGTACGGTATACGATTGACGTTGTCCGTTTTGTGGAAATGAAATCGGAGGTTTCTGTCAAATGCCTGAATGTCCCGTCGGATAAGAGGCTGATGGTATACCCGTCTACTGTAAGTGTGTCATTGAAATGTGCCTTCCCTTTGCCGGCAGGCTTTTCCAGTGAGCCGGAAATTTATGTGGATTATAATGATTTCATAAAGTCTGTCAGTGGAAAATGTCCGGTAAGGACAGGAAAGCTGGTTTCTGGAATCATTGATGTCGACATAGATCCGGTTTATGTCGAATGTGTGCTTGAAGACAGATGATACTTGTACTCACAGGAGGCATAGGAAGCGGCAAGTCAACGGCAGCCCGTATTCTGAATGAATCCTTCGGCTGTCCGGTGTATGATGCCGATTCCGCGGTGAAGAGACTATATGTTTCTCATCCGCACTTGCTTTCGGACATAGAGTCGGATGCTGGGAGAAAGTTCACCGATGCTGACGGCGTATTCCGCCCCTCATTGATGGCTGACTGGATATTCGGCAATCCCGATGCCATTGCTGAGGTAGAGAACAGAGTTTTTCCGGTTCTTCTGGAGGATTTCGAGTCCTGGAAAGTGCAGTATGAAGGATGGGTCATATTCGAATCCGCAACGATTCTTGAAAAACCGTTCTTCAAGGGGTTCGGAGATGCTGTGCTGATAATTGATGCCCCAATTGAGCTGAGGGTTGAAAGGGCACTTGCAAGGGATAAGGCAGGTCGGGAAAAGATCATGGCGCGGGTGGCGGAACAGAGGCTGATGAATGACATATCTCAAGGAAGAAATATTCCCGAAGGAGCATATGTATGCCGCAATGATGGCAATATGGATGCCCTTAGGAATGAATTGAAGGAAATATTTGAAACAATAATTAATAAACGATGAAAACAGATCTTACAAGGATTTTATCGATTTCAGGCCAGAGCGGTCTGTATCACTACGTTTCACAGGCAAGAAACGGTGTTGTTGTAGAAGCACTTGCAGACAAGAAGAGAAGCTCTTTCGGAATGAGTACAAAGATCACTTCTCTTGCTGATATCTCAATATATACAGATGATGAGGAAGTAAAGCTTCAGCAGGTGTTCCTTAACATGAAGGAAGTTCTTGGTGATGCTGACGCACCATCTGCAAAGTCATCTGCCGATGAACTCAAGGCTCTTTTCGAGAAGGCGCTTCCTGCATACGACCGTGACAGATTCTATGTTTCGCATATGAAGAAGGTGGTCGAGTGGTATAACGCACTGAAGAAGTACGCTTCTTTTGATTTTACTGATCCTGAGGCTGAGGCAGAAGCACAGGAGCAGGAGTAATATGATGAAGCTTCAGACATTGACCTTGGGATGTTCCAAGAACAAGGTCGATACAGAACATATCCTTTCCCAGCTGGAGTCCTCTTACGAGATAATTCCGGAGGGAGAGGATGTTTCCGTTGATGTACTTCTGATAAATACCTGCGGATTCATCGGCGATGCCAAGGAGGAATCTGTGCAGGCAATTCTTGAGGCTGTAGAGAGAAAAAGACTTGGCGAGGTGGGTAAGATTGTTGTATTCGGCTGTCTTTCACAACGTTACGGTGATGAGCTTCCGGAGCTTATACCCGAGGTCGATGCTTGGTACGGCGCCAGGGATTTCGATCCTGTAGTCAGAGAACTGGGAGTGGAGCCATCGCGGGACTTCGCTTCAAGGAGGTATCTTACCACACCGTCACATTATGCTTATCTCAAGATTTCCGAAGGATGTGACCGCAGATGTTCATACTGCGCAATTCCTTTCATCAGAGGAGCACACAAGTCAGTCCCTATCGAAACTCTCGTAAAGGAGGCGCAGGCTTTGGCTGAAAAGGGAGTCAAGGAACTTATCATCATAGCTCAGGATACAACCTGGTACGGACTTGATCTTTACAGACGCCGTGCTTTGGCGGAGCTTCTTCAGAAACTCTCCGAAATCGATGGAATAGAATGGATAAGAATACATTATTCATATCCTGCCGCCTTCCCTGAGGATGTGCTTGACCAGATGGCAGACAATCCTAAGGTCTGCAGGTATATGGATATTCCTCTCCAGCATATCTCGGACAAGGTTCTCGATAATATGCATCGCAATGTGACCGGTGCGTGGACAAGGGAACTCATCGGAAAGATGCGTACCCGAGTGCCGGGAGTCGTGCTCCGTACAACGATGATCGTCGGTCATCCGGGAGAAGGCAAGAGGGATTTCAATGAACTGTTGGAGTTTGTCCGCGAGGCAAGGTTCGAGCGCCTCGGGGCATTCAAGTATTCCGAAGAGGAGGGTACCTATGGAGCCGAGAACTTCAAGGACAGCATATCTGCAAAGACAAAACAGGAACGTCTTGATGAGCTTATGACTCTCCAGAGCGACATATCGTTGTCTTTCAACCAGTCACGTGTGGGAACTGAGGTCAAGGTCATCGTTGATGATTTTGTCGATGGAGTCTTCGTGTGCAGAAGCGAATTCGAGAGTCCGGAGGTTGATGGCGAGATTCTTGTCAAGTACGATTCTCTGGCGTTGGAATCTGTCGATCCATATTCGCTTGTCGGCGAGTTCATGATGGTCAAGGTTACAGGTGCCGATGAGTACGATCTTATTGCAGAACCGATAGAAATATTATAAGACTATGAAAACCATTATCAGACATATTGCTGCATTTGCTGCTTTGATGTTTTCCATAATTGCTTGTGGACCTTCAAGATATATGATCGATGTCGAAATGAGGCACAAATCCAAAGCCGGTGTCGACCTGACAGGCAAGAATGTGGCTGTTGTCTATGGCGTGACGTCTGAGTATCCTCTTGGCAGTTTTATCGAGTCGCTTGCCGACGGATTTGCATGGAATCTTCAGGCTGATTATCAGCATACGATAGATTCGGTGGCAGTATTCGGAATCGAGGTGCCGGCATCGGAATATGCATCCAGGGACTCTCTTGTCGCGCTTCTGATGGAGACCGGATCTGATGTGGTCTTTCTTTTCGATAAGGTGGAGTTCGGAGATATGACTCAGACCTCTACTTCAATCACATTGCCTTATTCAGTGTCGCTTCGCTGTTATGATGCCATGAATCAGGATGATAAGATGCTGACATACACAGGCAGCAGCACTGCGAGACCTGCAAATCTGGAACAGCTCCCGAATGAAGCATGGGATGCAGGAAAGACTGTTGCGATGTCCTTCAAGCCTGAGTGGAAGCACGAACAGTATTCGATATACTATTTCAATGGGGACCAATGGCTTTCTGCTTTGACCAAGGCAGAGTTGTACGACTGGAAGGGAGCGATGGATATATGGTTCGGCTTCCTTGACTCCAATGATGTCCTGAAGCGTTCGTGTGCCTGCTACAACATAGCGACATCATGCTATATGCTTGGAGATTATAACCTAGCTTCAGACTGGCTGGACCGCTCCGACAAGGAAAATCCTCTACCGCTCTCGGCAGCTCTCCGCAAAAGAATAAATGCACGGAAATAACCCGTGCATTTTTTATTTAATGATGGCTGCTATCTGAAGATCAGCGTGAAGATTGTGCCGTTCTCGTCGCTTTGTGTCAGAGTCAGGGTGCCGTTGTGAAGACGCATGATCTGACGTGACAGGCTCAGACCGATGCCGGTGCCTTCCTGCTTGGTTGTAAAGAATGGTACGAAGATCTCCTCGTGGCTTTCTTTGCTGATTGCCCTTCCGTCATTGAAAACGTTTATGATTACGTGTTCGGAAAGGTTGATTTCTGCTGTGATCTTGATTCTTCCAGCATCAGCCTCAGTAGCATTCTTTATTAGATTGATGAGAATCTGAGTAATCTGTCCCTCGTCGGCGTAGAGGAGTATATCATCTGATTTTTCAACGTAAGTGCAGACCGCTCCGCTGTCTGCCACGCGATCTTTTGTCAGGCTTATCACCCTCTCAGCAATCTCCCTTACATAAAAAGCCTTCTTGACAGGATGTGTAAGCCTGGTGAGGTTTCTGTATGAGTCCACGAATCTTATCAGTCCTTGCGAAGACTGTGAAATGCTCTTCAGGCCGCTCCTGACCTCGCCTTCAACGTTATCGAATCCGAGCAGAGTATCGCTTAAAGAAGCGATAGGTGTCACTGTGTTCATGATTTCATGGGTCAGTACCCTGATAAGTCTTGACCATGATTCCTGCTCGTTTTCCGATATTTCCTTGCTGATGTCGTTGAATGCAATGATTCTTACAGCCTTTTTGCCGATATGTGCTTCCGAGGCAGAAAGTGATATCGTCATCTTTCCGCTTTCATTATAGTATGCCGCGCGTCTCTCTGTACTGTCCGTTATAGTATTGAAAGCATTGTACAGCGACTCGCTTACAGTTTTCAGATGCCTTATGTTTCCGAATGTAGCTATGCCCAGCAGGGATAGAGCAGCCTTGTTGCAGTAAGCCACGCGTCCATCATCTTCTACTACCGTTATGCCTGTAGAGATATGGTCAAGCATCTGACCGAAATATTTCTCCTGTTCGATGATTTCGCGTCTTTCATTGTCGAAGATGTTTTTCAGACGGTTGAGAGTCCGGTTGAAGCCTCTGCCGATCATCCTTTTCTCGTCGAAACGGAAATTAAGCTCCTTATCCTCAAGAGCATCGAGCATATAGGTCACCTTCCTGCGCAGTCTTCCGGAAATCATTATGGTTGTAATGATAGCTGTCAGTGCGGCAGTAACTGCTATGACCAATATGATCTGTGATGATATCATATATTGTATTTCTTGAGTTTGGAGTATAGCGTAGGACGGCTTATGTCGAGTGATTTCGCAACCATGGAGAGATTGCCTCCGAATCTGTTCAGAGCGGCACGGATAGCCTTTTCTTCGGTCTCCTCCAAAGTCTCGTTTCCGGTAATCCCTGCCGATGGCTGGGGAACTCTGCTATGAGTGAGGTCAATGTCTGATGCACCTATAGTGTCGCCATCTGACAGGATTACAGCCTTTTCTATGCAGTTCTGAAGTTCGCGGATGTTGCCGCTCCAATAATGTCCTTTCAGAATATCCCGGGCCTCAGGAGTCAGCCCGGTTACGGTTCTTCTGTAGCGCTCCGCATATTTTGTGATGAACATCCCGGCAAGCGGAACGATCTCATCTGTTCTTTCCCGCAGGGCCGGGAGATGCAGGTGCATTGTGTTTATCCTGTAGTATAGGTCTTCCCGAAACTCTCCGCTCCGGACCATCTTCTCCAGATCCTTGTTTGTGGCGCATATCAGACGGATGTCTATGGGTATTGCCTTTGTGTCACCGACTCTGGTTATGCTTCTGTTCTGAAGTACACGGAGGAGCTTTGCCTGCAGGTGAAGCGGAATGTTGCCTATCTCATCGAGGAAGAGCGTACCTCCGTCTGCCTGCTCGAACTTTCCGACATGGTCAGTGTGTGCATCTGTGAATGCTCCCTTGACATGGCCGAAAAGCTCGCTCTCGAAAAGAGTTTCAGTCAGAGCTCCGGCATCTACACATACCATAGGCCTGAGTGCACGTTCCGACATTCTGTGAATCTCTCTTGCCAGAACATCCTTTCCTGTACCGTTTTCTCCTGTTATGAGTACTGTCGCATCTGTCGGAGCAATCTTTTCCACAGTTTTTCTGATGGCAGACATTGCATGACCCTTGCCCCAGAACATCGTGACTCCGGAAGGTGGAACAGAAGATGCATTCTTTGCTTTTTTACTGATGTTGTTGTATGCCCCCTTGAGAGTTTCAACAAGCTTATCATTGTCCCAAGGCTTGACTATGAAATCAAATGCCCCTCGTTTCATTCCCTCCACAGCAAGGGCAATGTCTGCATATGCGGTGAACAGAACAACTTCGATGTCAGGACATCGTTTCTTGATTTCAGAGAGCCAGTATAGTCCCTCGTTACCGGTATTTATATCGGTGTGGAAATTCATGTCAAGCAGCACCACGTCCGGACGGAATTCCGCCAGTCTGCTTACGAGCTCTTTCGGTGACGGAATGAGTTCCACCTGCGAAAAATGCATGGACAGAAGCAGCTTCAGCGCCGCTCTGATCCCGCTGTTGTCATCCACAACCAGTATTTTAGCCTTGCTTTTTGCCATAGCTGTCCTCTTGTCTTTGCAAATGTAATCATTTAATCTGTCCCGTCTCAGTTTATTTGTCAGAAATGTGCACAGGGGGCATTTCTGCTTACCCCTGTGCACGCAGATGTGCCTTAGACGGCATCTGGATTGTGGTAGCGTACACGGCAGGATATGATTTTGCCCCCTGTGCACGCAGCCGACGAATCTATAGAAGCTTCTCCAGGGTGGACACGAGTCTGAACCTCATTTCGCGGCCGACAATGATGCCGGTGCTGCAGTCTATGAGTACATTGTCAGGAATTCCCGTCAAGGCGTAGTCCTTCCACCATTTCGGATTTCCTGCAGAGTCCTCGTCACCGCATACATTGATCCATGTCATATTGTTGTCACGGATAAACTTCTGCAGTTTCTCACTCTGTCCCTCGTATGCAACCGCGTATATCTCGAATCCTTTGTCCTTGAATTTCTCATAGGCCTCGACCAGTTCCGGAACAGCATCCCTGCATGGACTGCACCAGGTGCTCCAGAAATCCACAAGCACGTATCTGTTCTCCGGATTCTCTACCACCGACTTCAGAGTCACCGGATTGCCGGACGCATCCGGATACTCCATGTCAATGTAGTAAGGGATTGTTTCGCATCCTTCTGCCTGAGGTTCTGTCCGGATTCGTCTTTCGCATTTTTCCATTTTTCTCTTAACGAAATCCATATTCTTTATTTCGTCAGGCATGCTCTTCAGACAATTGAGGATTTCATATGAAGACTTTACCCCAGTGTAAGACAAAGCCAGTTTCAGCTTGAGCGCATCCATCCCAGGAACATTCAGAAGTTCATGGAATTTCCTGTCATGCAGTTCAAGGACCTGATCCATTGGCATGGTCTGGCCTAGTTTCTGAATCTCATAGAATTCCTGAAGACGGTCATTCATCTTCGATCCATAGGCTCCGGCAAACATGTCTTCCTCAACATCTCCTTCTACGGTTATCTTGCCAGGCTCCAGAATGAAATCCCTGACCTGAGTGTCTCCGAAATACATATACACATAGGTCGGCTGTTCTACTTCAAGGTCGAACCTGAATTTGCCGTCAACAACGTCCGCAGAGTCAATTACCTCGTAATCGTTCCACTCGTCCTGAAGATACATCTTGCCGTCACCCTCCAGTCCGGAGATATCGCCAATGATTATGCATCTGTCTGAGTTACAGCTGCAAAAAGCCAGCATTGCAGCAATGATGATAAGTCTCATCTTAATAATATATCTTTATTCAAGTTCTGTCTTCAATGTCTTGACAAGCTTGTCGTGGTTGCGTAAGTCATTGCGCAGACTGTAGCTTCCATCCTTCTTTACAAGAACATATGACGGTATTCCGTCGATGTCAAAGTCCTTGTTGGTCAGCTGTTTCCATTGTTCATCGTTGAGTCTGTAATGAAGTCCTTCGATTTCCGGAATCATTTCGACATATTTACCGATAGGTGATGTCTCGTTAGCGATGTATACCCATACTATATCCTTGCCTGCCAATTCTCCTGTTTTCAAAGGTTCATTCGCTTTCAATGCAGCACGACATGGTGAACACCATGTGTTCCAGAAATCCACAAGAACTACCTTTCCTTTATGAGGAGCGATAATCGCCTCGAAAAGCTGATCAGAAGGCACGTCAGGAGTCTTCTGGATCAGATTTTTACTGGCTGCCAAATCATTCAGCGCTTTATTCTGCAGATCATTGCACATGTGGTAGAACATCTGTTCATCCCATCCACGCATGTCCTTCAGCTGATCTTCAGTAAGATTACCGTTCTCTGCCATCTGATAAAAAGCCCTTGCCGGTTTCAGATACCTGATGTTGCCATATCTGGAAGCGTTGTTCATATCACACTCCAAGAGTGCGAGCATAGAAGACTTTATGGTCAGAAGCATCAGCGGATCTGACAGGTCAATCATATCAAACAAACGGTTACGATGCTTTTCAGTGATAGGATCCGGTTTGAAATCTACCTTGTCAGAAGGCCTTTTGTTGTGTGCCATCAGGTATCCGTAATATCTGTTACCGTCAGCATGCAGAATCGCTTCCATGGCGTTTAATTTCAGCTCAACGGTCTTGATTGCTTTTGCGAGAGGATGCCATGCCTTTTCCTGAACCTCCCTTTCCATATCTTCATATTCTCCGATGATCTCGTCTGTGATTTCGTCCGCGCTCAATGAATATTTTTCCTTATCAGGGTAGCCTGTCTTCATATTCATCTCCCATGGGTCATACTCATATGGAATATTGTTGATACAGTCGTAGATGCTGCCGTCTGTGTACAGCGGCTTGATGTGACCGACCTTCTTGTCTGTCTTGTTTCTGGTCGCTGTCATATAGTCCATATAACTGAGGTCAACGTAAACATCAACAGTCTCTCCAGGTGCAATTCTGAAGTTGCCCATCTGTGTATAGTTCAGATAAAAATATCCTGACATGGTTCCATACTGCTTGAAACTGATGCTTGCGGCTCCGGTTGCCGGATCAACTTTCAATTTGTTCACGAATGGAATTCCGAGAATGTTGCCCATATGCAGTTCCGGAACATTTCCGAATGATGGATTGTATCCGAGATAATGCACATTAATGGTAGATTCTCCGATTTCATATGAAAATTCCGGTATTTCAGCAGTCGTTTCAGGAGTGATCTTCACATGCTTAGGCAATCCATTGTCATATGGCGTTGATGGCTTTTCTGTGAGATTGATTCCAACGAATCTCCATGATCCCTCCTCATCTCCTTCAATGAGATCGAATGACTTTGTTCTGAGCGGAAGGGGAGCGAATTTCAATGTGAATAATGAATCGCCATCAGCCGGCATATAGAGTTCTTTGCCCAACTCTATTCCTTCAGAGCCGATTATCTCATATTTCTTTCCGTCGGCAATGAGGTAAGTCTCTGGAACAATCCTGATCCACCATTTTGGGCGATGGTAGCCGCGGATATGAACATTTGTAACGCTGTCAGTCAGTTCAACTTTCTCAATAATTGCCGATGTCGTGTTAGGGGCATCGACAGCCGGGAACTCCACGGTCCTTTCTTTCGGACAGCATCCTATCAGCAAACATAATGCGGTGATGGATAAAATAGCAATCTTCTTTTTCATACGTTTTCTTGTTTTGTGGCACTTATGTGCCTGATTTTCAATCTTTTATGGTGTGATGCCTGCTGCGTTTTGTCGCAGGCGTCTATATCTATGTCGATGATGGACAGCGGTTTAGGTGCCGCGGTACAAACCGTGCCTTCGTCATGTCCGGATCCCCGATCAGGTCGGGGATGACGGTTTGGCTGGTTCAGTTCCCCGATCAGGTCGGGGATGACCATTGTATATCGGGGA
Source organism: Bacteroidales bacterium (assembly GCA_017398335.1). Taxonomy (GTDB): domain Bacteria; phylum Bacteroidota; class Bacteroidia; order Bacteroidales; family UBA932; genus Cryptobacteroides. Next base: position 47 of record JAFQGK010000049.1, on the reverse strand, counting down.
TGACCTTTAACGTCATGCCCGGCTTGACCGGGAATCTACTCCTTCTT
>JAFQGK010000048.1 GCA_017398335.1 Bacteroidales bacterium | reverse complement strand
TGAGGTGGAGCTGCTTGTTGTTTGCCTTCACATAGTCATAAGCCGCCTTGATCTCTGCGTTCTCGAGGAACTTGTGCTCGCGTGCGGCGATGTTGATCTTCACGAGGTCCTGGTACACCACGCGGCCCGCACCGAGGTTGAGGTGACCTACCTCCGAGTTACCCATCTGGCCCTCAGGAAGACCTACTGCTTCACCGCATGCCTTGAGTGTGCCCATAGGGTACTGCTTGCGGAGGCTCTCGATGTATGGTGCTCCCTGAGTGTAGATGACGTTAGACTCATCCTGTCTGCCCTCGCCCCATCCGTCGAGGATCATCAAAAGTACTTTCTTGTCCATATCTTCAGTTATCTTAATTAATTCTATATCATCGGGTGATATTATCACACAATCGACAAAGGTACAAAATATATGCATCATTATTCTTTATTTTCTCCCAAGTTTTTTAAATTTGTAGATTATAAAATGAAAGTAGGCTATGAAAAGAATTTTATGTATATGTGTTTCTTTGCTGCCTCTGGTGATGTCTGCAGGACAGATTCCGGAGAAGGTGAAGCCGACAAAAAACCTTATAATAATGGTTCCGGACGGAGTCTCGACCGGTGTCCTTTCAGCAGCAAGATGGTATCAGAGATATGTGGGTGACAAGGATTTCGACCTGCATATGAGCGATTACATCTGCGGTCTGGTGGAGACCAGCAGTTCCAACAGCCCGATGTCCTGCTCAGCCGCGGCCATGTCTACAATAATGACGGGAGTCTCCAGCAAGGCTGGTTATATTTCAGCATATCCCCACCTCGATCCGGAGCAGGATATTTTCGAACTTGACGGTGCAAGGACATATCAGCCGCTCGTTACGGCAATGGAGGCCGGACGACTGGAAAAGGGCAAGTCTATAGGAATCGTGGTGACCACCAAATTCTATCACGCGACTCCTGCTTGCTGTGTGGCGCATACGGATGACCGTAATGACAGCAGGACCATCGCTTATCAGATGGCATCCTCCAAGCTGGATGTTGTGTTCGGTGGAGGAAACAAGAGGATCAATGATTATGCGAAAGAAATCCTTGAGGACCAGGGAATCGAGTATATTCATGAAGACGTAGAGGCCTTCCGCAGCTACGACAGGGACGGCAGAGTCTGGGCTCTGTTCAATGAGAGCGACCTCTCCTATGACATTGACAGGGACGATACCAAGGAACCGTCGCTGGAGGAAATGACCATCAAGGCCATAGAACTTCTCTCAAGGGACAAGGACGGCTTTGTGCTCATGGTAGAGGGAAGCCAGGTGGATTTTGCTGCCCATGCGAACGACCCTATCGGAATAGTGACGGAATTCCTTGCCTTTGACAGGGCTGTCGGAGTGGCGATGGATTTTGCAGAGAAGGACGGTAACACAACTGTGGTCGTGCTTCCGGACCATGGAACGTCTGGTGTCAATCTAGGCAAGTATGGCTACAGCAAAGGTTATCGCAAGGGGCTTGATAAGGCCTATGGTGATATGAAGAATTTCAAGGCGTCGGCCGACAAACTGACGGTTCTGCTCAGAGACTGCAAAGTGGAAGATATCAGAGCGATATTCAGGCAGTGGACCGGAATTGAGCTTAGCGACAAGGAATATGATTCTCTTGTGAAGAACCAGGGCAAGAAGGAAGGTCACTACATGGAAGTCGTAGATTCAGAGAATCTGTTCAAGGCTATCGCCGATATAATGTCGGACCATGCAGCATTCGGATACTCGTCCGGAAGCCACACGGGCGAAGATGTATTCCTTGCTGCATATCATCCTAAGGATCAGGTGCCTCGCGGACTTATCTCCAATGTTCAGCTCAGCTCCTATCTGTGCAAGGCTCTCGGACTCAAGAAATCGCTGCAGGAGCTGTCGGATGAATATTTCGCCGACCATACGAAGCTTTTTGCCGGGAAAGACTGCAAGATAAAGGAGGACAAAGACCGTCCGGAACTGATAGTAGACTGCGAAGGCAAGGAACTTGTGATTCCAGCCTGGAGATCGTATTGCATGTACGATGGCAAGAGATATGAATTGCCTGTAGCTCCTGTATATATGAAGGCGGACGGCAAGTTCTATTTACCGAAGGAAATATTGAAAATAGCAGAGTAGAATGTCAAGAAATCATAAAGGCAACGGCAAGTCGCGCAGAAGGCAGCCAAAGAAAGTGTTCCCGACAGTGACGGGAAAGGTGCAGATGACCCGTGAGGGTTTTGCATTCATAATTGTGGAAGACGAGGATGATGTCTTTGTCAAGGCGTCAAAGACAAGGGGTGCCTTGAATGGTGATATCGTAAGAGTTTCTGTCACAAGGGACAAGACTGACAGACAGAGGCGCGAGGGAGAAGTGATAGAGATTCTGGAGCGTTCGCCTAAGCCGTTCATCGGCATCCTGCATATCGTGGGAGATCAGGCGTGGGTACTGATGCAGAGCCGCTTCATGCCTTACGACATATCCATTCCTTTTGCGAAGTCTGACAAGGAAAGATATCGCAGACACAATGTCAAGGGCAGCTCCAAGGCCGAACCTAAGGATGAGACAGGATGGATCAAGCCGGTAGGGAATGATTCATATGCAATTCACAATATCTACGAACTCGGAGAGGACGGCTATGGCCGTAGAGAGCTCACGGCAGTGAGCGGAATGAAGGTGGCAGCCGTAGTAGACGACTGGCCTCGTGGAGAGTCCACTCCTGTGGGACATATCGTAGATGTATTGGGAGATCCAGGTGAAAATGACACTGAGATGCATGCGATTCTGGCTGAATATGGTCTTCCATACAGATTTGAATCTGCAGTGGCAAATGCTGCCGACAGCATCCCGGAAGAGATATCGGATGCGGATGTCAAGGGCCGCAGGGATTTCAGGGATGTCCTGACCTTTACCATTGACCCTGCGGATGCAAAGGACTTTGATGATGCCCTATCCTTCAGGAAACTCGGGAACGGAAACTATGAAGTCGGTGTACATATCGCGGACGTGACCCATTATGTGCGTCCCGGATCATTGGTGGATGAGGAGGCGAAAAGTCGTGGTACTTCTGTCTATCTCGTAGACAGGACTGTACCTATGCTTCCCGAAAAACTATGCAACAAGGTCTGCTCGCTGAGGCCTCAGGAGGAGAAGCTTACGTTTTCTGCAGTGTTCGAGATGACTCCTCTCGGCAGGGTGACCTCCCAGTGGTTCGGCAAGACCATCATATATTCCGATTATAGATTCGCTTACGAGGATGCTCAGAAGCTGATCGACGAGCCGGCAAAGGAACATGAAGGGGTAAGTGCTGATATGAAGGATGCTGTTCTGACTCTTCATAGTCTGGCGTCGAAGCTTCGCAAGAAGAGATTTGCTGCAGGAGCCATCAGCTTCGAGAGACCTGAAATGAAGGTGGAAGTCGATGAGAAAGGCCGTCCGGTCAATGTGTATCAGAAGGTTACAAAGGAAGCGAACTGGCTGATTGAGGAGTTCATGCTTCTTGCCAACCGCAGCGTTGCCGAGTTTGTGGCAACAGGCTGCAAGGGCGTTGCCGGAACACCTGCAAAGGGCGGCCGCAAACAGGCGAAGACATTCGTCTACCGTGTCCATGACGAACCTAACCAGGAAAAGGTGGAAGCCCTCCGCAACTTCATCGGCAATTTCGGATATAAGATGGGCCCGACTGGAAACGGAAAGGAAATATCAAAGGAACTTAACAGCCTTTTTGCAGCAGCCAAGGATACTCCGGAATACAATGCTATTGAGCTTCTTTCCCTCAGAACGATGGCTAAGGCCCGCTATGACACTGAAAATCTCGGTCATTACGGACTTGCGTTCAAATATTATACTCATTTCACATCACCTATCAGACGTTATCCGGATATGCTTGTCCACAGGCTTCTGGCCAGCTATCTCGAAGGAGGGGAGTCTGCGAAGCAGGAGACCTATGACAAACTCTGCAAATATGCATCGGAACGTGAGGTGGTCGCTGCCGAGGCGGAAAGGGCAAGCATCAAGTACAAACTTGTCGAGTTCATGCAGGACAAGGTGGGATATGTCTTCGGCGGCCATGTCTCCGGTTTGACCGAATGGGGAATGTACGTGGAAGTAGAGCCTACGATGATTGAAGGTATGGTGCCTCTCAGAGATATCAAGAGCGATTTCTTTGAATTTGATGCGGACCATTACAGGCTGGTAGGTAAACGTACCAGAGTAGTATACAACCTTGGCGATCCGGTGAGGATACGTGTCAAGAAGACGAATCTCGAACAGAAACTTCTTGATTATGAGTTGATTGAAACCGGTGATGAAGACAGACTGTATGACAGGATCGAATATGAGCAGGGCCGTGGAACCTCGTTCATAAAGGGTGAGGACGGCTCCTTCGACAATATCACGGTAGGAATCAACAAGGCGGCACGCAAAGAGAAGGTGCGCAAGGCAATTCAGGAATCAAAGCGTAAAGCGGCCAGAAAATCCAAGACCTCGAAAAGGAAATCTTAATTCTTCTTACGCTTGGGATTGGCAGGAAACCATCCTTTCTGCACGCGTCTCTCCTGCTGGATAAGTTCGAGTATTGACCAGAAGCAAGAGAATGCTGTGACTCCGCATATGGTTGACCATATGAAGGAACCTATGAAGAGGGATGCGGATGCAAAGCCGATTCCGGCCAGAGCGAATATCCACCAGCATTCTTTGCCGAGATGGTATTCTGCCTTTATTACTATGGGGTGGAATATTCCTATTATAAGAAAGGTCGCAAGACCTACTACTATGCCTTCAAAATTCATTTATGTATCAATTTGAGGCACAAATATAATCATTTTTGTCAGATTCCCTTGATACTTTCGCCAGCTATGAGAGATGGTGAAAGTTTCAGTTGGGATGTGCTGTTCGGTACGGATTCTATCCTGTCGAACAATATCTTGATGGCAAGCTTGGCCATGTCTTCTGTCGGCTGTCCGATTCTCGTGACAGGAGGTTCGAGGAAATCCATATATGTGTAATTGTCGAAGGATATGATCGAAATGTCTTCCGGAATCTTCAATGCAGCCTCGCGTATTGCCTTCAGAGCACCGAGAGTGATCGTGTTGCTGAGCGTGAAAATGGCTGTCGGCGGATTGGCGGACTCAAGAAGTAGTTTGGTCTCCAGATAACCGTTCTGAATGGAAAACTCGTTTCCTACGATCCTTATGTGCTCATCGAATCCCGCCTCCGTCATGGCTTCCCTATAGCCTCTGACCCTTTCCTTGCTCGGATTGGAAGTAATGGTTCCCTGGATGCACGCTATTTTCTTATGTCCCATTCCTATGAGGTGCCTTGTAGCCATAAGACCACCCTTATGGTTGTTAGTTGTGACGAAGCTCAGATGGGAGTTGTCATAGTAACGGTCAATCAGTACTACCGGAAGATAATTGTCGTTTATGCTCTCTATCAACGTGCAGTCCGTTCCGCAAGGCACGGCAATGATTCCATCAACCCTTCTGGAAAGGAGAAGTGATGCACTGTCGTTGAAATTCTTTTCATCCTCCATCGTGTCGATGACGATAGCCGTGAATCCTCTGCGGTGGACCTCGCTGATGACTACGCTTGCTACGTCAGCGAAATATGGATTGGCTATGGATGGCAGAAGAAGGCCGATTGTATTGGTCTTGTTTGTGCGCAAACTTTGCGCAACAAGCGACGGGGAATAGTTGTGTTCCCTTGCATCCTTAAGAACTTTTTCGATAGTTTCCTTGCTGATTCTATGCTTCTCGGCATTTCCGCTAAGTACCCTGGAAATCGTTGTAACAGAGAATCCTGTGCGTGCTGCAATGGATGAGAGCGTTTCTTTCATCGAGTTGTGCTATTGTGGTTACGGCAAAGTTAAAAATATCAATAATAATTTAGAATTTCGTGCAATCGTTTTCGCAAAAAAGATTGCAGAAGGACATTTTGCATTAATCGTTCAGAATGCATCAGAGCATCCCAATCCTTTCCTGTCTGGTGGATTTTGCGCAAAAAATTGTCACAAAAAATTTTTGGATTTCAGGAAAAACATAAAAAAATGAAATCGGTGGAATTCATATATGAATAACTTGCGACAAAATCACATAAAACGCGTATTAATAACGACTTCTATATGAAATCAACAGGAAAAATTCTTGTCATCGGTAGCAGCAATACCGATATGACCGTAAAATCACCTATGATTCCACGTCCCGGCGAGACCGTCATTGGAGGAGAGTTCAAGATGGGTGCAGGCGGCAAGGGTGCCAATCAGGCAGTTGCGGCCAAGCGTTTGGGTGGTGATGTCACTTTTGTATGCAAAGTGGGAAAGGATCTGTTTGGAGACAATGCCGTTGAAAATTACAGAAAGGAGGGCATGGATGTGAGCCATGTACTCAGAAGCGACAAGCCGTCAGGAGTAGCCTTGATTCTTGTAGATGGAAATGCCGAGAACTGTATTTCTGTGGCGACAGGAGCCAATGGCGACCTTACTCCGGAAGATATTGAGGCCAAGGCTGACCTGATCCGTTCTTCTTCCATTCTGGTTCTTCAGAACGAAATTCCTATTGAATCTGTTCTGAAGGCTGCAAAGATCGCTCACGAGTCAGGTGCCTACGTAATCCTCAATCCTGCTCCGGCATGCGCCCTTCCTGAGGAAATCTTCCAGTATGTAGACCTTATGACCCCGAATCAGACAGAGTCGGAGTTCTATACCGGTATTCCTGTGAATGATGAGGCTTCGGCCCGCAAAGCAGCTGATGCTCTCAGAGCCAAAGGTGTCAAGGACATCATCATGACAATGGGCAGCAAAGGTTCCATGGGCTTTACATCAGAGGGAACATTCTTTACTCCGTCGCGCAAGGTGGAGGCAGTTGACACAACCGCGGCAGGTGATACCTTCTGTGGCGGACTCGCAGTGGCCGTCAGCGAGGGAAAGACCCTTGTCGAGGCAGCGGAGTTTGCAACTGCAGCATCTGCCCTTACCGTCCAGAAGATGGGCGCCCAGGAATCTATACCATACAGAAATAATCTTTAAATCACATAATTATGTTTATCGTCAACAGCTATCTTCTCGCAGTAGTATTCTGCTTTATTACAATGCTTTGCTGGGGTTCATGGGGAAATACCCAGAAACTGGCTGCAAAGAGTTGGAGATATGAATTGTTCTATTGGGACTACGTTATCGGTATGGTCCTTTTTGCACTGCTCATCGCTTTCACAATGGGTAGTTTCGGTTCTGAAGGCCGTCCGTTCCTTGAGGATATCGCTCAGGTAAGCGGAAAGGCAGTAGGAAGCATCCTTCTCGGAGGTGTGATCTTCAACGCATCCAATATCCTTCTCTCTGCATCTACAAGTATCGCAGGTATGGCGGTTGCCTTCCCTCTTGGAGTAGGTATTTCGCTTGTTCTGGGTACGATCGTCAATTATATCGGTGCCCCTGCGGGCAATCCGGTGCTTCTCTTCATCGGTGTCGCTCTCATCGTTGTGGCTATCATCTGCAATGGTGTGGCTTCCGGTAAGGTCGGCGGCGAAAAGAAGGCAGGTGCAAACAAGGGAATCATCCTTGCGGCAGTAGCAGGAACCCTCATGGCCTTCTTCTATCGTTTTGTCGCAGCTTCAATGGACCTCGAGAACTTTGCTGCTCCTGCAGCAGGAAAGGTGACTCCTTACACAGCAATCGTCATCTTCTCTCTTGGTGTTCTTGCCAGCAACTTCATCTTCAACACTCTCGTGATGAGGAAGCCTTTCGTAGGCGAGCCTGTTTCCTACAAGCAGTATTTTGCAGGTAACTTCAAGACCCACCTTGTGGGAATGCTCGGCGGTGCCATCTGGTGCCTCGGTACGGCATTCAGCTACATAGCATCAGGCAAGGCAGGTGCTGCAATCAGCTATGCTCTCGGACAAGGTGCGCCGCTCATCGCAGCAATCTGGGGTGTGTTCATCTGGAAAGAGTTCAAGGGTGCAAACAGGCAGGTATACACTCTTCTTGGAATTATGTTCGTCTTCTTTGTAGCCGGACTGGGATTCATCATCGCATCAGGAAATTAAGGAACTATGAAAAAGATTGCAATATTGGTCGCAGCAGCGATCGCAGCAGTATCATGCTGCACTGAGCCGAAGGCTTATGAAGGCCCTCACAAAGTCATTATCGAGACTGATATGGGTAATGATATTGACGACGCGCTTGCGCTTGCAGTGGCGTTGAAGGCCGCTAACAATAACGAGCTCGAACTTCTTGCAGTAGGTTGTCACAAAATGTCTGAGACTCCTGCAAGATATGTAGATATCGTGAATACTTATTACGGCCAGCCTCAGGTTGAGGCGGCTATGTCCGTAACTCCAGTAAAGGAGACCAGCAGTTACACTGACTACACTCAGGCTCCGTCCGCTATGGGATTTGCTGAAAGCAAAGGCGGCGTGTATCCTGAGCCTGTAGCTCTTTACAGAAAGATCCTTGCTGAGGCTGAGGACGGATCCATCACATTCGTATCTCTCGGTTTCGGTACTACTCTCGCTCAGCTTCTCGACAGCCCTGCAGACGAGATTTCTCCTCTTACAGGTAAGGAACTCGTTGCGAAGAAGGTACGTACCCTTTCAATCATGGCCGGAAGCTATGGCGAAAATAAACGTGCGGAATATAACGTGGTCAACGACATTCCTGCAATGAAGAAGGTCTTCGCGGAATGGCCGGGTGAGATTGTACAGAATCCTTTCGAAATAGGAAAGCAGGTCATGTTCCCTGGATCAGAGGTCGAGAACAATCTCGGATGGGAAGGTCTCAATCCTGTAGTCGAGGGCTACAAGCTTTACAGGCCTATGCCTTATGACCGTCCGAGCTGGGACATCCTGAGCGTGATCTACATCCTCAAGCCGGAGCTTTTTACCAAGAGTGTGCCTGGAACCGTGACCGTGGATGACGAAGGTTACACTTATTTCGAGCCATCTGCTGAAGGAAAGCATATCGTGCTTTCAGCAACCATTGATCAGCCTCAGGCTCTCAAGGAGTATATGGTTAAAATGTCTGTAAAGTAAGTCGATGAAGCGTATATTCAAAACATTCATATCCTTGACCCTTCTGATCTTCTTCTTGGGGGGGGCAGGACTTCTATCATCATGCACACCTGAGGATCAGCCGGGAGAACAGACCCCGGGAGATGATCCGGTGGAAGTTCCAGATGAAAACGAAGAACCGGACTCTGATGCTGATGGTGTCCAGTCATTTGCAAAATTCATCGGTCTGATATCGAAGGGCAGTGATCTCGAGATCCCTCGTACGGGTGAATGGATACTTCCTTATAAGGGCTTCAAGGCTGGCGACAAGATTACCTTGACCACCCTTACAGGCAATAAGACATATGAACTTACATGCACATCGGCTGATGATCAGACCGGTGCAAAGTTCTCTGTGCCTGCAGGTTACCTTGGAGGAATGTGCAATGTTGTTGCAGTGGCAAACAACAGGACAACCGAGGGGACATGCTTTGTTCTTATTGTCGACACGGAAGAGGTAGAGAAGAAGGCCGGTTACACTTCATATGGAAGGGTTGTTGACCTTGATGGAAATCCTGTTTCAGGAGTCTCTGTTTCTGACGGTGTTCTTGTGACTGTGACAGATGCCCAGGGCCAGTATTATCTGAGATCGGAGCGTAAGAACGGATATGTATTCGTTTCTGTACCTAAAGGCTATAGGGTACCGGTGAAGAAGTCTGTTCCTCAGTTCTTCAGAAGGTATCAGCATTCGAAGTCAACATATGAGCTTCACAGTTTTGTTCTCGAAAAGGAAAACAATACCAGGAACAGAATAGTGATCTTCACAGACACCCACCTTGCAAACCGTACTGATGACATAAAGCAGTTCAATAAGCTTTTCATTCCTGAATTCCAGGAGCAGATCGAGAAAGCCAAGGCAGAAGGAGTCGTTCTCTACGGACTTGCTCTCGGCGACCTCGCCTGGGATCAGTTCTGGTATGACAATGACTTCGATCTGGGCGATTATGTGGATCTCCTCGCAGGACTTGATATGCCTATCTACAGCGCGCCGGGCAACCACGACAATGATCCGAATGTTGTGATGGATGACTTCCTTGCTGCGGCAGGATTCCGTGACAACATCGGCCCTACTACATATTCCGTGAATATCGGCGACGTTCACTATATCATGATGGACAACACCATCTTTCAGAATTTCGATTCTAACGGAGTCAACGATTATGATCATGGATTTACTGATGACCAGCTGAAATGGCTCGAGGCTGACCTCAAGACAGTTCCGGCTGGAACTACCATCGTATTCGGCAACCATATCCAGGTGACAGGACGTCCGAATGCAACCAATGCATTCACTTATACGCTCCCTGCAACTTACCGTACGAAAATATTTGAATGGCTTGCGCCTTTCAAGGTACATTTCATTTCCGGACATACCCATATCAACTACACCAATATGATATCTTCTTCAATGATGGAGCATAATATTGCCGGTGTCTGTGGAACATGGTGGTGGACAGGATATTACACTAGCGGCAAGTGCAGCATCAACGGTGATGGCTCTCCTGCAGGATACAAGATCTTCAATGTTGACGGTTCTGATGTCAAGTGGGCTTACAAGGTGGCGGGAAGAGATGCTTCCTATCAGTTCAGGGCTTATGACCTGAGGAACTCTCAGATTACTCGTGCGGACTATTGCCCGACATCCAAGACCAATGTCTCTGACTCTTTCTTCTCTCAGTATGCCAATGGCTGGGATCTGGCAAACAATACGACCTCTACAAAGAAGGTGCTTGTGAATGTCTTCGGATATAACAAGGATTGGAAAGTCGAGATTCTTGAAAACGGTACATCGCTGAAGGTCAATCAGGTAGAAGGATATGACCCTCTTCATACCGTGCATTTCAACATGGCAAGAATGAGCAGCGGAACCAAAGGCTCGACATCAATGACCTTCCCTACAGGAAAGACGGCTCATCTTTTCGAGGCCTCTACTTCAAGCATTACCTCGTCAGTGGTGATCAGGGTTACAGACTCGTTTGGTACGGTCTACGAGGAAACCATGACACGTCCAAGAAAGCTTCTTGACATGTCAAAGGAAAACAAATGGTAATTCACAATATAAATTATAACTAGTCTAACCAATATGAAACGTTATTTCATCTTTTTCCTTGCGGCTCTAGCGACTTTGTCGATTCAGTCCTGCAAAGACGAGACCTCAGAATGGTTGGATCGTATACCTGTCTTCAGGGTGAATGCTCCTGCAGGAACAACTGAAGACAATGAAATCAACATTGATGGCAAAAGCCAGACAGTGGATTTTACAGTGTACGCCAGCAATTCATGGTCTGCAGAAGTTTCCGGATGCGACGCATATAGTTTCAATACATCTGTGGGCGGATCAGGAAAGACTGTAATTTCTCTTCTTACACCTGAGAATGAATCAGAGGCTGTAAGAGAAGCTACTGTATCATTCTATCTTGGTGAAGTGCTCAAGGACCAGTTTACAGTGATCCAGCAGATCCAGGAACCTTACATCGATCTTAGTGAGACCGAGGTGACGCTTACCGGTTATGAGAATGAATTTACAATTGATGTCCTCAGCAATCAGGAATCCTGGAACTATATCATAGAGACAGAAGGTGCATCCGAGTGGATTGTTGAAACAGCGAAGTCCGGATCTTCAGTGTCATTCTCTGTGCCTGAAAACACTAGCGGAAAGGACCGTTCGGCTTCTCTCCTCTTCACAGTCGATGGAAAGCCTGAGCTTTTCGCAGTTCTTACAATCAACCAGCTCAAGCCGGCAACTCCTCCGACCGACCTTATTCTTGACGTGATCTTCAACGAGGACGGAACTGCATATGATGCATCTCCAATGAAGATGACCGTTGATGCTTCAAGACGTGACAGCGATGTTGTCATCAAGAAACTTACTGATTTCGGCGGACGTTATGCGGCTGCATTCACCAACACTACAGTGGCACGTTCGAGCCTCAAGTCAGGTTACTATATGGTGCCTTACGCAGTTGGTGACAGTTTCGCCAACAAGATTGCTGACGGTGTTTCATACGAGCTCGTATTCTGTACTTACTACGACCCTCTGACTTACACTGATGGTCTGAAGCAGACCAAGCCTTTCGCTTCGACTGAAGCAGGTGGTATCGGTGTCTGCCTCAAGGCGAATTCCGGTGTGATCCAACTCGAGACACATGTCGGAGGTGGCTGGAAGTCTCCTGCAAGTGATGTTGTTCCTGTACCGAACCGCTACTACCATGTAATCGGTGTATGGGACAAGGCGGCAGGTGTGTCAACAATCTATGTTGACGGTGAGTACAAGGCAAGTGTCAATGCGGCCGGTGATTTCAAATTCATGAACACTAATGTTGACAAACGTTGGTTCGGAATCGGAGCTGACCCAGGCTCAGATGATACAGGCCAGATCTCATTCTATGGTGAGGTTGTGATTGCACGTCTGTATGATGCGCCGATGAGTGCAGCAGAGGTGGCGGCTCTCTATCGTCAGCTTAATAAATAAAGGAAGGTACGATTATGAGAAAGTTAAATATAAATAAGACTATAGCTGCTGCTCTTGTACTTGCAGGCGGCATGCTTCTCGGTCACGTTTCGGATGCTGTGGCGTCAGAGGCTTCTGTCAGCGCTGTTGCGCAGCAGGCAAGAAACATTTCCGGTCGTGTCGTTGATGCTGAAGGACAGCCTGTCATCGGCGCGACAATCCAGAACCTTACCACTAAGGCTGGTGCTATGACTGACTACGACGGCCGCTTTACAATTGCGGCTGAGACAGGTCAGACTATTCAGGTCTATATGCTCGGTTATGCAGATCAGGCAGTGAAGGTGACTTCATCTGCAGATCTCAACATCGTCCTTGCTGAAGATGTAGAGATGCTTGCAGAGACCGTTGTCGTGGGATATGCAACTCAGAAGAAGATAAATGTGACCGGTGCCGTGTCATCAATTTCCGGAGAGGATCTTGACCGCCGTCCTGTTGTCAATGTGATGAATGCTCTTCAGGGTGCCGATCCTTCAATGAACATCACCACATCTTCCGGTAACCCTACAGCAGGTCACAGCATCAATATCCGTGGTGTCCCTTCAGTGAATGGCGGTTCGCCTCTCATTCTCGTGGATGGTGTTCCAGGCATATCTCTGAGCTATGTCAATGCTGCCGATATCGAGTCTGTGTCAGTGCTCAAGGACGCTTCCGCATCTGCAGTTTATGGTGCAAAGGCTTCTGCCGGTGTGATCCTCGTGACAACTAAGGCAGGTAAGGAGGGAAAGACAAAGGTAAGTTACTCGAACCAGTTCGGTTGGATCCAGCCTACAACTTCTACAGATTTCATCTCTACCGGTTATGACTGGGCTGTTGCAATTGACGAGGTATACAAGGCTCGTTACGGCTACAGCGCATTCAACTATACGGCTGACGACTGGGCTGCTCTTGAGGCACGTCGTTATGATGTAACCGAGAATCCTGAGCGTCCATGGGTGACAATAGGCGAAGACGGTCAGTACCACTATTACGGTAACTACAACTGGTATGAGGCTCTCTTCAACAACAACCGTTTCACCCAGCAGCATGACCTTTCTGTTTCAGGAGGAAACAAGGCGGTGAGATACTACATCAGCGGTAAGTTCCATGATGAGCAGGGACTCCTCAGCGGACCAGCGATTCCAAACAAGGAGAAGTATTCAAACTATGGTTTCCGTGCAAAGGTTGATGCACAGCTCTTCAAATGGGCGAAGTTCTCAACCAATGCATCTCTCTATGCTGTTCATCAGGTTTATCCGGGAACTCTCAATGAGGCTATGACAATCCCGGCACTCGACCAGGCTCTCGGTCCGATGTTCGTACCGCGCAACCCGGACGGAACAGCTGTCATCTTCCCTAACGATGTACGTAAGGTAGGTGTAGGAAAAGGACGTGGATATATTACGACCCACGAAGGCAACCGCCACGATATCAACGCACGTACCCTTGCTCTCTCGAACAGCCTCGAACTGACCCCTGCAAAGGGCCTAAGTATCAAGGCTACATATAATATCTCGAACTTCTTCAGACTTTATGAAGACCGTACTCATGCTTCGACCTATTCGGACAAGCTTGGCTCGACTGCGGTAAACACTTCATATTCAAAGGATGAGTATCGCGAGAGACATTACCAATATACTACTCACAGTGTCGACGGTGTGATTTCGTACAACAACAACTGGAATGACGCTCACAGCTTTACAGCCCTCGCCGGCGTCAACTACGAGTCAAGACACACAACAGATCTTACCGTGGATCAGTTCGGTGTGGGTAATGAAGACCTTTCGACATTCAACTCTGTGACTGATGATACTTATTATACTATCACTCAGGCAATTACAGCGTACAGAACCCTCGGATTCTTTGCCCGCGTCAACTATGACTACAAGGAAAAGTATCTCGTTGAGGTGTCAATGCGTGCGGACGGTACATCACGTTTCGCTACAGGAAGCCGCTGGGGCTACTTCCCTTCTGCATCAGCTGGTTGGAGATTCTCGAAGGAGAGCTTCCTTGACGGTGCATCAGGATGGCTTTCAGACGGTAAGCTCCGTTTCTCTTACGGTGCTCTTGGAAACCAGCAGGTAAGCGACTATATTTACATGCAGACTATTTCTTCAGCTCAGCTCGGTTATCTTTTCGACAATACGGGAAGACCTAAGTATGCAAGTGTGTCAGCACCTCAGTCGTCTGGACTTACATGGGAGACAGTAAAGACTTACAATGTGGGACTCGACCTCTCTTTCTTCAACAACAGATTGAACTTCACCGGTGACTACTTCGTACGTCTTACAGAGAACATGCTTACCCAGTCTCTGACTCTTCCTAGTGTTTATGGTGCATCAACTCCTACAGAGAACTGTGCAGACCTCCGTACAAACGGATGGGAACTCCAGCTTTCATGGAAGGATTCATTCAAGCTTGGTGCAAAGCCTTTCCATTATGGAGTGACTGCTACATTGGGAGACTATATCACTACAATCACCAAGTTCAACAATCCTGAAAAGCTCTTCAGCAATTACTATGAAGGCAAGCGTCTTGGCGAGATCTGGGGCTACCATGTTCCAAGACTCTTCAAGTCAGATGAAGAGGCTGCAGCATATCAGTTGGCAGTACATAATTCAGCGAACGTTTATCAGCGTGTCTACAACATGGCACCTGGTGGAACAGGTTATCTGATGGCAGGTGACGTGATGTTCGAAGATGTGAACGGTGACGGATATATAAATAAAGGTGACGGTACTGTAAGCAATCCTGGTGATATGATGATTATCGGTAACTCGCTTCCTCGTTACAACTATTCATTCCGTTTTGACTTCAACTGGAACAACTTCGATCTTTCGATCTTCCTTCAGGGAGTCGGTAAGCGTGACTGGTATCCTACAGCAAACAATGAGGACGTTTATGGTGCGACACGTTTCTGGAACCTCTATGGTTATACTGTAACATCGTTCATATCAAAGGATTACAAGGATCATATCTGGACAGAGGAGAATCCTGACGGATACTTCCCACGTCTTCGCCCTATCCAGTCATATGGCGGCGGCCCTCTTGCACAGACCAATGACAGATATCTCCAGAAGGTCAACTATCTCCGTCTGAAAAATATAACCTTTGGTTATACCGTTCCATTCAAGAAAGCATTCATATCTTCTCTCAGACTTTACTTCTCTGCAGAGAACATAGCATTTGCCTCACCTCTCAAGAAGTACTGCAAGACAATCGACCCGGAACTTGCGGTTGCTTCAGGTACATACTATTCAGGCTCCGGTGTGGGTTACACTATGCCTCGTAACATCATCTTCGGCTTGAACATTAATTTCTAAAAGGAAGACAGTATGAAAAAGATATTTAAATTATTGGCAATATTGTCATTCGCATCCTTCTCATTTGTCTCTTGCGACCTTACACTCATTCCAGAGGATGAGGTTACGCCTGAGAATTATTTCAAGACAGAGTCTGACCTTATGCTTTGGAGCAATCAGTTCTACAAGGATATCCTTCTTGAGGCTGGCTGGGGCTCGACTTCGGATGTGATGATGTCAAACGGTGTGTCTGCATACGTATCAGGCAACCGTACTCCACAGACCCAGAGCTGGTCTTTTACATCTCTTCGTGAGATCAACTATATGCTTGAGCACCTCCATCAGTGCGAGGACGTGGCAGTGGCAAAGAAATATGAGGCGGTAGGAAGATTCTTCCGTGCATATTTCTACTTCAAGCTTGTCCGTACTTATGGTGACGTGCCTTATTATGACAAGGTTCTCGGTTCGACCGACCCTGACGTGTACAAGGCTCGTGACAGCCGCGAGTTCGTGATGCAGAAGGTTCTTGAAGACTTTGAATTCGCAATCGAAAACCTTCCTTCCACATGGGAGGCCATGAATACCAGAGTGACAAGATGGGCGGCTATGGGTTATGCTTCACGCGCGGCTCTTTATGAGGGTACATTCCGTAAGTACCACAATATCGAAGACTGCGAGAAGTATCTCCTCAAGGCGGTAGAATATGCTGAAGCATTCATAGATGCTGCTCCTTTCACACTCTACAACACAGGTGCAACTCCATATCGCGACCTCTTCAACTCAACAAATGCAATCACTCAGGAAGTGGTGCTTGCGCGTCATTATGACACAGCGTACAGCGTCTTCCATTCAATGGGTAATCAGGTTGACTTCAGCCGTGTATCCCTTACACGCCGCTTCCTCAACCACTATCTCATGGCTGACGGAAAGCGTTTTACAGATCAGGAGGGATGGGAGACCATGTCGTACAATCAGGAGACCAAGAACCGTGACCCACGTCTTGCCCAGACTGTAATGTGCCCAGGTTACATCCAGAAAGGTGCCAGCAAGGTTACACCATGCCTCTTCTCGTCGCATACCGGTTATCAGCCGATCAAGCACATCCCTGAGGCCTCAAAATGTCTATCATCATCTGATGACGTGGACTGGTGCCTCCTTCGTGCTCCGGAAGTGTATCTTAACTTTATCGAGGCAAAGGCAGAGCTTGCAGCTCTCGGAAAGGCTCAGCTCACTCAGCCGGATCTTGATAAGTCAATCAACCTGATCCGCAAGAGAGCAAAGATGCCTTCTCTGAACCTCGAAGAGGCAAAAGGAAATCCATGTCCGTATATGGCAAAGTGCTATCCTAATGTCGACAAGGGAGAAATGAAGGGTGTGATCCTCGAAATCCGTCGTGAAAGGACAATCGAGCTTGCTCTTGAGCAGCCGGAGCGTTTCTGGGATATGTTCCGTTGGGCAGAGGCTAAGCAGTGCCTTCCATGCAATGTGCCATGGTACGGCGTATACATCGATGGTGCAGGTTCAGTTGATACTTCAGGTGACGGTGTTGCTGATCTTGAGATCAAGAAGACAGGTTCTCTGATGCAGATCATTGTAGGTGGCGTTTCAACTGATGTAGTTCTTTCAGAAGGTGATCATGGCTATATCATAGCATATGCGAATGCTCTCAGCTATGGTGAGAACTGGGATGACAGCCGCGACTATCTCTGGCCTATTCCGTCATCACAGCGTGAGCTCAATCCTAACCTTACCCAGAATCCAGGTTATGTTGACGGTATAAATTAATCTAATGTAAATGAAATGAAAAAGATTTTATCATATTTCTCCATTGCCCTTCTTTGTCTTGCAGGAGTTTCCTGCACAAAGAGTGTGGAGGCTCCGTCAATTGTGTTGAACTACACGGAGCTGGAAGTGGACAGCGCCGGTGAACGCACCACGATCGGTGTGAAGAGTAACCGTGACTGGACTGCGACTGTGGATGCTGAATGGCTCACTCTTACTCCATCTTCGGCAGAGGCATTCGAAGCATCATCATATATGATTCTTGATGTTGAGCCGAACATAGACTATACACGTACAGCTGTCATCACCGTTAAATCAAACAGCGGTGATGCTACAGCGTCGCTCACAGTCACCCAGAACGAGAATATGCTCGTAATCAAGGATGCAGACGGTTTTGTACAGTATCTCGAGCTTGCAGCAAAGGGTGAAGCTTCCAACGATTATAAGGTCGGAAGGGACCTTGACCTTGCGGGTAAAGAACTTCCGGTGATCGAGTCTTTCCCATATGCTCTCGATTTCATGAGCCACACCATCTCGAACTGGACAACCGACAGACCGCTTGTCGAAACAATTACTGCAGACGGATCCATCATGAATGTAACCATCGATGCCAGCTGCAAGCTTACTATTCCGGCTGGGCACGGTCACATCGGCTTCATTGCAACAACCAACAACGGAACCATTTCCAATGTCATCAACGAAGCAGACATTACTGTAAAGGGCCTTTCAGGTGTCAATAATGCATATGCCGGAGTTATCTGCGGTCAGAACAATGCTCTTGTGACAGGTTGTGAGAACTACGGTAACATAACATTTGCCGGTGCTCCTCAGGATGCTCAGCAGAATGCATATTATGCAGGTATCATCGGTAGAGCAGCCGGAGCGTCTGCGAAAGTCGAGAATTGCTATAATCTCGGAAACCTTACATTCGAGGTTGCCGGTGATATGACGAAGTCATACTATATCTGTGGAATTACCGGAGCACTCAACTCAAATGCGAAGGCTCTGAACTGTATCAATGATGGCAACATAAAGATGACAGCCTATAATTTCACAAACATGGCTGTCGTTGCCGGTATCGGCGGTTATGCCGGTGGTGAGATCTCCAACTGCAAGAACAAGGGAAACATCACTCTTCTTGTCGAGAGTGCAGAAGGAAAGGCTGACGGATCTGTTCAGAGAACAGCAGTTGCAGGTATTGCCGGCTATCTTGGCTGGAATAACGGAACAGTCACAGGAAATTCAAATGAAGGTGACATTTTCTTCCGTGCAGGTTATCCTCTCAAGTTCGCGGCATCCGGATCTGCGACAAAATTCTCAACCAATGTTGCCGGTCTCGTAGGTCATATGTACAACTGCGCTACAGAGAACTGCTCTAACTCCGGTAAGGTGACTTCAATCATCGGTGACATCGACAATGCAGGCTCATACTTCGGAACAGACATCCGTCAGAGCTGCGGTGGTATCGTTGCTTCTTCATGGGGAGCAATTACTAATTGTGAGAACTCAGGAGAAATCAACGTGAAGTGGGTTACCAGCATGGATGATGCTTCAAGAGTAGCCAACGGCAAGCAGTTCAACGCCCAGGTCGGCGGTATCTCAGGCGG
Source organism: Bacteroidales bacterium (assembly GCA_017398335.1). Taxonomy (GTDB): domain Bacteria; phylum Bacteroidota; class Bacteroidia; order Bacteroidales; family UBA932; genus Cryptobacteroides. The sequence goes on along the minus strand of JAFQGK010000048.1, from coordinate 408 downwards.
TGACTACCACTCGGGACAGGCCAACACCGACATCATCGGCTGCGTGAACTCCGGCAACATCAACTACGACTGTGACGCCAATGCTTCAAACAACAGCCTCGGAGGTATCGTTGGATGGCCTCACAAGGAAGGTGGCGCAGGAAAATCAGTGAAGAACTGCGAAAACACCGGAACAATCACAGTGACTGGACTCAGCAAGACCCGTATCGGCGGTATTTCAGGAGGTTGTATTGCAACAGCAGACTGCATCAACCGTGGAAAGATCTACCTCAAGAGCGGTCAGACCAGCTGTACTCTCGGCGGTATTTCAGGAGTTGCAGCGGGTGTTCATCCTGTAACAGGCTGCGAGAGCTACGGAGAAATCGTCTCTGACGTGAAGCTCGCCGGTGCCCAGGGAGGTTCTGCATC
>JAFQGK010000047.1 GCA_017398335.1 Bacteroidales bacterium | reverse complement strand
TCCTCTGTTGCAGAAATATGATTGTGTCATATACAATTGTGACTGGGGTACTATATCATTGCCGGAACATTCTTTAAAAGTCAGATTATTCAGGCTTAAGTATAGGTTAAAGACAAATAAATGGGCTATTGCATTGCGTGACACCTTGTTGCTGTTTCTGATCTCTGAAGTGGCGTTTCTATTGGTCAGGTTCGCTTCATCTCATATTGAATCTCCATTGATTGATTGGTCTTCAGTATCATTCTTGGCAGGGACAGTCGGCGCAGTACTTCTTGCATCTGTCCGTATTTGGATAGAAGTAATCCTGCATTTCAAGTCCAGACGATAGTTAATATCTCAGTTATATTTGCTATATTTATACGATGTCATGAGATGTCTCGACTACGCTCGACATGACAATAATGAAAATATAAACTAAAACTATAAAAAATGGCAGATTTTAAATATGAAATGCCCATAATGTACCAGCTGTTTTGTGAGAATTTTGCAGATTTAGAAAAACTGCATATCTTTGCAGGGTCATCGGGGAATTCGTAGAAGGGATGACAACCCTTATCGCTCAGGCGGTTCCGAGCCCCAAAGTATAGCCACCGCATTTGCGGTGGTTTTTTATTTTGAGGCCGAACCTAATGCGGTGAGGCAATACTTATACAAGGCAATGATTATTGGTGGATAGTGAGTCCGGATTTTTAATATCTGAAGAAGGTTGCAGACAAATTAAGATGAGTTCTGACACTCAATTCGCACAGCGTCTATGCATTCTTATCAAAATAATGGATGTTTAACTCGTCATTATCATCGTCAAACATAATGACCCGTTTGACTCGAGGATCAAGGTATAGTCCTCTACTTTCTACAATACTGTTCAGTTGGGAGTCTGATATCCGGCAATACAAGTGCATATACAGGTAGTCTTCCGAGAAATCAAACTGGATATTCCTTTTACTATTAATAAATACAATATATGCCTTACCTCGCAGAGCCAGTCGGATGTAAGGAGCGATATCACTAATCCTGACTCTCTTGCCTTCTTTGAGATTCTTGCGCCTTGAGTAGATATAACCGAGTGTTATATAAGTACATCCTGCAGCTTTAAGAATTGATTGCGTGATATCAATAAAACGATTTTCAACGTCGAGGTAATCCTCCTTTGTCACAACCTTTCCCTCATACTCTTTACCTATATCACTGAAAGCAGTCCACTCATTCCGCTGATACACTCCGTTCTCATCATAATATTCAGGCGAGTATTTCACGATCTCATGTGACGCCTTAAGAAAATTGAGATTATCAAATCGCTTGAGTATTAGCTCTTTCTGTTTCATATAATTCCTCTTTTACCTATACAAAGATAAAAAATCTCCAGAAATGTTGCAGGAAACTTCTATTTCTGACTATGCTTGTAAGATCAAACAGCATAAAATGAAAGCATCCTACTACCCATTGTGCGACATGTTTTTTTAATAGGTCGCAATAAGAAGATTATTGCTGTTAGAATAAAGATATGTAAATTCGCGTAGGTAATAACCTGACTGATTATGGCCCAAACTCCGATCTTTATTTCTGATAATACCTCCCGTGACTTTTTTTTCTGTCACCCCGGATGAAGTCAGAGAGGAGCTTGATCAATTCCACAAGACGATACTCAAAGCATTACGCATATCTGGTTCCGTAAGCATAGTGATGAGGACATTCAGGCATATGTTGCTGTGGGGCGGGGAGCAGTCGTTGTGGTTATGTATCCTATGAGGAAGGATCTGATCATTGATCTCGGTAATAGAAGACCGTCAGGAAGAAAATTCAGCAGACAACTATGCGTATAGGCATAATCAGAATGAGTAAACGATAAAGCAGAGTGATTATGAAATCAAGTTATATATATTATCTGAACTGAGTAATACTGCCGGTGATGCTGACCCCCTCCCTGATAAGACCACTTTGGATTGTTATTTCCCGGCCAGAAAAACGGCTGTTCTATTGGCCGAGGTATTAAAATTTAGCTTGATAGCCAGAAATAGGCCTGTTTTCTTGGCCGGGGTCCGGGATATTTGTTATATTTGCATGATTTAGATCTCTCGACTCCCTGCGGTCGCTCGAGATGACAATGTGAAAATATAAACTAACACTATACAAAATGGCAGATTTTCGATATGCACCAATGTTTCAGCTTGGCGAGGACAAGACTGAATACTACAAGATTCCGGGTTCGGAGCAGTATGTGAGCACAGGCGATTTCGAGGGTCATGAGATCCTGAAGGTTGCCAAGGAAGGTCTCACAGTGATGGCTAATACGGCATTCCGTGATGTTTCATTCATGCTGCGTCCGGAGCACAATGAGATGGTGGCTAAGATCCTCCACGATCCTGAGGCTTCCGAGAATGACAAGTATGTTGCACTTACATTCCTCCGCAACGCAGAGGTTGCCTGCAAGGGCAAGCTTCCGTTCTGCCAGGACACCGGTACGGCAATCATTCATGGAGAGAAGGGCCAGCAGGTGTGGACAGGCTACTGCGACGAGGAGGCTCTGTCACTTGGAGTCTACAAGACTTATACAGAGGAGAACCTCCGTTATTCTCAGAATGCCCCTCTTACAATGTATGATGAGGTGAACACAAAGTGCAACCTTCCTGCACAGATCGACATCGAGGCTACTCATGGCGCTGAGTATCACTTCCTTTGCGTGACCAAGGGCGGTGGCTCTGCCAACAAGACATATCTCTATCAGGAGACAAAGGCGATCCTCAATCCGCAGACTCTCGTTCCTTTCCTCGTTGCAAAGATGAAGACTCTCGGAACAGCAGCATGCCCTCCATATCACGTTGCCTTCGTAATCGGCGGTACTTCTGCTGAGAAGAACCTCCTTACAGTGAAGCTTGCTTCAACAAAGTTCTATGACGAACTCCCTATAACAGGTGACGAGACTGGACGTGCATTCCGCGATGTAGAGCTCGAGAAACTCGTTCTCGAGGAGGCTCACAAGATCGGTCTCGGAGCACAGTTCGGCGGAAAGTATTTCGCTCACGACGTACGTATTATCCGTCTGCCACGCCACGGCGCAAGCTGCCCGGTAGGTCTCGGAGTAAGCTGCTCTGCTGACCGTAACATCAAGGCGAAGATCAACAAGGACGGTATCTGGATCGAGAAGCTCGATGACAATCCTGCACGCCTCATCCCTGAGGAACTTCGTCAGGCAGGTGAGGGCGAGGCTGTGAAGATCAACCTCGACCAGCCTATGGCTGATATACTCAAGGAACTCACCAAGTATCCTGTATCGACGCGTCTCAGCCTCAACGGTACAATCATCGTAGGACGTGACATCGCTCACGCAAAGATCAAGGAGCGCCTTGACAGGGGAGAGGAAATGCCTCAGTATCTCAAGGATCACCCTATTTATTACGCCGGCCCTGCAAAGACTCCTGCAGGAATGGCATGTGGTTCAATGGGCCCTACAACTGCGGGACGTATGGACTCATATGTCGACCTGTTCCAGAGTCATGGTGGCAGCATGATCATGCTTGCAAAGGGTAACCGTGCGCAGTGCGTGACTGACGCTTGCCAGAAATATGGCGGATTCTACCTCGGTTCAATCGGAGGCCCTGCAGCTATCCTTGCTCAGAATAACATCAAGAGCATCGAGTGCGTAGAATATCCTGAGCTTGGAATGGAAGCAATCTGGAAGATCCACGTTGAGGACTTCCCTGCATTCATCCTCGTAGACGATAAGGGTAACGACTTCTTCAAGAAGCTCGGTCTGTAAGCAGATTCAATATTTTATGACAGGTGTCCGGTTTGGCATTGGCTTTCTGGGCGCCTGTCATTCTTTTACGGTATTCCAAATCATTGCACAACCTTAGTGCTGTGCTGACTTGATGGATGGCATCCGTGCAGCTGTATGACATCCCATGATAGTGGAAGAATTCGGCATTTCTTGTCTCACATCCGGGAATTGGCTTTGTGTGAATTATCGGTATTGATTTGCATATGGCTTCTGTGCTGGATATCCCTCCCGGCTTTGTGAACAGAACGTCACAGGCATCCATCAGCAGCGGAACATCATCTGTATATCCGATAGGGTGGACGACTTTCCGTGTCTTGTTATCTTCCGTAAGCTTGAGACGCATCTCTTCATTACGGCCACAGACTGCAATGATTTCTGTTTCTTCCTGCGATTGTTTCAGGGTCTCATCGATTATTTCCTGAGTACTTCCATATCCCATCGAGCCGGTCATTATCAGGAACCAGTTCTTCCAAGGTGATATGTCCCAGCCGTAGGACTCTGCAATTTTCCTTCTCGCCTCCATCTTTGTATCCGAGTGCTGGAATTCCCGACCGATCGGTATTCCCAAAGGATGCAGTTTCTCTCTGGGGATACCTCTTGTGGCAAATTCCTCGATAAGGTGCTCATGAGGTATGACGTAGCTGTCCAACTCTGTCTCATCCAGGAAAGGGATGCAGGTGTAGTCTGTCATTACGAATATGGTCTGTATGCCTTCGTGTCCGTTCCGGCGTATTGCGGTCATGGCTTCTGCCGGAAAGAGGTGAACGCATATCACGGCGTCGAATCCTCCGTCGATTATGTAATTCTTCAACTTTTTGGAATAGAGGCGGTTCCAGAGATATATAGGAGATTTGATGTTTTCGAGGTAGAGACTTACTTCCATACCTATGTTGTAGATATATCCGAATAAATCCGTCTTTGTACTGTAAAGATAGAGATCAGAGATTCTTTTTGATATATTCTTTCCGGCAAGCGAAAGAGTGTCGGTCACGGTGCAGCTTATACCGGCAGAAGTCAGATGCCGGCTGATTGCGCGGGCGGCTGAATTATGCCCTTCGCCCGTGTTACAGGAGAGAATCAGAACTTTCATATTACTGTCTTTTTCTCTTTCCCAAAACACATCTTATGCCTTAATGCATCATCCATTTGCAGAAAAATAAAAATAGTGGTATCTTTGCAGCCGGAATTGGGATATGGTGTAATGGTAGCACTACAGATTTTGGTTCTGTCTGTTCAGGTTCGAATCCTGATATCCCAACCTGAACAATGAGCCGGTCTCTGACCGGCTTTTTTCGTGTATCTAAGGCCAGGTGAAAGTTTACTTGCACCTGGCCTTAGATACACGAAAAAACAAGATGTTCGAAGAACATCTGTCATTGTTCATTCGTGCCCCCGCGGCAGCGGCACAGGATGTGGCCACGGAGTGGTCAAATCCTGATGTCTAAAAGATACCGTAGATAAGATTCCAGACGAGGAATCTCAGAAACTTGCCGACAAGCAGCAGAACCATAGTCCATCCAGGCCGCGTCTTATAGAAACCAAGAGCAATTGCGATTACATCTCCGATGAACGGAACCCATGCCGTCAGAGCCAGCCATACGCCATAGCGGTCAACCCTCTCTTTCTGCCTCTGAAGCGTCTCCGGCTTGACCTTGAACCATTTTTCGATCCACTCCCACCTGCCGAGCCATCCGATCCAATAAGTCAGTACACTGCCCAGCCAGTTGCCGATAGTTCCCACGACGAGACATCCGACAGGATTACCGGTAGCAGCCAGAATACCCAGATACAGGGCGTCAGAACTGAAAGGGAAAACGGTAGCGGCAAGGAAAGTACCGATAAAGAGACCGAACAGCCCCAGTCCTTCAAGCCACTCCATGATTATTTACGCTTAGATATGAAGAAATCAGTGACCATTCTGCCACATTCGTCAGCTAGTACCCCAGACACGACTTCTGTCTTAGGATGCATCAAGGAAGGGGAGAACAAGGAAAAACCACGTTTAGGATCTGCGGCGCCATATACTACCTTTCCGATCTGCGACCATGCAAGAGCACCGGCGCACATCGGACATGGCTCGACGGTGACATATAACGTACAGTCGTTGAGGTATTTGCCTCCCATTGCTTCTGTCGCAGCTGTTATGGCTATCATTTCTGCATGTGCTGTCGGGTCATTCAGCCTTTCGGTCATATTGCGACCTTTGCCGATGATTCTGCCGTGGCAGACTATGACGGCACCGATAGGCACCTCATCTTCTGCACCGGCAAAAGCGGCTTCACGCAGAGCCTCCTTCATGTATTTCTCGTGCTCTTCCATCGGGATGATCAGTTCTTGAAACTGTGGATCGGTGCAGGAATACGTCCCTGACGTGAAATGAAGGCTTCGCAGCTGAATCGGTTGACAGGCATTACTGGTGCATGTCCAAGGAGCCCTCCGAATTCAACGTTGTCTCCGACGGTCTTGCCGATTACAGGAATGATTCTCACAGCAGTAGTCTTCTGATTTATCATTCCGATGGCAGATTCGTCTGCGATTATACCAGAAATAGTGCTGGCTGGAGTGTCTCCTGGAATCGCTATCATATCCAGACCTACGGAACATACGCAGGTCATAGCTTCAAGTTTTTCGATAGTAAGGGCACCACATTCGGCTGCTTCTATCATTCCCTGATCCTCACTTACAGGAATGAATGCTCCACTGAGACCTCCGACATATGAAGATGCCATCACTCCTCCTTTCTTCACCTGGTCATTTAGCAGGGCAAGAGCGGCTGTCGTTCCTGGAGCTCCTGCTTTCTCAAGACCGATTTCCTGCAGAATGTCGGCCACGCTGTCTCCGATCGCAGGGGTCGGAGCTAACGATAAGTCTATGATACCGAACGGAATACCAAGTCTGCGGGAAGCTTCCTGGGCTACAAGCTGACCGACGCGGGTGATTTTGAAAGCTGTCTTCTTGATGGTCTCGCAAAGCACTTCAAAGTTCTTGCCCCGAACCTTTTCGAGTGCATATTTCACAACTCCAGGTCCGCTTACTCCGACGTTGATGATTGCATCACTCTCAGTAACTCCATGGAATGCTCCGGCCATGAACGGGTTGTCATCAGGCGCATTGCACAGAACCACAAGCTTGGCACAGCCGCATGAATCGCGGTCGGCTGTCATCTCGGCAGCCTTGATGATGGTCTCTCCCATCAGTCTGACGGCATCCATATTGATGCCTGTCTTGGTGGAACCGACATTTACGCTGCTACAGATACGTTCTGTGCATGCGAGTGCTTCCGGAATGGATTCGATAAGAAGCCTGTCGCTCTCGGTCATTCCTTTTGACACAACGGCTGAGTATCCTCCAAGGAAGTTGACGCCGACTTCGGCAGCTACAGAGTCCAGAGCTTTCGCAATCTTTACATAGTCGGATGCGTTCTTGCAGCATGATGCTCCGACAAGCGATATCGGAGTTATTGAAATCCTTTTGTTCACAATCGGAACACCGAATTCTGTAGCGATGTCTTCTGCTGTCTTCTTAAGATTGCCGGCAATCCTGCGTATCTTGTTGCATATGTTCTCACATGTCACATCTACATCGCCGTCAGCGCAGTCCAGAAGACTGATACCGATTGTAATCGTACGCACGTCAAGATTTTCGTGCTCGATCATATTGTTGGTCTCGATGACCTCGTGAATATTGATCATATCTGTCGCTGTTAGATTCTGTGCATCTTATCGAAAATGTCTTCTCTCTGGCACTTGACCTGAACCCCGGTGTCCTCGCCAAGCTTTGATATCTCCTCAGTGAGGGTCACGAAATCAATATTCATCTTAGACACATCCACAATCATCATCATATTGAAGAATCCCTGTACGATAGTCTGTGAAATGTCAAGAATGTTGATGTGATTGTCAGCAAGATAAGTGCAGATTTTGGCAATGATACCGATAGTATCTTTACCCACGACAGTTATGATGGTTCTGTTCATATTCAGAAATGATTTTTCAGATACAAATTTATATATTCCCGATAATAAAACAAAAAGAGCGGCTTGAGCCACTCTTAAGTTTCTTACCATCTGTCCTCAGATGATACGGTCAGTTTCTTGCGGCCGCGACGACGGCGAGCTGCCAATACGCGACGTCCGTTTGGAGTCGACATGCGCTCGCGGAAGCCGTGTTTGTTGCGACGCTTGCGCTCTGATGGTTGGAATGTTCTTTTCATATCTAGATATTTTTATATTTCCACATTTTTGGGAGTGCAAAGGTAGTCTTTTTCAATTTATTTGCAAAATATTTTCTTATTTTTCTATATAAATGACCATTTTAGTATCAAAGAAAGGATCGTTTGTCCAGTTTGAAATCATCCATGTGTGAACGGATCCCTTTCTCATCTTGAATCTGGCCATAGCGTTGGAAATCTCCTCTGCGAGATCTCCTCCCTTCAGATAGAGTATGCCATGAGAATATTTTCCCTTAACCCAAGGCATGAAATTCTCGAGTGAAGTGACTGCTCTGGAAACTATGAAATCGAAGGTCTCAGGAAGCGATTCAGCTCTTGCATTCACTGTTGTGACATTCTTAAGTTCCAGACCTGCAGCAACTTCACGTGCTACAGTGATCTTTTTCCCAATGGAATCGCAAAGTGTGAAATGTGCTCCTGGGAACATCACGGCCAGGGGAATGCCGGGAAAGCCGCCTCCTGTGCCAAGATCCAGGATCTTCATAGGCAGTGCGGCAGCATAGACGCCTTCTCCGCGCAGACGGTCGTATATGTCCGGCATTTTCGTCTTAAGATACGCCGCGATACCCAGCGAATGCAGTACATGGTGACGATAGAGCTCGTCAATATCCTTTCGTGACACTACATTGATCTTTGAGTTCCAGTCGCGGTAAAGGGCTTCCATCTTGCGGAACTGCTCCATCTGTTCCTCTGTCACCTCCGGGAACTTTTCGTTTATAATATTCTTGAATTCTTCAAAAGTCATGGTTTCGTCTTTATAGCAGTTCGTCAGAATAATCCATCATCTTGAGCAGTTGTGCTTTTGCACGTCTGATCTTGGTCTTTACTGTGTTTATAGGCATTTCCAGTGCGTCTGCAATCTCCTTGTATCCGAAGTTCTCGATCAGGTTCATCTTGGCAACGGTCCTGTAATCGTCCTTGAGCTTCTCGATATTGGTCAGCCATTTGTCGTATTCCTGCTGGTTGATTATATCATCCTCCGGGTTATGCGTGGTCGCGGTAAGTTCCTTCAGCTCAGCATTGTCCTCATTGATGGAAGTCATCGGCATATAGCTTTTTTCCCTGTCATTCCGGCTCAGATGGTCAAATGCCGTGTTTCTGGCAATTCTGTATAGCCAGGTCGAGAACTTGAATTCCGGATTGAAGGTCTGAATCTGGCTGAATGCCTTCTGGAAACTCTCCAGACATATGTCTTCAACTTCTTCTTTTTGAGCCACATATCTCGATATATGACTTCTCACGCCAGCATTATATCGGGTATACAATATGATGAATGCGGTCTGATGCTGTTCTGCTGCAAGCTTTATGAGTTCGCAGTCAGACAGGTTAGTGAGCCTCGAGCCAGTTGTTTCCATGGTTACATTCGACGGTTAAAGGTATTGAAAGTTCTATTACGTTTTCCATTTCCTCGCGGACTATTCTTTCAAGTGTCTCAACCTCTTCAGGCAAGGCGTCAAAAAGAAGTTCGTCATGAATCTGGAGCACCATTCTGCTTTGCAGGCCTTCTTCTGACAGCCTTCTGTCTACATTTATCATTGCCAGCTTGATGATGTCGGCGGAAGTACCCTGGATAGGGGCGTTGATGGCTGTCCTCTCGGCAAGAGCACGTACGGTGCCGTTCTTCGAATTGATGTCCGGAAGATATCTTCTCCTTCCGAAGAGAGTCTCCACGTATCCGAATTCCCTGGCAGATGCAAGCGTATCTTCAATATATGACGATATTGCCGGGAAGTTCGCAAAATAATCTTCAATGATCTTCTTGGCTTCCGCCCTGCCTATATGAAGCCTCTGGGATAAACCGAAGGCAGAAATTCCGTACATGATTCCGAAGTTCGCTGTCTTTGCAATCCTCCTTTGGTCAGCGGTCACATCCTCTGCCTGTATTCCGAAAACCTTTGCTGCAGTGATGGCATGTACATCCTGACCTTTTCTGAAAGCATTTATAAGATGGGTGTCGCAGCTCAGATGTGCCATTATTCTCAGCTCTATCTGTGAATAATCTGCTGACATTATCACCCCTCCGGGACGGCTGGGAACGAACGCTTTTCTGATTTCCTTACCTCTTTCGGTCCTGATCGGAATGTTCTGAAGGTTAGGCTTGGATGAACTCAGGCGACCAGTTGCAGTCAGTGCCTGGTTGAATGTAGTATGTATCTTGCCGGTAGTAGGCGATATATAGCCGGGAAGTGGCTCGATATATGTCGAAAGAAGTTTCTTGATACCCCTGTATTCCAGAATCTCGTCAATTATAGGATGCTTGTCCGATAGTGCTGTAAGTGTGTCTTCATCAGTAGGATAACTGTATCTTACACCTGCTTTCGGCTTCATTTTCGGGTCTAACTGAAGCTTTTCAAAAAGCAGGACTCCAACCTGTTTCGGAGACATGATGTTGAGGTTAGGTTCCTCGGCCATCTCCCTTACCCTTTCCTGAATCTCGTTCATCTCGGATGCAAGTGATGCGGCGTACCTTCTCAGCTGAGTAGTGTCCACCTTGACACCTTCAAGTTCCATGGTTGAGAGAACCTTCAGGAGAGGCTCTTCCATAGTGTCATACAGCCCGTCAAGCGCTTTCCTCTCAAGGTCTTCACGTATTTTCCGTCCAAGCAGGCATATGGCTGCGCATTCTTTGTGTCTGCCCCTGTCTTCTACCTCTTCCGTACCTTCTTCGAACAGCGAAGCCTCCATGTTCTTCTGAGTGGCATCCTGATCTTCTTCGAGACTGACTCCAAGGTATGTCCTTGAAAGGATATCTACCTTGTGGCTTTTTTCCGGATCTATCAGGTAGTGCATGAGCTCTATATCCATCAGTCTTCCGCATATGTCCAGCCCGTTATGCCTGAGCAGGTCCTTCTGATGTTTAAGATCGTTCCCGAACTTGATTATCGTACTGTCGCAAAGAATGCTCCTGAAATTTTCTCCAGCACCTTCTGCAACAAAGCATTCAAGCTCCCCCTTTCCCCTGACAGCTACGGTAACCTTCTTCAATCCTGTGAATATTCCGTTTCCTTCACCTTCGGCTATTATTGCACACTCACCTTTTTCTGCCGCCTTCCTGATAATGTCTTCAGAGCTTATTTGTTCGACAATCAGGCTTTTATCGTTCTTTGGGGCACTTGGCTTAACATTGCCGATATATTTCCTGAGGGAACCGAACTCATATTTCTCAAAAAGGTCAGCCACTTCCGGATCAAATGCTGTCGACAGTTCCATATCCTCTGTCTTTACATCAAGAGGAATGTCTGTCTTTATGGTTACCAGAGTATGGCTGAGCTCTATATGGTCCTTTGATTTCTCAAAAGCTTCCCTCTGTTTGGGAGTCAGTTCGTCGATATGGCTATATATTTCCGCTACCGTACCGTATTTCGCGATAAGCTTCCCTGCTCCTACTTCTCCGACACCTTTCACTCCCGGCACATTGTCCGAGGCATCTCCGACGATCGTAAGGATTTCTATCACCTGCTCCGGTCTGCTGATTCCATATTTTGCGCACACTTTATCGACGTCTATCACTTCGTCGTCGCTGCCGGACTTGCCGGGCTTGTATTGGAAAATGGAAGGTGAGATGAGCTGGCCATAGTCCTTGTCGGGTGTCACCATATATGTGGTAAGCCCTTCTTTCTCAGCACGTTTGGCCATGGAGCCGATAACGTCATCCGCTTCGAATCCCTTTATCATCAGTACAGGTATCTTCATCGCCTCGCACAGATCGCACAGCGGCTCCAGAGCATCGATGATCAGTTGAGGAGTCTCGCTTCGGGTCGCCTTGTATTCAGGGTACATCTCATTTCGGAATGTACCTCCGGGAGGGTCGAATGCAACTGCAAAATGTGTCGGTTTCTCCCTCTCGATAAGCTCCAGAATGTATTTCGTGAATCCGAAAAGGATGGACATGTCTGCACCCTTGGAATTGATCATAGGATGCCTCAGAAAGGCATAGTACATCTTGAAGATGAGTGCGTGTCCGTCTATCAGGAATAGTCTTTTATCCATAGAATTCATAATGAACCCCAAAGGTATAAAATGTTTCGTTAATATCAATGTTTTGTGAAAATTGAAGATATCGTTGCTTCCAGATCATTTTCCGAGCAGCGGAAAATACCGTCGGCTCCCAGAGCTAATACCTTGTTGCACACGGAGATGCTTTCGTGCAGGTCGTGGCTGGAAAAGATTACCGATACAGATGTCTCCTCGCATATCTCTCTGAGAGTCTTCAGCACCATTCTCCTGTTTTCCGCATCCAGAAAGGCAGTAGGTTCGTCCAGCAGTATAATTCCTGCATGTCTTGCAAGTGCGGCAGCTATGGTTCCTTTCTGGAATTCTCCGTCGCTAAGGGTGGATATGTCTCTGTCTGCAAGGGAGGAGATGGAAAGCAGCGACATCCCGTGCTCTGGATCGGCATGAGGATATCTGTTGCAGCTCAGATGTATGAACTCTTTGAGTGTGAACCCTTTGACTTTCGGAATCCGGGTCGGAATCATGACGATTTCCGTGTCTCTCTTCAGCTCTGCCAAGGATTTCAGGAGAGTGGTCTTGCCGCTTCCGTTTGCTCCGCAAAGAAGTATGCAGTCACCTTCATATATATCGAAAGTGATGTCAGTGTAAAGAGGAGTACCTTTATGCCCGATGGACAGGTCCCTTATTTCCAGAGCAATTTTCTTCATAGTTCAGAGCCTGTCTGTTTAACAAGTATGTATAATATCACCGGCACACCTGCAATTGCCATTGTGCTTGATATAGGAATAGGTATGCTGGCGGTATAGGACAGCAGGTCGGCTGCAACTCCTATAGTTCCGCCGCAAAGCAGGGATGCAGGGATGATTGTCCGATGGGCCGACGTCTTCCAGAATCCTCTCGCTATGTGTGGAGCAGTTATTCCGACAAATCCTATCGGGCCGCAGAATGCAGTAACGGCTCCTGTTATGAGGCAGCAGCTCAGGAGGGCTAGGAATCTCGTTTTCTGGGGACTGATTGATGCCAGTTCGGCAAATTCATCCCCAAACAGTATGATATCCAGACCTTTATGATTGATTGCTGACAGAACTACAGCTGCTGACAATGTCGTGACTAAAATCAGAATTTCTCTCCAGGAGGTTGTGGCGAAGCTGCCGGCTGACCAGCTGTGGAATATCTTAAGACTTTCTGCATTGCTGTTTGATTGCATTACCGTTATTACCGCGTTTGCTATAAATCCAAGCATTACGCCGAAGATCAGAAGTGTCATGGCGCTTTTCAGTCTTTTTCCGGCTGCGATGATTATGAATGATGTAAGTAACGCGCCGGCAATCGCTGCAATAGCTACAGGTAAGCCTTGAAGGACACTTCCGGTAGCAATGCTGCCGCCGATGAGGGTGGCAGAAGCGGCTCCAAGTGAAGCGCCCGAACTGATGCCCATTATATGTGGGTCTGCCAGCGGATTCCTTAATATGCTTTGCATCTGTACTCCCGCCAGGGACAGGCCGCTTCCTGCAATAATTGCCGTGATTATCCTTGGCAGCCTGATTCTTGTAATTATGACTGCGATATCGGCCTCCCCTGAACTGCTCATCCTTGAACCATAGAACAGGTCCAGAAGGATAAATATAATCAGGAAGACCACCCAGAGCAGGGTAGCAGATATGTTTCTGCGAATATTCATTGAGGCAAAGTTATAAACATTTGTCAAAATCTCGAATGATATTCCGGATTCAAATATTTAGTTTAGAATTATTCAAAATTATTTGGATTTTTGTTCATATGGTTTTATATTTGCATGTGTCAACTTAAACTATTGTGATATGAAGAAGATATTAGTACTATTAGCCGGCATTTTTGCATTTGTTGGCATCAGCAAGGCTGATGACAGGCCGGTTACATATGATCAGCTCCCGGCAGCTGCCAGGACCTTTATAAAGAAGCATTTCCCCAAGGCAAACCTTGTCTATGCAACAGTTGATGATGACCTGATCAGACCGGATTTTGAAGTAAGACTGGATAATGGATTCGAGATTCAGTTCGAGAATGACGGAAGTCTTGATAAAATTGAGACACGCGAGGGAAATGTGCCTGAAGTTCTTATCCCTGAGAAGATCAGAGAATATGTAAAGAAGAATTATCCTCATGTGACTTACAAGGAATATGAAGTCGGAACAAGGAGCTATGAGGTTAAGCTTTCAAACAAGCTGGAACTTAAGTTCAACAGCAGTTTTGTCCTTATCGAGATTGACGATTAAATGAATGTGCCGGAATCAAGGCTATAAGATAGCCCACGACGGCAACTCCTATTGTGGTCAGAAGGACATCAGACCACGAAAGTATTACAGGATATGCCTGGACAACAAAATGTCCGGGCATTTTTATGAATCCCAGCCACTGCTGGAGCAATGAAAATCCGATGCCGGCAACCAGTCCTGCTGCAAGGCCGGAAAGGGAAATCATCCACCCTTCAAGGATGAATATCCTCTTGATCAGCCTTTCTGTCGCACCAAGACTTCTAAGAGTCTCTATATCAGTCTGTTTCTCGATGATCAGCATAGACAGACTTCCGAATATGTTGAAGGCGATGATTATTATGATGAATATAAGTATCATATAGATGGCAGCCTTCTCGTACCTCATCATCTTGTACAGAGATTCGTTCTGCTGGAAACGGTCCTTGACCTTGTAGTCAGGCCCGAGCTGCCGCGCAATTTCCTTCTGGATCCTTTTTAACTCTTTGGCATCAGTGCCTTCATCGAGCCTGATCTCAACTCCGGAAACTTCATTGCCATACTCAAGGAGATCCTGCATCTTTCTTATAGGCAGAATCATCATATCCTTGTCAACTTCCGAACTCACTGAGAAGATACCTGATGGCCAGACATTTATAGATTCTATTGCAGAGGCAGGGTTAGACAGGGAAATGTTTCTGGTACGGGATGGAAAGTAAATCTCGATGGGGGACAGGAAGCGTGGATTGATGTCCATCTCCCTTGCCAGTCCGGCACCTACAGCTGCAAGAGGGATATCACCTTTCTTCAGCTTGAACTCTCCGTCTATAATGCAATCCTTCAACGTGGATTCATCTTCATAGACCCAATCAACTCCTTTGGCTCTGGCCAGTCCCTGCTTTCCGTCATAACTTATGAAAACCTGCTCCTGAAGTACGCAGCACATGCTTTTGACAGATGGCTGGTCATATATCCAGTCGTATGTCTCACCTTCCGGAAGAAAGACCTTTCCGGTAGAAGGGGTGATAAGAAGATCAGGTTCGACATTACTCATCATTGATTTGATGAGTGAGTCGAACCCGTTATATACAGACAGAATAATGATGAGAGCAGCCGTTCCTATAGCCATGCCGATAGCACTTATCGCCGAAATTATGTTGATCACATTATGTGATTTCTTGGCGAAAAGGTATCTTCCTGCTATGAACGGTGCCAGTCTCATTCTCGTCATTCCCGACCTGACCGGGAATCTATTTCTTCAGCAGTTCCTCAATATGCTCCACATAGTCGAGAGAACTGTCAAGGTAGAAGGCGATTTCCGGAACAATACGGAGCTGCTTGCCTACCTTGTTGCCCAGTTCGCCGCGAAGAGCCCTGCCGTTTTCCTCCAGAACTCCCATCACGGCCTCAGACTTGTCGGAAGGGAAGACGCTGACATAGATCTTTGCCACAGAAAGGTCCGGACTGATCTTTACGCCGCTTACAGATACCAAGGCGCCTCCGAATGCAGCCATACCCTTGCTCCGGATGATTTCAGCCATCTCCTTCTGTATTTCCTTGGCAACCTTCAGCTGCCTTGTGCTCTCAATATTCTTTTCCATTTGCGTTCCTATTAACTTTATCATATGGCGCTATTGTAGAATCTGGTGGTGATATATGTAGGCGACATGCCACCCCCGGCTAGGGGGTGCCTCCCGGAGGGAGGCGGGGGTCGCCGGAATATATCAATACCAGATTCGACCCTTTATGCGATCTTTATGATAAAGTAGTTCTTCTTTCCTTTCTGTGCAAGGATATACTTGCCGTTGATGAACGATTCGCTTCCGATCTGGGTATTGATGTCGCCTACCTTTTCCTTATTGATACTTACACCGTTAGCCTGAATCATCTTGCGGCACTCACCTTTTGAAGGGAATACCTGTGATTCTCCTGCGAGAAGATCGATGACGCCAATAGGGAACTTGTCAGCTGCAACCTCGAATGTAGGAACACCGTCAAACACCGCGAGGAATGTCTTTTCGTCAAGGCTCATGAGAGCATCCTTTGTGGCATTGCCGAAGAGCATCTGTGATGCTGCCACTGCGTTCTCGTACTCGGCTGCACCATGAACCATTGTCGTAACCTCCTTTGCAAGAAGTTTCTGGAGCTCGCGGCGCTCAGGAGCTTCTGCGTGCTGAGCTATGGCTGCATCGATCTCTTCCTTTGAAAGCATGGTGAAGATCTTGATGTACTTCTCTGCGTCAGAGTCAGATACGTTGAGCCAGAACTGGTAGAACTGATATGGAGATGTGCGCTCCGGATCAAGCCAGATGTTACCCTTCTCAGTCTTTCCGAACTTTCCGCCGTCCGCCTTTGTGATAAGAGGGCAGGTGAGTGCAAACGCCTCCTTGCCGAGAATACGGCGGATCAGTTCAGAACCTGTAGTGATGTTTCCCCACTGGTCTGCACCGCCCATCTGGAGGGTACATCCCTTATGCTCATATAGATAAAGGAAGTCATATCCCTGAAGAAGCTGGTAAGTGAACTCAGTGAATGACATGCCGTCGCGAGCCTCGCCTGAAAGTCTCTTCTTTACTGAATCCTTAGCCATCATGTAGTTCACAGTGATATGCTTGCCGATCTCGCGTGCAAAGTCAAGGAAGGTGAAGTTCTTCATCCAGTCGTAGTTGTTTACAAGCTCTGCCTTGTTTGCTGCTTCTGATTCGAAGTCAAGGAATTTGCTGAGCTGAGCCTTGATGCATGCAACATTGTGGTTGAGGGTCTCTTCATCGAGAAGGTTACGCTCTTGAGACTTCATCGAAGGGTCTCCGATCATACCGGTAGCACCTCCGACGAGAGCGATAGGTTTGTGTCCGCAGTTCTGGAAATGCTTCAGGATCATGATGCTGACCATATGTCCGATGTGGAGCGAGTCTGCTGTAGGGTCGATGCCGACATAAGCTGCAGTCGATCCTTCCATAAGTTTCTCCTCAGTTCCCGGCATGATATCCTGAATCATACCTCTCCATCTGAGTTCCTCTACAAAATTTTTCATATATATATCTTTTAATTTATTCCTGTTTCATTATAACTTACAAAGATAGTCAAAAATACAATATACCCCGCCAGGAAGGAAAGCATTTTCTCAAAGTTTTCAGCCTTCCGACCGACGGGGATGTTGGATTATTTTGAGGGATACCCGGTCAAGCCGGGTATGACAACTATTCAGATCGGGTATGACGACTATTCAGGTCAGGTATGACGATTTATCATGCCGGATATGACATCGCGTCATTGTTTGGTATGCCGTTGCATCATTGTCTGGTATGCCGTTGCGTCATTGTCTTATATGCCGTTGCGTCATTGTCTGGTATGCCGTTGCATCATTGTCTGGTATGACATCGCATCATTGTCTGGTGCGACGGTCGGACGTCATTGCCGGCACCGACCGGCAATCTGATTACCAGGCGAAATCAAATACGATGTCGCGAGGGATTCCGGCGCCGTTCACTTTCGCAATGTCTGCTGCGAGAGCTTCACCTACGCTTGCATGCTCAGCTGCATATTTCTGAGCGAACTCGAAGTTACCGTTTGCCTGAGTCTCAAGAATGAGGCCTGCCCATGAATCAATCACTGCAGGAGCTTTCTCGAAATCAATGACATATTTACCTTCCGCGTCGCGGCTGAATGCTCCATGCTCCTCCATATAGTTGTAGCACATCATGTTGGCTTTTCCGTGTGAAGAAGCAGAACCGAAACGTACCGAACGTACGATTCCAGCGATGAATGTAGCGATTGACTCCTCTTTTGTGATATCAGTGATCTCGCCCATGTCAACGAGTTTGCTTACCATGAAAAGGCCGAGGATGTCAGCTTTGGCCTCCTCCCATGTGGTCTTCTCAGAGCCCATGGCCTCATCCACTGTGCCCTTGCCGTTCACGGTCTGCTTTACACCGAGTCCGTGAGCCACTTCATGGAAGGTCACATTCCAGAAGAATGCATCTGCAGTAAGATACTTCTGCTGCTCAGGAGTGACGAGAACCTCTCCGATAGGGGCCATGATCTTGTCGAACTTAGCCATCATGCTGTTGTACAGCTGGAGACGACGTGTACCCTTGGCAGCATGAACCCTCTCATCGTTAGGAAGGTTGATCGCTATGGTCTTGCTGCCGGCGTTGCAGTCTCCTGCATAGTAGATGGCGTCGTAAACGTTCAGGTCTGAAGATGTTCCAGGCACGAAAGTCTTGTACTCTGGAGGGCATGGCAGCATGGTCTGGAGGGTAGGAAGCAGACCTACATACTTTGCAAGGTTGGCGCTGCGCTTCTCGTCCTTGAGGAGAATGAAGCACTCGTATGCTGCCTTAGCCTCAAAGAGATGGTCATCGTAGTTTTCGATAGGGCCGATGACGAGGTCCATATTGCAGTCCTTCATATCCATCCATGCCATGTCGCTGGCAAGATAATCGTCTGTGCGGAAAGCCTTTATGCGCTCTGTAAGATAGTTGCGCATACCTTCGTTGTCTGTAAGTGCAGCCGCCTCCTCGAGCAATGCGCAAACCTTCTCCAACTCTTCCTTGTACTCGTCACGGTACCATATTGTCTTGAGTGCACCGTTCTCGTCACGACGCACTACGGTATAGAGGTTCAGCTTGTCCGGATCTTCGAAGGCATTCCATTCTTCAATAGTCATATCCTGAGGATAGTACTGACAACCAAGAGGCTTCTCGCCATAACCCTCGACAAACGGCTTGTTGTCATCGAGGTGATCCCATGGACCGTAGTTGATGTAGGCATACTGCTTTGCATATCCTTCAGGGAGGGCGTCTATAAGTGCCTTGTCGCCGAAAGTCTGCTTCCAGAACAGACCGTCCATGATCTCTCCTGCCTGACGGAACAGGCTTACAATCTTCTTGTCATTCTCCGAAAGAGCGTCATAAAGCGGCGAAGTCACCTCCACCACCGCATAACTCTCCACCTTTTCCTTAAGTGCTGTATCATCCGATTTCTCGGCACATGCTGCAGCGGCCATAGCTGCAATTGTGAACAGTAATATCTTTTTCATCTGTCTTATTGTTAAAAGACGCAACACTGTCATTCTGAACGAAGTGAAGAATCCTTGAATAAAGATCCTTCGCTGGCGCTCAGGATGACAGTGCTACACGTTCCGTATAATGAATTAGAAGCTGACTGCGATTCCGATGAAGTCCTCAGCCTTGAGAGCTGCGCCACCGATAAGACCACCGTCAATGTCTGGGCAGGCGAAAAGTTCCTTTGCATTTGATGGCTTGCATGAACCACCGTAAAGGATAGAGATTTCCTCAGCAAGAGCACCGAACTTCTCAGCAAGAACCTTGCGGATCTCAGCGTGGATCTCCTGTGCCTGCTCTGCAGTTGCAGTCTTGCCTGTTCCGATAGCCCATACTGGCTCGTAAGCTACGATAACCTTTGCCATTTCCTCTGGAGTAAGAGTGAAGAGAACGTTCTTCACCTGCTCTGTAACAACCTCGAAATGACGACCAGCCTCACGCTCTTCAAGCTTCTCACCGATGCAGAAGATTGGTGAAAGAC
>JAFQGK010000003.1 GCA_017398335.1 Bacteroidales bacterium | reverse complement strand
TGCACTTCCTCCTCTCTCGTCATGCCCGACCCTCTTTCCTCGTCATGCCCGACCCCGATCGGGCATCTCACTTTTCTCCTCGTCATGCCCAACCACGATCGAGCATCTTAGATTGCCGGTCAAGCCGGCAATGACGATAGCACCAGGCAATGACGATGGCAGCCGGTAATAACGTCTACACGTTCCTTTTCCTGTCATGCCCTTCATGTTCCCGTCATGCCCGACCCCGATCGGGCATCTCACTTTTCTCCTCGTCATGCCCGACCCCGATCGGGCATCCACCAACGTCAATTGCCGAAAACAATAGAATATTTTGTCACTTTCACGATTCTTGCTATATTTGCCAATGAATTAAAACAAAACGTATTATGGCAAAACCAATAGCACCAACTCCACCATTAACAGGTCAGGCTGCAGTGGACTTCTTCGCTGAAATGGAACAGCAGAAGAAAGCGACTATGGCAGAGAGAGCTCGTGTTAAGGCTGGAGCCGAACGCATCAAGAAGATGCTTACATTCAACTTTTAACAGGATTCTATGACAGACAATATTAGAGTTGTTCGTCTTACACAAGATTATCAGTTCAAGTCTTTCGATTGTGGAAATCAGGACTTGAACGATTTTTTATTGTCAGACTCCAAGCCGTATCTAAAGAAACTCCTGTCAGTGACATATATCCTCGAGACTGACGATGATATTGTTGCATACTTCTCCGTGTCGAACGACAAGATTTCCGTGCCGGACAGTGACAAGGCAACCTGGAGAAAGATCAAGGCACTCTTCCCTCATAGTAAGCACAGAAGTGATTATCCGGCGGTCAAGATAGGTCGTCTTGCTGTGAACAGCAAGTATCGTAACAACGGCATTGGTTCAGACATCCTTAATTTTGTCAAGGATCTCTTCATCTCTGGAAACAGAACAGGATGCTGATTCGTAACAGTAGATGCCCTGCGTGAAGCAATTCCGTTCTATCTGAAGAATGATTTCATGTATCTCGATAAGACCACTGCGGATGCTGACACTGATACATGTCTGATGTATTACGACCTTACAAAGTTGGTTGACTGATGAAACATTAGTATCTGAACGAATTCCATATGCATAATAGTATGGCATGCCAAAGAGATCAAAAGACTCAAGCACAGCAACCCTGAACCATAGAGGCTGTTTTGCAGCAAAGTCGAAGACTCGGCAGGACTTCAATACGGCTGACCACTTCGGGACAGGATATATACAAGACCATTTAAGACTGGAAGACTTACTTATAACAGGTATCTATCAGATGCCTGTTTTTTCGTCATGCTGAACCCTCTCCCGTCATGCCCGACCGTCTCATTGTCATGCCCGACCTTCTCATTGTCATGCCCGACCCCGATCGGGCATCTCACTTTTCCCCTCGTCATGCCCGACTCCGATCGGGCATCTCTTCCCTTCCAGATTGCCGGTCGAGAGATTGCCGGTCAAGCCGGCAATGACGATATGGTACCATGCAATGACGATGGCAGCCGGTAATAACGGCATTCTGCATTACTGTTCTTCGGGAGACTCACTTAAAATTCTCGAACTTGAAGAATTAGAATCTGATATAACGGACCTTCCAAGTTGCTGTTCCAGCTGCTCACGAGCGACTTTGGCGACTCCTCCACCCTTTTTAGCAACAGTCACATTATCACGATAAGTCGTAGGATTTATCTCCTTAGATAGTTCTGTCGTAGCAGCCTCTGCCAAAGTATTCAGGGCTAGTTCCACATTGGTCATATTGTCTCTTAGATTTTGTTTTGTCAACCCTTTGTGGGCTTTATAACTTCTTGTTGACTTACCTGACCATGCCATAGTTACTATATCCGTCAGCGAAGCATACTGTTGAGTTGTTACACCGCATCGTTTCCACTCGTCTGTCAACTCTTTCCGAACCTCAATACTCTTTAATCGCTGATTTATCCACGCCTCAGAATAGCCCAAACGACGATAGTCTGTCATTGCTCTTTCTATTGTCTGTTCAGGGTCCTGCATCTCATCCAACCTTTCACTTGCCACTGATGCCATCCAGACTTTAAATGGCTCAGCCTTAGGTGAAGGTATTGACTGAATAAGACGGAAAAGCTGGTCTTGATCGGCGATTGGAGTCAAACGCATCTTTCCATCTCGAGCTGGCAATTTAAAAGCATTACAAATTGTAATGGTTTCATTCCCCTCTTTCTTAAGCCTATTTTTCAAGACTCTCCAATAATTACTTGGATCAGGGCTATCAGTTAAAGCCTCTACAACATCCACCACTGAAAAATACCATTTCTCCTCCTTGTCATCCCAGATTGTCCTGATGCTACGATCATTGAATAACTGAATCTCCTGTTTCTTTGTCATACGCTTCAAATCTTTAATTTCAAAAATCTTCTCCTCATTAGAAGGCTTTGGCAAATATAAAATATTTACTAAAAACTCCGCCCAACTTAATGAGATATTTATATCCCCGTCATGCCCTTTCCTCTTCCTCGTCATGCCCGACTCCGATCGGGCATCTCAGATTGCCGGTCAAGCCGGCAATGACGAAAAGGCAGCCGGTAATGACGAAAGGAAGCGCAATGACGACAGCGCCCTAAAAACGAAAAAACGCCTCCTAGATATCTAGAAGGCATTTTCGTGAGGTGCCTAGCGGAATCGAACCGCTGTAGCAGGTTTTGCAGACCTGTGCCTAACCGCTCGGCCAAAGCACCATTTCCGTATTGGGATTGCAAATATACGGACTTTTATCTGAATTGCAAAATTTATTTCAGAATTTTGGCCGCAGATTGCATCCTACTGTCATTCAAAGAGTTAAGCAATACCAATCAAGAACTCAGGTGTCAAGCTACTCGACATACAGAAGAAGTCCTTTCAGATACTCCCCTTCTGGATGATAGATATTCACCGAGTGGTCGCACGGCTGGTTCAGCCTGTCAAGGATGCGTACGCTGCGACCGCATTGTGCAGCAGCAGAGAACACCGCAAGCGCAAATGCCTCTTTATCAACCACCTGCGAGCAGCTGTACGTAAAGACGAAGCCGCCGGAAGCCACCTTTGAAATAGCTGCGGCATTAAGGCGCTGGTAGGCTCTGAGGGCATTTTTGAGAGCTCCGCGATGCTTTGCGAATGCAGGCGGATCCACAATCATAAGATCATACTTGCCTTCGGGTACCTGCTTGAGATAATCGATTGCGTCGCAGCAGAGACTTGTGTGTCTGGCCGGATCAAAGCCATTCAAAGCGACATTCCTATCAACCATCATCATAGCCTTTTTAGAGCTATCCACCGAATCCACATGCTCCGCCCCCGATGCTAAAGCATAAATTGAGAAACCACCTGTATAACAGAAGAGATTCAACACGTTACGACCTTTTGACAGCTGTCCGACAAGGGCTCTGTTATCTCTCTGGTCAAGGAAGAAACCGGTCTTCTGTCCCTCCGTCCAGTTGACCATGAACTTATGGCCGTTCTCCACAACCACCTGCTCGTCATCAGAGAATCCTTCCTTCTTGTAAAGATATCCGTCGATAAGCTCTAGTCCTGCCTTGAAAGGAGCTGTTCCCGAACTCTTGTCATATACTGCCTTGAGCGAATCGCCGTAGACGGCAACAAGAGCATCAGAGATCTGTTTCTTCGCCCTGAACATACCGACCGAATGCGCCTGCATCACGCACACTCCGTCATAATAATCTATGATAAGGCCCGGAAGGTTATCACCCTCTCCATGCACGAGACGATAGCAGTTGGTGCTGCTCTCACCCGATGCCGCACCGTGAAGACCGGAAGCGACACGCACCTGGAGGGCACGGGAAAGCATGACTTCCCAATAGTCCTGCTTCAAGGCCGAATCATCAAAGCTCAAGACCCTTACAGCGATGGAGCCTATCTGGAAATGACCGTATGCAAGGCATTCACCATCAGCCGAATACACCGCCACCACATCACCTTCTGCAGGATTGCCATGAACATCAGCGATTGCACCTGAAAACACCCATGGATGGAATCTGCGGAGCGACTCATCCCTTCCTTTCTTCAAAAATATCTTTATCATATTGTTTCTTCTATCAATGGATTCTTTTCCGACCTCATGAGGTGGATATACATTTCACGACACACCCAGGCATCTGTCGCCGCATACTTGCACTGTGCTTCCGAGAGGACATCCGCCTCCCAGTTGGAGAGCTGCTGCGTCTTGGAGATCCTGATTCCCAGAATGATGGCAGCCATCTTCTTCACGCTCTTGTCCCTTATGCCCCACTCCCACACTATCTTCTGCAGGTCGACAAATCCGTCCGGAACGAAATGACGCTTCTTCTGGAGTCCGCGGATATCATCGTGAATTGCGGCTCCGACCTTGATTACTTTAGGATTGGCAAGCAGATTACACAGCCTGCGGTGCATTCCGATGGTGTTTACACGGAAGAGATAGGCCTTTTCAGGGCCTGAAAGCTGTAGAAGGGCAACTCCATAGCGCGGCTGGCTTGGAGAGAATGTAGGGCGCGTTTCCGTGTCAAAGCCTATGATCTTCTGCGAACGAAGATAGGCTATGGCCCTGTTGAATTCAGCACCTACACCATCTATGACTGTTATCTTTCCCGGAAACGAAGCATATTCCAGCTTCTGCAAATCCTCCGGACTTACACTTTCCTTATACATAATTAAAAGAAGAGAAGTTCTCTGTATTTAGGCAGAGGCCACATCTCATCGTCAATCAGCATTTCAAGATTGTCCGCACTCAGGCGCACCTTATCCATCATATCCTTCACACTATGCGAATATACCTTTGCCCTTTCCGCTATGTTCTCGATCCTGTTTGCCTTCTTTCTTGCTTCGACAAGAGCATCGACGTCGACGGAAACATTGTTAATATATGTGGAAATCTTCTTGAGCGTCTCGATCTCGGCAGAGCAATAATTCATATAGTCTTTGCCGAAGATTTCCTTGACTCCCTTTACATTCTCAATGAGTATGTTCTGATACCTTACAGCAGCCGGAATGACGTGATTCAGACAGATGTCACCGATTATACGTGCTTCGATCTGAAGTTTCTTGACATATGTCTCATTCAGGATCTCGAACCTTGCCTCCACCTCGTTCGGTGCGAGGACTCCAAGGCTTGAGAACATATCCAGGGTCTGCTTTTCGTGGTAGACTTCATATGATTCGGGAACATTGCGTACAGCCCTCAGTCCCCTCTTCTCCGACTCTTCCTCCCATTCCTTGCTATAGCCGTTTCCTTCAAACATGATGTCCTTCGATTCTGTTATGAATCTGCGTACTACCTTCATGACGGCCTCAGACCTCTCGATTCCATCAGCCTCAAGCGCATCCACCTCATCACGGAACTCATTCAGACTCTCAGCCACAACGCTGTTCAGAATATAGACTGTTGATGCGACATTCTGCGATGATCCCACTGCACGGAACTCGAACCTGTTTCCCGTAAAGGCAAAAGGAGATGTTCTGTTGCGGTCGGTGTTGTCCGGGAATATCTCAGGGATGGAGTTTACGATTGTGATTGACTCCTGGGCCGAGGACGATTCCTTGATGTCCTTCATGTTCATTATCGACTGGAAGACCCTGTAGAGGGTTGATCCGGAGAACACTGACATCACTGCCGGAGGTGCCTCGTTGCCGCCGAGACGGTAGGAGTTGCTCAATGACGCCACCGATGTCATCATCAGGAAATGATGGCGGTGCATTGCTTTCAGGACAGCTGCGTAGAAGGATAGGAATGACAGGTTCTTGGTCGGAGTCTTACCCGGGGACAGGAGGTTGGTGCCTGTATCTGTGACGATAGACCAGTTGCAATGCTTTCCTGATCCGTTTACTCCGTCGAATGGCTTTTCATGGAATATGACCTTCAGATGATGCTTTTCCGCGACCTTCTGCATTATGATCATCAGCATCATGTTCTGATCGATGGCCTTGGTCGCTTCGCAGTAGAGCGGAGCGCACTCGAACTGATTGGGAGCCACCTCGTTATGACGTGTCTGCAGAAGTATTCCAAGCTTATATGCCTCTGTCTCGAAGTCCTTCATGAAAGAGCTCACACGGGAAGGAATCGCTCCGAAATAATGGTCTTCCAGCTGCTGGTCCTTAGCGGATGTATGACCGATGACTGTCCTTCCTGAAAGCATCAGGTCAGGGCGTGCATTGTACAAGGATTCATCTACCAGAAAATACTCCTGCTCGATTCCAAGGTTGACCCAGACCGAGCTTACAGCTTCATCGAACAGGCTTGCCACTCTTGTTGCTGCTACGCTGAGAGCATGCATGGATTTGAGGTTCGGAGCCTTTGTGTCAAGCGCCTCTCCTGTGTACGAAACGAAGACAGACGGTATACACAAAGTGCCATCCATTATAAACACTGGAGATGAGGGATCCCATGCCGAATATCCTCTGGCTTCGAATGTGTTACGAAGGCCACCGTTAGGAAAACTTGAAGCGTCGGGCTCCTGCTGGACAAGGGCGCTACCCTTGAACTTTTCAAATGCATGACCCTCACTTACGGACACAAAGGCCTCGTGTTTTTCTGCTGTTGAATCTGTCAGAGGATGAAAGAGATGGGTATAATGTGTAGCCCCCATCTCGATGGCCCACGTCTTCATTCCGTCCGCGATCTCATCCGAGACGCTGCGGTCAAGCTTGGCACCGAATTTCACGGACGCAATAACTGCTTCGTAAGCCTTCTGAGACATATACTTACGCATCTTGTCCAAGTCCAGGACATTCTTGCCGAAATATCCCGAAACCGGACCTGCTTCCTCATAATAACGACCTGTCTGATGCATTGCTGCCTCATTCAATGCCCTTTGTCTGAATGTAGCCATCTGTAATATATTTCTTAAATAAGGCGCAAAGATAATAAATATCAGAGACACTTTCATTAAAAATATACTATCTTTGTGCTCTCGAAAACGAAACATAAAAAACATAAAAATAATGGCTAATATTTCAACTAAAGCACTGCAGATGCCTGCATCTGCTATCAGAAAGCTTGTTCCACTGGCCGATGCTGCAAAAAAGCAAGGCACCAAGGTCTATCATCTGAACGTAGGTCAGCCTGACATCAAGTCTCCGAAATGCGCTCTTGATGCAATAAGAAATTTCGATGCTGTAAATGTATCATACTCTCATTCAGCAGGTTTGATGGAGTTACGTAAAGGATTAGTTGAGAAATATTACAAAAAGATCGGCATCGATATCACTATTGACGAACTGATTGTGACAGTGGCTGGAAGCGAAAGTGTGAACCTTGCTCTCGAGATTGCCTGCAACCCTGGTGACGAGGTACTCGTGCTTGAACCGTTCTATACTAATTACAATACTTTCGCATTCATGAACGGCCTTACTCTCAAGGCTATCCCGACCGACATCAGAAAGGGATTCCAGGTTCCTCCTATCGAAGAATTCGAGAAAGCGATCACAGAGAGGACCAAGGCTATCCTCGTCTGCAACCCTGGAAATCCGACAGGAACGCAGTACTCTAAGGAAAGCATGCTGGCTCTTGGCGAAATCGCCCGCAAGCACGATCTTTTCCTTCTTTCTGACGAGGTATATCGCGAATTCTGCTACACTGAGGAGCCTCATTTCTCAGCAATGAACATTCCTGATCTTGATCAGAACGTAATACTCATTGATTCGGTTTCAAAAAGATATAACCTCTGCGGAGCCCGTATCGGATGCATCGTTTCCCATAATAAGGATGTGATGGCTGCAGCAATGAAGTTCGCTCAGGCCCGTCTCTGTCCTCCTGTAATCGGTCAGAAGGCTGCAATCGGAGCTCTTGACACTCCTGATGAATATTTCGAGGCTGTGAAAGAAGAATATATCAAGAGAAGGGACTTCATGATCGAAGGACTCAATAAGATCGAAGGCGTATTCACTCCGCTTCCTATGGGTGCTTTCTATACAATTGCAGAACTTCCGGTGGACGATACAGAAAGTTTTGCAAGGTGGATGCTCGAGACTTTCAGGGTGGACAACGAGACCACAATGGTCACTCCGGCCGCTTCATTCTACAAGACTCCAGGCCAGGGAAAGAACCACGCGCGCATCGCATACGTGCTTGAAGTTGATGAGATGAAGAAGGCTCTCCACATTCTCGAAGAGGGTCTGAAGGCTTACCCGGGCAGAACGATCTAAATTACTGATAAACAATAAATAAAACAGAGATGTTATAGCGCTTAACATCTCTGTTTTATTATTTAGTATTCAGCATATTAAGTATTTTTGGCACTAATCGCGTCAAAACGTGCTCTTCCTCCATGAAATGCGTTCCTTCGTATATTTCGAAGTGGTCTCCGAAGTATTTCTTCCAGGTCCTGATGCTCACGACACCTGTCCTTCTGTAATGGTCCTTCGTTCCGAAGAATGCATAGAAATAATCCTTGCTTCCGGAGCGCGATGAATTCGCAAGCGCCGCCTTCCTGTGCTGCCGGTATTTCTTCAGCACATCATACGTAAAATGCAGTTTCTGCCTGTCTCCTTCTTTCGGCTTGTAGATTCTGTCGAACAGCCATGTGACTCCCGGTATGAGAGCCAGAAAGGAAAGGTTGCCGAGATACAAGGGTGCATTCAGTGATGGGGAGACAAGAATATGAGGCAGGCCCTTGATCCTTATAGCCTGTATGGCGCCCAGGGACTCACCTACTATCAGCGACGGTTTCAGTTCTTCAATCCACTCCCCGATCTGGCCTGCAGCCTTTTCCGGATCAAAGTCATATGTCCTCACGACCACCTCGGCTTCCGTCAGCGATGATTTGAGAATTGCAGGAATACGGCTGTCTCCACCGCCTCCCATACCATGTATATATAATACCTTCGTTTTCATCATAACAAAGTTACAAATATTTATTATCTTTGCATATTATGCGGAATTTAAATATAAAGTATATAAATATGAGACTTAAATCATTTTTCGCTGCTGCGTTGATGCTCTGCACATTGTCAGCAGTCGCTCAGAACAGCCAGAAGGCCCCTGAGTATGAATTCAAGACCATCAAGGAGAATCCTGTCACACCTGTCAAGAACCAGTATCGTTCAGGTACATGCTGGTGTTTCTCGGCTCTTTCATTTGTAGAATCAGAGATCCTCAGGACAAAGGGAACAGAGGTCGATCTTTCAGAGATGTTCGTTGTCGGAAAGTCATATCACGACAGGGCGGTCAAGTATGTCAGAGTGGACGGTCACCTCAATTTCGCTGCCGGAAGCTCGTTCGGAGATGTTTTCCATGTGATCAAGGACTATGGTATCGTTCCTCAGGAGGCTATGCCCGGTTTCAATTATGGCACAGACAAGCCCGAGCACAGCGAGCTCGATGAAGTTCTCAAAGGATATGTAGAGGCCGCTGTAAAGAATCCTAACAGAAAGCTTTCCACTGCATGGGTAAGGGGATTTGACGGCATCGTGGCTGCATATTTCGGTGAATATCCTGAAAATTTCTCAGTAAATGGTGTTGAATATACTCCAGAGTCATACAGAGACCATCTCGGCATCAACACTGACGATTATGTAAACCTTACTTCATTCACACACCATCCGTTCTATGAGCCTTTCATCATCGAGGTTTGCGACAACTGGAGATGGGACAGCGCCTACAACCTCCCTATCGATGAGTTGATGAGCGTCATGTACAATGCTATCGAGAACGGTTACACCATCGCATGGGGTTCTGATGTCAGCGAGAAGGGATTCACCCGCAATGGTATCGCTGTAATGCCTGTCGAGAAAGAGAAGGCTGCTGCAGGATCAGACCAGGAGAAATGGGTAGGAAAGTCTGCAGAGAAGCCGGAGGAGGAAGTAAAGGCTTCACTCCCAGAGGAGATAGTCGCTACTCAGGAGATGCGTCAGGACGCATACGACCGCAAGCAGACCACTGACGACCATGGAATGCATATCTACGGACTTGCTGAGGATCAGAACGGTACGAAGTATTTCATAGTCAAGAACTCTTGGGGAGACGCTGGTAAATACAAGGGCACTTGGTATGCTTCAGATGCATTCGTTCGCTACAAGACTTTGAACATTGTCGTTCACAAGGATGCACTTCCAAAGGACATAAAGAAGAAGCTTGGCATTAAATAAGCTGTTTACCTAAACCTCCTTACAATGAAAATAGTCAAGCATATTCCCAATACGATCACTTCCATGAACCTCTTGTGCGGGGTTCTGGGAGTGATTGCTACTTTACGGGGAGATATCAACATTGCGTTCTGCCTGATGCTTGCCGCAGCTGTATTTGACTTCTGCGACGGTCTGTCTGCCAGACTCTTGAACGCATATTCAGATCTTGGGAAACAGTTGGATTCTCTGGCCGACATGGTCAGTTTCGGCATTCTCCCATCGATCATGCTGTACAAACTGATGGAAATTGCAAACGGTGAAAGCGTCTGGTGCTATATTCCTCTCGTGATAGCTGTTTTCTCTGCCCTCAGACTTGCCAAATTCAACATAGATGAAAGGCAGAGCGACAATTTCATAGGCCTGGCCACTCCTGCATGCGCAATGATCTGCGGTTCATTCGCATATTATGTGAGCATCGATCCTTCCAGTGTCATGTACACGTGGACAACAACAAGGTTCTTCATACCTGTAGGATCTGTCATCCTGTCTCTTCTGCTTGTCAGCGAGATTCCTATGTTCTCGATGAAATTCAAGAAGAACATAAAGGCCGGCACCCCTATCCACAAGCAGCGTGTAGCCTTCTTCGGAGTGATTTTCGTTGCTGCGATTCTTGTAATCCTGCTCGGACTCAACTGGTCGATGATCATTCTCCTGACCTTTGTTTCGTACATCGTGATGAATCTTGGAGAGTACTTCCTTCTGAAGAGAAAGCATTAATCAAGACATAAACACAAATAAAGCGGCCCGGACTGAAATCCGGGCCGCTTCTGTTATATCCCTGCTATTAATAGTTTGTAGGATGGATCATGAAATAGCTCTTTGCATGCTTGCATACAGGGCAGATTTCAGGAGCCTTCTTTCCAACTACGATGTGACCGCAGTTCGAGCACTCCCACATCATATCCTCATCGCGTGAGAATACGAGTCCGCCTTCTACATTTGCAAGAAGCTTGCGATAACGCTCCTCGTGCATCTTCTCGATTGCAGCTACCTTCTCAAAGAGGATTGCAATCTCCTCAAAGCCTTCCTCGCGAGCCTCTACAGCGAAACCTGCATACATGTCGGTCCACTCATAGTTCTCGCCCTCAGCAGCGTCAAGCAGGTTTGCAGCTGTGTCAGCCATCTCACCACCGTGAAGAAGCTTGAACCAGATCTTTGCATGCTCCTTCTCGTTGTTTGCAGTCTCCTCGAAGAGCTTGCCTATCTGAACGTAACCGTCCTTCTTTGCCTTAGAAGCATAGTATGTGTACTTGTTGCGGGCCATTGATTCACCTGCAAAAGCTGCCTGAAGATTAGCTTCAGTCTTTGTTCCTTTCAAGTCTTTCATATCAATAAAATTAAATGTGTTTTCAAATATCTTACCTCGGCATCAAAACTATGCCATCGTACAAATATACCAAACTATTTGGATTTTCTAACAATTTTATAACCAATTGCAGCAATAAAAATGGACATCAGCGGTGATATCAGATTGAAGAAGCAATATGGCAGGTAATCCAACGTTGGTATTTTAAGGACTGTCGCCTGGGTCATACCACAGGAGTTCCACGGAACAAGCACTGACACGACAGTGGCAGAATCCTCCACAGAACGGCTCAGGAGCTTGCTTTCGTACCCTCTGTCCTTATACAGTTTCTTATAAAGACTGCTTGTCAGCAGTATGGAAAGATACTGGTCTCCAGTGATCATATTGGCAAAAATACCTGTTCCGACGGTCGAAGCGACCATGGTAACCCTTCTGTGTACAAAATGCACAAGGGAGTCCGTAAGGCTCTGCAGCATTCCGCTGCCCACCAGCACACCTCCGAAAGTACTTGCAGCAATGATAAGGAA
The DNA here is from genome assembly GCA_017398335.1 of Bacteroidales bacterium. GTDB lineage: Bacteria > Bacteroidota > Bacteroidia > Bacteroidales > UBA932 > Cryptobacteroides. The sequence continues at coordinate 1,388 of JAFQGK010000003.1, read as the reverse complement.
AACCGTATTGAGCATACCTGTCATTCCTCGTGTCGAGATCAGCGAATCAAGCTCCGGATTGCCTGTATTCAATGATGTGCTGCCATAATATGTCTGAAAGAGTCCCTTATATCCGTCCATGAGTGAAAGATCTGACTCATATGGAACGCCTGCTATTTCCGAGATGAGGTGAGGCTGGAAGACAAGAGCAAATATTCCGGCAAATACGGCTGCCGAGAACAGTGTTATGATAGCTGGAACCTTTTTGGCGATAAGAAGTCCTGTCAGCACCGGAACAAGCAGCAGCCAGGGAGAAACATTGAATTTTGCCGCAAGATCTTCGGTAAAGCCCTGGACCATAGCAGTATCTGGATTCTTATGCATCAGGCTGACTATCAGGAAGATGATCAGAGAAATGACAAACGAAGGCACTGTTGTAACCATCATATATCTGATGTGGGTAAATAGCGGCGTACCTGCCGAAGATGATGCAAGGACTGTTGTATCCGACAGCGGTGACACCTTGTCTCCGAAATATGCTCCTGAAATTATTGCTCCGGCTATCCATCCGGGTTCATATCCCTGTGCAGTTCCGATACCGACAAGTGCAACTCCTATGGTGGCTATTGTCGTCCACGAGCTTCCCGTCATTATGGAAACCAAGGCACAGATGGCACAGGAGGCGAAAAGGAATATGGATGGAGTAATTACTTTCATTCCGTAATATATCATTGTAGGAACGACACCGCTGACCATCCATGAGCCTGACACAGCTCCGATCAGCAGAAGTATCACTATCGAAGTCGCCACAGAACTGACATTGTCTACAATAGAGTCTTCAAGGTTCTTCCATGGGATCCTGTAAAAGATCATGGCTATTGCAACAGCTACTCCGGCAGACAGCATCAGAGCGACCTGGCTTCCACCGGCAAGAGCATCGGCTCCGAAGACCTTTATCACAAGGCTCAGAGCGATTATCAGAGCAATGAACGGAATGAGCGAAACAAATGCAGAAGGTTTCTCTCTCCTATTGAAGACTTTCATTATACACTACTTTAAATCAGTGCAAAAATAGCAATTAAAAAAGTCGCCTCCAAAATTTGGAGGCGACTATATTATAATCTGCTTATGTTCAGATTACTTCGCGATAACGCGAGCCATCTCGAGCACCTTGTTTGAGTAACCCCACTCGTTGTCATACCAAGAAACAACCTTAGCGAAGTTAGCGTCGAGGCTGATACCAGCCTTAGCGTCGAAGATAGAAGTGTTAGAGCAACCGCGGAAGTCAGTTGAAACAACTGCGTCCTCAGTGTAACCAAGGATACCCTTGAGCTCGCCGTTTGCAGCTTCCTTCATAGCAGCGCAGATGTCAGCCATAGTAGCCTCCTTCTCGAGAACTACAGTAAGGT
>JAFQGK010000046.1 GCA_017398335.1 Bacteroidales bacterium | reverse complement strand
TCATATAGGCCTGCTTTTGTTTTTTCTAAACATTATCAATATATTTGAATTGTTGGGTTGTGCCCCCTGCAAGAGCACTCTAAAATAAGCCTGTAATTCTTTAGGGAGGTGGGCTCTCTCATTTCAACGAAACAGATATATAGTGATATAATTTCCTTATGGGAAAGGGCTAAGCCGTCCTTGCGTACAAGAACCATCCATAGCGGATGGAGCAAAAGGCGAATAAGGTGTATGAAACACCGCTGTAATCCATTAACATGAAATGCATAGAGAATATGATGATTTATTCAATAGCATTGGAATATATAAACAAGAAGAAAGAGAAATCGTATTGGATTTCTTAAGGCATTTAGGAAGTATCGTTATAAAGAATAAGAAGATTAAGAGAGAAGAAGATGATTAACTATAAAAACATAAGAAGCGGATATAATTGTGTGATATGGACGAGAGTATCAACCAAACATCAGGAGGAGAATGGTGGAAGCCTTGACGACCAAAAGACAAAGTGCGAGGAATACGCAAAACAAAAGAACCTCAACATCAAAGGGTATTTCGGAGGCAAGCATGAAAGTGCGCAGACTCCGGGCCCAATGATTAAGAAAATGATTAAAGCAGTTAAGAGTGACAGAAATATCAAGTATATCTTAGTGACTGAATTTGACAGATTTTCAAGAAATGCAGGACAAGCAATCAATCTTATAGAAGAATTAAGAGAGCTCGGTATAATCGTATGCGCTGTAAAAGTTGGTTTGGAGACAATCAACAAGGAGAGTATGAATTTCGCGAGAACCCTCCTTACATTTGCCACATACGACAATGAAATACGAACTGATAAATTCATATCGGGCAGAGAGCATTGCTTCAAAAATGGTGTATGGTGCAGAAAAGCACCGTTAGGTTACACCAAAACAGGCAAAAGTATAAATACTATGTGCGTGCTTAATGAGGACGGAAAACTGATTAGAAAGGCATTATTATGGAAATTACAGAATGTTCCGAATCATGAAATCCTAAGCAGATTGGAGCTGAGAGGATTGAAATTAACAAAACAGACACTTCATCACATCTTCACCAATCCGTTTTATGCAGGGAAGATAAAGAGTAAATTTCTTGGAAACGAACTTATAGATGGAGTGCATGAACCTGCAATAACATATACACAATTTCTACGAATTCAGGATATAATCTCAGGCAAGAGTTCAAAGTACATCCATAAAAAGGATACTAAGGACAGTCCACTGAAGAAGTATGTAAGATGTGCAGTTGATGATACTCCGTTTACATTCTATATCAAGAGAAAGGGAGGAAATGAGTATCTGTACTACAAATGCAACAAAACAGGATGCAAGACGAACATATCGGCTAATAAGATGCATCAGAAATATGCAGAACTTCTAACAAATTATGATTTACCGAAATTCGTAATCCCACTATTTGAAAAGGTTATAAAAAATATGATGTCAGAAGAAGAAGATGGAAGAAAAGGCGAAATGACTTCTCTTAAAAAGAAACTTACAGATATTGAAAAGACTATCAAAGAATGTAGAATAAGGTATGGAACAGGAGAGATTGATAAGGAAACATTCAATATCACGATCCAGACATTAGAGGAAAGACGCGGAAATCTATTATTATCAATAGAAGATTGTCAGCGAGATTTATCGAACTCAGAAAAGGATATAGATGAAATAGTCACAACTTGCTCTGACATAAGCACTTTGTGGTGTGATTCAGATTGCGAGACAAAGCGACAGATTCAATTTTTAGTATTTCCTGATGGAATTTTATGGGATGGAGAAAAATCGGTTTATCGAACTGAGCGACGAAATAAGTTCTTTGATATAATAGACAGATTTTCAGAGTGTTATAAAAAAGAAAAAGAGGAAACTTCTTTCGAAATTTCCTCTGTGGTAAATTTGTGCGGTGGGCGAGACTCGAACTCGCACAGGCTTACGCCCACTACCCCCTCAAAGTAGCGTGTCTACCATTTCACCACCACCGCTTTGTTTTGGGACTGCAAATATATGCACAATTTTTACAACGACAAAATTTTTCAACACTTTTTTTGTAAAAAGTTGATTTTGTCTCTATCCTACTCCATCTTTAGTCGAGTTTCCTGAAGAAACAAGTCTGAGAGAAACAAAGCACTGTCATCCTCACACGAAGACCTTTTCTGTCTCTGAACTCACAATGGACATTCGCACGGGCTCCTCTCGTCGGGTCATAAATCTTGGTGCCGCCCCATTGCTGCTTCTTAGCATCATATCTAAGGCCCGTCATGATTACAATTGAATCAATCGCCTGATCACGCAGATTCTTATCCGGATTCTTTTTGTCGAGGCGAAGTCTGCCATGCTTGTCATACATATCATCCACCCAGAAGATTCTGGCTGAATATGTACCATCCTCCTCCTTCATGATTCTCACTTTTGCACATTCTCCCTGATGCAGGACCTCATATTCCCCTACAATACTATCCGGATCCGTATTAAGATCCGTCTGAGAAAAAGCCGATATTGCTGTTGTAAAAAGGGTAAATACTATGAGTATCAGTCTGTTCATTTCCAAGTTTTTTCGTGTGCGGTTGCAAATATAGTATTTTTTTCATAATTTTGCACGATTTTCCTCGAGTAGGAAATAACAGGTAATATTATTAACTAATTAAAACAGATTCACAATGGCTGTTAAAATTCGTCTTCAGCGCCACGGAAAGAAGAATTTCGCATTCTTCCACATTGTTGTGGCTGACTCACGCGCACCTCGCGATGGTCGTTTCATCGAGCAGATCGGCTCTTACAATCCAAACACAAACCCTGCAACTATCGTTCTCAACAACGAGCGCGCACTTGCATGGCTTAACGTAGGTGCACAGCCTACCCTTACTGCAAAGCGTATCCTCTCATATGAGGGAATTCTTCTCGCTAAGCACCTCCAGGAAGGAGTAAAGAAGGGCGCCCTTACACAGGAGCAGGCTGATGCTAAGCTCGCTGCTTGGAAGTCTGAGAAGGCTGCAAAGATCAACGCAAAGAAAGAGGGTCTTAGCAAGGACGCTGCTGCAAAGGCAAAGGCTGCTGCAGAGGCTGAGGCTAAGGTAAATCAGGAGAGAGCTGAGGCTATCGCTAAGAGAAAGGCTGAGGCTGAGGAGGCTGCACGCGCAGCTGCCGAGGCTGCCGCTGCTGAGAAGGCTGCTCAGGAAGCAGCTGCAGAAGAGGCACCAGCAGAAAACCCTGAGGCATAATTCTGCCATGCAGCAGATTGCTCAGGTGTTGAAATCCAACGGTACCGACGGGGAACTCGTCATGAGTTTCCGTGAGATCGCTCCTGAAGATATCAACCTGAAGGAACCGGTGTTCATCGTTTTCGATGGACTTCCGGTTCCTTTCTTTATTGAATCACTAGTAAAAAGAGGCAATTCCAAGGCCCTCGTACACCTTACCGGCATAAAAAATCAGGAAGACGTCGAAGAAATAGCAGGTAAGGCCGTATATATCGAAGATGATATTCTGCCCGAGCTGTCACTGGAAGAGGACGGGTTCGCTGCCCTCGTTGGGTGGACGCTGCTGATGCCCGCAGAGATCCCCGATCAGGTCGGGGATGACGAAGAAACGGTTGAAGATGACCAGAGTGAGGTCGGGGATGACGAAGAGGCGGTTGAAGATGACCAGAGTGAGGTCGGGGATGACGAAGAGGCGGTTGAAGATGACGAGGAGACAGTCGGAGAAGACGAGCATGGCTGGGAGGGAGAAAAGGCGTCATTGCCGGCTTTGACCGGCAATCTATACGTGGTCGGCGAAATCACAGAATACATAGACATCCCGAACAATCCGTGCATAGAGGTAGAATCAGATCTTGATGGAGCAGTAATGATACCGCTCCATCAAGATCTGATTCTATCTGTCGACCCCGAATATCAGGAAATCATAATGCAGATTCCTGCAGGCCTTCTATAGATTATGCAGCGATCTGCTGCTTTGCTTCATATTCTGCCTTTACATCCTCGTAGAATGCCGCCAGCGTCGCTGTCATGTATGGATCAAGCCATAATGCGCCTATTCCTAAAGTAAATACGCAAAGGATGATCCAGCCGATGAAACTGAGGATAAGGCAGAAGCAATCGAACTTATGTCCCTTCATCATCTTCTGGCTCAGATTGATTGCCTGATTGGCAGAAAGTTCAGGATTATCCTTAAGAATGAACGGTGACATGATATAAGCCAAACTCTTTATGATTCCCGGGATAAAGAGAAGCAAAGACCATAAGAATACGAAAATGTAATACAGAAGGGAGAATCCTACTACCTTCGGATATCCATTGAATGTATTGGAGAACATGTTGAACACAACCCTGCCATCGCCGTTTCTATAGAGACTCTTGACAGCATTGTAGTAGCCGACCATTCCCAGAGGATAATAGAGCAGATATATGACACCATATAAAAGCATTATGGTCCATATTGACATCTCATCCCCAACCGGATCCGGATTCCAAGCAAATTCAGCAATCACGCACATGGCAATAAGCGCGATTATCAGTACCGCCATAAGTAGCGTAGCAAGAACAGGCTGGCCCCAATTACCTTTAAGCGAGGCTAATGCCGCATTTTTGTATTCCTGATTGGTTTTCATAATCTATAAATCAAATTCCTATAGTCTGTTTCTGAGAATGAAATAATAAACAGCCAATCCGATCCAGCTGAAAGCAAGGAGAGCGATTGTAAGAAGAATTTTCACAACAGTGTCAAGGTTCTTTGCCCATACATCCTTAATACACCAGATGCAGCAGATAAGGCCTACAAGCCATACAATAAATCCAATCATAGTAAGTAAATATTTAAGTTGTTAATAAAGATCAATACTCGAGAGATATCGAAGCCGAGAGATTGTCGAGGCAGAAATATTTTGAAAGAATCTTATTATTCTCATCAATAATCTCAAACCTCACTTCGTCCACCATACCGAGTTTCTCAAGGTCAAACTGCGTCCATCTGCTCATGATGGAATCCTTCGGCGTACCATTCTTATCGTTCTGTGTGTAGTCGGCAAGCGCTATCTCAGCCGAACCTGTCTCGTTCTTTGCAAGGAAACCGGTAGCTTTCAATATAAGTTTGTCTCCCCTTTCAAACTTTGACTTGATCTCTTCCGCCACTTTCGCCGTATTGCAGACATAGCAGAGTGCCATAGTGCATTTTCCGTTGGTAGGATTCATGAACAGGATATGCGACTCCGGCATATCACCGCTATCCCAGAACACCATATAATTGTTTGCTTCTGGCACGGTGTTGACTCTCCATGTCATATCAAGAGGCTGTGCATCACCTTCAGCCTGAGGAGCAGTCCCGTCTGCATTTTCCTTGATCTGTCCTTCCAGACATGAAAGTCTGAATCCTCCAAGAAAATCTCCGGAAGCGTCAACTTTATGACAGAATGCAAGGTAATTCCATCCTATTCCGATATTCTCCGCCGACACATAGAATGTACTGTCTGACCTGAACTTGGCATCACCATAATCAAAAGTTGCCAGGACCTGATAGCTTGAACTATAGCTCGTTCCATTCAGACATGAAACCACAGAAGTCAAAGCGATTATATAAAAAAGTATCTTTCTCATTTTCAATTGAATATTTTTACAAAAATAATATTTTTTCAGAATATCAGACATATATTTCCGCCACATATGCAGCCGGGCCCGTAAGCCATACATCCACAAACTCATCTCCCCGCTCAGGGATGAAATCCACAGCCAGGGCATCTCTCTTTGCCCGGATATCATACCTGACCCTTCCTGCTGTCGCATCCGTTGAAGATGGCAGGACACCATAGGCATATGCCGCAATGCTGGAAGCCACGATTCCAGTACCACAGGCAAAGGTTTCATCCTCCACTCCCTTCTCATATGTCCTGATCTTCAGAATGCCATCTTCCGGCTGTACAAAGTTCACATTGGCCCCTACAGGCAGCAGCTCCTGCGCATTTTGCCTGATGTCACGTCCTTCAGCTACAACATCGTATGCATCCACATTCTTAACGAAACGTACATAATGGCGGGTTCCGGTGTCAAGGAAACATCCTTCTGAAGGAAATGATGGGCCGGTAAGAGATTCATATCTGTGAATCCCATCAACATTCTTCATTTTGAGACGTACAGTCTTCGTACCTCCTTCAGAATTGATTATTTCAGCCGTATGAAAGCCGTCTGCCGCAATGAAATCAAATTTTCCGATACCACGGTCTGCTGCAAACGCAACGATGCATCTGCCCCCGTTGCCGCACATCATTCCTCCGGACCCGTCGGAATTGAAATAAGTCATCCTGAAATCATGCTCAGATGAAGTCTCCAGAAGCATGACTCCGTCCGCTCCGACTCCATACCTGCGATCACAAAGATCGGCAATGACAACGCTCTTTTCCGAACCGTCGTCTTCCCTATAATAGAGCACTCCAGACTCTTCCCTTATGGCTCCAGATCTGTTGTCTGCGATAAGGAAATCATTTCCGGCACCTTGGTATTTGTAGAATTTCATATACATGTCTTATATATCAGATTGCCGTTCTAAGCCGGCAATGACGAAACCATTCATTCCAGACCCAGTCCGTCTGCTAACAGTTCTGCCAACAGTTTGATGCCGGCAATGATCTTCTCAGGACTCATGAAAGAGAAGTTCAGCCGCATCGTATTCTTTCCGCTGCGGTCCGGATGAAAGAATTCACCTGCCACATACGCAACTCCTGCAGAAAGCGCCTTATCATAAAAAGCGACTGCATCAAAGCCCTCGGGCATTGTCAGAAAGAGGAAAAGGCCTCCCTGAGGATGGGTCCAGGACACTCCCTGAGGCATATACTCTTCCAGCAGCGAAAGTAACAGGTCTCTTTTCCCTTTATATAAAGTCACGCTTTTCGCCAGATTTTCATCAAGACGGCCGCTTTTCAGAAATTCTGCCGCCACATACTGGTCAAAGATCGGAGGACAGAGGTCCAGAGACTGCTTGCAGACATATATCTTATCCAGAATATCCGGATGAGCTATGGCCCAGCCGAGACGGAACCCCGGTGCAAAGATCTTGGAAAAGGACCCGAGGTGAATGACTCTGTCCGGGGCAAGGGAATACATCGTAGGAATATGTTCTCCCTCATATCTGAGCTCGCGATACGGGCTGTCCTCAACTATAAGGAATCCATATTCCTCTGCAAGTCCGACCAGCATCTTCCTTTCCTCGAGAGTCAGTGATTCACCTGAAGGATTCTGAAAATCCGGAATCATATAAAGGAACTTGACCTTGCTCCCGGAAGTCTCTGCCTTGGCTATTGCAGCCACATAAGCATCTTTGTATTTCTCTATATCATCACAATGAGGCACTCCCACAATCTCTGCCCGATAGGAACAGAATGACTGCAAAGCTCCGAGATAAGAAGGACTGGAGGTAAGGATCACATCACCAGGATTGACCAGTACCCTTGCACACACATCGATCCCCTGCTGGGAAGAAGATGTGATCTGCACCCTGTCAACCGGAACGGAATATCGCTCAGCCACAGCTTCACGAAGTTCCATAACCCCCTGAGTAGCACCATATTGAAAGGCCTTACCCCCATACTTGTCGATAACCTCGGACATTGTCTGACGGATTGACTCCAGTGGAAAGGTCTCGGCAGAAGGATAACCTCCTGCAAAAGAATATATGGAATTAAGGTCTACCTTCTTGAAAATCTCCCTGACTGGAGATCTGAAGAAGGAACCCACATCATCTGAAAACAATTCTTTATACATATATTAACGGAGCATATCCTCGAGCGTTATCGAACCTGAAGTCTTTTCGTCACGATATTTGACAATCACCGGACAATAGAGATGAATACCCTGCTCAGCTCCCGGTCCCTTGCTTACAGGTCGGCTTCCTGCAACAACTACAGCTCCTGACGGAACCACAATCTGGCCGTTTTCATTCGCACGGATATATTCACCTGTCGTAGCATCGAATATCGCTGTAGAAGCATTGATTATCACTCCTGTTCCGATCACTGCATTCTCCTTGACGATGGTACCTTCGTATATTCCACAGTTACCGCCGATGAATACGTTATCCTCAATGATTACCGGAAGAGCGCCGACAGGTTCGAGTACTCCTCCTAGCTGTGAAGCTGCAGAAAGATGCACATGCTTTCCGACCTGGGCACATGAACCCACCAATGCATGTGAGTCAATCATCGTTCCTTCATCAACATATGCTCCTATATTCACATATGCCGGAGGCATCATTATCACAGACGGAGCAAGGTAAGCACCTCTACGCACACTGCTTCCGCCCGGGACTATACGCACTCCGTTTTCCGCAGTGAAAGTCCTTGTCGGGATCGTATCCTTATCAAAGAAAGAGAATTGTCCCTGCGACATATCAGCCAGCTTGCCAAGACGGAATCCTGAAAGAATGGTTTCCTTCACCCACGAATTGACCTTCCACTCACCGTTTACTTTCTCAGCGACCCTTATCTCACCGGTTTCCAGGCCGCGCATCGTTTCATTGAATTTATTCAGCTCAGTATTCATCTTACAATAGTTTCAAATCCTTGATTGTTTCTGTCATCAGCTCATATGCTGGCTGGGAAGCCGGAACAAGCGGCAGACGTAATTCATTATGCATCAACCCCATAGCAGACAGAGCTGCCTTTGTCGGAATAGGATTGCTTTCGACAAAACAGTTTTTGAACAAAGGCATAAGCTTTTCATGGATTGCGAGTGCTTCATTTTCCTTACCCTCGAGCATATCATGGGCGAGTTCCGTCACCATAGCAGGGACAATGTTTGAGGCGACGCTGATGATACCGTCAGCTCCGTTCTTCATAAGATCGAAAGTCTCATCATCATTTCCGCTCAAGACTGAGAAGCCATCGGGACGGCCTGCAATGATCTCGAGAATCTGATCACGATTGGAAGACGCCTCCTTGACTGCAACTATATTCCCAAGCGCTGCAAGCCTCAAGGTAGTCTGTGCTGTCATATTCGTTCCTGTCCTTCCCGGTACATTATAAAGCACCACCGGCTTCGAAGCGGCTTCCGCTACAGCCTTGAAGTATTGATACAGACCTTCCTGAGGAGGTTTGTTGTAATATGGCACCACTACCAGGAAATAGTCCACGCCATGCGGCTCAAGAAGTCTTATATTGGCAATGGTCTGCTCCAGTGAATTTGTGCCTACGCCGGCCATTACCGGAAGGCCATTGGAATGTTCCTTTGTTATATGAAGCAGGTTTATTTTCTCTTCATCGGTCAGGCAAGGGGTCTCACCTGTTGTTCCCAGCGGCACGAGGAAATCCACACCTCCTGCGACCTGCCTGTCAACCAAGGCAGCAAAAGCTTCGTAATCGACCGCTCCGTCCTTGAATGGAGTAACCAGAGCAGTTCCACATCCTCTTAACATATTATCTTTCATTATTCTTCAACAACAAAGTCTTGAATTCACACACTCCTGATACGCCCTCTGCCATCAATGCCGCTTCTACTGCTCCAGCAGCAAAGCCCTCACGTGAAAACGCCTCATGAGTCAGTGTTATTCTGTCATTAAGTCCCTCGAATCCAACAGTATGTATTCCCGGTATCTCTCCGCATCTTACAGACTGGATATCTGTCTCGACATTCATGTTGGCGTCGACAATATCTGCAAGCGACCTTGCGGTGCCGCTCGGAGCATCCAGCTTGTGGCAATGATGCATCTCAACCATATACGGGCTGTAACCTCCGGTTGTTCCCAGCATCTTCGACACATAATCCGTAACTGCAAAGAAAACATTCACTCCTATAGAAAAGTTGCTGGCCCATATCATCGGCGTCCCGCATTTTTCAAAAAAGGCAATGACCTCTTCCCTGATATCTGCCCATCCTGTCGTACCGACCACCACAGCCTTGAAATTCTCTGCCAGGAACTTATAGTTTTCTCTGAAGGCCGCCGGAGTCGTAAAATCAATGCATACACATTCCTTCGCCAAAGCCGGGTCCGTCTCTGTAACCGATTCTGTCCATCCGGCATATTCCAAACCGCGAGAAAGGATGATTTTTTCTATCATCCTTCCCATTTTTCCATATCCGCTTATATAAAGTTTCATGATTGTTCAATTAAAATGTTTCGAGTTCCTCCACCTGATCGAAAAGATGGTCATGAAGGTCCTGCACAACCTCCGAAAGTTCCTCCCGGTCAACTACAAAACTGATATTGACGAAGGATGCTCCCTGAGAGATCATATATACATTACATTTTTTCAAAGGCGTGAATGTCTTCTTCAGCATGCCGTTCAGACGCACTATGTTCTTTCCGATCACCGACACCTGAGACTTGTCGTCATCCACAATCACATCAGCAAATTCCGACAACTGTTCTACGACAGGCTCTATCCTTTCTGCTGCATCAACCGTAACGGATATATTAGCCTCCGATGTACTGATCAGGTCTACAGACACCTTGCTCTCGCTGAAGATTTCAAACACGCGGCGAAGGAAGCCGGACGTATTGATCATTCTGGTAGAGAAAATGTTTATCACCCTGATGTTTTCCTTGAAGGATACAGACTTCACACCGTCTTCAATAAACTCATTGCGGAGAATCGCCGTACCTTTTCCCGAAGGATTCATCGAATTCAGCACATAGATCGGGATACTCTTCCTGACAGCCGGTTCGATGGTCAGAGGATGAAGCACCTTTGCTCCGAAATGCGCCATTTCCGCTGCCTCCTCAAACGAAATTTTTTCAAGATACCTGGTATTCTGCACTTTGCGAGGATCAGCAGTCCTCACGCCATCCACGTCAGTCCATATTTCTATCCTTTCAGCATCTACAGCCATTCCGATCAGCGAAGCTGAATAGTCCGAACCTCCCCTGCCGAGAACCGTCGGTTCTCCATCCTTGGTCACTCCGATAAAGCCCTGGGTTATCACAGCATCCATTCCATCATAAGCATCTGCAATGACACCCGGCACCCTTTCCATGATCGCTGTCATATCCGGTTCCGCCTTCATGTATGAATTGTTTGTGACCATCATGCTGCGCGCATCCACCCACTTTGTCCTGATACCCTTGGAATTCATCGCATACGCGATTATAGTAGAGGACAGATATTCTCCGTTCGAAATGATTATGGCCTTGTTGCGGTCCGAGAGTTCGCCAAGGGAACACACTGCCATTGCAATGGAGTCCAGATTATCACATATTTCATTGACCTTCGCCACTGCCTCATCCTTGAGAACGCTCTGTGCAAGAAGCTCCCCGGCAAGATCCGTATGGCGCTTGCGAAGCTGGGCAAGCAGTTCACGCGTCTCCGCTTCATTTCTGGAAGCTGCTGCATCCGAGATTCTATAAAGAAGGTCTGTAACCTTCGACAATGCCGAAACCACCACTACAGGTTTCTTGTCAAGTTTGCCTCCTATTATGAAAATCGTTCTGGTGATCGCTTCAAAATTGGCAACTGAAGTGCCACCGAATTTCATTACTAACATACTATCAACGTTTCTTTATATATTCAAAATCATTTGTGTATCGTGCAGGTTGTAAGGACGTACATGCATATGTTAGAATACGTTATTTCTTTATATATTCAAACATTTTCACGTAGGTGGATACAGCGGACTCGATCTCTGAGAGCAGTACATGTTCATCAGCTCTGTGAGCCACAAGGATAGATCCCGGGCCGCACAACACCTTACGTCTGAAATTCGTCAACTGAGGAGCATCGCTTCCAAAAGCCACCGGCTTGGAAGGGAATCCCTCAAAAGTCTCGAACCTGGATGGCGTATCACCTCCAAGCGACGTTACACTCATGGCCCTCTGCCACTGCGCGACATCTTTTCCTACCACATCAGATCCGTCCTGAACTCTCGGACGTCCGAATCTCAGCCTCGCATCCTCTCCCGCGATATTCTTCATAATATTGCAGACCATCTCGTCTGATTCGAATGTTGTCCTGAAATACACACGGCACGTCAAAGAATCGCTGAGGATATTCTGCGGATTATCACTCACCAGCCTGCCGACGTTCCAGGTCGTTTCTCCAAGCGTCTCATCAATCGGGAACCTTACGCTTCTCAGAGCATTCATGAAATCATTGAAGAGCTCTACAGCACTTATGCCATACTGAGGATATCCTGAGTGAAAAGCCTGTCCTGCAAAAGTAACCTCAAACGCCTTGGTACCCTTCGCAGCAGAAGCCATACAGTTATCTGTCGGTTCACCCACAATTACCCACTCCGCTCCGGAATACTGATCCCTGAATGCCTTTGCTCCATAAGAACCGGTTTCTTCACCGGCAAGGAGCAGGAGTCCGAAACCCTCATATCCCTTGGATTCCAACACCTTGCATGCCTCCCACATTGCGAATATCTGTCCTTTGGCATCACAGGTTCCGCGTCCGCATACAACTGCTCCATCCTCGCTGAAAGAAGGCTCGATATAAGGAGGCACGGTGTCGAGATGGCTGCAGAATACAACCTCCGGCTCTCCCCACGAAATCAGGACATTCAACGTTCCGTCGCCGACCTCGAATGTATCAACCTTGTTACGTTCTGTCTGAAGCCTTGCAGCAAGAAACTCAGCAAACTCCCTCTCCCTACCGGAAGTGGAGTCCATGTCAAGCATCTGTCTGAAGAGTCCAATATCCATCACAAAAGCAGTGAGCACACATTTATGCATTTACTGCAAATATACGCAAAATTACAATAGGTCTATCTTGATTGAAGATTTTTGTTAACTTTGCGGATATGATGAAAAAATTATTTATACTTCTGATGCTGGCAACAGGTTGTCAGGTCACTTATCCCGAGGTCATACACCTTGAAGGAGGTAAGCTTCACATTCAGGGAATCGCCCTTGACAAAAAGGAAAATTGTCTTTACAGTTCTTTCACCAGTGCATTCTTCAAGAGCGATCTTGAGGGAAATCTGATTGGTTCCGTGACAGGTATAAACGGCCATCTCGGCGCAATGACATATGACGAAAAGACAAAGAAGGTATATGCTTCACTTGAAATCAAGGACGACGAGATCGGAAACGGCATTGCTGATGCTCTCGGAGCTGCAAGATATGAGAAGGCGGCAAGCCGATTCTATGTCGCTGAGATTGACGTCACAAAGATGGACCGTCTGGATGTTCCTTTTGAAGAAGCCATGACCCTCCATGCAATAGACGAGGTCGCTGAAGACTATCTGGACACAGTCGAAGTGAACGGCGTCAGACTTGAACACAAATATGGTTGTTCCGGCATGGATGGAGTAGCGATAGCTCCAGGTTTCGGATCCGACAGCAAGGAGAAGTTCCTTTATGTGGCATACGGTATATATGATGACACAACCCGTGTAGACAACGACTACAATATTCTTCTGTGCTTTGCGATGGATGATCTTTCCAAGCCTCTTCACAAATACTTCGTAAAGACCGGAAACACGAGATACGGTGTTCAGAACATGACTTATGACGCCCATAGCGAAAGACTGTATCTCGCTGTTTACAAAGGCAGCAAATCTCAATATCCGAATTACAGTCTCTTTGCCCTGGACATTAACCAAAAGCCGTTTAGCGGCAAGCTGGAGGGAGTTCCTTACGAGGAGAATGAGGTAGAGCAGCTTTCTGTAACTGAGGCATCTCACTTCCCATGGGGCAGCACAGGCTTGTATTCATTCGGGGACGGCAGATGGTATGTAAGCAAGAAAGGTAAAAAGGACGGCATCCAGTTCAGCGATGTAACACTTTTCAACTCACTGGAAGAATAATACGAAAGGAATCCGTCTAGAATTTTTGGAGGTTCTTTCGGAAATTCAACACTATCCTCAGGACTGCAAGAACAGGGAAAATTTCAAGACGTCCCAGAAACATTGCCGTCGTATATATTATCTTGGCAAAAGCTGGCTGCGACGCGTAATTTCCCATTGTTCCTAATCCTCCCAATCCGGGACCTACGTTTCCAAGTGAAGCCAAAGTCCCGGAAAAGGCATCTGAGATCTCTACTCCTGATATCAATACCGCCATAAACGATATAAAGAGAATGAATATATATGCCACAAAATAGAGGAAAACGGCGGATATCTGGTCATTATTGACAGTATGGTCATCCACTTTCGTACAGAAGACTGATGACGGATGAAGACGCCGTTTGAATTCATTCCCGATTTCCTTGAATATTATCAGCATACGGTCTGCCTTGATACCACCTGTAGTCGAGCCCGAACATCCGCAATGAAAAGCGGCTAAAAGGAGGAATATGTTCGCAAGCATCGGCCATAAGGCATTATCCGCATTACCGAATCCTGTAGTAGAGATAAAACTGGCAACTTGAAACACAGAGGCCAAAAGGGCTTTGCCAAATGAATTGTAGCAACCTTGGAACATCAATATAAAAGTGATGAAAAGCGAGAGCACCAATATGACGTTCAGATAATATATGGTTACTGAGTTTTTTATCGGACCAAAGGACTTTTTTATCAACATCGCATATATGACTCCAAAATGCATTGACGCAAGAATCATAAAGACAATTATGATAATATCTATAGCCGGAGAATCGAAATGCATTATTGAAGTGTTTTTGGTGCTGAAACCGCCTGTAGCCATAGTACTGAAGGAATGGTTGACAGCATCGAAGAAAGACATGCCAGCAGCCATCAGAAGCAATGTTTCTATTACTGTCAGTCCGACATAAACAGAAAGCATTATTCTAGGCACATTGGCCCGGCGATAACGATAAGCGTATTGGGACAAAGCGGGAACCTCAAGGTTAGATAGCCTGAATTTGAATGAGCCGACATCCGGTATTATCAACAGGAGGAAAACCACGACACCAAGTCCACCAATGAAATGAGTGGAAGAACGCCAGAAAAGAAGGCTTCTGGGCAGACTTTCTATATCCGTAAGAATGGTTGACCCTGTCGTGGTGTAACCGGATACACTTTCAAACCATGCGTTGACTAATGTGAATTCTCCTCCGTAAAGGACATAAGGCAACATACCTACGATGAATGACATCAGCCACGCAATGACAATGGTGATATAACCGTCTCTGATGGAACTCTCCTGGCTATGTCTCACAAAAATCAGAGGGAATGCTCCCACTATGGACGTGATAAAGAAACTTACCAGCAATGGTGCAAAGGCTTCATCCAATCCATCCGATATAGAGACGATAATGGACAACATCATAAATAAGGCGTTGACAAGTAACGCCTTACCGACATTTGAAGATATAGCCTTTACGTTCATTTGGTGGTAAAGTTATGATATAAATACCATAATTACAAGAACCAGTCTTACACCTCGCCGGCGGGGCCCGTACAACAGTGAAAGGGTTGCGCAGCTTACTTTGAGCCAGCGATGCAGAGCTTGTCCTATTTTTGAGCCCCATTACAAATAAAAACCGGATGACTTTCATCATCCGGCCGTCCTTGTTGCGGAGAGTGAGGGATTAAGGTCCAATTTTGCATTGTTCTTCCCCCCTTTCATATGTAGTTTATACTGCCAATAATACATTTCTACAATGAGATATTGCAATAAATT
Source organism: Bacteroidales bacterium (assembly GCA_017398335.1). GTDB lineage: Bacteria > Bacteroidota > Bacteroidia > Bacteroidales > UBA932 > Cryptobacteroides. Next base: position 73,658 of record JAFQGK010000046.1, on the reverse strand, counting down.
ATCTACTATTCACCTTCGCAATCTTCTCATATTATCCTATCGGTCTCACTTCGGTGCAACTTTTTTATGGCAAAAATGCACCAAAAACGCCCACACTCACACCCATCTAAACTATTGATAAACAATATAATAATTATTATTTAACTGGAACACACTTTTCCCCCTTGAATGCATCTTTTCAATTTCTCATTCTTAAATGACTCCGAAATATATCAAAGAATCCCTTGTTTGGCAGCATAGTAGAATAAATATATTTTGTATATTTGGTATCAAGAATCGGGATTTACCACTAACCAGAAAACTTATAGCCATTCTAATATGAACGCATATCACATTATTAAACTTATTGCAATAGTTGCCATAGCAATAGTTGCATTCACTTCATTACTAACAAAGAAATCTGCGAAGAAGAATACCCCTCAACAAATTGACGAGCAATCTTCGTATGCAACTGAGAATATATGGGAACAAGATGACGATGCGTTGTTTGAATCTATATACGACTATTTATGCGACAAAAGCGATTATGGACACGACCTGTCAAAACTGAATGAGCAAGAAAAGGTTTTTATGGCAATGGCATTAGTAGCAGTAGAAGTAAATAACGGAGGATTTGACCAATTGTTTTTTAATAAAGGAACCCGTTGGAATGACATTCTTGTTTCTTCGGCGGAAGCGATAAAGGCATATGAGATTGCCGAAATCTGCAAAAAGGCGATTGAGATTTACAATGAACATTCTGGGCAGGAAGACCCTATTGAAGAATTGAACGAATGCGATGAGGAGTTTTATAATTGCAACGACCCTTATATGACCCTAATTGCACAATATGTAAGAAACAATAAAGAACATTTTAACATCAAATAGTTATGGCAGAACTTATAATTGGTATTTTAGCACTCCTTTATGGTTTATACACAATATATTTGAGAGTGCGCAAAGATTCAAAGGCTTGGGGCAAACTTGAGAAAATGAAAGAAGCATATGGTGAGAAAGCAGGCACCGCTATTCACATCATCTCTTACACCATCGTACCAATAGCAGTCGGAATTGCCGGAATCGTAGCCTATTGTCTTGGAATAAAGGTATTTTAATCCAACTTATACAAAATCATCGAGTGGCATATAGGTTACAGATAGGATACGGAAACATGTCTGCAAATGTCTTCGCATCTGTCTGCACTATGACCACCTCAGTATTTTATAGACAAGGGCTGGACATCACGTCATCAGAATGTCAATAAATCATCTTCCACTCTAGATTATTCCAAGTGATTTCCGGAGCAGCGCAGTCCAGAACCCTCACCACTTAATTCTCCTTATTTCAGACTCTTACGAAAATGCAAAAGCAAAGAGGTTACGATTCGGTTACCGAATTTGCAAGTTGTCAATGAACTTCCGGATGCAGCAGCATCTTGATGCAAACATGCCACTTATCAGTGGAAAGTGCAAGTTATTTTACTGAATCAGCCACTCGTAGGCTGGAATTATCTTTATCAGTTTACCTTCCTGTTCAAATTCACTCCTCTCAACATCAGTTATAAGAAACAGGTTATCACAGCGGGTATGTTTAGATGCAGTAAGCAGACCTCTGATTTCCCTTGCACGGGTTTTCTCCTTGGTCAAATCATAGCTGACTTGATATACCTCCTCAACCTTGTCTCCTTTGCAGACAACGAAATCTGCTTCATATCCGTCATCATTCTTAAAGTAATATACATCACGCTCCAAAGGCTTATTCCTTCTGAGAAGTTCTATAAAAACAATGGCCTCCAATCTCCAGCCAAGATTCTCGCCCACCATAGCATCCTCCCTACCATCCATAAGAGCCACATCTATGGGATATACCTTCTCATCGCGTACTCTTAACTTGCTCTTGGTAGAATACTTCTGGAGTCCTGCCAGCAGATACGCTTCTTTAAGATAACCTATATAATTATCCACTGTATGATGAGATTTGAAAGCGAAAAGTCTAGCCAAATCCTTCTCAACTACAACTGCTGGAGATATATTCAGCAAGTGATTAGCCAACTGCTCAAATGCCCGTATATATTTTATCTTATGTCGCTGCTCGATATCGCGCTTGAGTATGTTGTCGACAAGATTACTTACATATCCCTTCTTATTCTTCTTGTGTAGGAGTTCCGGAAAACCTCCCTGTCGCAGATATTCATCAAAAGCACTCCTTCTGAATGCCTCAGCCTTAGTTGTCGGCGATGTCATATCTATCTCCTTGCACTTGCAATAATCAGCAAAAGAGAATGGGAACAACTCTATCTTGTCATGTCGTCCGGTCAAATGCGTCGCAAGTTCACCGCTTAACAGTTTTGCATTGGAGCCTGTAAGGATGACCCTCATTCCCTGTCTGAGAATTCTGTTCACAAACAGATGCCACCCATCGACATTCTGAATCTCATCCAAGAACAGCAGCTTGAAATCACCATACATTTTATACAGGACTTCAAGCACGGTATTGAGCTCTTTGGAAGTCATCTCCTCGAAACGCTCATCATCGAAGTTGGCATAGGCAAACAACTCACCATTTTCCTTCAATACATTATAACACAAAGTCGATTTACCGCATCTTCTGACACCGATTACTACTTGCGCCATATCACTGTCCAGTTCCACCAACTGCTCCTCCGGACGGGAGCATAATGCCTTCGAAGACAGATTAGCAAGTTCCAATTGCTGCTCTGCAAGCACCTGTTCTATGATTCTCTTATCTAACATAAGCCTTTATATTTGCCTCAAAAGTAATAACTTTTTCCAACAAACTGCCATATTTCGGATAAAGAATTACTTTCAACTGCCATATTCCGGACAGAAACCACCTATCTAACTGCCATATTTCGGATAGGCTAAGACCTTTCTGTTTGAAATTCCTCATATAGTGCCACCGGACCGAAATTCCACGCCTTTGTAGATTCATCCTCAAGTTTAGAATAAACTTCCGAAGAATATAGTGCCTTCATAGCATCCACTATGCAGACACCCTTGTCCTCAGATAACATGTTTGCCATCCAACTTAGCTTGGAAGGAATCAGGAGATACAAATTATCTTGAGTGATGGTCAGATTTGCCAATGATGGGTTTTCAAAATGATTTTTGACAGACACGAGTTTACAATCCTTATCCCGAAGTCTTATATAATCATCAATATCTTCCACGAGCCACTGGCGACTCTGTGTATGCAAGACCTCCCAATGCTCTGACAAATATTCAAGAACACCATATTCGGACAAGAGAGCCACCGCCTCAGCACCGCTGATTCCCTTTGCATTCTTATACTGCTCGATGCAGAAAGAAAGGAAATAAGCCATGTCCTGTTTCTTCTTATCCATATAACGACATTTTAAAGCAGCAACACAAATTACATTCCGCTGTCTTCTCTGCGAAGATAATGAGAATATCTTGAAAATGGAAGAAATATAGGACTCTCTCTCCGGGATTTGCTCCCTACGGTCGCACATCCCTCCCCGCCTGCGGCGGGGCGTAGCAAATGAGCAATAAAAAATGGCGTTCAAGTAAACTTGACGCCATTTTTTACCGCTCATTTGCGGAGAGTGAGGGATTCGAACCCCCGGACCCGTTAAGATCAACGGTTTTCAAGACCGCCGCATTCGACCACTCTGCCAACTCTCCAATATGTTTCCCTCAAAAGGGAATGCAAAGGTACGAATTAATTCGACATCTGCAAATTATTTTTTACTTTTTTCTTCTTCTGACGCAAAGAACTTGTATTGGAAGAGAAGAAGATAGATTGCTCCTACCGTCACACAGCTGTCTGCAAAGTTGAAGACCGCACCAAAGAACGTGCGCGGATAGTCCATCCACGGCAGCTTGTAATCAAAGAGCGGGAAATAGAACATATCCACAACCTGTCCGAACATAAAGGCAAACGGAGCCCCTGCAGTCACGGTTTCCGGCCATATCAGGCCATAGAAGAAGCAGTCAATGATATTGCCCAAAGCCCCCGCTGTAATCAAAGTGAGTCCTACAAGAACTCCTGCCGGAGTATCTGGCCTCTTAGCCAGTTTGCTGATCCACCAGCAGAGTCCGCCGAAAAGGACTATTCTGAAAAGCGACAGGAGTACCTTGCCGACAAGCCCGCCAAAGGCCATTCCGAAGGCCATGCCTTTGTTAAGGACAAAATGTAGCTTGAACCAGTCCCCTATGACATCAATGGTCTCGCCAAGATCCATATTTGTCTTGACGAGAACCTTGATAATCTGATCGATAAGCACCAGAACGGCACCCAGAATGAAGAGTTTTGTTCCTTTCGATATCTTCATACCGGATTACTTGTTCTTATTCATCATTTCCTTTGCCTCTACTGTGAGAGTTGCATGAGGTACGAGACGGAGTCTCTCCTTAGGGATGAGCTTGCCTGTCATGCGGCAAACGCCATAAGTCTTGTTCTCAATCCTGATGAGAGCAGCCTCGAGGTTCTGGATGAACTTATACTGACGCTGTGCAAGCGCACCAGCCTCTTCCTTTGAAAGTGCAGTAGCACCCTCCTCCATAATCTTGAATGTAGGTGATGTATCCTCAACGTCATTGCTGGATGCGTGTGTCACGACGTCCCTGAGTGTCTTATATTCCTTCTTTGCCTTCTCCAGCATCTCAAGAATAATGGCCTTGAACTCCTGCAGTTCCTCGTCACTGTATCTGACTTTCAGATCCTGTACGTTCTTCATTTCTTCTGCCATAATATTTTGAATTTATAGTTAATATTTCCTTATTGTCAGTCAGGGACATGTTATCGTCTATTCACCGATATCCTGATTGTACCCTCATTCCACTCCACCTCAGGAGCTTCGCCAGCCTCTGCGAGAGGCGCAGACTTTACAGACAGAGCAAGAGTCTGCGCACCGACATAGTCAGCAAAGTTCGCAAGCGATGCCGCAATCTCTGCACCATCCTCACCATCTGCATAAATGACCACATCAATCTTGTCAGTAACGTCAAATCCGCTGCTCTTTCTGAGGTTCTGGATTCTGTTGATAAGCTCCCTGGCAACACCTTCCTGCTTAAGCTCCTCTGTCACAGTCACATCCAGTGCAATGGTCATTGCTCCTTCAGTAGCCACGAGCCAGCCCGGCATATCCTCGGAAGAAATCTCATAATCACCCTTGTTCAGGGTCACGTCTCCAGAGGCGAGATGCAGAACATATCCCGTGCCAAGAGTCTCGGACGCCTGGATTTCCGAAATGACTTCCTGTGAAAGTGTTCCGAACGCAGCTGCAATCTCCTTCATCTGCTTGCCGTAGATCTTTCCAAGAGTCTTGAAGTTAGGCTTGATCTTCTTGGTGATAAGGCCGGTGGTATCTGAAATGAATTCCGCCTCCTTGACATTCACCTCATTGAGAATCAGAGTCTTCACGAGCTCAAGCTGATCCTTTACGCGTGCATCGATCACAGGAATTATGATCTTCGACAAAGGCTTGCGGACATTGATCTCAGCCTTACGACGGAGAGCAAGCACCATAGATGTGGCCCTCTGCGCAAGAGCCATACGCTCCTCGAGATCCTTGTCTACTACAGTCTCGTCGTACGCAGGCATTGCAACATAATGAACTGACTCTGACTCACCCTCCACGAGGTCGAGATAGAGACGGTCCATGAAGAACGGAGCAATCGGCGCAGCAAGCTTTGAAACAGCCACAAGCACCTGATACAGAGTCTGATAAGCAGACAGTTTATCTGTATCCATTGAACCGCCCCAGAATCTCTTTCTGCCAAGACGCACGTACCAGTTGCTGACGTGGTCGCAGACAAAATCCTGAATAAGTCGGCCTGCAGTGGTGATATCGTAATCCTCATATGCCGCCACAACTTCCTTCACGAGAGTGTTGAGCAGTGAGATCACCCATCTGTCAATCTCCGGGCGCTCATTCATCGGCACTGCGGCTGCCTTAGGATCGAATCCGTCGATATTCGCGTAAAGTGCGAAAAATGAATATGTATTATAAAGTGTTCCGAAGAATTTACGGCGTACCTCATCGACACCTGTCACGTCAAAACGGAGGTTGTCCCAAGGCTGTGCGTTTGTAAGCATATACCATCTGAGGGCGTCTGCTCCATATGTATCGAGTGCCCAGAACGGATCCACGGCATTGCCGAGACGCTTACTCATCTTGTTGCCATCCTTATCAAGCACCAAACCGTTGGAAATCACCCTCTTGAACGCACACTTGTCGCTTACCATCGTATTGATCGCATGGAGGGTATAGAACCATCCGCGGGTCTGGTCAACACCTTCTGCGATGAAATCGGCAGTACATCCGAACTTCTCTGCACCGAGGTTGCGGAGACCTTCCTGTGCATATGGCATCGCGCCTGAATCGAACCATACGTCGATGAGGTCAAGCTCGCGGACCATCTTGCGGCCGGTCTCTGAAACAAGGAATATATTATCCACATACGGACGGTGGATATCGATCTTATCGTAGTTTTCCTTCGACATATCCTCTGGATCGAAGCCCTTGGCAGCGAAAGGATTCTCTGTCATGAAGCCCGCAGCTACGGCCTTGTCGATCTCTGCATAGAGTTCCTTGATGGAACCGATGCACTTTGCCTCCTTGCCGTCCTCTGTCTGCCAGATAGGGAGAGGTGTGCCCCAGTAGCGGCTTCTAGAGAGGTTCCAGTCCTGGATATTCTCAAGCCACTTTCCGAAACGGCCGGTACCAGTAGATTCCGGTTTCCACATGATCTGTTCGTTGAGCTCCATCATCCTCTCACGAACTGCAGTAGTCTTGATGAACCATGAGTTGAGAGGATAGTAAAGCACCGGCTTGTCGGTACGCCAGCAATGAGGATAGTTATGTGTATGCTTCTCGATGCGGAAAGCCTTGTTCTGCTGCTTGAGCATCACGCAGATGTCCACATCAAGGGTAGGAGCATCAGCAGGAAGTTCCGCATCATATGCATTCTTCACATAACGGCCTGCCCACTCGGCATAGTCGGCAGACATATTGGCTGCTGCATATTCAGGGTCGAGATCCTCGATACGGAAGAAACGTCCGCGGAGGTCCACCTGAGCCTGGAGATCGCCGTTGCGGTCAACCACCTGAAGACCGGGAACGCCTGCGAGTCTTGCCACCTTGGCGTCATCAGCACCGAATGTAGGAGCGATATGCACTATACCTGTACCGTCCTCTGTCGTCACATAATCACCAGGAATAACCTTGAATGCGCCCTCACCAGGGTTGAACCAAGGAATGAGCTGCTCATAACGGATTCCTGTAAGCTCAGAACCCTTCATAGTGCCCTCGAGCACCTTGAAAGGCACCAGCTTGTCGCCTGGCTTGTAGTCTTCAAAGGCGACCTCAGCTGCCTTAGGATTGAAATGTGCATTCACAAGTGCCTGAGCCACGACATAAAGCGCCGGCTGGCCAGTGTATGGATTGAAGGAAAGAACCCTTACATAATCAATGTTAGGACCTACGCAGAGCGCAGTGTTCGAAGGAAGAGTCCATGGAGTGGTTGTCCACGCAAGTATATACGCAGGAACGCCCTGTTCGAAAAGGAACTCTGACTTCTCGTCGCGGATGACAGCAAACTGAGCAACAGCTGTCGTATCCTTGACATCACGGTAGCAGCCAGGCTGGTTGAGCTCATGTGTACTCAGTCCTGTTCCGGCCGCTGGAGAATATGGCTGGATAGACTTGCCCTTGTAAAGCAGTCCCTTGTCATATATCTTTTTAAGGAGATACCAGAGAGTCTCGATATAGCGGTTGTCATAGGTAATGTACGGATCATTCATATCCACCCAATAACCCACACGCTCAGTCATGTTCACCCACTCTGCGGTGTACTTCATCACCTCCTTGCGGCAGGCGTCGTTGTACTCCTCCACAGAAATCTTGGTTCCGATGTCCTCCTTTGTGATACCCAGCATCTTCTCGACACCAAGCTCCACAGGAAGGCCGTGAGTATCCCATCCGGCACGACGGTTCACCTTATATCCGCTCTGGGTCTTATAGCGGCAGATGGCATCCTTGATGGAGCGGGCCATCACATGGTGGATGCCCGGCATACCGTTGGCTGAAGGCGGTCCCTCAAAGAAAATGAATTCAGGAGCACCTTCCCTAAGCTCAAGGGATTTTTCAAAAGCGTGATTCTTCTTCCATCTGTCCAGAACCTCATTTCCAGTAGCCACGAGGTCAAGACCTTTATATTCCTTAAATGCCATAATTATAAAATAATTGTCTATTTTTGCAGTCGGGACATAGCCCCGAAAAATTCAATCTGCAAATATACAATATTTTTAAAGATATTTATGAATATACTGGACATCATTATTTTAATCTGCCTGATTCCCGCTATAATTCAGGGACTTAGAAAAGGTTTCATCTCTCAGGTGATATCCATAGTCTCACTCATCTTCGGAGTGTGGGCATCGGCCAGATTTGCTACGATCGTCAGCGATTGGATGGCCCAGTATATCACAGCATCAGAACAGATTCTGAAGGTTGTGGCATTTGCACTGATCATGGTCGTAACATTCCTTGTCCTCGCGGCTGCAGGCAGACTGCTGGAAGCGACTATAAAATTTGTGATGCTCGGGTGGGTGAACCGCCTGTTAGGGCTTGCATTTTCGCTCATGAAATGCTTCCTGATTCTCGGCCTCATCATCCTGGCATTCAACTCGCTCAACAATACATTCGGCTTTGTAAAGCAGGAATATCTGGCTGACTCCGTCCTATATCCATTCCTCAGGAATCTGGCGGACAGCGTATTCCCATACCTCAAGAATCTATTGACTCTGAAATAGTTATGGAAAGAATCCTACTCATAGAGACATCAACGGCTCTCTGCTCTGCAGCACTCGCGGAAGACGGAGCCATCACTGCATATAAAGAAAGTTCGGCACCCAAGGCACATGCGTCGCTGACCGCCGTATTCATTCAGGAAATGCTGGCGGAACGTGGGCTGACACTTGCAGACTGCGACGCCGTCTGCGTAAGCATGGGACCGGGATCGTATACAGGTCTCAGGGTAGGTGTATCCACTGCTAAGGGTCTATGCTTCGGCGCCGGCAAGCCTTTGCTCGCCGTCGGTACCCTCGACACCCTGGTGGCCCAGGCTATGGAAGAGATTCCCGGTCAAGCCGGGAATGACGGACAGACAGTCATCCCTTGCGACAACGGCAACGGCATCCATGACAACGGCAACCTCGGCAACGGCATCCCTGGAAGCGTAAACGCCATCCCCGACAACAGCAACGACACACCCAGCAACAGCATCCATGACAACGGCAACCCCGGCAACGCCATCCCCGACAACAGCAACGACACACCAGGCAACGGCATCCCCAGCAACGGCATCCCCAGCAACGGCATCACAGGAAGCACCAATGTCATCCCCGGCACAGACAACGTCATCCCCGGAAGCGTAAACGCCATCCCCGATAACAGCAACGGCAACCCCGGCAACGGCATCCCTGGAAGCGTAAACGCCATCCCCAACAACAGCAACGGCATCCCCGGCACAGACAATGTCATCCCCAACACAGACAATGTCATCACCGACACAGACAATGTCATCCCCGACCTGATCGGGGATCCCCGCTTCATCATTCCGATGATAGACGCCCGCCGAATGGAAGTCTACACAGCAGTATTCGCCAGCACTCCTTCTGTCATCCCGAGCGAAGCCGAGGGATCTCTGCGCTACGTCCAGATCACCGAAACGGCACCTGTCATCATCGACGAAAACAGCTTCGCAGAATACCTGGAGCAGGGTCCGGTACTCTTCATCGGCGACGGAGCAGGCAAATGTGCCGACGTCATCAGACACCCGAACGCACATTTCTGCCAGTGCCATCCGAAAGCATCATCGATGCTCGCCCCTGCCATCGTCCAGCTACGCGCCGGCAATTTCCAGGACGTCGCATACTTCGAACCGTTCTACCTCAAGGAATTCGTCGCCACCGTCAGCAAGAAGAAGCTCTGGTAACGACTGTCGCGACGCACATTTTTCGCAGAATTTCCGAGCGTCGTGGCAAGAAAACTACACTACAGCCAACTTCCTCGGTCACGACGCCCACATTTGAACGCATTTCAGCGCGTCGTGACAAAACCACACGATTCGCCCATATCACCAATCTGGATTTTGTTTCAATTTACAATAAATTTCAACAAAATTTCACACACTAAACGGCCTCACAGAAGCGCCAATAGCCTTTTTTCATTTTTATCCATTTACTTTTTGGGTATGAGGATAATCATACTGAACTTTGCCGATAAAAGAATTAATTTATGAAAAAGGCATACCATATATGTTTATCATCCGGAAATGAAATCTACTGCCGTGATAATGAAGATTACATTCATTGTTTCAACTCTCTTGCTATAGCAATAGCTGAAACCGAGTCCGTACTATTAGCAGACTCAATAATGTCTAATCATATACATGAATGTATAAGGACAAGTTCGCTTAGCGAGGTCATCAAGCGCCATCGTTACAAATATGCCCGCTACTTCAATGCAAAGTATCACCGTAAAGGAAGACTTGGAGAGCGACATGCATTCACTGTTGAATTGGACGGCCTGTATCACACTCTAGCCGCTATCAGCTATGTATTCCGCAATCCATTACATCATGGCATTACAGCAACTCCGTTAGCATACTTGCACTCATCTGCCAGAGTAATCTTCAGCAAAGACATCTGGTCAGAATCATCCAAAGACATCATACCCAAACACAAACAACGCACATTTCTGCCATCACATAACACCTGCCCGGAAGGCTACCGTATGGACACCAACGGATTGATACTGAGAGAAGACGTAGTTGACACTTCAGATGTAGAACACCTATACGGAACTCCCCGAGCATTTTTGTACTACATGAATCGTCTTTCCGGAGAAGAGTGGCAAAAAGAACAGAAACAAGACAACGTCAACGCAACACCCATAACCATCAGGATAATTGAAAATGGAATATCCATGCAGACAATGGAGCAAATGCTACGAAACGAGCATGGGAGAAACGACTATAGAAAAATGAGCGACATCAATCTATGCGAATTTATCGACAAAAACATCCTGCCAGAAATAGGTAAGACATCAGTATACCTTCTGACCGCAAGCGAAAAACAGAAAATAGCGCAGTTTCTCTATCTCCAGAACCGACTTCCAGAAGCACAGATTAAACGATGTCTCGCTATGCTCTGACAGCATGCAGGTCCTCTTTGTCGCGACGCACATTTTTCGCAGAATATCTGGGCGTCATGGCAAGGAAACCACACTACAGCCGACTTTCTCGGTCACGACGCCCACATTTGGGTGCATTTCCTCGCGTCGCGACAAAACGAAAAATCCCACAGACTTTGAAGAGCCTGTGGGATTCATTATATTATATGGTAGCTAAGGACTACTTAGATCCATACGTCACGCTTGGCCAGGTCTGAGTAGAAACGAAATTCATACCGCTGATTCTGGTAGTAAGGGTCTTCTGCATTGTCGAAACAGCATCGCTGAACGACTTAGCCTCATCTCCGCAGAATCCACCACCTATACCATAGGTAGAGTAGCGCTTGCTGCCCCATGCAGATGTACCGCTGTCTACCGGCCACATCTTGTTGTTCTCGGCCTCAGATTTTGCAATCGCAGCCTGAACCCTAGGTATTTCTGTATCTACGTAAGCCTGTATCGCTCCCTTGACAGCATTCCAACGCTCTGCAGCGAGTGCCTTGAATGTTGCATTCTTCACAAGCATCGGATACCAGAGATATGTCTTGTCACCTTCATTGTTAGGTGCAGAAGGATAGCCTGAAGACTTGTGGAAGCACTTATATGAACCGAAGTAACCCGATGACTTCACTGCGTCCTGAAGCATAGACTTAGTAAAGTCATAGCTGTTCTCCGAATATGTAGAACTTACAGGCAATGCATTCCAGTCGAAGTCCCAGAGCGGACCGGCATACATGACGCCATTGTTCAGATAATTGTAGCAGCTCTTAGGGTGAGAAGTCTCACTATTCATCATGAGCTCCTGAACAAGCCAGAAGTCAACAAAAGAAGTGAGATCCATCTGAGCGAAAGCAGCCTCATAGCCAGCAGAGGTATTCTTGAAAAGATTATCCTCAATGCCACGTACAAGGTTTGCAGCATAAGTCAGCATCGCATCGTTTCCATCATCCTTGAAAAGGAAAGGAACATAACATGCTGTGGTGAACTTCCATGTCTCATCATATCCGTCATCTGCCTCAAGGAGATATCCATAGTCAGCAGGATTTCCTGAATATGTATCTTCCGCATCATATGGATCATTGATATCCAAGCGGTTACCATCTATCTTCACATGCTCGCAGAGATAATAGTTACCCACATAGACTCCGTTATATACGAGCTCGACATGCTGACCTGAAGGATTCCAAGCCATACCGTCATTAGGGAAGGTCTGCTTGAATACATCAGCAATACCGAAAGCTACCTCATTACGCATAAGAGTGCGGTCTTTCCAGTTTGCAAGGAGGACCCAACGCTTGTGGGCAGGCATATCAAGCACGCCGTGCTTCTTGTCAAGCTTGACAGCAAACGGCTTCTTAGGCATCTGCTGCGTCACATTTCCACGAAGACGTGTAGATGAAAGTACAGCATCAGTAACAACTGCACCATTCTTGTCAGTCAAGGCTGATGTTCCGTCTGCATTATATACCATGAAGCTGTCACCATCCTCCATTGACCAGTCTGCATCCTTAGGCTGCCAGCCTGTTCCCGTAGCCTTGTACCATGCATTGCTTGCCGCCTGGTACTTGCTGGTAGACTCTGAAGTAACAGTACCTGAAAGCTGGTTTACAACCACAACAGGAAGTCCTGTGTTGGTGAGTTCTACATCATAGATAACCGACTCATCATTACCGTTGATGACAGCAATCTGCTTATACTGGGTAAAGTCGATTTCTGTCACACCACTTTCAACGATACCACCCTCATAAACAAGAGCAGTTCCCTCCGGAATCTCAAATGTTGGCACAAGCTTACGGTTGTTCAGATAAGGCACATAAAGAGTGACCTTCTTATTAGTCTGATCTACAGTACAAACCTCTTCTGCCACAGTGGATGTTGTCACACTGAACGAAGAATTATGAGTGAACTTCCTGCTGAGAATCTTTCCAGGATTGTTCTCAACAGTGAACTTGAAGCTATTAAGGACAGGTGTAGCATCTGTAAGGCCTGCAAGAGGATCATCTGAAGGCTCTTCTGGTACATACTCAGGAATTTCCTCTACAACCATGTCAGTGAAGTTCGCGAGAGTAAGGGTATAATTGATCACCTTGTTAGGAGCAAATGTGCCCTTGGCCGTTCTGGTTGCCCTTGCAATATGTTTGTCAGTAACAATCTCCCAGTGAAGGATATCTCCGGGAACAGAAGTAGGCGCTGCACTCAGGTAACCACGGTATGTGGCTCCCTCCTTCAGCACAGGTGTGTCGTTGAAAACCAGGGTAAGCCTATTGGCATCCTGTTCCGGTGCATCCCAGCTTGTAATAGCCTCGGCGCTTGATTTTGTAAGATCAAACGTAAACTTTCCATTAAGATGTCTTGGCTGTCCGTCTGCTGTCATTACCTCAAGAGTAATTCTCTGAAGTTCATCGCCTTGCAGAGGAGTACCATCGGCATTGATAGTGAACTTAAGAAAGGTCAGCAAGTGGTAGAAACTGAACTTGTACCCTGTCCATGACTTTGAAGAATACACACCGATCTTATAATCAGTATTCATCTTTTTGAGCACTGTACTGAAGAACTGGGTAGAAGGGAGATTTCCCCTTACTGCAGTCATGTCGTTCGATGCATTATCCGCGCTGTATGGATAATAAGCATACTGAGGTGAGCTGAATAGAGAACCACCGCTGAAAGTGGTCGATGCCTGCTGGTAGTACTTATTGGTACTTGTAAATTTGACATTTGTCATACGAGAGCCATAGACACCGATGGATTCCCTGGTGTCCCAGATCATCTCGAAACCGCTGTCTTTCTCGCTGACGACACTCTTGGTGCCGACAAAGCCATCTTCGAATTCAGGCAATTCGGCGATTGCCGTAATAACCTCTGCATCAGGGTTATCCAGTTCCTTTTGTGCGCACGAACTGAACATTGCAAGAGTCGCCAATAATGGCGTCCATAAGAATTTTTTCATAAAATTTGAATTTAGTGTTGGTTGGTTAAGAAAATACCCGCTTAATTGAGGTATATATATCAAAGACCCATCGACAATCGTGCCGATGGGTCAATATAATCATCATCCTTCTTCTTCTTCACCTGAGCCTGGTTGTTGATTATCACCCTGTCCCGGCTGTTGAGTATTATTTCCGGAATTTCCTGAATTACCGGCATTACCACTACCAAACTTGAAGTTGTTCGATATGATCACACCCGGAAGCAAATAAGATCCATCATAGTCAACACCCGTTGCCGGTTCGTTTGTTACATAGTCCATCATCACGATACCTGTCGGACCTGTCGTCTGTTCCAAGCCGGCCTCAAGTACAAACTTGTAGAATTCCGGATTCAACTTATCCGAAAGTGCCTTGATGTTTCCTGCTATACCGCCGGTGTTCGACCCTGTAAAGGTTGTATAGCTAGACTCTATAGAAGAATCAACCAAATATCCGCAAAGCGAGTTGATGAACACATAGGCTGGATAATTGTCACTGATTGCCATCTCAAACGTCTTCTGTGCTGCTGCCACCTTTTCAGTATATGACTCATACCAGCGATAATCTGTTGGGAACCAATCTGTGATTGAGGCTTCATTATCCACAAAATAATACCCAATAGTCTCATCAACTAATTCTTCCGGTACGACTCTTGCCCACTCCTGATACCAGCATGTAACTTCGCTATAATTAGTAGAAAAACCAAAATTCAAGGTATTCGCTACTGACGCATCTGGTTTTTGAACATTATTCCAATCCGGGAAAGAAGAGGTTCTATCAGATTTCATTAAGTAATAGTCAACGGATCTTGTCTCATCGCTTGTATTTGCAGCATCATAAGCAACACTCCAAACAGCATTACCTGACGCATCTGTACTTTTTACCTTATATCCACGGCTTCCCCAGCGGTCCTTACCTGTTCCGCAACCATCAATAAGGGTAATATTAGTACCTGCCAGAGTCTCTGACGCTTCCGAGAAGGAACCGTTATCGTTCTCATCTTTCTGAGTGAGTCGGCAGAAAATCATAACCTTACCCTTAGCCTGATCCAGCGTAAGATCAGGAGTATACTGAATAATCTGGCTCTTTTGTGTTTCATCAAGTCCATCATACATGACCTTGAGGCTGGATGCATAATTTGATGCATTACGAGCCCTTCCGCTTCCTTCCGGCTGATAAGTAAGAATAAGTACCGCACATTCTGTTGGGTCCTGCTCTCCTTCTGGGACTACGGCAACTTTTGCGAGCAAATCCTCAAGAACTTCAAGTACAGTAACACCCATAGACACCTTATTACACTTGACATTTTCCGTACCAAGAGAAGTAGACGCCGAAGAAGGTCTTTCGCTGACAATCTCAAACGCACGGATTCCTGCAGCCCACTGCTCGTCAAGATCCAAAGTCTGCTGCTTGTACCATCCAGGGTTCGAAGAATTGTAATTATATGAGAAAGAGCCACCTGTTCCAGGAATAGAAAGCTTCTTCATAGCCATCTGTCCATCAAGCTGAGACATCCATTTAGAAGCGTCAAGCTCAATCTGGGTTGCAGGAAGCTTCACACCTTTAATGACTGTCTTGAGATGCTGCGGGATTTCAAGCGGGCTAGAAGCGGTTCCCATTGTCTTACCGACGTATGCTGATCCATTAGGAGACACATTAACCCTAAGATTCTCATACTTGGCACCTGGGCGCAGGAATACTGTAAATTTCAGACTCTGTCCGGAAGTCAATGTGATCGGGTTACCATTATACCAAGTTGACACCTGGATACTTCCTGTACCCTCTCCTTCATTATTACAAATCGGATATGATGCGGTTGCAGGCCATCCTTCGTCTGAAAGATCAGCGGTAAAATCTCCTGCGATACCATCACCGACAACCTGAATCTCAGCGATTGACACAGGCTGTACATTCTCGCCAGACAATGTCAAAGTAACCTCGACAGCCGTTACGATAGGCACGAATGACAACGAAACGTTGCCATCAGCGATGGTAGCACTGGACTTTGCCGCCATATAAGCATATTTCATATTTGGAGCGGCAACCCATTCATTTCCGTTCTGAGTCAGACTTACCGGAGCCTGAGCGCCAGGCACTGTTCCCATAAGTGTAGTTCCCGACATTTTTATGCCCTGCGCAAGAGTTGTCTGTTCCTCAGAGAACATCTTTGAAGACGGGTACATCGCATAGAAATGATGCTCCTTGTCACCTCTCCACTGAAGGCTTGTCTCCTGATCAGAATCCTTTGTCAGGTATGCAAAATCTTTCTGTTCTCCAGGATTCGATGAGTGATTAACCTTATAGTGCGACGGATTTACACCAGCAGCCTCCGGGCAATATACCTGAACCCAGTCAGCAGCATCGTCCCAATCTATACGCTCGAATGTCTTGCCATCCTCTGTTGTGTAGGTTTCTCCGCTATACACAGTCTTGGTGCCAGCTCCTGCATTTTCAAATCCGGCACGAGCTCCGAACAGAATCTCGTCTCCGTCATTCGCCGGAGTCACGACATCAAGAGTTTCTTCCACACATGCTGCGAAAGAGAAAGCACATGCGCACAGAAGCGCCGAAAACTTATATATATTCTTCATAATCATGTCCTCCGAATATTATTCCCAAGTTGAATCATTCCAGGTTGCTGTCTCAACACCCTCAACGACATTCAATTCTTGTCCCGTGGTCTCCACACCACTGGTCTTGTCATTCTTGACAATGGAAGCATTCATGAACGCCCCTTCCAGCTCGACTTGGAAGCGGTCAGTCACCGGTGCCTCATAAACAGTTCGTTTCATTGCTAATTCTATTTTATTATATATCATTATTCACATTTCCTGATGGAGGAGAAAACCAAAAAAATGGCATAGTTTCCCCTATCCCAAAAGGTTTTTATTCAATTTACCCATTCCTTTGATTCGCAAAGATAGAATAAATTCGCAGAAAGAGCAAAGTTTTTCGACTTTTTTATAGTGTCTGTCAAGAGTTTAGGTCTTCTTGTTAAACGTATCATATAAATATAAGAGCCATCCCTAAGAAGGGTGGCCCTTATAATAAAAGTCACCAGGCCTACTTCTGAAGTGTCAGGATAGCTGCACGGCTGAGTCTGTTGTCACCATAGTACATAGTATCCACACCACCGACAGCCTCAACAACGAGCTTCTCCGGAGCAACGCCCTGATCCTTCACGAGGAAGTCGTAAACTGCCTGAGCACGATCCTGGCTGAGCTTGAGGTTATGCTCTGCCGAGCCTGTCTGCTGGTCAGCGTAACCTGAGATCTTATAAACGACATCTGCGTCAACTGCATTGAGGAGCTTAGCAAGATTTGAAAGGGTCACGCGAGCCTCTCCGGTAAGTTCGCTCTTGTCGAATCCGAACACGATGTAGAGTTCTGGAGAGAGAAGTGACTGAACAACCTCTGTTGTAGTCTGAGCCTTGGCATTGTCAAGAGCATCCTGAAGTTCCTTGTTGCGTGCAAGAGCTGCATTGAGGGCATCCTCGTCAACAACTGTAACAGTCTGGGTATTAGTCTGGTATACAGTCTTACCAAGGTTCCATCCTCTTGGCTTGAACTTGTATGCAAGACCGATGGTTGCTGTGAGATAGCCGTCTGACTCATAAACCTCACCGCCATTAGGTCTTACACCTGTCTCACCTTCAAAATCCTCTGGTACGAGAACTCCACGGAGGTCGATGTTAAGATCGAGAGCATCGCAGAGACGGAATGAGTTGAAGAGACCGACCATACCGTTCAGGCGGTTGCTGCAATAATGATTGCTGTTATCCTTGAGTGCATAGGTACGTGCGAGACCGATTCCGACATATGGGCTGAGGCTGTATACACGCTCCTTGTAACCTCCGATGAGGTTCATAAGGTTGAGCATGAAATCAGCATGGATATTCCACATGTGGAATTTCTGCCAGTAAAGAGGATGATGATCTGCGCCATCGCCCTTATATCCCTGATTATCTTCAAGGAATTTCTTGGTCAGGTAATCTGTATTGATCAGGTAACCATTGTTATTAAGGGAGCCTGTAACAAGGTTAGTAGCACCATAACCTTCTCCACCGCTGTACGCGATACGGAAACCGACAGAAGGTGTGAACCACTTTCCGACATATACATCCATTGCAGGAGCAAGTCTGTTGAAGAATTTCAGCTGGCGGTCATGCTCACCGAGATACTGGTTGACACCACCACCGATTCCGATAAACCAGTTTGCCTTAAAGCTGCCGACTTCCACACGACGGTTGTTGACAACTTCCTCCTTAACTGTCTTTTCTGTACTTTCAGTGACAGTTGTCTGCTGTGCCATCATGACACCCATAGCTCCAAAGAAAAGAGCTACAGAGGCGATAAAATAGGGAAATCTTTTCATTTTATAATTGATTTAGTTGTTATTTATGCTTTTTACGTCTGAAACACCAGAAGGATTTCTTCTTTTCTGTACCATATCCGTAACCATATCCGTAACCATAGCCGTAACCATAGCCGTAGCCATATCCATAACCGTAGCCATAGCCACCGCTGTGGCGCTCGGAACCATTCAGGATTATAGCCATATTGGCAAGCTTCTTTTCCTGATATAGTTCCTCAAGTTCAGGAAGCTGTCTGCGGTCCATCTTGCCCGCACGGACCACGAAGACGGTAAGGTCGGCGATTCGGTTTGAAACTGTCGCATCTGCAATAATGCCTACAGGAACATTGTCCACGATAATATAATCATAATGTCCTCTCAATGAGATAATAAGCTGATCAAGTCTCTCATCCATCAGGAGTTCAGCTGGATTCGGAGCCTTCGAACCCGCAGGTATCATATCCATATTCGTGTGACCTACGCCCTTGATAATGATATCCTCAACCTTGACTTCAGGGTCATAAAGGTAATTTGTCACACCTGTCGCATGGGAATGTCCGAAGAGACTTGAAATAGTAGCCTTTCTGATATCCAGGTCGACAACCACCACTTTCTTCTTTGCCATTGCAAGACTGACCGCAAGATTGGACGACACGAACGTCTTACCGGCTCCCTCGTTGAACGACACGAA
The DNA here is from genome assembly GCA_017398335.1 of Bacteroidales bacterium. Classification (GTDB taxonomy): domain Bacteria; phylum Bacteroidota; class Bacteroidia; order Bacteroidales; family UBA932; genus Cryptobacteroides. The sequence continues at coordinate 54,448 of JAFQGK010000046.1, read as the reverse complement.
GGTGATGACCTGACTTTCCTGATCTTTCCTGCTCATAAAGGCCATATTCGTACGAACGATCCTGAAAGCCTCAGACTGAGCATGGTTACTGGCATCGACCACTACCGCATTCTTTGTTTTCTTCTTCTGATATTCCTTATCCAAAGGAATTTCTCCGAGGAACGGCACTGTCACAGCGTCCTTGATGTCACGTCTGTTTTGTACTCTTGTGTCGAGGAAGAGCTTTGCAAGGAACCATACTCCAGGGATCGCAAGGCCTAGAAGGAAGCCGAGGAAGAGATACTTGGTCCTGTTCGGAGCTATCGGGCGTTCGCTTCCTGAAACTTCGTTGATGATCTGAGCGTTATTGTCGACCATAGCCTGAGTCAATGCGTTCTCCTCCCTCTTGTTAAGAAGGAACACATACAGAGCTTCCTTGATCTGCTGCTGCCTCTCTATGGACAGGAGTTCGCGCTCTTTCTTAGGCATTGCGAACATTCGGGACAGAGCGCTTCTTTCCTGACTCTTTGCCTCATTCAGTCTGGTTTCCAAAGTAACGATCACATTGTCAACCGAACGGATTATGGACTGCTTGAGAGCGCTCAAAGAGTTGTTCACATCCAGAACAATAGGGTTCTGCCCGCTACCTTCCTCAAGGAGTTTGTCGCGTCTGAGCTTCAAAACATTATACTGAGCAATCTGTTCACTGATATCAGCACCCTGAAGTCCTGTGTTAGATGGAATGAGTTCCACCTCCTTGGATGGATCCTGAAGATAATCCCTCATAGATTCCGCCACGCTCAACTGAGTCTGCAACTCAAGGATTTCAGAAGAATATTTCTGTTTGTCCGCCACCGAACTGCTAGCTTCTGTACTGAGGTTCAGCACCTGATTCTTCTTCTTGAATACCTCCAGATCAGCTTCGACTCCGCCTAACTCCGACTGGATTATCACCAGGCGCTCATTGATGAAGTCAGCCGTATTGACCGCTATCTGATTCTTTTCCAGGATCACTTCTTCATTGTAGGTCTGGATCAGCGCATTAAGCACAGCCTGAGCCCTGATCGGAGAAGAATCCTGCAAAGAAAGCTTGAGAATGGTAGCTTCTTCTGATTCTTGCTTGATACCTAGATGAGAAACGAAATAAGTCGCCATCATACTTACAGGAAGTTTCTCCACAAGAATCTGCTTTCCGATCCAACCTTTATCCAGATAGTTGGTCGGGGTGACGATCATATCTACCCCTCTGAACGTCAGGGTGTCACCTAATCTTGCTGTTACAGAGACATCGCTGTCATCGACGCTTTCTATAAGCACGTGAGTATCATCAATCAAGGTCATATTGAACGACGTCCTTCCCTCATTGAATTCCTCACGGAAAGTGGTCTTAACAGGGGTCTGGGAATATAATTCCAGATATCTCAACCGGTTAGGCTGCTTGTAGCATACATCAGCATCAGTCTTCTCCACGACCTTCTTCATAAGCTTATGCGAGCGGAAACGGTAGATTTCGTTGGTCACATTAACCTTATTGATGAGATTATCATATCTGTTCAGACTGGCTGAGACGGTCTTGTTTGAAGGATCCTTGATTGCGATTGTCGCTGAACAGAAATATGTAAATGCTGTAGAAGAATATACCACATAAGCCGCCACTACACAGATTACGACAAACAACGCGAACCACATCCATTTGCTGAGCAAATAGAAAAACAGATCCAAAAGATTCAGGTTGTCGTTTTTCTTATTATTCTGATGCATATTCACTATCGTTTAATGTCCTACAACACCTATTGTCGACAGCGCCCACAATATCGTGCTGGCCAAGCTGGCCAAGGAAACGACAAATGATGCCGTCTGCCATGCGTTTTCATTTCTTGCCTTATACTTCGGCTCTACATATACAATATCATTCTGCTGAAGATAATATGTCGGCGACATGAAGATTTCAGCTGTCCTGATGTCGTTGTAGAATATTTCCTGCTTGCCGTCCACCATTCTGATGACAGCCACACGGTCGAGTCTTGCGTTCTTTGACAGGTCACCGGCCTTTGCAATCGCCTCAATCAAGGTAATCTTGTCGCCGTCAACGGTATACGAGCCTTTTGAGTTTACCGCTCCAAGAACTGTGTATTTGAAGTTCAGGAAGTCTATGGACACTTCAGGATTCTTTATATAGCTACCCTCCTCTATCTTTGTCTCTATGATTTCTGCCACTTCCTTGAGCGTCTTGCCCCCGACATTGATCTTACCAAGGATAGGGAATACTATATTTCCCTCCGCATCCACTCTGTAACCGGCATTCACATCAACTCCTGCAGACTTTACGCTTCCATCCGATGCCACTTGATACGAGCCTACCATAGCATTGAACGGTACAGCAAGTTCAGGATTCTTACAGCTGACCTTTATGTCCAGACGGTCATTGGTATGAACGACCGTAGCCGACTCAAGGTTTACAGGATACTTTCCGCCTGGCTCCATATCATTCAGATAAACAAACTCCCTGGCTCCTCCACAAGACATAAGGGCCATCACCATTGCGAACACCGCAAGAATTCTGACAAAACTGTTGTTTCTTTTCATCATTACCATATCCGGTATTACAAACATTCTTAATCATTTACACCTTCCCAGCACACCTGGGCCGCATCCTTGTCAGGAAGACATCTCATTTCACCCACACATACCAATCCTACAAGTCCGATCAACGTCTCACACAGACATCCATATAATGTCCTGTCAAACCTCAGCACCGAGCATCCCGGAAGCACAAGGCTGAAAGCTTCAACGTCATGCTTTCTTTCAAAACGGTTTTCCGGAGCCTGTGCCAACCTCACCATAGCGGCAACAGGTGCCGATTCATTAACATAGCAAGGTGTCTTGCCGCTCCACGGAGAGCCATATACGACTGCCACGCCTTCGACAATACGGACAACCGGATTATCATCATTCAGCAACCTGCTCCCTTCCATATGCTCCAGCCACAGACGCGAGTGAGTACTTTTTCCCGTGCCGCTGCGCCCCATGAACATATATCCCTTTCCATCCTTCACGACCACGGAAGAATGCAGAGAGATAGCCGAATGCATCAAAACTGCCTGAGCGAAGGCTATCCGCAACATGGAGCTCAAGGCTGTCGGCACATTTGCATCCTCCCATCTCAACAAGGCTGAGACATGCCTGAAGTCCTGATCCGCCTCAATCACATGAGAAGGTCCCGAATATCTCAAGGTTATGCGATACCCTTCAGGAATGCGATACAGACGGGTCTGTCCGACGTCATTATCATCATCTTCAAGGAACTCGGCATACGGGCTTTCTTTCTCCACACCCCCTTCCACAAGTCTGAAAAGCAGTTCATCATCGGGCACCTCATTACACTTGAAAGAACAAAAGGACGGCAGCAGCACATCCAGATTGTACTCCTGTCTGAGCGTCACCGCAAAAACAAAGTCAGCAACCTTATAGTACCCTGTCATCTCATCTGCCCTCCTATCAACTGCATCATTGTCCAGAACCACTCACGTGGAGCATAAGTCATGGCAAAGCGCATATTCCCAACAAACGAGGTGAATGTGTGCCATTTCCGCAACACAACACTTCTGGAGGCAGTTTCCCGCTTTTCCGTAAAGTGTCCAAAGTTACCGCCTTTCAATATAATATCCAATAAAACAAGCGACTTTTTTGAATAATTTTTCCTCTTTTTCTCACTTATTGGCAGTTTTATGACCACTGCAAGATATTCTGACAGAAAATCCTCCAACACAGCTTCCCATCTGTCCAATCCTGTATTCCTATATATTTCTATCATCTCCAGTGGATTAATTCTGTCAGCATAGTACCGATATGCGACTGCCATATCGCAGAACTGTCTCAAGCCTATTCCCACTCCAAGAGCATGCTTGAGTATATGTGAGCTGAGCAACAGGAGATTTACTTCCGGCGCCGGCACCAGTACCTCACAGCCACCGATGCTCACTCTGTCATATCCTTTCTCAGATATCAGTTGCCTGACATACCTCGCTGCTCCGGGGCTGAGGATATCCACCAGATGAGAATGCACTTCAACGGTGACTCCATCCACATTGTACTCCCAGCTGCCGTCCGGCTTCCTTTCCTTTGTTGCCCCAGGAATATCCTTCAATGGATCTGACGATGCATCATTTTCTGGAAAGAAGAGGTCAATGTCTCCGCACTCTCTCAGAAGAGGTTCCGGATACATAATCGCCACTCCCGGTCCTTTCTGCAGCACAACCTTATCTCCGGAATCCTTCAGTTGACGACAAATCTTTGCAAGTACCTCATTCACAGCGAGATTACTCTGTTCTATCCGATCTGCGTGAGCCATCCACTTAGCCATCAGTCCCATCGGAGGAGCCATATCATCAGGCAAGTAACCAAGACCTCTGAAAGCTATGCCGGTCACCGTCTGCCGACGTGCCAGCAAGAACACGCGCTCCCAACTCTCGGCAGAAAGAGGAAATGCAGAAGCCATCGCTTCATCATATCTGTCCCAAAGTCCCGCACGGACCAGAGCTAAAAGCGCAATCAGTTCTTTATCCATTTATAACAAGTCCACCATCGATCCAGCAATTCAGAAGAATCGCGACATCAGCACGAGCGGTTGCCATGTCCACATCATAGGCCTCACACAACCACAAGGCAAGATCCTCCGGCACAAACGATTCCTTTCCTATCCTCTGCCAAAGCATAGCGGCAGATGCATTGAATGTGAAGACATTGGTCATTCTGGAAGAGCCGGTATCGGCATCCACCACCATGAACTTCTTGCCCACTTGTCTGAGTTTCAGTTTAGGATTAAGTTTCATAGCCTATATCCTTTTCCCGGTTAAAATACTCATTCCCGTCTTGAAGATGATCACGATATCGATCCAGAGATTATGATTTTCCAGATACTCAAGATCCATCTCCAGACGTTTGAGCATCTTCTCCATCGTATCAGTGTAACCATTGTAGAGGGTAGCATTAGAAAAGACTCCCGGACGCATTTCATACAACCTTGCATAATCCGGATTCTCCGCCATAATCTTATCGATAAAATACTGACGTTCAGGACGATACCCCACAAACGACATTTCTCCCACAAGAATATTCCAGAATTGTGGCAACTCATCCAGGTGATGGTTCCTTATGAACCTTCCGACCTTCGTCAACCTTTCGTCACTCTCTCCCGCCCACAGCTGTGGCTGGCCGTTCTTCTCCGCATCCACCTTCATCGAACGGAACTTATACAACATGAACGGTTTTCCTCCTTTACCGATGCGCTCCTGCTTGAAAATTGCAGGACCGCCATCCTCACGCTTTATCGCAATGTATATGCATAGGAAAAACGGCGCAAAGACAATCGACGCAAAGAACACACAGCACAGGTCGAATGCTCTTTTTACAAATTTCTTCATAAGTTATAGATTCTTATATATTTCGATACAGTTTTCTATCATCTTGGTTTTTGTAAACATATTCCAGTACCTCTGGGAGGCCTGTTCGGAATATGTATTGTATGTATTCTCACATTCGAGGATACGTCTGAAGGCCCCTGCAAGGGCTTCACTATCCTTTGGTTCCACATTGATTCCCGACTCCTTATGGGCATTGACCCATGACACTCCGCTACCCGGAATCTTTGTCGCCACGACTGGCTTTCCTGCCGACATTGCCTCAATCTGTACAATTCCGAATGCCTCCGTCGCATAGACGCTGCTCATGCAGAAAAGATCACAGGCTCCAAAATATGCAGAGACTTCCCGATCACTGAGACGTCCGAGAAGCTTTACTTTGTCCTGAAGTCCGGATTTCTCGATCTGCTCCTGCAGAGACTCCATCAACGGTCCTCCGCCACCGATTATCACGACATAGCTGTCATCCAGATAACGTGCGCTGTCAACCAGATATTTATAGCCCTTATACGGCACAAGACGTCCGAGAGAAAAGATTATCTTCTTTCCCTTGTACTGCTCACGCAGATCAGCCGCACCCTTGACATCCACATCCAGAGGAGGGACACCGATAGGCAGGCATACCGTCTTGTCCTGAACACCCTTCAGCCAAGGCGACGACTCCAGATAGACCGGTGTGGTGCCGATTATGATATCCGACCTGTTTATGAGCCAGCTCTGCAAAGGCTTATACAGTTTCAGAAGTTTCTTCTGCTTTATGATATCGCTGTGCCAATGTAAAGCGACCTTGCCTTTGAAGCCTGAAAGCCGCAATGCCAGACAGGCCATCGGATCAGGATGATGCACATGCACGATGTCATATTCATCCTTGATCTTCCACATCCTGAAAATCATCGAAGGCGACATCATCGTTGCCTTTATCTTTGCGAACGATCTCTCACACATCAGTTTCGAACGTTCGTTCAGCTGCTTCTCCCCTATTTCATCCTTATCACAAGCAGCACAAAGCATGTCACACCTGTAGCCCATCTGAGACAGGCCGGTAGTCAGGTCATACATAACCTTCTCAACTCCACCCTTGATCGGATAGAATTTACCTAGTTGTAATACTTTCATAGAGTTTCAGATAGTCTGCATAGCGTTCTTCCTTACGGAAGTTCGCGAGGGCATGAGCCCTGCATTTTGCAGTATATTGCACTTTTCCTCTTTCGGCTACCGTACGGACAGCCTCCAGAAGTCCCTTGATATCACCTTGTTCCACAATGAAGCCAGTACCCTCAGTCACAGCCTCGACGCTGCCTCCTGTCCTGTAGGTAACCACAGGTGTACCGCAGGCTATGGCTTCAAGATTCACAGTCGGATAGTTATCCTGCCATGTCGGATTTACAAATGCCGTGGCTGCCGAATAGAGTTCCGCAAGCTGGCGGACATTCTCAGTCCTTCTTATGGCGACTATATTCTCCGGCAACATCTTCTGCTGTTCCTCGCTGACACCCACCATCACAATCACCTCATCCTCATCCAGCATCCTGGACATCTCCACGAAATCATCCCAGCCTTTCTCCCTGCACCATATGCTCGCAAGACCAAGAATTATCTTCTTATTGCCGAGGTTGTATTTCTCACGGACAGCTTTATCGTCAGATTGGACATCGAATACATCGAGGTCAATGCCGTTGTGTATGACCTGATAGCGGCAGTCCTTCAGAAAGGAGTGGGACATTTCGCCTCGGATCCACTCAGAAACTGGCACAATTGTCAATTTATCCTTGATAGAATTGAATGCCTTATCCTTATCCTTGAAATTCTGTCTGGAGCAATCCAAGAACCAACTTGTCGGGAAGGCTTTCTGTTGCGGACAATTGCCACATCCTGTCTGCCATTTATCGCATCCGACGCTTGAATAATAATAGCAATGGCCCGTATAAAGCCAACAATCATGAACAGTCCAGATTACAGGAATATCAGCCTTCTCCAGATACTCGAAAAGCATCTTGAAGTTCAAGAAATATCCGTGAATGTTATGAATATGGATAACATCCGGCTTCAGCGTTTCTATCTCCTGAATGAATTTCCTTGTAGCACCCCACGAAGCCAATCCATGTCTATCCGTAAGTCTGGTCCAAAGGCCATGAACTGCAACATCAAGCTTTCCTCCAACAGGCAACAGCTTCGACTTGCAAGGCTTAATTCCATCTCGTCCCCCGCTATAAGCAATATAGCTGTCCCATCCGTTAGCCATCGCCAATTCACCGATCTCCTGCATAATACGTCCCGTAGACGTATTAGTCCTTATCACCGGATTTATCTGCAACAGTTTCTTCATATAACTGCAACCATTTCGACATTACCTTCTCTTTCGAATAAGTCTCGACAACCTTCTTCGCATTCTCGCCCATCCTCTTCCTCAAATCATCGTCCTTCATCAGCCTGACCATAGCCTCCGCCAAACCGTCAATATCTCCATCCGGAACAATCAGTCCGTTCTCTCCATCAATGATTATATCCCTCGGCCCGCACTTGTAATCAAAAGTGACCGCAGGAAGTCCGCACGCCATAGCCTCAACCATCACCATCGGAAAGCCCTCATAATGAGAACTCATGACAAGGATGGAACTATCGGAATATTCCTGACCTATATTCTTGGTCGGCCCATTGAGCTTGACTGTTCCATTCAAGCCTCTTTCATCTATCATATTCTGAAGCATCTCCTTCCACTCTCCCTGTCCGAATATGTCAAGCCGCCAGTCAGGCAACTGCTGATGCACCTTCTCCCAGACCAATATGAGCCGGTCGAAACTCTTCTGATAGTCAAGCCGTCCCACAGCTATGACCCGTTTCGCAGAACAATCGGAATATTTGTCAGCGATGAAATCCGCTGCGTTCGGTATAACCCTGATTCCCGGCATCTCTCCCCACATCTGCCTGTCTTCCTCGGTCAGCACGACAAAGCGGTCGAATCTTCTGACAAGTCTTTCATCCATTCCTGCACGGACCTTGTCTGCAAGCCCCATCAGTCCCGACCTGTTGTACTGATGATGGAAAAGTTTGCTCTGATGCAGCTCCATCACCTTTCTGCTTCCGTCCTTGAGTGAAGGCACGAACGAACATTCTCCCGGATAGAAGCAGTCCACCACATCCGGGCGTTCCTTCTTCAGCAGGCCATCCAGACGCTTCTTATGCTCCTGACGTCTCCTGAAATAGCCGGCCAGCTTCTTCAGAAACGGTTTGCCGTTGTCATCCGAATAATTGATATCAAGGTCAATCATCCTTACAGAATCCGGAAACGGATAGAAAGACGGTCTGCCGTGCTGGTCCGTAGTCACAACAACCACTTCCCACCCCTTCTTCTCAACAAAGTATTTCACCTTATTGAGAAGCACACGCTCCATCCCCCCGGGATTATATGTCGAGTGTATCTTATACAGAATCTTCATAGATTTTCTCATACTCATCATTGTCTTCCCTGCTTATGCAGAGGAAAAGAGCAAAGACAAGGAAAATGTCGGTAGCGACCTTGAGCCAGCCCACAAAATTCATAAGCATAATCATCCAGAATAAAAGCATATACTTCGGATGATTCTTAGAGCAGATCATTGTTGATGCGATAAAAAAGATTGAGAAAGCCGCTAAGCCCAAAATGCCAAAATAAAAAACAAATCGGCAATATCCCACATCGGTTCCCATATAGAATTCGTAGTTAGGGCCCACATAATAATAGTCATTTTGAGGCTCATTGAAATATCCGTCACCAATTATCCATGTTTTAAGATTGTCTGGCCACACAACCATTGACAATAGTTGATCATTTGAGCGGACGTTCCATTCACCTTGCTCTGCCAAAGCAAAAAAGCCTTCAAATCCAAAACGGAGGTTTTCTCTAAAATCCGGATTTACGTTGTAGGTGAAAACTAAAACCGGTACAACAATAAGCAGAAATACAATAAATGTCTTCGATAATTCCCAGGTATTCGATTGTGAGTTTTTATACTTGCTAAACATTGAAAACAATATGCACATAACTACACACAGTATCACACCTAATGATGTTGTGCGCGCTATCATCGACCCGAAAATAGCTATAACCAAAAATGCGAATATATACATGCAGCGTTCCACAGTCTTATGCTCCTTAGATACTGGGGTCAATGCAAAAAATGTTGCCATCAACAGCACAGTACAAAACCTCAGACCGGCCACATCCAGCGCACATCCGATACCATATAGACGAGTTTCGTGCTTACCCATGAATCCTGTAGAGACCATAAAGCCATCTACCACATTGGCAACAGCTGGTACTGCATGAATTATCTGAGCCAATATACATTGCACAACACATACTGCAATCAGGAAATTTCCGACAAGACGTATAGTCACCTTTCCATATGCTGCCTCCATAGCTCGCGTAACGACATATGCACCTCCCAGCCACACATACATAGAGATGAAATATGAGGCATATGTATAATCACCTGTATTATTTATAATTACGGAAAATATTCCAATTAAAGAAACGATTGCACCTAATACCGACAGGCCAATCATACCGTATGCAGGAACACTATTACGAGATTGTGCACCTCTTATGAAGAACAACGGTATAGCCAAAGCCGCCAATGCCATTTTAGTATTTACAGCAGGTAGCCAGACCGTATTAAACGGGAAGAAGAAAAGACTCGTCAGTATAGTAATACCTATTGCGACTAAAAGTTGTTTCATCTATATACTATTCCATAGTAAAACCTAATGACTACAATATAATGAAGCCAGATTATTGGCAGGAGATGCTTGGCTGCACACCACTCTATAAATTTAATTCTGGTATTTACCCCCTTCGTCTGCCAGATATATGCATTGGACTCAGGAAACCATTCATGCCAACGCTGATAGCTGGAGTATTTTCCATCAAGCAAGAAGGGCCATTTCATCAATTGCTTAAGAGCAGAATATTCAGCGCGATAGCCTATGTGATCGAAATGCTGATCTATGTACTGAGAAACCCGGTTACAATTATATCGCAATGCTTCCAACTTCTCCTCATTATACACTGCAGTCATCTGATTTGGATTCTGTACATAATTATATAATGGTTTGTTTACATATGCACAACCTTTAGCATGTAGAAATACCATTATCATCGTCAGATCTTCCCCCATTGACTTGCCATCCGGGAAGGTTATATCATTCTCCACATAAAGAGAGCGGCGACAGAGCTTGTTCCAGACATTATATTTCATGGTGCCTCTCAACATTCCCCTTACGGCATCCTCAGGGGTATCAAAACGTGGTTGGACAAGAAGCCTTTTATTGGTTTCAAAAGCGATATAATAGTCACACCATGCAACATCCGCATTATTATCCACAAGGGCATTATATAATAATTCCAGGGCATCTTTCTCCAAAAAATCATCTCCGTCAACATGCATAACAAACTCACCCCGAGCATGTTTCAGACCTGTATTTCTCGCTGACGGCAAACCTTGATTCTTTTCATGGCGGAAGATCTTCACATCCAGATTCTTTTCTGCATATTCATCAATTACGGTTGCCAGCACCTCGCTGCTTCTATCCTTTGAAGCATCATCAATAAACAAGAACTCAACATCACTTGTAAAAGTTTGCTCAAACAAGCTCCGCGCGCACCTGGCGATGTAATTTTCCACCCCATACATGGGTATAATAACGCTGATCTTCATGCTGTCAGGCTTCTTTGGTAACGAATTTATTAATTCTTACATGAGCACGACCTAATATATCGTATATCCATTCTTGCAGGAGGATCCTCTTAGGAATATACTCATTCTCTCCGCTACGCCACTCCGCCACATAATGATATGGTATGCGATTGCGATACTCGAACTTTCCACTGATTTCATAAGCTGACAGACATTTCTCCCGCAAAGTATTGTCAAACTCTCTCAGATCAGTCCTATCAAGATCTTTGTGGTCAACAAGATAAAACCTATAAACATATAATAAATGACGTAGGATTTGTTTAACAAGGTATTCGTTCATTTGCTCATCAACCTTTAAATTTGAATAAGCATCCAATATTGTTGTCAAACTCTTCAGAACATGAGAAAAACGTCCAATCTGAATATTCGTATCCATTGTTTGGCCATCTCTACCTAAAAGATATGAATAAACCGGCTTCTTATAATAATAAAAGGACTGAACCTGGGACATCGGCGTAAAGCACCATTCCATATCGGAATATGAAATACCTTCAGTCTGATGATAGCCTAAGGATTTAAATATCTCTGTCCTGTATGTAATTGCCGGTAACTGTATCTCAACAAATGCATTACTTTCATAATAATGTACCGCATCAAGAACAGTACCTGGAGGAATATTAAACTGGTAGTATTCCTGATTATCTTTACTATAATATTTGATATAATCAGAAAAAACCAGATCTGCATCGACACAGCTTAACTCATTTACAAAATCTTCGAAATTAAGGGTAATGAAGTGGTCATCTGCATCCATAATTTTAATATACTTCCCTGATGCAATTTTCAATGCAGCATTGATGCAAGAGCCATAATTCCCGTTAGGTTTGTCTATCAATCTGAATACAGAAGGGTATTTCACCACGTACTCAGCCGCTATCTCCAACGACCGGTCTTTACTACCGTCATTAACAACTATAACTTCTACCCGTTCCTTCCTTTCTGAAATAATCAAAGAATCTAATCCGTTCTTCAAATATTTCTCCATATTATAAGTTGGAACAATTATACTGATTATCTTCTCCATCATGTAATCTTAAAGTTTCTGACAACCCTTTGGCCTCCTTGATATTATCCTCAATCGAACAATACGTCCAACTACCATATCTACCGATAGAATAGATATCATACTTGGCTAGCAGAGCCTTTTTTTCTTTCACATCCTTCTGAGACTGCTCAGTAATATGAACATATGCCGGATCCATTATTAATGACTGATAATCTACCAAGCGCATATCATCTGTTATACATCCGACTTCTTTTAGATCGTGCAACACCGGCGCCAGCCACTTATCGGGATCAATATCTGCATTTTTATCAAAGCCTAACTCAACATATAGAGATGTCCTGTCCTGCTGCAAGATATTATCATAAAATCCGACTCTATAAAAGCATATCTTCTTATCTGGATAATAAATCCAATGAGAGGTAGTATTTGGCCCTTTTTTATCAAATCCCATATTAAACACTAACACTTGATTCCAGTTGTATACACTCTCATTATAGTTTAATCCGCACAAGTTCAATAATTTAGGAAACGGGACTGTCGAAATCAACCTATCATAGGCTAAGACTTCTCCTGTGTCAATCACAACTTCCTTTTTATTCGGATCAATCGAGACAACACTGGCGTTTGTCTTAAATTTATTTATATCTAACCTCCTGCATATATTATTCACATATTCTATCGCACCATTCTTAGGATACACGAAACTCCCATTATAAGAAGAGTTATCTTTGACTCTGAAATTCTTGATTATTTCCTCCTTTTCTGCGTATGGGAAAAAACGTCCCATGGCATCTTTGTCAAGAGAATTCAGATCACACGCATATAATTTTTCATTATACGGTATCAGAAACTTCTCAGCAATAGACTTCCCGAATTTACAATACAGCATTTCTTTGAAGTTATGACTCTCGGTTTCCCGAACATCAAAAAGGTCTACCAGACAGTCAATAAATTCATCTTTCGGAAGTTGATGGATATTCTTTTGAAAAGGGAAATCCACATATCTATCTTTATACTTGATTTTCGTATCCTTTTCAACCTTTACTACCTGATTCTCTGACTCAAGCCCACACATTAACAATTCTTTTATGCCAGCATCCTGAAAATGGAAAAAATGTCCAGAGAAGTCCCAGACAAAGCCATTTCGTCTGAGCGTCCTACAATATCCGCCTAATTCGGTTTCTTTTTCAATAATCAGATACTCACCTTGGGCATTATACATCGCATAGCTTAATCCCGTAATTCCGCCACCTATTATTATATCCATAACTTTATATTTCTTTCCCCATAAATTTTAGTGTGTGATATGCCCCGACAGCTATAAATATCATTTTATAGCAAACAAGCCAAGCAATCAATTTCTGCCTTTTACTCAAAAACATACAGGAAAATATATATTTCCGTTTTCTTGTATATAACTCAGAAAATTCCCTATAACGCTTAGGAGTTCTTAGCATTGATACAGAAGCATACAATAGCCTCCACGACAAATACTGCTCCGACTCCTTGATCAGTCCTTCTCTATCGGCAAATTCCATCAGGTCAGTACATACCCATCTTTCACCGCGGTCTGTTTCTTCATTTCTATTATGAACGGCAGAATTGGGATGCTGATAATAATAATACAATCCTTTATCTAACCTCCTGACATTCTTTGCATATGTATATAGTTTAAACATCAGGTGAAAATCCTCACAATATTTTATTCCTGATGGAAAACGCAATTTATATTCATCATATAAGCTACGTCTTTGTAATGTTCCCCACACGCACGTATATGAGCCGACAATATATTCGCCAACAGATCTGGCGCTTGCATCCTTCCAATCATAACTTTCCAAGTATGTTTCCCTGTCCCCGTCAACTATTATCATATCGCACGTAACAACATCAACATCTTTCGAATATTTAAGTAATTCGGAACAATATGCTGCATCCACATAATCATCCGAATCCACATAAGTCACCCATTCTCCACGTGCTTTGTCCAATCCCAGGTTTCTTGCAGAGCTCACTCCTCCGTTCTCCTTATGATATACATGGACACGACTATCCTTCGCAGCATATTCATCACAAATTATCCCAGATTTGTCCGTTGAACCATCATCAACCAGAAGTAATTCAAAATCTGTATAAACCTGCGATAATAAACTTTCAATACAGCGTCGCAAATATATCTCTGTGTTATAAACCGGAACTATAATTGAAATCTGAGGACTTACCATTATTTAAATTTATCTTTTTAGAAGTTATAATAACTGATATTATCATCAATACTCATTATGATTCATTATCATATGCTCTAAGTAGATATTTGCTTACTATGATAAATTTGATGCAAGGTAATCAATCGATGCCATTCTGTTTTTTTCGAGTTTCTGCTCTACTGAAGTATAATCGATCTTGTCGAATATCCTGAATTTCTCTCCTGTACTATAAATCCTTTCGGATAAGCCTAGCTCGCTTAAAAGATTACACATTCTCTCCGACTGCGCTACTCCTGAACTGTAAAAAACAAACTCCTTCTCAAAAAGAATTGAAAATGCCGTACCATGAAAAGATGTCGTTATTACAAATGATGCCTGCTGAAAATAACTTATGAATTCGTCAGGAGACAAAGTTTGTTTAACCCTGCGATCCTTCAACGCCTCCTTCATTGAAAACATTATAATAAGTTCTAAACCCATTGCAGAAGCCTGATATTCAGCAAAAGCAACAGCATCATCATTCCCCTCTAATGCAAAAAACAGCAGATAAGGCTTATTGACATTTATCTTACAGGATATTTGTTCAAACACATTTCTTCCAGCTAAAAGTACAGGATCAAGAACGACCTGACTTTCAATACCGATATTTTCCAATAAATATGTAGAAAGAGATTTTTCTCTAACACTTATTGAATAGAAATCTGACAATCTATCTCTTATATCTGATTTGTTTATTTCAGACAGCACTCTGACACTCCCTGCACTTGCCGCATATGTAATCAGTTTCTTACATTGAAAGGCCCTCGCATCACCCCAAAAAACAGAATCATCCTCAGTTATATCCCTATTCCATATCTGATCACTCCCTAATATAAACAAATCAAAATCATTATCTTCACTTTGTAAATCCAAATTGATGATACTAAGTCTTTGTCTACAAAATCTCCGGAACTTGATTCTTCTCTTAAATCTTATCGGAATGCTCAACAGTTCTCTTAGAAAAACATAGAGACTCCCCTTCAGACCACTACATTTAATACGTTCTGGAAAAAACAATCTATATGGATACAACAAATAATCGGGCCTATAGTTTATAACATAGACATCATGGCCTATTGATTTCAAATATTCTTGAAGGCCATATGCCTGCAATACCGCTCCATAATTTATTGCACAATGAAAGGTTATGATTCCTATTTTCATTTCCTGACTATTCGTCTTAGTAAAGTTCCAAATTTATGTTTCATACGTCTGAACTTATATCGCCAACCTAAATTGGCATATTTCTTCGCGACATATTCAAAACCGAATCGAGAATAATCTTTCTCGAAAGAATCACGTAAAGGATGGGGAACGGTAGGGTGCTGTAAATTAGGTTGCAGACAATGGGATGTATCTGTCTTAATATAATGTACCTGATTTTTAACGGCATCGAAAAGCGTTCTCCCTTTTTCTGTATTTACCAACACCAATGAGACTCCCTTATCATCCGCATTAAAAGAAGGGTCGACTTTCTCCCAGCCCCAAAAATCAGCAATAGTCATATCGGACGGACGTTGCAGATTCGTGAAATAGCATTTTTCGCAAGACTGCCGGAACATAAGATGCTGATAGAATAAATATGTATATGTATCAAAATAAGTCACTTTATTGCCAAAGCAAAATGATTCTTTGTGCGCTGCCCATCCGAGCTTTGTCTTATCTCGAAAATTTACAGTAGTTATTTTATTCCCCGTTTTCTTTTCAATGTATGCCAGGTAATCTCTCCAATAGTACGGACCTGGTACTCCATGGCAAACGATGTCCACTAAATATAGCGAGTCTGCCTTAATACGTTTTAATCGTAAAAAGGAGGATAGTCCAGCAGTTTGGCATGGAGTGCCGGTAAAAAGCACATACAGACCTGACTTCAGATCATTTGCGATTTGAATGAAGACATCGTTCAAATCGCTTTGCACATACTTGCTACCCCGAAACTCATCCCTCTCTGATGATGTCGTTGCCCGCTTATGGACGACTCTGAAATGATCCATATATCCGGCACCATAACACACACCTCCCTGAGATAATATCCAATCGGATATAGTTATAAACATAGCTCCACTACGACTACGTTCAATTTCATCCATCTTCTTATGACGCGCAGCATACACGTCCGGTACCGGAAGATTGTCAAAGTTGTAGTAGTTCGGAGAAAAAGAACAAACCTTCAGACACAATCCACAACGTGTGCATCTGTTCTCGTCGACAACAGGATATTTAAAGCCCGACTTATCGGGTTGCATAGTTATAGCTTGATGTACGCATATACTTGCACAAGCCGTACACCCACAACATTGAGATTTGTCAATAATCTGAATCATGCTCTACCGAATCGCGACATAAATGACACAACTTTCTCTTTTATAAATTCTCTTTCACCGGAGTTGCAACCGATATAATATATTGATATACATGTACTGAGTACGCATATAAAGCAAGAGGTTATGAATTTCAGAAAGCCCGGACAATCCCAGAATGAGACAAGAATCGGAAATACGACTGCAACAATTGAGACTGTCAACAAATTTAATATCACTTTTTTTAAATAACCACTTACAGAGAGCCCGACCATGCCTTGCAACATAACTAAACGAGCTGCTAAACAACTTATTGAAAGTACTATAGCCACTACGGATATGATTTCCGGGAAAAAGCCCAACCTTAAAAGGATGTATGAAATGGGAAGATTCAACAGTTGCAGGCCTCCAACGACTAATTGATAGTTTCGGATTCTGCCTGTTGCCAACATTACTGTAATCAAAGGATTGGAAACAGATTCACATAGTAAATTAATCAATACTAATTGTACATATAACTCGACGTGATCCGGAACCTGGCCAAGCCATAAATCAATCAAATATTCCGTGTTGAATAAAACAGGTAAAGATAATATAAGCAATAAATAATAAGAGTACCTCGCAGATCGATAAACCAACATCATCATATAGTCCATCTCATCGGCAGCATATGACTTAGTAATCTGAGGATTCACTGCTGTCATAAAATTATTTACAAAACCGCCGACTGCATTGCTGACTTGCTGGGCAATACCACGGGCCGCGTTCAAGGTCGGTCCCCAGAAAAGATTCAATACTACATTACAGCCTTGATCTCGCAACACAGCAGAAGAAACCCCGATAAAATTCCAGCTTGCGAACCCCAACATCTCTTTTAACAATGATTTATCAAACACAAACTGAAACTCGCACTCTTCAAAATGCTTTCTGCAATAAGTATAATAGATACACTGAAGGACTAATCCTAATGCCAATAGCATGAAGGAATAAAATATTAACTTATCGAAAGTTGCAGGCAGGAAGGATAAGGAGATAACAATCATCAGGCGGGCCACTACTTCAAAAATTCCGACAGAAGCAAAGACCTTCATATGTTCATGTGATATAATCGATGCATTATATGGAACACTTATCAGACTTAGCGCAAAAGATAGTGTTGAAAATTGGAAAAGCCAATTTGCCGCTGTCAGACGTCCTTCCGGTATCACCATTTTATTATTAATGAACCAAACGCCAAAGGTTTCTATCAAAATAACAACAATGACAGCTATAACGAACTGCACAAACATTGATGTAGAAAACACCCTGGCCAGACGATCTTTGTTTCCTTTTCCTAATTCAAAGGTCAAGAAGCGGCCAATCGCAGTCGATAGGGAGCCCGATAAAAGAGAAAACATTCCAACAAACCCACCGACTACATTCTGTATTCCATAATCCTCTACTCCAAGTGTATTTAGGATCACCCTTGATGTATACAACGATACCAACATGCTGAACAGCATTCTGCCATACAGCATTAAAGTATTCTTCGCAACACGTCTTGTATCTTCGCTATGACTCACTATCAAGTCTTCAACCGGACTACCGTCTGATTTTGACATTCACATTAACCTTATTATCCCGATGGGAGTTCCTGTATCCCCTTTTACTGTCTTATCTTTAAGGGATGACATGAATTATTCTTTTGCCCCAAACAAATATTTACCTAAAAAAGGACTGAGTCTTATGACATTACTTACACAAAGGCACACTATAACTATCAGGACTGACAAGCATAGTCCTATTAAAAGTTCTAAAACGACATTATGAGATTGTCTTAAAAAATCACCCGCTTCAGGCAAAAAAGGTAAAAAGAAATAATGCAGTAAATAAATATCTAGCGTCCTCCTTCCAATATATTGCAATGAGCTACCTAGTTTTGTCCCGCCATCAAAAGAATCAGAATATTTCCTGAAGAAAGAATATACAACTACAACACCTAAAAAGCCAATAATGGATTCCAACATAGTCAATATTACCTTCTCTTTCAAAAACATATCATCAACGCTGACATTTAGAAAGTTATAGAAGAAAAAAACTCCCGCAAAAAGCAATATGACTGCTGCCGAAACGTACTTGTTTTCTATTATAGTCTCAAATCTATCGGAATATTGTCTGGCCAATACTCCAAAAACAAAATACATAAAGTAATTGAATGTATAATGCAAGCTGGTAAAATTACCTATTGTATCTAATACTGGAACTATCTTAAAAGGCAGCTTAAGTAAATACATTACCAATGCCAGAAAAATCAAAGATACTGATGATATTACAGGCTTAGGAATAGATGTCCATTTTTTACCTACCGTATAAGAGACTGCACTTACGGCATAATAGAGCACAAACATCTCAAGTAACACAAAGGGAAACCAATATCCTAGTTTAGCGGGATCTGAGATAAAACTTCGCATATCACTCTGCAAATATGCATAAGTATATACTGCTCCGATCGCCAAAGTAGGAATGATTTGAATAGCTATTTTCTTTTTAGTAAGTGTCCAACAGGTATTCAGGTTCCATTCTCTATCTGGCTTATAAGCGACAAAACCACTTATAAAAAAGAAAAGTGGCATTCTGAATGATTGGAACAATCTCCCAACGAAAGTCTCGTATTCAAAATTAAATAATCCAAAAGTCTCCACATGAGCAAATACAACCAATAGCATGGTAAATCCTCTCAATGCATCAACATATTGAATTCTTCCTTTCGGCAAGGGAGCTATTACACTTTCTGACATATATGACTATATTATCAATATTAATTGGACTTGGCAATTTATCTTTTAATTCTGACATGCTGGTTTATTAGACACCCGATCAAGCCGGGTGTGACATATTCCTGGTCAAGCCGGTTGTGACATATTCCCGATCAAGCCGGGTGTGACAGATTCCCGATCAGGTCGGGAATGACTTCAAAAAGGTCATCACTTCCCGAAAATCCTTTCCAGAAGTCCTTTCTTTTCTTCTTTCGGGAGGGTGCCGAGGTATTCGTAGTACTGGCGCCAGGTCCAGCGGTTGTGGACGATTTCGTAGATAGCACCCCAGTCAGGGAGGCCTCCGACGGCACGGTCATCAATGAAGAGGTCGGCGTGAAGCTTACGGGCGCGGATGCCGGCTTCGTCGACTTCTTCGCCAGGGTAGTTGCTGTTGACGGCAAAGAATTCGAGGCCACGCTTTTCACAAAAATCTATGGCATCCTGCAGAAGCTCGCCTTCTCGGGCGGTCCAGAGGATGAGCCTGTGGCCTTCTTCCTGAATTCGTTTAAGGGATGCAATGGCGAAAGGGAGTTCCTTGCCGATGTGAGGGTAACGGTGTTCCACGATGGTACCGTCGAAATCTACTGCTATAAGCATTATTCTTCCTGTGGGGTTTTCAATACCTCGACTAGGTCGCATTTGAGTGAGCAGATGGCAACTACGATGACGCCGGAGACTTCTACGACCACACGTTTGTCGCGCGCTCCTTTAACTTTGATGAATGTGCCTTCCAGGCCGTTGAACTGGCCTCCGTGGATGCGCACTCTGACACCTTTGCTGAGGTTTACTTCATCAGGGGTGAAGAAGAGAAGGCCGTCGCTGAGCGTCTTTGTGACCTTCATGAAGCTTTCCATCTGTCCGTCCGGAACGATGACGACACGCTTTCTCCCGTCCTCTGAGGGTATATAAATATTTCTTAGGGTTTCGTACTGGTCTTTGAGGCCATACATTGTAGCCTGATCGGTATATACGAAAATCAGGTCTCTTACCACCGGAACGAATTTCTTGGTCTTGCGTCCGCGTCTGTCCAAAGCAACCACATACCGCATCGGAACAAAAGATTCAAGACCCGCTTCATCAAGCTTTTTCTTGATTTCCATATTCCTGCCGTATGTAGCGCGCATTGCAAACCAGACCTTTTCTTCGTTACAGTACATACCTACTCGGCTTTGACATCCAGATAATCCTCTGAATGTCAATCAGTTACAAATTCGATTTTTTAATTGATACACATCAAGATATATCTGGTCCCGTCTCACATTGCTCCCATTACCAGATAAATCCACACAAATATAGGAATTTATCAACAAAAAAGCGCGTAAAAGGACAAAAATCAAGACATCTGTACCCTGTCTGTACAGAGTCCGGCAGTCTGTGAATTATGAGTCACCATTATCAGTGTACGTCCTTCAAGGCGGGAGCTGATGCGCTGAAGGAGAAGCTTTTCAGTGTTCGTATCGAGGGCAGAGGTAGGCTCGTCAAGAAGAATCACTCCTCCGGGACGCAGAAGGGCTCTTGCTATGGCTATACGCTGCGCCTGTCCCTCGCTGAGTCCGGCTCCTTTTTCCCCACACATAGTATCGAGGCCCTCCGGGAGTTCATAGACGAATTCTGCCACTGCAGTATATAGGGCGTCACGCATTTCCTGCTCTGACGCGTCAGGCTTACCCATATGAAGGTTATCGCGGATTGTGCCGCTTACGAGTGTGTTTCCCTGAGGAACATAGACAATGTTGCACCTTGTCCGTGGGGAAATCCCGACACTGGTCTGTGAGTTATAGAAGCTTATGCTTCCCTTGTCCGGGTACAGAAGGGAGAGCATGAGCCTGATGAGGGTGCTCTTTCCGATTCCGGTCTCGCCTACAACGGCAGTAAGACTGCCGGGAAGAAAGTCGTGGGAGAATGATTCAATGGTCTTGCGTGTGCCGTCCGGATAGGTAAAGTCAACATCCTCGAAACGTACTCCCACCTTTCCTTCAAGACGTATCGGTTCCCCTTTCTGCTCCTGCGGCAGTTCCAATTCACAAAGTCTGTCGACCGACGCGACTGTATGGACTGCTGTGGCGAACTGTCTGGACATTCGGGAGATAGGCCTCTGGATCTGTCCTACGAGCTGAAGAAAGGCAGCCATCGTTCCAAAGGTGATGGTACCGGTGGCTATGCCGGTAACTCCCCAAGAGAACGCTGTTATATAGCCTGCAGAGAATCCCAGCTGGACGATTCCGCGAGAGAAAAGGTTATAGTTGTTGCGGGAGATGGTCTGTTTCTGAAGATCTTCATGGAAATCATCGAGGGATTCGATAGCCTGATCCGTGCTTTCGAATGAGGTAATGAGTGCCTTGTGCTGGATGTTTTCCTGAAGATGAGTGTATATCTTGCTGTCCGTCGTACGGATCTCATTGGTCAGGCGGCGCATACGGTTGATATAGGCACGGCTCAGAAGAATGGCTACCGGCATGATAAGGACAACGATGAGTGCTAGACGCCAGTCCATGGTTCCAAGGAAATACAATGCCGCCAGAAGCTGGATGGCGGTGGCTATCACCGCCGGCATGGTGCGGGAAAGAGTATCAGCAACCTTAGACACATCACCGTCAAGCCTGCTGAGCATATCGCCGGTATGCATTGCCTCCTTGCCAAGCCAACGGCTTTCCATGATTTTTGTGAAATATCTGTAGCGCAGCGAGTTACGTAGCCTTACATCTGTCTTTGTCTCCAGTCTGCTGATAATGACCGAGAAGAGGATCTGAATAAGGGAGCAGGAGGCGAATATAATGATATAGCAGGTAAGATCGCCTTCGACATTACCTGTCGCAATGTCTATAAGACGTTTGCTGACCCAGACATTGGCCATGGCCACAGCAACTGAGAGTGTGCTGATGAGGCCGATGGCTGAAATGCTGAGTCTGTAGCCTTTGGAGGCATCCCAGAGCCAACGAATTATGTGGGTCAGATTTGTCATGACATTCGTGGATGAGCCCTCCCCGGCTGTTATTTCATAAGTTTTTCAATATCACGACGGAATGCCTTTTCGCTGGAAAGGTTTACAATGCTGAGTTCACCGTCGGTAATCATGAATGCAGCAGGGATGGCACCGATGTTATATCCCATTACGTATGGCGACGCAGAGCCACGTGAGTCGCAGACATTGATCCAAGGAAGATTCTGCTCCTTCACGACTCTCGCCCAGGTACCCTTGTCTACATCAAGAGACACCTGATATATCTCAAGGCCCTTTGCGTTATATTCCTCATATATACTCTTGAGGATATCGAGGTTGAACATCTTCTGGCTGGCATCGGTGGCACTCCAGAAGAAGAGAAGCACTGCCTTTGAGTCAACCTCGCTGAGCTTCACTTTCTGTGCCTTGATGTCCGGGAGCTCGATGTCAAGATAACCTACCTGCTCTGCAGAATTGATACGTGCCCTGATCTCAAGGTAATTATGACGTCTCTCAGCCTCTGATCTGAGTGCCTTCACATACTTGGAATCCGGATATACTGTCTCGAGAGAGTCAGCTATGTTGGCAAAATGGATAGCATCCGTCTCCTGAGCGAAGACAGGAAGGTCTGTTCCAAGATTCTGATAAAGGACCGGTACAACAGTAAGAGACTTGCTGTTCCTCATTACATATTTCACACAAGTACGGTAATATGTTACATATTCCTGTGCGAGCTGCCTTCTGAGAGCCTCTGCGTCCTTTCCATCGGCTTCAACAGCCTGCGCTGAAAGATTGCTGAATTTAAGAAGTGCGTCAGCATATGCCTTCTCCACCTCAGCAAGTTTCGCTGATTCCTCAGAGCCCTCCACTGTGAATGTTCCGAGCGTATCTGCCGTAACGTTCACCTTGTCACCTGCCTCAAGAAGAAGGGACGCCACCTTTGTGTCTTTATAGAAGACATATATGAACTCCGGCTGTCCCTTTTCGATCTCCGCCTTATAGGAGAATCGTCCGGAAGCATCTGTCTTGACTGTATCGAGAATCTGGTACTGATTGAAATTCAGCAGTTTGACGATTACCTCTGATGACGGAGCCTCTGAGATGGTTCCGTCAATTCTTGCCTTGTTTCCGCAAGACACTGCGGCAGCCATCGCTGCAACGCAGATGATGAATTTACTGAATCTTGACATATTCATTATAGATTGAAGTCGCTATCTCGGAAAATTCTTCCTGAGAAAGTTCAAGTTTCTTTTTTCTGAAGTCCATATCCGCCTCGGTATTGAGCGGCACGAGATGGATGTGGGTATGAGGCACTTCCATTCCGAGAACAGCCACTCCTACCCTCTTGCAAGGTACCGCTGCCTCTATCGCCTTTGCAACCTTACGTGCAAATTCACAAAGACCTGAATATGTGTTCCGGTCGAGGTTGAAGATGTAGTCTTCCTCTGTCTTCTTAGGGATCACCAATGTATGTCCCTTTGCCATAGGAGCGATATCGAGGAATGCATAATAATCCTCATTTTCCGCCACCTTATATGACGGAATCTCTCCGTTTGCTATTTTTGTAAAAATCGTTGACATATTACAATGTTATGTCCAGTATTTCAAATTTTATCACTCCTGCAGGAACCTTAGCCTCGACCACTTCGCCTACGCCATGTCCCATGAGTGCCTGACCGATAGGTGTCTTCACTGCAAGCTTGCCGGCCATGAAGTCAGCCTCCTGCTCACTTACAAGGGTAAAATTCATTATCTGATTGGTATTCAGATTCTTGACCTTGACTTTATTGAGCATCTGGACCTTATCTGTACCGATCTGGGATTCGTCAATCACACGTGCGTTCGCGACGAGATTCTGCAGTTTTGCAATATTAAGTTCAAGAAGTCCCTGCGCCTCACGTGCTGCCTCATACTCGGCATTCTCCGATAGGTCACCCTTATCTCTGGCTTCAGCAATCTGAGCCGAGATTACAGGACGCTGCGCTATCGCCTCTGCAAGTTCCTTCTTCAGTTTGTCCAGACCCTCCTGGGTCATATACTGTAGTGCCATAATTATTTGTTTTTTAATATTAATATTTTCTGTTCATTATTTCCGAATACACTATGAGCTTCTTCGGATCGATCTTCTCCCTCTTCTTTTGAGAATCGTCCTCTTCAAGAATCGGTTTCTTACGTCTGACAATATCCGGCTTACGTACTGCTGGAGTTGCCTCCGCCTTCCAAAGATGGACTTGAGGCACCTCCGGAGCCTTAACCTCAACAGGTTCCGGCTTCACGGGTTCAACGATCACCGGTTCATCCAGTTCATCCAATTCATCCAGTTCATCCTGAGATTCACCTGCTCCGAACATTTCTGCAATTTCCTTGATCTGTCTGGCCTTGTCGGTCTGTCCGGCCTGTTCAAACTTTCTGTTTATAAGTTTGAAAACTATAGGCAGCAGAATAAAAAGTAAACCAATGATCGTTTCCATAATCTGTTATTTAAGGATTGTCAGACAGGCGTCGCGGTCACTCTCAAGCTGTTTCCTGAGAGATTCCATCGAGTCAAACCTGATTTCATTCCTGATCTTGGATATAAAGGTTATATCCAGGTCAAGTCCGTATATATCTTCGTCAAATCCGAAGATATTCGTCTCTATCGTACGGGCATTTCCCGCACAGACGGTAGGCCTGTGACCGATGTTGCACATTCCGTAGAAGTCGCGGTCCAATGTCCTTGCCTTCACGAAATACACACCATTTCCCGGCACGAGCTTCAATGGTTCATAAAGCTGCATGTTGGCCGTTGGAAAGCCTATTGTCCTTCCCAGACGGTTGCCGGCTACCACCACTCCATGAAGGGAATAGCCGTAACCTAGCATATGTGCAGCTTCTTCAACATCCCCCGCCTCTATCCTTTCGCGGATCTTCGTGGAACTTACGGCATATCCCATATCGGATGATACCATTTCTGTCCTTATGACCTCCAGGCCAAGTTCTTCAGCCTTCCTTGCCACCTGATCCGAATCTGCGGCATCGCTGCCCATCCTGTTGTCATAACCAAGCAGTATGGCAGTTGCGCCGTATTCCTTCATTATATGACTCAGATATTCTTCTGTAGTCATAGCGCTGAAGTCTTTTGTGAAGTTAAGCACCTCAAACCTGTCTACACCGAGCTGACGGATCATTCTTTCCTTTTCAGCCAGAGAAGTCAGAAGCCTGAGAGAGCGCGCTTCCTTTTGCAGAACATTGCGGGGATGCGGCCAGAATGTTATGACCATGCTTTCATCCCCACGTTCCGCTGCGGCCCTTATGAGCTGCTTTATCACCAGACGGTGTCCGACGTGGACACCGTCGAAGAATCCGGTTGCTACAACCATCTTACAAGTTCAAAGTCCTGTCTGTGAGGCAGGTCAGCATTCTTTGCATAGATTCTGCCGGCCACCTGATAAAGTCCGGACCTGTCCGGGTTGATTGAAGCGGCATACTTGGCTGTGCCGTCAGCTGACTCAACCGGAGTAAACTCATATCTCTCCTGGATATGAAGCTTGCCCTTCTTGTCAGTTGTAGCGAAGAGTACCTCTACTCCGATTTCCTCTGCATTGAGGTCACCGATATTGAGAACTACCTCAGCCTTGAACTCATTTCCGAGAGCGACATCGCTGTTGTTGCTGTCAGGCATTACTGCTGAAACCACCTCAACATTCTTCCACTCGCGGCGGAGCTTCTTCTTCCATGCTGCAATCTCGCGTGCCTTTGCATAATCATCGGCTACGATACCGTCAACTCTCTCAGACTGAGGTACATAGTACTGATTGATATAGTCTGTGAGCATGCGGTTTGTCGTGAAGTTGCAAGCTACCTGCGCCACACAGTTCTTGATGTACTCGATCCAGTCTGACGAACGGCCTGTCGAAAGGCTCTTGTTGTAGAATGTCGGAGCAATCTCGTTCTCGATGATGTTGTAGATTGTCGCAGCATCAAGTTCGTCCTGATAGTTCTGGTCATCATAGGTTCTTTCCATTGGAAGAGCCCAGCCTGCACCAGCCTTGTAGCCCTCAACCCACCATCCGTCGAGGACAGAGAAGTGCATTACACCGTTCATGGCAGCCTTCTCGCCTGATGTACCGGATGCCTCGAGAGGACGTGTAGGGTTGTTCATCCATACGTCAACACCCTGTACGAGGTACTTGGCTACTGTAATGTCGTAGTTAGGAACAAAGACGATCTTACCGATGAAACGTGGCTGCTTAGAGATATCCACGATCATCTTGATGAGATCCTGACCTGCCTTGTCAGCAGGGTGAGCCTTTCCTGCAAAGAGGAACTGTACCGGCTGCTTAGGATCGTTCACGATCTCTGCAAGCCTGTCGAGGTCACGGAAAAGAAGATGCGCTCTCTTATATGTTGCGAAACGGCGTGCGAAGCCGATTGTAAGTACGTCATCACGGAGAGTTTCCTTGATTGTAACTACCTGCTTAGGAGAGTAGTGGCTTGCTGCTGAAGGATCTGAGAGTCTTCTCTTTACCTCGTCGATGAGCTTCTTGCGAAGTGAAGTGCGGATGTTCCATACTTCCTCATCCGACACCTTATAAATACCTTCGAAGCAAGACTTGTCGTAATGATGTGTCTTGAATTCCTCACCGAATACCTTTGCATGAACCTCCTTCCACTCAGGCGCTGCCCAGGTAGGATAGTGTACACCGTTGGTCACATAGCTTACATGAAGCTCCTCTGGAAGGTAACCTGGCCACATATGTCCGAGAATGTCGCGGCTCACTTCACCATGAAGCCATGACACGCCGTTGACCTCCTGAGAGATGTTCGCAGCAAGGATAGACATCGAGAACTTCTCGTTCACATTTGCGCCGTCGTTCTTTCCGAGACCCATCATTGTCTCCCAGTCGATCTTGAGACGCTGAGGATAGTGCCCGATATACTTGCGGAGCATGCCCTCATCAAAAGCGTCATGTCCTGCAGGTACAGGAGTATGAGTTGTGAAAAGCGAAGATGCGCGCACTACTTCGAGTGCTTCCTGGAACTCGAGGTTCTGCTCAGCGATGAGCTCACGGAGGCGCTCAAGACCGATGAATGCGGCATGACCCTCGTTGCAGTGATATACCTGAGGATTGAATCCCAGCTTGCGGAGAGCACGGATACCGCCGACACCGAGAAGAAGCTCCTGCTTCAGACGGTTCTCCCAGTCTCCACCATACAGGTTATAAGTGATTGACCTGTCCTCCGGAAGATTCTCAGGAATATCTGTATCAAGAAGATAGAGTTCTGTACGACCAACATCCACTCTCCATACCCTTGCATTGAGGTTACGGCCAGGGAAGGCAACACTTATGCTTACCCAGTTGCCGTTCTCGTCACGTACTGGCGATGCAGGAATCTTCATGAAGTCCTGGGCAACGTCCTCAGCTACCTGCTCACCCTGAGCAGTAAGCTTCTGGTTGAAATAGCCGAAACGATAGAGAAGTCCCACGGCCACGAGGTTGGTGTTCATGTCTGAGGTCTCCTTGATATAGTCACCTGCAAGGATTCCGAGACCGCCTGAATAGATCTTGAGTGATGTATCAAGACCATACTCCATACAGAAGTATGCTACTGAAGGGTTAGTCCTCTTCTCCTTGAGTGCCATATACTCTTTAAACTCAGTCATAACCTCCTGAAGATCAGTAAGGAACTTGACATCCTTCTCAAGCTGCTGATACCTCTTGCGACTGACTTTGTCAAGCATTGCAATAGGATTCATTCCTGAAGCCTCCCATGCCTGTGGGTCTACCGATGCAAAGAGATTCTTTGCTGATTCATTCCAGCACCACCAGAGGTTCTTGGAAAGTATTTCGAGATCTTTAAGTTTTTCCGGAAGATGACGTGATACGAACACGCTGTTCCACGTCGGTTGATTTACTTCAAATTTTCTGTATTCCATAGATTTATCATTCCTTGTCGCAGGATATGTTCCACCTGCCGACATTAATTTTTCGAGTGATTTCGAATATGCTTGTTTATAATATGTAATGTTATTTTCCCAAAGAGCGATTTCTGATACGTCCTTGGCATTCTTCATATATTTCTTTCTGTCTGCCTTGTGGAGGCTTGCAATCTCCTTCACACGTTCTGCCACGCCATCCACCACATCGAAATAGTTGGAATCGTTCCTGTCAAGAACGGTGATTCCAGGATGTTTCTTGGTGTAATAGGTCCTTACCCAGAGTCCGAAGCCTGCAAGAGAGGTAGTAAGGGTCGGTACTCTGAAAGCGAGGCTTTCGAGAGGGGTATATCCCCAAGGCTCATAGTAAGACGGGAAGAGAGTAAGGTCAAGTCCCACAAGGAGGTCGTAATACGACATGTTGAACACTCCGTCATTGCCGTTGAGATATGAAGGGATGAAATATACCTTCACCTTGTCTCCTGCAGCATTGTTGAAGTTCAAGGCATTGAGCCTGTTCATCACAGAGTCGTATTCAGGGTTCATCAGATAGTGCGAAGTCCTTGTCACATAGCCCGAAGGGTTGCCTGCAAGTTTGGAAAGGAGCTGTTTGTCCGGTCCGTTGTGTCCGGACGGAATCATGATGAATGCATGCACGGACTTGCCCTTGAAGTCTGTCCTGTTGAGTTTGTCGAGGGCGTCGATGAATACATCGATTCCCTTGTTCTTCCATTCGTAGCGTCCGCCGATGCCGACAAGAACTGCATTTTCAGGCACTTCTTCGCCGCACATTGCTGCTGCAACGTCCACGAGTTTCTTTCTTGCGGCCTCACGCTTTGCCTCATACTCTTCATCAGTAGCAGGGGTAAAGCTAGGCTCGAATCCGTTAGGGGTCACTACATCTACCGGTCTTCCGAGGAACTGGCGGCATTCCTGCGCGGTTATGTCGCTTACCGTCGTGAAGACATCGCTGTTCTGGGCGGCCTTCTTCTCAAGGGAGTGTCTTGCAACCACATTGAAGTGTCTGGCCTTCTCATCAGCATTCCAGTTCATCATTCCGTCATAAAGAGGAAGATTGTTTCCAGCTATGCATCTTCCGATCACTGTCGCATGGGTGGTGAAGACAGTCGCAATCGGCACGTTGACAGATTTCAGATACAGAAGACCTGTTCCCGTCATCCATTCGTGGAACTGAGCCACGACCTTGTCCGATGACTCCAGATTGTATTTCCAGAAACTTTCTATCACTCTTCCCGCAGCATATCCGAAGAGAGCAGACTCACGATAGTCCCAGTTTCCGGTCAGGGAGTCAACACCGAAACGTTTCCAGAACTCTGTGAGAATCTCATTCTGCTTGGTAAGGAACTGCTTGAAGTCCACAAGGATAGCGGTCGGCTTACCTGGGACATTCCATCTTCCCACGCGTACTCTGAGTCCTTCAGAAGCAGCCTGCATCCTCCATGACCTGTACAATGCAGGATCCTCGATGAAATCAGGATTGCTTTCCGTATCCATCCATACATCCGGACCTACCATGATGTGGTGTCTCTTGTACTCGCTCTTGAGATACAGGGACTTGGTTGCAATCACAGTGTATATGCCACCGACTTTGTTGCAGACCTCCCAACTCACCTCAAAAAGGTAGTCCGGTTTGATAAGTTCATTTGTCATTTGTCTTAATAAATTTACTTAGTTACCCCGGTCGAATCCTTTTATGGAATCGCCCGGGGAAAATATTGTCGGTATAGATTTCTCCACTCGCTTCGCTCGGTCGAAATGACAACTGACTTTCTCGGTCAAAATGACATCTGTCATCTCGAGCGGAGTCGAGAGATCTATAACTATTTACGAGTCGCCTTCTTTACAGCTGGCTTCTTTACAGCTGTCTTCTTTGCAGGAGCCTTCTTTACCTTTGCGGGTGCAAAGTTAACATCTGAAACGGAAATTGCATCATCAACTCGCAAAATAAAATCACTAAGAACGTTCATATAGTTGATAAACGCCTCATATGGAGTATCATACGGGTTGAAATATTTATGCACCGCACCATCTGAGAAGAACTTCGTACACATATAGTAGAAGTGGTCGCTCTCCTGAAGATGTCCGAAATCAGACCAGAGTGCCTCGTCGTTGAGGATTCCGAGCTTCTCCACCTGATCATAGAGTTTGTTGAACGCGTCGTTCTGGAGCTCGTTTCCAAGCCATGCAGTCACATCACGCTCCTCATCTGCCCATGAAATAGGATCCGGAACATCCAGTTCGCCTACTGTCCTGTGCTTTTTCGCAGCCTGTGAAGGAGTAACGAACTCGAACTCTCCGTCTGCAAGTATAACCTCAGGAAGGAACTTCATGAAGTCGAAGATTCCGCTCTGAGCCTTCTGGTGCTCTCCGAAAGTCTCATAGTCCATGAAAAGGTTCACGATCTCGTCATTCTGAGCCGCAGCCTTGATCCATCCCAGATACTTCTCGCCTGTAAGCGGCCAGTCTGACCAGTTTCTGTCTGAGAAGCGGAATGCGATGTCGTCGCTGAGTGTAGAGTTCTTAAGGAGAAGCTTGAGGTTCTTTGCCTGAGCGCAGTTGTATACGAAGTTAGGACTCTTCCATCCGAGAACGTGCTTTGCGCCCTCTGTAAGCATAGTCTTGAAACCCATTCCATATACCATTTCACCGATTGCATCCGAGTAAACAAGCTCTGTATTACGGAACGCCTTAGGAGTTACACCGAAATAATGCTCGATTGCAGCTTTGTGCTTGAGCACCTGATGTTTGAACTCTGCCTCTGATGCGAGTGATGCAAGAGAGTGGTAGTAAGTCTCTGAAAGGAATTCCACGCAACCGGTCTGCGCAAGCTTGCGGAAGCTCTCGATAACTTCCGGAGCATATCTGTCAAACTGCTCGAGGACTGTACCTGAGATAGAGAAAGCTACCTTGAAGGCACCCTTGTTTGCCTCGATGAGTTCGAGGAGAAGGGCATTCATTGGAAGATAGCACTTCTGAGCTACTCTACGAAGAATAGTCCTGTTTGCGAAATCATCATAATAATGAGAATCCTTTCCGATGTCAAAGAATCTGTATAGCCTCAACCTTGCAGGCTGATGTACCTGAAAATACAGACATATACTCTTTTTCATAATAATATATATTTTTAATTTTTGTCAATTACTTCCTGATAAATACCCTTGATCTTGGCAGCCACGTCATTCCACTTGATGCTGTTCACCTCGTCATATCCGCAACGCGCAGCAAGCTGGGCTATTGCCGGATAATTGAGGAGACCATAGATTGCATCAGACATTGCATCGACATCCCAGAAGTCCACCTTGAGGGCGTACTGAAGGATCTCCGCACATCCTGACTGCTTGGATATGATTGAAGGTACATTTGTCTGCATTGCCTCAAGAGGCGAGATTCCGAACGGCTCCGAAATCGAAGGCATCACATATACATCCGACAGAGCGAACATCTTGTGAACCTCCTTTCCGCGGAGGAAGCCTGTGAAATGGAACTTGTCGGAGATTCCCAGACGCGCCACATGACGGATGCATCGGTTGAGCATATCACCGCTTCCGGCCATCACGAAACGTACGTTATTGCATCTCTTAAGTACCTTTGCTGCTGCTTCAATGAAATATTCCGGTCCCTTCTGATAGGTCACACGACCAAGGAAGGTAACAACCTTCTCCTTGACATTGCGCTCGACCTCTATCTTCTCCCTGCCTGTAAAGTCTACGGCATTATGCACAGCAACCACCTTGTCCGGATCTATTCCGTAACGGTTGATGCAGATGTTTCTTGTAAGCTCGGAAACTGCCATCACCTTGTCAGCAGCCATCATACCCTTTGTCTCAAGGTCAACCACGCGTGTATCCACCTGGTCGTCGCTTGCACGGTCGTATGATGTAGCATGCATATGCACTACTAGAGGCTTTCCTGTAAGCTGCTTCGCAGCAATACCTGCAAGATATGTAAGCCAGTCATGAGCATGGATCACGTCAAACTGATCCTTATACTGCATGGCGATTGTTGCTCCTACCATTGCATAGCGGGCAACCTCTTCCATGAGGTTCGCGCCATATTTTCCTGAGAATTTATATTTCTGGCCATACTGCACGCGGAAGCCCTTGATCTGTCTCTTTCGTTCCTCTTCCACCATAGTGGTAAAGTCCTGAGGATCAACATAAGGGATCATATTTGTTCCGATGTGCACGAACTGAACCTTGCCGAGGAACTCGTCTACGGTAGCGCTGACTGTATCTACAGCGACATCGCTTGCGTTTATGATCTTCACTGCGCTTTCGTCCTCGTCACCTGAAGCCGAAGGCATCACGAAAAGTACATCCACATCATTGTAAGCAAGCCCCTTGGTCATTCCGTAGCAGGCGGTTCCGAGACCTCCTGCGATATGAGGAGGGAACTCCCATCCAAACATCAATACTCTCATTTCTTCTCCTCCTTATTTCTTATACTGATTCATAATATACTCGATATGCAGGAGAGCAGCTGTACTCATAGCCGATGAGACAGCTCCATGCGGCTCGTGAGGAGGGTCTCCGTCATATAGTTCAGAGAATGCTCCCACGCCGTGCTTGCTGATATCCTGGAAAAATCCTTCAGTCAGGTACTCTGCCCTCTTGTAGAATGCATCGCCCATCATCTGGAAGCAGATGTCGATATAAGGGGCAAGAAGTGCAGGGAAGGCACAACCCTGATGGTATGCAAGGTCACGGTCAATCTGAGATCCCTCATATACTCCTCTGTAAGCCTCATTTCTTGGAGAAAGCGACCTGAGTCCTCTCTTGGTCACGAGCTCGTCGTTGATGGTCATCACGACCTCTGACACTACCTCGTCATCAACCGGGCTGTATTCGAGGCAGATTGCATAGAGCTGATTAGGTCTCACGGCCTGATCCTGCCAACCGTTGTTAACGTAGTCCACAAGATATCCCCAGTCTTCCCTCCAGAATGTAGGCTGGAAGTTCTGCTTCACGAGGTCACGGACAGGAGTCCAACGGGCAACGAACTCATTGTTCTTCTTTGCTCCATACTTATTTTCCATATCGATAGCGAAGCAAAGGGCATTATACCAGAATGCATTCGTCTCCACCTGATAACCGGCACGTTCTGTCACGGGATGTCCATATACATATGCATTCATCCATGAAAGCGCGACATTGTCCATCTGAGTCCAGAGGAGTCCGTTAGGATGCATTGCAACCTCTTTTCTGCGGCCCGGAGCATAGCTCTCGATGATACCCTTCAGCGTTTCACCATACTTCTTCCAGATCTGCTTCTCCTTGCCGCTGAAACGGATATACTGCTGGATAGTCTCAGTCATACGAAGCGGAGCCTCACACTGAGTCGTACGATGGAAGAGTCTTTCCTGTTCCTCTTCAATCAGGGTGTCGAGGATCTTCTCAAACTCGTCACAATTGCCGTTCGCATAAAGTGTAAGGCCCGGAAGTGAAACGATAGTCTCTCTGAGAAGTCCTGTCTCAAGCCATGAGAAGCCGGCATTGATGCGTGCCTTGTCTCCGTCATGAAGCTTGAAGAGATCGGCATTGTGTACAAGAAGGTCATGATATGTGTCGACTGTTCCCATCTTCTTGAGAGTGTCCGTGAACTTCCTCTTGAGTCCGCGAGGATTAACCTCGCTCACAGAAGCCGAGAACACCACTGACTCGCCCGGTTTGAGTTCCATCTGGAAGACTCCCGGCACGAGAAGGTCTTCACGACAGTCGAATCCACGACGATACTCGTCCGAATAAGTGATGCCGTTATACCAATATGGCTGATGTTTATAAGTAGGCTGTCCTGAAATCTGAAGATTCAGGTCCGGGAAGCCGTCATACATACGGAATGACATACCTCCGTCTATCTCGTCTCCTCCGGTGTAAGCCTCTCCGTTCTGGTTTGTCAGGCTATGAATGTTTCTGAATGCCAGGAAAGGCTTCAGCAGAAGGGTGACCTTTGAAGGAGCCTCCAGAAGTTCATACTTAATGAGGACCTGATCGTTGTCCGGAACCATCATGATGGTCTTGGTGAACAGTATGCCGCCGACCTTATAGGTAATGACAGGGACTGGTGCCGCATCAAAGTCAATAATGTACTTATGTCCACGCGGCTCATATGTATCACCGTAGCAATGGATGCCAAGGTTGAACTGTTTGCCACTCAGGACAAGACTTTCATCCAGCGCAGAAAGAAGCATGTACTTTCCGCCACCCAGCTCTTCGACAGGAACAGCGAGCAGTCCGTGATAGCGTCTTGTATTGCAGGTCACGATGGACGTGTTGCAGTACGCACCTGACTCATTCGCCGCGATGATCTCACGCTTGAGCGAATATTCCAGGTTCACAAGCTCGGACTTGTTGAATTTAAGAAAAGCCATATCTATTTATCTATTATAAGTTATTTTCAATCAATCTTTTTCAGCACGACCGCACACCTGCTCGGCAGATAGAGGAAAAGGGTCTCGTCATATTTGCCGTTTCCGTTCTCACTCTTGGCAGATACACTGAAATGCACCTCTC
Source organism: Bacteroidales bacterium (assembly GCA_017398335.1). Classification (GTDB taxonomy): domain Bacteria; phylum Bacteroidota; class Bacteroidia; order Bacteroidales; family UBA932; genus Cryptobacteroides. The sequence continues at coordinate 19,579 of JAFQGK010000046.1, read as the reverse complement.
CAGTCTTAAGTCTGGAGAAGCCGTCAAATTCGTTTTCATCTGTATTCAATACCACCTCATACTTTCCGGCAGGAGCTGCGAAGCCATAATCGGCAAATGAGGCAGTGGGGTTGAAATTGAGTGCAAAGATACAACTTTTTCTTTTGAAAATCAGTATCTTTTTCTCTTCATCCTGCACAAAAAGCTCCGGTTTCTCATCAAGTATGTCTTCCTGATGCGCAAGACTTATCATTGCCTTGTCGAAATTCCTCAGATACCTGTATCTAAGATAATCCGGCTCGGCAAGCGACCACTGCCTTCTGGCATGCTTGTAAGACCAGTTATTTTCCTCCCGAGGAAAGTCGATCCACTCAGGGTGGCCGAACTCATTGCCCATGAAGGTAAGGTAGCCGTCTCCGCAGGTAGCCATTGTCACCAGACGTATCATCTTATGCAGTGCCACACCTCTGTCCACTACCGGAGACTGTGAGTCCTTGTTCATTGAAAAATACATTTCCTTATCCATCAGACGGAATGCTATTGTCTTGTCTCCTACCATCGCCTGGTCATGGCATTCTGCGTAACTGATGGTCTTTTCATCCTCGCGCTTGTTGGTGAGCTGCCACCACATCTCTCCCATACTCCACTGATCATCAGTCAGTTCCTTTATCCACTTGATCCAATTGTCCGCAACTCCCATGCTCATACGGAAATCAAAGCCTATTCCCCCCTGCTCTACAGGAGCAGCCAGGCCCGCCATTCCGCTGACATCCTCGGCAATGGTGAACGAGTCTTCATTCATTTCACGGATCAGGATATTGGCAAGAGCCAGATATGTAAGGGCATTTTCATCCACGCCTTGATTGAAGTAGTTCTCATACCCAACAAAATCCTTCTCCAGACCATGATCCCAGTATATCATGCTGGTCACTCCATCGAAACGGAATCCGTCGATATGATACTCTTCCATCCAGTATTTGCAGTTGGACAGAAGGAAGTACTTCGTTTCATCCTTGCCATAATCGAAGCATCTTGAGCCCCACGCAGGATGTCTTCCCTGCCATCCGTCATAGAAATACAGGGTCTCTTTTCCATCAAACAATCCCAGTCCTTCCGCCTCATTATCAACAGAATGCGAGTGAACGATATCCATAACCACCGCAATTCCATATCCATGGGCGTCATCCACCAGAGCCTTGAATTCCTCAGGAGTACCGAAGCGCGAGCTGAGAGCGAAGAAGTTGGACACCTGATAGCCGAATGAGCCATAGTACGGATGTTCCTGAAGAGCCATTATCTGAATCGTATCGTAGCCAAGGTCCGCTATCTTAGGCAGCACATTCTGTCTGAATTCCTCAAAAGTTCCCACTTTTTCCTCTTCTGCCGCCATTCCGATATGGCATTCGTAAATCAGCGGATGAGGTCGTTTTCCCGGCTTGGGATTGCGCCATTCATACTGCTTATACGGGTCCCATACCTGGGCAGAGAACTGCTTGGTCTGAGGGTCCTGAACCGTTCTGGTGACATATGACGGAAGCCTTTCTGCGCCTCCTCCCGGCCATTCGATGAAGAGTTTGTACAACGTACCATGGTCAAGGAACATAGCCGGAAGCGTTATCTCCCAATTGCCGCCTCCCACCGGGCTGAGAGCATAGGCATCGCTCCTCTTCCAGTTGTTGAAGTCTCCGATAAGATAGATCTTTGTGGCATTCGGAGCCCACTCACGGAACACCCAGTTACCCTGAGCATCATGATGAAGACCATAATGTATGTGATTATTGATACCCTGGCTCAAGGAACCTCCGGACGCCAGTCTTTCCTTGGCATCCATTATCATCTTGTGTCTTCTGTCTATGACATCCTTGTAAGGTTTCAGCCATTTGTCGGCATCATAAATCATCTTTTTCTTTCTTGCACACATATCTTCTGGCTTTTGTATATTAAAGTTTCACACTCCACCCTTCGGAACACTCAGGATGACATCGCATCCAGTTTCTCCCTTGCACCGCGCAGGTAGTTCCTGCAGGCTTCCATCAGCTCCTGTGAGCGTTTCATATATTTTTCAATATCTTCGACACCCGTCCTGGGGTCTTCTACCTTGAGGGCGATTTCCTCAAGTTCAGCCATCGCCTTTGTATAATCAAATTCCTTCATAATCATTTACTTACGCCCATAACTTCACAAGCAAGAGTCCCATCGGCAAACATAAGGGAAACCGAATCGCCCTTCCTGCATCCTGCCGCCGACTTCAGCACAACTCCATGCTCATCAAGAGCCAGAGCATATCCCCTTTCCAGGATATTCCTCGGATCGGCAGCCTGTATCCTTGCCTGGAGCACATCCAGGCTACTCTCCATATTCAGAAGCTTCATGGCAAATCCACCTCTTATCCTCATCCAGACCGCTTCCACAGCAGCATCCATCGACAAAAGTCTCGATGCAAATGCAAGTTTCATACGAGACTGGAAGGAAGAAATCCTTGCATCCTCGTCTTCATATATTTCCAGTATGAAATCCGCAAGAGCCGTCGGAGTCTTCACATTTTCATAAGCCACCATATCACAGACATGATAGTCCTGATCATGGCCGACCGCCGTAAGAACAGGGGTAGGATACTGGGCGATCACTGCCGCCATAGAGTAGTCATCATAGCAGGCAAGATCAAGCCTGGCCCCTCCGCCTCTAAGAATCAGGACAGCATCATATTCCTCACCACTTTCAAGAATGGCATCCAAAGCCTCGACGATGGACCTCGGGCAATCCTGTCCCTGCATCAATGCCGGAAACAAAGTCAAACTGACCTTGAATCCATACGGGTTCTCATCAAGGTGTCTGACAAAATCGCGGTATCCGGCCGCATCCTCCGCTGAAATCACTGCAAACCTGTATGGAAGAGCCGGAAGAGCAAGTTCCTTCTGAAGGTCCATAAGTCCTTCTTTCTGAAGCCTTTCAATCGTGCGCTGCCTTTCAAGTTCCTTTACACCAAGGGAAAACTCAGGGTCTATATCATTGATAATGAGAGAGAAGCCATACAACTGACTATAGGTAGGCTGCACTTCCACCAGAATCTGCATGCCTTCCTGAAGCGGAGAGCCGGTGACGGACTCGAAGTATGGCGAGATGAATCTGTATTTCGAACTCCATATGATGGCTGAAGCTTTTGCCACGAGGCCGTCTTCATTACTTTGTGAAAGTTCGAGGTAACAATGTCCCCCGTTCCTTGCCTTGACAGCACTCACTTCAGCCCTGATCCACAATCGTTTAGGAAAAAGCGATTCTATCCCCTCCTTAAGTCTCGTCTGAAATTCAAAAAGGTCAATAAAATCTTTCTCCATATTGTCTGCATAATCAGTGTTACAAATTTAGCAAATTTTCCTTCAGTTGGGCCATTATTTCAATAGAAATAAAATAAATTTAATATCTTTGCGCACTGTTTGAGCATCACAACTCACCATGAAGATTTCAGAAGCCCTTTTTGCAGGTAGCAGTACACGTATTTCCGAGAAGCCGAAACAGAAGTTCCCTGAGTTCGCCTTCATCGGAAGATCCAACGTCGGCAAATCATCGCTGATCAACATGCTGTGCCGTAACAAAAAACTGGCAATGACCTCCAGCAAACCCGGAAAGACAAGACTCGTCAACCATTTCCTCATCAACAGGGAGTGGTATCTCGTCGACCTTCCTGGATACGGCTATGCAAAAATGTCTTCAACGGGCAAACAGAAACTTGAACAGGTGATCCGCAACTATATCAACCTTTCTGAAGAAATGGTCATGCTCTTCGTGCTGATAGATTCGAGACACGACATCGGCAAGGTAGATATGGATTTCCTGATAGAGCTTGGTCAGAGCAGAATTCCTTTCGCCATAATCTTTACAAAAGGTGACAAGAACGGCCCGAACGCACTTGCTGCCCAGGTCGAAAAGATGAAGAATCAGATTCTTGAGCTGTGGGAGGAATTGCCGCCGACATTTATAAGTTCGTCTGAGACCGGACTGGGACGAGATGAGATTCTGAACTACATAGAATCAGTGCTCAAGGATATGAAAGAAAATAATCAAACCCTCACAGACCATGCATAACGAACATAAAATCAAACTCTTCACATGCAGAGCTTCAAAAGACTTCGCACTGAAGGTTGCCAAGTCAATGAATCTTGAGCTTGGCTCAGCAGATGTGCTCACATTCAGCGATGGTGAATTCCAGCCATGCTACAACGAAAGTGTACGCGGAGCTACAGTATTCATCATTCAGTCCACTTTCCCGCCATGCGAGAATCTTTTCGAGCTTCTTCAGATGATTGACGCCGCCAGAAGGGCCTCTGCACACAAGGTGATCGCCGTGATGCCGTACTTCGGGTGGGCAAGACAGGACCGCAAGGACAAACCAAGAGTTTCCATCGGCGCAAAACTCGTGGCAAACATGCTCCACGCAGCAGGATGCGACCGCGTTATGACATGTGACCTCCATGCTGACCAGATCCAGGGATTCTTCGATTTCCCTGTTGACCACATCTACGCAAGCGCTGTATTCCTTCCTTATCTCAAGGCGATGAATATCGAGAACCTTGCAATCGCAGCACCTGATATGGGTGGAGCCAAGAGGGCAAACGCATATGCAAGGTATCTTGAGTGTCCTGTCATCATCTGTCACAAATCACGCGAGAAAGCAAATGTAGTGGGTTCAATTACAGCCATCGGAGACGTCAAGGGCAAGAATGTGGTCATTGTTGACGATATGATCGATACAGCCGGCACACTTGCAAAAGCTGCAAACGTACTTAAGGAAATGGGAGCTTTAAGCGTTCGTGCATGCGCCACGCACCCTGTTCTTTCCGGTCCGGCATATGACAGAATCGCAGAATCAGCTCTTGAGGAAGTAATCGTATCAGATACCATTCCTCTCAGCAACGACCCTGCTAAGGACAAGAGCAAGATCACAGTCCTTTCAATGACCAAGATATTTGCCGATATCATAAACAAGGTATATAATTACGAGCCTATCAGCACTAGCTTCATCAACTAGGAACTGGATTTGATATTAATTCCGCCGGGAGGAACGGACCTTCCGACGGAATTTTGATTTTAGATATGGAAATATTGATTGCTGCTGTCATCCTCGTTGGACTTTGCGTCTTCGGACTTTGCTTCAACATCATTTTCAGGAAAGACGGAAAGTTTCCTGAGACAGAAATAGAGAACAATAAGGAAATGCGCAAGAGAGGTATCAAATGCGCCAAGGAGGAAGAGATAAGACTTTGGGGAGAGAAGAATCCCGACGGCACACCTAAATGTGACGAAGGAGGCTGCGCAAGCTGCGGAGCCGACTGCAGATAAACGATCCCGGATAGGGATGAGCGATTCCGCCGTGAGGCGGAATGTTAACAACTAAATAATTTATTATGAGCCTTTTAGCTATTGTCGGACGCCCGAATGTGGGCAAATCCACACTTTTTAACCGTCTGGTGGGAATGCGCCAGGCGATTGTTGACGAGACCGCAGGTGTAACCCGCGACAGGCATTATGGCCGTTGCGAGTGGTGCGGTAATGAATTTTCTGTTGTAGACACAGGAGGATACACTTCCAACTCCGATGACATTTTCGAGGAAGAGATCCGCAAGCAGGTTGTTCTTGCCATCGAAGAGGCAAACGTGGTTCTTTTCATGGTCGAAGCCGGTACCGGCATAACCGACTATGACGAAGAGATCGCTGACATTCTCAGAAGAAGTGGCAAACCGGTGGTTCTTGCTGTCAACAAGATCGACTCCGGAGAAAAGATGTACGACGCCTTCCAGTTCTATTCACTGGGACTTGGAGAAGTGTACAGTATTTCCGCGGCAAACGGAGGAGGTACAGGAGACCTTCTTGATGCTATAGTAAAGGTACTTCCTGCAGAGGATCCGGACACAGATGAACATCCTGAGCTTCCACATTTCACCATTGTAGGAAAACCGAACGTAGGCAAGTCATCCCTTACCAACGCCCTTCTCGGCAAGGAAAGGAATATCGTGACCCCAATCGCCGGTACGACACGTGACTCAATCGCTACCCTATACAACAAATTCGGACATGAATTCATGCTTGTGGACACTGCCGGTATGAGAAAGAAGACCAAGGTTCACGAAGATCTGGAGTTCTACTCAGTCATGAGGTCAATCCGTGCCATCGAGCATTCTGACGTCTGCATCCTGATGGTGGATGCCCAGACAGGTATAGAGTCTCAGGATATGGCCATTTTCAACCTCATCCAGAGAAACAGAAAGGGCTGCGTGGTGGTAGTGAACAAATGGGACACAATCGAGAAGGACAGCAACACGATGAAGGAGTACACTCAGGCCATCAAGGAAAGACTAGCTCCATTCAATGACATTCCTATCATCTTCACATCCGTAATAAACAAACAGAGAATAATGGATGTGCTGGATGCTGCTGCACACGTCTATGAGAATTATTCGAGAAAGATATCGACCTCAAAGCTTAACGAGGTGATGCTCGAAGAAATCGAGAACTACCCGCCGCCTGCATGGAAGGGCAAGTACATCAAGATCAAGTACGTGACTCAGCTTCCTACGAGATCGCCTTCATTTGCATTCTTCTGTAATCTTCCGCAGTATATCCGCGAGCCTTACAGACGTTTCCTGGAGAACAAGCTCCGAAGCAACTTCGACTTCCTCGGATGTCCTGTACAGGTGTATCTCAGACAGAAATAACATACTATCCATCAGGAGCCTTATTTAATAAACGAAAAGAGGAACCAGTCATCACGACGGTTCCTCTTATACTATAACCCTATTATTAACAACTAAACTAACTTTCTTTTTTAATCAGTTTATTTGCAAAGGGTATGCCAAAACTAAAAATTCTGCGAAAATTTTTCATTAAAGTTCCCAAGCGAGGGCAGATGCTCCCAAAATAGCAGCATCAGACTCCTTAAGCTGAGAGAATACAATCTTTACCTTGCCTCTCCATAAAGGAAGAACATTGGCATTCATCGCATCCTCTATAGGCTGGAGGAGGAATTCCTTAGCCCTTGCAAGACCGCCAAAGAGAACGATAGCCTCAGGTGAGCTGAATGCGATGAAGTCTGCAAATGAGCGTCCGAGAATCTTTCCTGTGAACTCAAAGATCTTGAGCGCAAGTTTATCTCCCTCCTTAGCTGCCTCGTAGACATCCTTTGAAGTGATATTGTCAAGGCTTCTGAGAACAGAAGGCTCATCGCTGAGTTCGAGCCATTCACGTGCTGTACGTGCCACACCTGTTGCCGAAGCATAAGTCTCGAGGCATCCTGTCTTTCCGCAATTGCAGGTACGTCCATTGTTGCGTACTGCAGCCACGTGACCAAGTTCACCGGCAAAACCGTCGTGTCCATATACTACGTCTCCGTTGATGACGATACCTGAACCTACGCCGGTACCCAGAGTGATCATGATGAAATTCTTCATGCCTCTTGCGGCACCATATGTCATTTCACCAACAGCAGCAGCGTTGGCATCGTTGGTAAGAGCGACCGGAAGTCCGCCCATTGCCTCAGAAAGCAACTTCGAGAACTCGATTGTCTGAGTGCCACCCCATGAAAGGTTCACGGCATTTTCAATGGTACCTGTATAATAGTTTCCGTTTGGTGCACCGACTCCGATACCTCTTACCTTACCCTCGGCACCTGCATCAGCAATTACCTTTCTGAGAGCCTCTGCAAGCTCGGCAATGTAAGGTTCGATAGTTGTATAAGTATCCGTGCGTATAACAGTCTGTGCGAGGACTGTTCCTCTTGCGTCAACTACACCAAGCTTCGTGGTCTGTCCGCCGACATCTATTCCCACTACAAATGTTGAATCCATATATATCTGATTTTATTTATTCGTCTTAGAGCCATAAAGGGCAAACCAAAGAGTGTAGACAAGAGCTGCGATAAGCACCCAGTAGCTGTTTACATAGCCCGCTGCGTCTGCTACTGCGCCCTGTACCAAAGGAAGGATACCGCCGCCGCATACCATTACCATGAAGAGTCCGGATGCGATGGAAGTATATCTTCCGAGCCCCTCAACTGCGAGGTTGAAGATTGCTCCCCACATGATCGAAGTGCAGAGACCGCAGATGACGAAAAAGAGCATTCCTACCGGAACTTCAGCTCCGAGAAGGCTCATTGTCCATGTTTTAGGAAGGAACATTCCAAGAAGGATGAACACGATTGCCGCAGAGCTCACTGCTGTCATCATGGCACGGCTTGAAACCTTGCCACCGACTGCACCGCCGACAAGACGGCCGCAAAGCATAAGGAACCAATATGCACCGACGAGGGTTCCGGCAACACCGGCTGCCATACCAAGACCGTCTGCTGATGTCATATAAAGATTTGCCATGTTAGGAATACCGACCTCGATACCTACATAAAGGAAGATCGCAATCACACCGAAAACAAGATTCTTGTGTGAAACAGCACCCTTGATGCTCTCGAGAGTTCCTTCTTTCTTCTGCTCACCGGCAGCAGCTGCTGCTTCAAGCTCCGGCTCTGGAATGGTTGAGAAGAAAATGATGACGAATGCAAGAGCGAAGATACCCATAGCGATGAACAGGGCGGCATTCACGTCTGCAACCTGAGTATTCTCAGTAACTTCACCGATAAGATAACCTGCAAGCACAGGAACGATTGTAGCAGACAGCGAGTTGCATGAGCCTCCGAGCTGGATAAGCTGATTACCTCTGTTTCCACCACCGCCGAGAGTGTTGAGCAAAGGGTTCACAACTGTATTGAGCATACACATTGAGAAACCTGAAACAAATGCTCCGAGAAGGTAGATGGCGAAGTTGCCGAACACGCCTGAAAGATACGATATCGCAACACCAATGAAGCCGATAGCTACCGCAGTGAGGGCAGTAAACTTATAACCTTTACCCTTGAGAAGGAAACCGGCAGGAAGTCCCATGAATGCATATGCAATGAAGTTTGCTGCATTACCAAGCTGGGACATAAGGTTTGTAGCACCGAACTGTGCCTTGGCGATAACTCCCATAGGGTTCTGGAGACCTGTCACGAATGAAATCATTGCGAAGAGGAAAAACATGATTCCAATCGCAAGAACATTACTTTTTTTATTCATTTTTATCAAGTTTATGTTAATAATTATTGCAGTCAGGTCAAAATCGGGCCTAAGTTACAAAATATTTTTTAAAAATTAGCAGGGTCCCCTCCCCAAGGAACCCTGCCGTATATAAAACGAACTTAACAAATAGACACGAAAAAATTCTGATGTCTTTCGCAAAGTTAATGAATTTTATGAAATTCCCAAATTCTTTTACAAAATTATCAGCAAAGAGTCGTTTTGCTTTGGATTATAAAGCACTTTCAGGAATTTCTATACTCACTTGGAGTCATGTTCGTCCTTGCTTTGAAGAACTTATAGAAGACTGACTGATTAGGGAAATTAAGTCTGTAGACGATCTCCTTTATCGAGATATTTGAATGCTTGAGAAGATTCTTGGCCTCGAGAATCACATATGCATCAATCCAGTCAGGAGCCGATCTCCCGGAAGCATTCTTTACCAGTTTGGAAAGATATTTTGGGGTCAGACACAACTTATCTGCATAAAAACCGACATTGCGGTACCGGGTGTGATACTCGTTGACAAGCTTCATAAACTGCTCGAATATCATCCTGCTTCTGGAAGAGGTTATCTCTTTCTCTTCCTCTTTCAAAGACCTTGCTGCCCACATACCCGTAATAACATAGAGAAGGGAGGACATAAGTGTACGTACCACGTCTTTTTTATGAGTAAGCGACGAGTCCACAACTGTAGAAATCAGTTTGAGGTGATCACCCAGAAGCTTGGAGTTTTCCTCATCCAGAGACATGAACGGATCGTTTATCAAAGACAGCCAGTCATTGAACATTTTGTTTGCATCGAGGGCAAGACTGCTGAGAAAGTCCTTAGACATGGCCACAACCAGATAGCGCATATCTTTCTGATCTGTATCCACCAGCTCGTTCACCTTTATGATATTGCCGGGAGAATTGACGAACATCATATTCTCCTTCAATTCATATTCATTAAGATTGATATTCAGACGTATATGTCCCTTGCAGCAGTAGAGGATCAAAAAACCGTCAAAACGGCAGGGATGCTGCAGAGGGCTATGATTGTCCGTAAGCTGGGCATCAAGGATATAAAAATCATCTCCAAGACCTACAGAAGACGCTTCCGGAAAGAAGCTTTTAAATTTTCCAAGTGTAATGTTGTGCAATTCTCTCTTATCCATATGTATACAATTTTCGACAAATATACATATTTTTATGAATCACATAGAAAATACGTCGTTTTTTTCGACCTTTTGATACTTCGGATTTTCTTAGGCTTGCGCAGACGGTCTGATTATTGTCTGACATGGCGGCGTATAAATATTTATGAGTATGAAAAGATACGTTTGCGTCATCTGCGGATACATATATGATCCGGCAGAAGGAGACCCGGAAAACGGCGTCGCACCAGGAACGGCATTTGAGGACATCCCTGAAGACTGGACATGTCCGGCCTGCGGAGTAGGGAAAGAACATTTTGAAGAGGAGAGATAATGAAAGCTCTGGAAGTTCTCGCAATCATTGCCTTGGCCATAGGACTGAATTTCCTGTGCCAAGGCATATTCTCATTCATATCACGCCGGAGCAGGAAACTGCAGAAAACGAAGTTGCATCCATACCTTCAGAAACGCAGACTGGGGCGGAACATGCTCCTGATGATTCCGGGCCTTTTTGTATATTTCATGCTGTTTACAATCTATGAAAAGGGCGACCACACCCTGCTACTGCTTCAGAGAATAGCGGTTTCATATCTGGTATTTGTCATGCTTCTTATCGGCAACGCCCTGCTGCAGATATTCCTGGACCTGTATTCCAGCACGGAAAAACACAGAAGCCACCCGCTGAAAGGACTGATCCAGGCCATACAGGTCATCCTGTTCTTTATCGGAGGCATACTGATTGTCGCCATACTGATCGACAAGTCTCCGACTGTCCTGCTTACCGGTCTGGGAGCCTCTGCTGCTGTGCTTATGCTTATATTCAAGGACAGCATTCTTGGTTTCGTGGCCGGTGTACAGCTGTCACAGAACAACATGATCCGTATAGGAGACTGGATCCAGATGCCTGACGGAAGCGCCAACGGAATAGTAGAGGAGATAACCCTGAACACCGTGAAGGTCAGGAACTGGGATAATACCATAACGACAATTCCCCCATACACCCTTGTAAGTACGCCTTTCAAGAACTGGAGGGGAATGAGCGAAAGCGAAGGACGAAGAGTCGACAAGAAAATATTTATCGACCTCAACAGCGTGGAGGTATGTTCTGAGGACATGGTTTCCGACATACGGAAGAATATCCCCTTGATGAAGGACTGGAAAGCCGGAAAAGAGGCTCCCACGAATTCGCAGCTTTACCGTATATACATAGGACTATACCTCAGGCAGCACCCTATGGTATCACAGAATCTTGACCTGATAACAGCACAGAGGGAACCTTGTGAATTCGGCCTTCCCATAGAGGTGTATTTCTTTCTGACAGATAAGGTCTGGAAAGAATATGAAGATATCCAGTCAGACATATTCGACCATCTCCTTGCTATGGCTCAGGAGTTCGGCCTTAAGCTTTATCAGCTTCCGGTGCAGAAATGATCAGGAGTTGAGGAGGACAAGGTCAGCAAGAGCAATTGCTGCAACAGCCTCGACGACAACCGGAGCACGAAGAGCAAAGCAGGCATCGTGTCTGCCCGGGACTTCAAGAATGTCCATCCGGGATGCTGCAAAGTTATAGGTCTGCTGGGCCTTGTGAATGCTGGACGTCGGTTTGAATGCCACTCTGAAGGTTACAGGAGCGCCGTTCGTGATACCACCGTTGATTCCACCGGCACCATTTTTCAACGGTCTTCCGTCTTCTCCTATCGGGTCATTATGCTCCGATCCCTTCATGGCCGCCGCCCGGAATCCGTCTCCGAATTCTATTCCGCGTACACCCGGGATTGCAAATATCCCATGTGCTATCACTGACTCTGCGCTGTCCCAGAATGGTTCGCCATATCCGGGATCAATCTGAGGTACTGTACATGCGATGACAGCTCCCAATGAGTCACCCTCCTTCATTGTCTTATCAATAGCCTTCTGCCATTCACCCTCCTGTCCGACCGGTATTCCGCCTAGTTCCACGATTCTGGCACAGACATCATTGCACGGAGTTTCATCCAGAATGGTAGCGTCGGCAAGTATCTTCTTTGCCACCACGCCTGCCGCCACAACAGGAAGAGTCAGACGTCCCGAAAAATGGCCGCCTCCACGCGGATCCTGGCAGTCGTCCCATTTCAAGGCTGCCGTCAGATCTGCATGCCCGGGACGTGGCATTGCGGCAAAGAGACTGTAATCTGACGATCTGGTGTTCTCATTCCTAAAGATCACGGCAAGGGGGGCACCAGTCGTATGTCCCTCATATATTCCACTGAGAATCACCGGTTTATCAGATTCCTTCCGGGGAGTGGTTCCCTTCGCACCGCTTCTGCGACGATCGATATCCTTCTCAAAGTCAGTTTCGGACAGCTCCAGTCCGGCTGGCACGCCGTCAAGCACCACACCTATAGCCTCACCATGAGATTCTCCGAAGATAGAAACCCTGAATTTTCTTCCGAACGTATTCATAACTCAAAATTTAAATATTTCAAGGAACTGCGGGAAAGATTTTGCAACGCATTCCTCATCATCAATCGTTATCGGGCCGTCAGCACCAAGGGATGCCACCTTGAGGGCCATCACCATACGGTGGTCGTGGCGTGAAGTATATTTTCCGCCTTTAAGGAGTCCAGGAGCGTCTGATGGCCTGCCAGCGGCTTCCGCTACCGGATTCAGCAGGCGCTGAGCCAGAGTATATCCCTCGACGGACAGCACGTCACCCTCAATATCAGCTGCGACGCCCATCTGCGTCAACATCTCCAGAATAGCCTCTGCCCTGTTGCTTTCCTTGTTTGCGAGGCGTCCGACACCAGCAATCCTGCTTGTACCCTGACAGAATGCCGCAAGAACCGATATTATCGGAAAGAGGTCCGGACAGTTAGACGCATCCACACTGAACGCTTTAAGCGGAGCTCGCTGAACGGTTATATTTCCTCTGTCGCCGTCAAGTTGAGAAAGACTGGCTCCGGCATCCATCAGGATATCCATGATTGAAAGATCTGCCTGCAGGGAAGTCGTATCAAGTCCTTGAATTTCTGCTTTTCCAAAGACAGCTCCTGCTACAAGAAAATTCGCTGCAGCACTCCAGTCCCCTTCCAGATCCAGATCTGCCGCCTTATATCTCTGACCTCCCTTGACCTTGAAGACCATCTCTGTGCAGAGAGACCAGTCTCCGTCCGATTCAATGAAGTCTCTTCCTCCAAGCATATCGTTGCCCACCTTGATACCGAACTTCTTCAATACCTCAAGGGTAATGAACATATACGGGATGCTCTTCGGCTCGTGTACAATCAGCGACGTATTCTTCTGAGAGAATGGAAGAGCCATCAGAAGGCCCGATATCAATTGAGACCCATGTCTGCCTGAGATTTCTGCACGCGTCGCATCGAGGGGACCTTTCACCATAAGAGGCACCCTTATATCAGAACTTTCCTCAGAAGTTATCTCTGCCGCAAAAGCATGCATTATCTCCTTTGCCCCTGTGAGCGGGCGTCCCAAAAGAGTCTTTTCTCCGGTAAATTTCACCGGTCCTGAGCCTATCTGAGCCATTATAGGAATCATCATCCTTGTCAGCAGACCGGATTCACCGACATGAAGAGACGGGCAGTCCAACGAATCAAGAGCAGCTGATATGCCTCTGATTACCAACTCATTGCCCTTCAATTCCACTTCTGCACCTATATTCTTAGCTACTTCAATCGCCGCCTCATTATCGCCGCAAGGCGTATATCCGCGAAGATGAGACTCTCCGTCAGCAAGAGCAGCAGCAATTATGGCACGCTGGGCAAAACTCTTGGAAGCCGGCATCATATAACAGGTCTCATCATCCCAGAACCTGAAGTCACCGTAGACATTCTTACGCATCTGGTCCGCAGCCCATTGACCGGGAGCTGCCGATTCTTCTTCCGTAAGGGCTGCATATGTATATGGCGATCCATATCTGAGACACTCCAGACGCGACTGACGTCCTGCATCCCCCATACAGAATGCTATCAGGCCACCGTCTGCCAAGGCTGCTATTCTTTCCTGATTCCCACCTGATTCACGGCACCATCCATATAGAGACATTACTCTCTCTACATCTTCCGTAGTGTGGGCCGTCGTCACGACCTTCACCATGTCCGCCCCATGATAGCAGCATTTTTCAACAACTGCCTTCAGCGCCTCCAGAGAATCCGTCCCTTCGAAATCATGGAAAGAGCGGATGAAGACCGTACCATTCTCGTGTGCCACATTTCGCACTCTCTTGGACATCTGCTTAGGAGCCTCTATCTCCACATCGACATAACGCGCACCTGCTTCGATAGCCTTGCAAAGCCTCTTTTCGGCAATCTGAGCCGCCTTGATCTCCTTGCTCTGGGGAGTCAGCCTCTCATCCTGCAGTGATGGCTCCGAGGCAATAATTTCCGATATCCGGCATGTAGCCACCAAAGGCACATCAGAGGTGAAGCATTCCTCTATATCCTTAAGAGACAGATTGCAACGGTCCAGGCGGATCTCCGCCATCTCGCACTCCTCAAGAGCCTCAAGTATCTGCTCCAGATTCTTGTTCTGTATAGTCGTACAAATCATAATCTACCTGAATTTCATGACATTAAGTCCACCACCTCATCAATGGTCATATCCACCATACGCACATCACCAACGGCAAACGGGAGTATGAAATGCACCTTCCCTGCCTCCGCCTTCTTATCCTTTCTCATCACTTCAGCCATCAGAGAAAGTCTGAAAGGACATCCGATAGGCAGGCCGCATGACAGAAAATCCGCCTCCAGACGCTGCTCCAGCCCCCATCCAAAGCCATTCTCCTGAACAATCGGCTCTCCGCTTTCCCGTCTGTAGGCATCTGAAAGCTCCGCTGCCAGCACCATACCCATTGCCACAGCTTCTCCATGAGTTATATCAGGGGCATCTTCGGACTCCATGCGTTTTCTCTGGGCAAGGGTCTCGATAGCATGAGCGAATGTATGGCCCAGATTCAGTTTCCTGCGCTCTCCACCTTCAAACTGGTCACGGGAAACTATGCCCGCCTTGACACTGACGGCAGTGCCTATAAGAGCAGACAGTTCCTCCACATTCTCCTGAAGATAAGTTCCTTTTGCGTCGGTTGAAGAATATCCCTTCAACCACTCTACGGCGCGCCCATACCATCCGCCATCCTCAATTATAAATGACTTGAGCATTTCTGCCGCACCTGAAAGGAAGTCTCTTGATGAAAGGCTCTCAAGCACAGAAGGGCATATGAAGGTGAATTTCGGCTGACGGATGATGCCGAGCATATTTTTGTAGTTGTCGAAATTTACACCTGTCTTGCCTCCGACTGCAGCATCCACCTGGGCAAGAAGAGTAGTCGGCATATAGGCAAAGCGGACTCCTCTCTTGTATATTGAAGCTGCAAAACCGGTCATATCCGTGGTTATGCCTCCTCCGATAGCCAGCACCAGGGCATCACGGTCAGCTCCCTGCTCCATAAGCCACGCACATATCTTCAGGACTGTTTCCATCGTCTTTTCGTGCTCGGACGCCTCCACAAGCATTCCCGGTGCCCCCTTGGAATTGAGGACAGCCGCAATCTCCAAGGCTGCCGGACAGTCTGCCGCCACTGCACTATCCATAACAGCATATACCTTCCTGTACGGTTCCAGCAGAGACGCCAGAGTCTCCACATCATTGTCGATCAGAACCTTGCTTATGACATCCTTGCCTGAATATATGTTTATCTGTTCCATAGTTTCAATCCTTGTAATCTACAAAGTTAACAATTAAGTCGGCTTGGCAAACTTTTCAGGCAAAGGACTTGCATAAGAATCTCAAAAACTGATTATCATGAAGACACTTATAGTATTCAACCACCCCTACGCAGGAAGTTTCTGCAACGCAATAATGGAAGCTGTTATCAAAGGACTGGCCGAGAGCGGACAGCCATATGGCCTGATTCATCTGGACAAAGACGGCTTCGATCCGGTGATGCACGCCAAAGACCTGAAGGCCTTTGCTCTAGCAGGGAAAGGAGATGCTGCCGCCCTTGACGAAGTCGACCCTCTGGTTCTGACCTACAAAGCCAAGCTCGAAAAGACAGAACATCTGGTGATGATATTCCCGATCTGGTGGATGACAATGCCTGCAATGGCAAAGGGATTCATCGACAAAGCGATATTCCCTGCTGTCGCATATGATATGAAGGGAGGGCTGCTGAAATCAAGGCTTCCGATCAGGAAAGTGACCGTGATTTCAACAATGAACACCCCTGCAGACATCTACAAGGAGCATTTCAACAACTCACTGGAAGGAAACCTCATCAAAGGAACCTTCAGGCAGATAGGGATTGAAGATGTAAGCTGGATAAATCTTTCGATGGTCAAGCAAGCCGGTCAGGAACAAAGAGAGCTCTGGCTTGAAGATATCAGGAAAAGATTCGCCAGGGATTAGAAGGAGAAGCGGAGGCCGAAAGAGAAATTCCGTCCGAAACCCCAGTAACCGCGGAAGGATGCAAGGTCGTGCGCCGCACCATCCTTTCCGCGTTCTATATACATGGTGTTCAACAGGTTGGCTCCTGTAGCAAAGACTGTCAGCCCTAATCCGTCCCTCTCAGCAGACCTGCCCAACATGCCAGACCAGCTGAAGGTGGCTCCCAGAAGATGATATGATGGAATCCTGTATGAAGGTGCCCTGTCTGACGGATCGGTCCTTGTCACCGGGTCGAAATCCGCATACATCCTGTCGTTGAACTGCCAGTCCGCATTGAAACGGAAGCCGTACGGTATGTCAAAGTTCAAGGATGCGCCCACCTGGGTCTGAGGGGCGTCACCCACCGGAAGACCGTCGGAATACACATTCACCTTGCCTACCTCGACATGGCTGTAGTCGTCATATATCACTGCCTGAACATCATTCTTCCACCTCCAGTCACCTATCGAAGCATATGCAGATATCTTCATCCAGTCGGTAATATTCCAGAAAGCATCCAGTTCCACGCCGCAATGAAAGGCATCAAGACCTGTCACCATATATTTGGTCGTCCCGATGGCATCTGCCTGCTTATATGGATTGGACATCATGGTCTTATTCTTCCAATAAGCGGCATATCCGGTCAGTTCCACGCCTCCACGTGACCACACATAGCGGTAACCCAGCTCGCCGAGGATATTCTGTTCATTCCGCACCCCCTCGGTAATCTCATTATTGCCGGACGAAAACCACACGCTCGGGTACGGCAGACGGCTGTACCACCCTCCGTTCACATACAGACTATGTCCTGCAGCCGGCTTCCATAACAACCCGCCCTTCAGGCTGGCACCGAATCCTCCAGCCGTATCGCTCCAGACTCCATCGCCCACATAATTGTACTTGTCCCAACGCCTGTTCAAGCTTCCGAATCCGGAAAGGCCGAGGTTAGCCGCCAGTTTTTCAGACGCGTAAGCAGCTGTCACATAAGCAGTTCCGTGATGCGTCACCTTTCCGTTGTCAGTACGCACATAATCTCCGACCTTCTTGTAGGGATTACGGTCTGCGAGACCTGCGAGAGACTTGCCTGCATAATCCTCGTACCAATAGTCCGCGCCAAGCAGATCGGTTATGCGCTCGCATTCCCAGGTCGAATAATACTGGTAATGAACACCTGCACCAAGGGTCCACCTATGAGCCGGTCTGTACTCCAGAGAAGCGATCGCACCTGTCTGAGTGTGGCCGGCCATATAGTCGCTGAGAATGTTTTTCGCCGCCTTTCCCTCCGGAATGCCCTCACCCGTTGCCATCAGGGGCGTATGGCCCTCGGTCATATTCGCCTGCTTCACTGCCTCCCAATCGATCTGTCCGTTCTTCAGGAACGAAGCTATCGGAATGCCTTTGGTCTCGGTCCACCTGCCGCCACCGTTTCCTATTGCCAGATATACAGAGTTCTTCATCGACACCTTCTCCCCGTTCCATATATGCTGGAGGGTGAAATACGGCTTGAAATAATTGTTGCGGCTGAGGTTGAACGCCTTCCCGTCACGCATTCCCCAGTTCTTGTTGTAGGTCCGGCCGTAAGCCAACACCTCGTCCCAGCTCAGTCTCGTAGAGCGCTGGTCGTGACGCTCGGGAGAGCCAAGTGCCGTGAAAAGAAGCGTATGGCCATCCCCGAACCTCTTGCTTACGTTCAGCATATATGAAAAAGCACTCACATCCGTGGCATCCACATAGCCCTTTCCGCCGACGTAAGAAGCCATAAGGCTTACTCCCCAGCCTTTCGGAAGGGCACCGCTATTGATGCTCAGGTAGCCTTTTGCCGTGCCGTAATGAGAGGCATATGCACCGGCTTCAAGACTGAAATCCTCTGATGTTGAAGTCGTAAGTATATTTACCGAGCCACCGACTGAACCGTCCGCAAGCATTGAGCCGCCGACACCTTTCTGGAGCTGGATAGCATACGTTGCGTCTGCCAGTCCCATCCAGTTGTTCCAGAACATGTTGCCGGTCGTCAGTCCGCTGATCGGAATGCCGTTGAGCAGGACCGCGATGTTTTCCTGACGGAAGCCACGGATATTCAGCTTCGCATCTCCATAACTACCAGATTCTGAGGTAGCATAAAGGCCCGGAACGCCTTTGAGAAGTTCCGGATATGTGCGTGATGCCGCACGCGACCTGAGGGTCTCGCTATCGATTGTTGTAAGACGCAGAGGGGTGTTCCTGATGTCTGAAAACGATGCATTCACCGTTACCTCCTGAAGGGTAAGGGTGTCTGTAAGCATTTCAGATGACTGGACACCAGTTGAGTGTCCTACGACGGAATTACCGGTGACTAAGGCCGGAGCGGCTGTTGCAATGGGGACATCTACGGCCTGCAGCAACTGTGCAGACATGAGAATTGCGATGCCCATAAGTACTCTTCTCTTCATAACAAAAAAACCTTAAACTGTAACTTATGGCATACAATTCAAGGCGTTGGACAAACGGCAGACATGACGCCTGCCTTATTCTTCTTCCATCCAGACTTACCCTGCAAAGATTCCATGCAGCCTTCAGCTTACAAGAAGCGGCCTGCTACGACATTGGGAGCCGTCATTCCAGTCTCAACTCCGGAAGCAGACTTTGGCTACATCTATGCGGGAATACTGTCGGTGCCGTAATTCCAACGGCTCCTGCCTTTCGGCTCGCGGACTCTACCGCCGATCGGGATTCTCACCCTGCCCTGAAGATATGCTGATGCAAACTTAATCAATTTTCGCAGATTCCGACACTCTTTTTTAGATTAAAGTTGATATTTAACACAATTTACAATATCTTTGCAAGCCTAACCAGAAGGTCTACCACCTTCAACCAGCCCGGATGGCGGAATCGGTAGACGCGCTGGTCTCAAACACCAGTGGAGCAATCCGTGCCGGTTCGATCCCGGCTCCGGGTACATTTTAAATC
>JAFQGK010000045.1 GCA_017398335.1 Bacteroidales bacterium | reverse complement strand
GTTTACCGACCTCTCACACCACCGTACATGCGGGTCCGCATACGGCGGTTCCTTACATCCGATGATACTTTTCGTAGTATCCTAACAATGACGGATAGCCTGCTCGCGCGAGGTTTCTACTGCTCGCTGCGACTTGCATTATCCCACTATGCGCCACTGCCCAATATCCCTTGCTCGCATTCCCCCATTGATAAGCCCTCCATTGCGGTATTCCGCATTTAATGAGGTTGCGTACGCGTGTTCGCGGGAGTTTCCAACATTTCCATATGCACATACGGATACGCCTGCGAAGCCACTCATCTATGGCACGCAGGTTTTCTTTTGCATATGCATATTTGAAGTAGCTGACCCATCCACGTATTGCGTTATGCAACACCTCCTTGCGTCGTTCATAACCCATACCGTTGCTCCTTGACGTAAGCAGTTTCAGTTTGGCTTTGAACTTGGCAAGCGATTTCGCATGGATACGAAGCCTTCAAACACCGCCACGGGCTGCATAGAATGAGTGTCCGAGGAACTTTATGTCCCTCACACTGCATGCAACCGTCTTTTCGCGGTTGACTTTCAAGTGGAGTTTCTTCTCTATGAAGTTCGTGATGCTATCCTTGACGCGTTCGGCTGCTCGCGGGGTCTTGCAGAAGATTACACAATCGTCAGCATATCGCACAAACGGATGTCCGCGTTTCTCCAACTCCTTGTCGAGTTCGTTGAGAACTATGTTACTAAGAAGCGGACTGAGCGGACCGCCTTGCGGTGTACCGACATTGCTCTCCTGTACGACACCATTGACCATAACTCCCGCTTTCAGATACTTGTGTATCAGCGATATCACTCTGCCGTCCTTGACTGTAAAGGATAGCAGGCGCAATAGGTAGCTGTGGTTTACGGTATCGAAGAACTTTTCCAAATCGAGGTCAACACAATATGTATAACCTCGGTTGACGAGTTCATTTGAACGAAGCAACGCATCATGTGCGGAGCGGTTCGGACGGAAGCCGTAACTGCTCGCACTGAACTTCGGTTCATAGATTGAAGACAGCACCTGCGAGAGGGACTGCTGGATTACTCGGTCTACCAAGGTCGGGATACCGAGTTGGCGCTTCTTGCCGTTGTCCTTGGGTATCTCTACCCTGCGAACGGGGTTCGGCCTATAGCGCCCTTTAAGGATTGATGTTGTCAGTTCATCTCCATGGCGCTTAAGATATGGGAGGAGTTCATCCAATCCCATATTATCGACACCGCCACTGCCCTTGTTCGAGATGACGCGCTTGTAAGATGCGTTCATGTTCCCGCGGGACAATATTGTCTCCAACAACATCTCACTACTAAGGTTCACTTCCACGAGTGAGTCATGCGATATGCCCATCACGGTCTGCACTCCTGCGTACTCTTCGGATTCCGTCCTATCCCTGCGCAGGCAGCCTTGCGTTTTCTGCATTTCGTCCGTCATAAGGTTTTCATTCACGGCACTCGTTTATATAAGGTTCTGCCCTTCCCCGAACGTGCCGATTTTTTTTTTTCGGGTACTATGGCTTCGGCTGACTTCTCGCAGTTCGTTGTTACTACTTGCCCTTTGGCTCGTCTGCGAGACCTCCCCAGATAAGAACATGTTCTTTCTGCCTTATGCCTGCCGCATTTACCCACATGGATTCCGAATGACTATCGGGCTTTAACTTCTTGTGCAGTCTTACCCTACATGTAGGCCTTATATGCGATTCCTGTCCGTCAGGCCAGGCTTTTGCCGCCGGCTTCCTTCAGATTCCACCTCACGATGGACACCCTTGCCCTTGGCTATATGCTTCCCGCCATTAGGGCGCATTAGGGACTTTCACCCGTTAGAACATGCCCATGCTGGGCGTACACAAGCATTGCGGTAAATACTATTTTACCGCAATGATACAAGAGGGGAGAGATAATGCTATTCAAAGAGATCGTCAATAGTAAGTGACTTCTGAACAATGCCACTATACTTGTTTTGGCATAGTCCGTATGTTGTTATCATTGTTAGGTGGACAGTTTGTTTTTTCAGAAGTGTATCCTTCAGCATATTAATTCTCTTGCGTAACCTAAGGTCTTCGTCTTTTGAAATCGAATACTCGGCTGACGAGAATTTCATTTCGCAAAGATTCACAACGTTGTCATTCCTTTTGATGATTAAGTCTATCTGGACACCTTCTTTGTCACTATCGCCATGAACATTCCAGATTGATGTTGATGACTTGACTCCCCCAACCTCTAATGCTCTCTTGATCTGAGGAACATGTTGCCAGCATACTTCTTCAAATGCTACACCTTTCCAAGATTTCAATATATCAGATGTCATATTATCTGACATGAAATCTGCCTCCTTCTGAGAAGGTTCCACATATTTATCCCAGAATAGACAGAAGTTATCAATGAGTTTATACTTTTCGATATTTTTAGGCATTCCATAGGGATTATACCGTATAATAAAATCACTCTCTTCAAGTGCTTTTAGAGTATCACTCAAACCTCCACCGAGGGAGAGGCCAGTAGCTTCACTGATTTCTTCTCGTGTATATCCGCAATGTTTCTTTGCTAAAAGACGAATGATTTTTTTGCAGTCAGCTGCATTGGTGAAGATGGCATTAAATAGCCTATTGAACTCGTCTTTGAGTCTTGGATGTGGGCCAAATAGGATTTTATCTACATTTTTCTCAAGACTTAGTCCCTTTTCAAAGTAACTGAGGTAGTATGGAATGCCACCAAATACCATGTGAGACTGTACGATATCATAGCGGCTGATATCGATGTTTTCATTCTCAAAGTATTCCTCACATTCCTTCAGTGTAAAAGGATATACTTTAATATTAGCTGTTATGCGTCCGTAAAGTCCTCCTTTATTTTTGAAGAATTTACCATGTATCCATGATGTTGCACTGCCGCACACAACCAGCATAATGTTGTCCCTACCATTGCACCATCCGTTCCAAAAACTTTCGAAAGCAGAAAGGAAACCTGACCGAGGCGTGTCCATCCACGGTAGTTCATCTATGAAAATCAGCATACGTTCCCCTTTATCAAGCTTGATGAGTAGCTGTTGTAACAGAAAGAATGCCTCCATCCATGTCTTTGGCTGCTTATAGCCCTCAAGTCCATGACTCAGCAAAGAATAATAAAAACTTTCAAGCTGAGTCTTCATACGATTCTTTTCGTCTTCCTGATCTACTGGAGAAACACCTGTATGCTGGAATGTGAATCGATTCTTGAGGGTTTGTTTGATAAGAAACGTCTTACCGACTCGTCTGCGGCCATATACTACAACAAACTCTGCCCTATCACTATTATAGAGCTTATTGAGTTCTGCTATTTCAGATTTTCTACCGACTATTTTGCTCATACTCGTTATAATTTGCCGTAAAGATACATAAAAATGCAGAAATGGCAAAATATACTATATTATATTCTGCCGAAAGTAAGATATTTCTTCGGTGGCGGCAGTTTTGACGCAAATGTTTAGGTCCTACTGACCTTGAACGAACCATCCAGGATCTGCTCGCTTGCATCGTCAAGACGTTTCTCTTCCATGATAGTGTTGACGTACAGCTGAGATGTAGATGGTGATGTATGACGCAGAACCTGCTGCACATCCATCATCGTTCCTCCGTTCTTCAGTATCTGAGTTCCTGTAGTATGTCGCAAAGAGTGGGCTGAGTATTCATGACCGTCCAGTCCTATCGCTCTGAGATTCTTCTTGCAGATATCCTGTATCGATCTGGTTGACATCCTGCCGCCGGCATGCCCAAGTCCATGGGTTGCGAACAATGGCTCCTGAGGCTTGCAATCCCCTCTTTCCTGAAGATATTGCTCTATCGGAATCCATGCCTCATCCGTGAGGACTACGAAGTCATCCTTCTCAGCGTGTCCCTTGCCCCACACTTTCAGAACTCTCCTTTCACGCTTGAAAGCAATGTCTCCTACATCTGCGCGTGAAACCTCAATTGTACGAAGGCCTGTGCGGAGCATCAAGTTGAGCATGGCGTAGTTCCTAAGGCTTAAGATATTCTCATTGTCTCTTAGCTTCTGGGTTACACCGGGATTCACACCAGTCACAGTCTTGGGCAGGTATGCTTCTGTCAGAAGCTCTGCTCCCTGCTCATTCTCGAGATGCATTCTTCTGAAGGTGGATTTATTAGTGCGTACGCTTCCGACATTCTGCGCAATATTGTCGCAGATGCCTTCCGCTGCCAGCCATCTGTAGAACCCTCTGATTGTAGAGAGGTACAGATTGACCGTCATGGCAGATTTGTTGTTCTTCAGAAGATTGTCCTTGTAGGCGATGATGTCCGCCTGGGTCAATTCGAAATAGGCGCAATCTCTTCCTTCCACCCATTGTGCGAAACTGTCCAGGACCTTTCTATAGGTGGTTCTAGTGGACTCCTTGGCATCCACGCAGCTGAGGTATCTGTCTATTGTCACCTGCATATCAGCAAAGTTAACAATTTTAGGAATTTACCGCAATGCTACGTTAGGTTATTTCAGATATTTTCACTTGAATTCACTCCAGTAGCGGAAGTCTCCATATCCGGCATTTTCCTCCAGCCCTTCCAGAATGCCGCAGATCAAAGCATTCCTCATTCTTCTTTCACCTTTTGAAGTCAGGTTATCAGGAGTCCCGTTTGGGAATAGCGGTGCATCTTCTTTTCTGCCTAAAGTGATGTTGATATTCAACTTGCATCGCTCTCGAAAGCGTATTGTCGCGGCATATCTGTAACAGAAACGCAAAAGAACGAGGACGCGTTTCTTCAACGTTGGTTCCCAAAGAGAGCGATTATAATAACTCACCTCTCGTTCGAGCACCTCTTCACAGACCGCATCGGCGATCGTTGAGTAACGTGAAAGCAGGACGGAGTGCTTCTTTATAATGTCTTTAAGACCCCTAAGGTGGGGTTCTGCAGTTCTCATCAGTCGCATGGCTATATCAAGGTGGTCACCAGTAGAATGGATCTCTGTGGTCTTTGCAAGATTGAGTGCGCTCTGAAGCTTGGATATGTGGTGACTTGCTTTAGCATCTGCCCATAAGAGCGACACAGTGTCATCACCATGACGGTCCACTGCCTTGTCCCACCAACGGCAGTCACCATCAGTAGCCTTGATTATTTCACAGAGAAAAGTTGACATCAGCTCGTCGGAAGATATAACTTCAAAACCGTTGCTGAGCATCGTAACCAATTCCTTCCCATAACTTGTATAAAGGTTCCATGCCAGCTGGATTGCTTTGGAGTACGAACGCGGATCTTTCAGCAGGCAGCACATGAGCTGGTTCTGGAGTGAGGACATATTCTGTTCTCCTCCCTCCCAAAGCTTCCTTGCTTCAAGCGGATTGCCGTCCTGAGCCAGGGCGGTAAGAGCCCCGGCATCGGTTTCGGTGATATTCATGAACCAGAAAAGCCCGTTGATCAGACGATCCTTAGGAAGGCCGATGGCAGACATGCTGGCCGCTACATTAGCTCCGCTACGGTCCGGATTGGTACCTAAGACACATGTCATGTCCTGAGGGAAGTAGACGGGCTTTCCGATGGCCGCAAAAGCCTTCATCTTGCTGCTGTTCGACGCAATAACGCCAGAGGAATCAGTTGTGAAGACTCCCAATACCCTATATGGGTTGTTCTGGATGAAATCTTTGATGTTCATACTCTTTTAACTCTTTTATTAACCAAGGAGGCCTTCGGCTTCGCGGATTTCTTCAACGCTTTCGCGCATGTTGTAGATACGACGAAGCGCCTCCTTCATCTCCTCCTTTGTGAACTCCGACTCAATAAGCTCCATCGCCTTGTCGACATACTTGCGCGCGAGTTCCTTATCTTTCCACTGGATATTATCGAAGTTGATATTATACCATCTTACATTCATAGGTAAGCGTGTCTTCCATTCAATATCGATTCTCAACAGGGAGAGCTCTTCAAGGATGTTTTTGGCAGCTGCGACGTCGCGGTTTGCCTTCGCACTTTCGATGTACGCTTCCAGATAGCTGAATGCACGACGGCTGTTATCGTCGCCATATGTAATCTCACGAAGCTTAAGGAACGCCATCTGTCTTTCAACCTTGACGATGGTGCGATCCCATGCGGTATCACATTCAAGCTTGTATATTTCCCGGAGAAGTTCTCTGTACTGCTCGACGAGAGCCTTCTTCTCGGTACGACGCTGCCCCTGCTTAAGGGCAAGAAGGCGATTCTTGAGAACTTCTACGGCAATGTCCTCCGATTCAAGCGTATCGAGAGTGCGGCGTGCATTTGCGGCATACTCGGCAATAAGACGGTCAGCATCGTCAGAACTGAATCGCGGAGATGTATCAAGTGTCTTGACAATGTCCTCGTTTCCGTCGATACTTGGAACAGACACCGAGAATGTCATCATCTCGCTGCTGTCTGCATGAACCAGTATCTCTACCTCTGTGCCTGCAGGGACCTCTTGCTCCACATCCTCTCCTGTAATGATGACATCAGCCACGTATTCATATAGTGATGCGGGAGAGCCAGCAACGTAGCTTGCTGCCTGATAAACGGGAATCTTGAGTACAGTGTTATCGTCGCCAGGAACAAGCTTCATAGTTGTCTTCCTTCCGTGAGCTACACCTACAGCCGGCAGCGGCTTACTCTTCTCAAGTCCGATAAAAGGTACATATGCCTGACGTTCTGCTTCAGTGTCCCATACTCCGAAACCTATATGATATGGGAGTGGAGCGGCAGAGACCTGAGTGCCCTGAATGATGGTAAGATTATCCGGAGTAACTTTCACTCGAAGTCCCACCTTGTCATAGAAGCATACGGTGAAGTTGTTGACCGCGTGCTCGACAAGCATAAGTTCTATCACGATACCAGTATCCTCGTATGCTACCTTGCCGCTTAACCATGCTCCGTCTCCGCGCGCTACTTCCACCATCATGCCGTCAGTAACAAATTCCTGATTCTTAACCTTAACGGCCAGATATGATGTAGTGCCTGCTGCCATGGTGTCGTAGTGGAGTTCGAGTTCAACGGCATCAGCGTCAGGCGTTGCCTTAAGCTCCGCCGGTACATCTCGTGTCGCAGCATAAAGTGTCGCTCCCTTGGCGACGGCGGTCATCGGATCTACTGATGAATCAACATTGGAAGAGACTTCTTCCTTTAGCATCTGACGAAGATATGGGGAATAGGTGGGACCACCCACGAGTATGAGTTTTGTGAGCTTGTCTCCGTCGAGATGGTTGCGTTCAAGAATCTGCTGGCAGATCAAGATGGCCTTCCTGAAGAAAGGCTCCATGATAGGATACGCCATCTCCCGGCTGATAGTAAGGTCCAGTTCGATCTCATTTCCATCGTCATCACATCCGAGCTCTCCGAGGTCAGAAAGGACCTCTGCGGTAGGTGCAGTGGAGAGGGCGACCTTCGCACTTTCCGCATATACCTTAAGAGCCTCACGCAGCATCACCATCTTCTTTTCCGAAGAAATGATCTTAGCCACATTGAACTTCTTCTCGACATATGGGAGAAGGATCTGGTCGACAAGGGCATAATCGATATCCTTGCCGCCGAGGTAGCTGTCCCCTTCTGTGTCCACGACCTGCTGTACACCTCCATCGACGCGGAGAAGAGCCGCATCGAACGTTCCCCCGCCAAAGTCAAATACAAGCCAGAATCCGTCCTTATGCCCAGTAGTCACACCGAATGCAATGGCTGCTGCGATCGGCTCCTGAAGGAGCTCAACATGCTGAAAGCCGGCCATCTTGGCTGCTTCTACAGTTGCAGTCTTCTGCGTCGCGTCAAATTTTGCTGGTACGGAGATTACGATGCAGCCGCCATCGTTTGCTTCTGCACAGGCAGCAAGCGCCTTTATGATTTCTGCAGAAAGCTGCTGTGATGTGAAATCCTTTCCAAGGTTCTTGCTGCGATATACCTCCAGCGAACCCATTGTGCGCTTGAACTCCTTGAATACGTCGGTGCCAGCTGAGCGGCCGCTCCAGGTCTTGGTGGCACGAAGTACCTGATTTGCAAGCTCGTTTGCAGCTGTGTCACCGGTATGGATGACGCCCTTGCGGGTAATGGATACGACAGAAGGAGTTGTATCTTTCTGTGTACTGCTCTTCTTGATGACGGGAACACCGTTCTCCATGACGGCAATGGCCGAATTGGTGGTTCCGAGGTCGATGCCCCTGTTGATCTTTCCGTTGATGTCCATATTTGTTTATGAGTTATCTGTTATACATTCTGGGCCACTGTCACACTTGCCGCCTGAATCATCCTCCCCTTACGATTCACCTGCGGCTTTTGTACGGAAGTGATGACTGCAATTCCCTCCGGCAGGCCTTCATCCGGAACGAAAACTGCGTTGACCTGCATGCCCTCTCTATAGGCCGTGCCAAGCAATGGGACAATGGTGTAGTCCTCGGCCTGCAGAGACACTTTCATACGGTCAAGGGCCTTCATCACCTGTTTGCGTCCCGGCACATCCTGCATGTGGTAAAGGTTGTTGTCCATTCTGGCCATCTCCCCTATGAGGGCGAGGACTGTGCTCTCGCCTACTCCTTCTTCCAACCTTACTCGAGAAAGTTTGTCTGTCAAGAATGCTTTCTCCCTTTCGGCTTCGCCAAGCTTATCCTTTAAAAATGCAAGATCATTACTGAGGCGAATGATCTTGCGCCTGCTACCCAATGCAACGGCGGTCATGGCTGCCGTTGCAAGAATCGTCAATAGCAAAATTACCTTCATATGTTCATGTCTAGTTTTTAGTTTCCAATACCGTCATGTCCCTTTTTGAGACGCTGACATTGAAATAGAATCTGCCTTTCTGCATATCTATCATCTTATCCCCAAACTGGACGACAGTCATGGACTGTCATTCCCCATATCTTGTATCTGTCTCCCAATTGATATTCTGAGTGTGGAGATACTTCCTAAACAGGTTCCAGAAGTATTTCAGTCGCTGTGTCAGAATGTCATCTATCATATCGAAAAGAGAGGACTGATATGTATAGCAGCACTTGTCATTATTTTCAATGTATTTCTCATAGATGAGCCAGCTGCGAAACTTGTACAGGGCATGGTCTGCCATGACGATGTACTCTCCATGTACCTCCCCGCCTGGTTTATCGAGCTCGTAGATCGGACACACTCCTACCGCCTCATCATCAACCTCCTCGAACCAATTTACTCTGGCAAACTCAAAGAGGTCCTTTCTGAATTGAAGAGAGAAGCACTTGCCAGGAGCCAATTCCTCATCCGGATCATATCCGACAGAATCAAGAAGTAGCCTTACCTCTTTCTCAAAACCCTTGCTGGTATTCTCTATCAGATCAAGAAGGGCTGGGGGGACCTTCTTGAACGAAGAACAGCAGAAAGGATATGGTTCCGTCATCGTGCCTCGATTGTAGATCTTCTCAGGGGTAATCATGATTGACTCATATTCCACATCCTTAAGGTCGTCTGAGTCTTTCAGGATATGATATACCTCATAATGATTTTTTGAACAACGTTCAAGGTAGCATTCACCTTTAGTAAGAATATATTCCATTGCCATAGCCGTTTCGCGTTAACACCTACATAGAATACGCTTATTACGGATAGCTATCAGCAAATGTTGTAACGTAGTCTAAAATTTAAGGTGCCCAGATTGAGCACCTTTCCATGAAATGCGTCCCGGCGTATCCAATGCCAGGAATCTTGTGAGACTTAGCCAGAGAACTGCATGGCCGAGCGGGCCAAAACCTTGGATTAAAAGGATCAGTTGTTCCAGATGTCCATCATTATCTTACCCACCCATGCTGGAGGAATAGTAATGTCTTTCATGAATTCTTCTTCGGGAACAGTCCTGAGATGCTTGTGAATAATTCGTTTCTTCTCGGCATCGAGACATTCTTCGGTCAGTACCCTTATCGCGGAGGCGACCATCTGCATAGTATCATTACAGAAGTCAAATATCTTAACCTCTGATGTATGGTTAAAGAATATCTTCTTCTCGCTGCTCAGGTTTATCACTCTTGATGCTCCGTCAGTAAGATATTTCAGATGTGACACCTGCAGCCCTGTCAGTCCCAGCTTGAAGGCCGCATGATCTCCATAAGGCACGATTCTCACTCTTTCTTTAGCTGCGAGCGCCTCGGCAATACTCTCTGCCGTAGGCATAGAATAGCCAGAGTATTCTCCCCTGATTCTCGGATAACAGTATATACCACGCGCAGGACGCAGAATCAGACCTTGCTTCTTGAGTTCCATCAATGCAAGCCTTATCGCACCAGGACTGCCAAGCCCGATGAAATCATCGATAAAAAATATCGTTCCGCGCTCCATTTCCCGGATCTTATCCAAGACCAATTTCTGTACTCCAAGCATTTCTACCTTTATTTTCTAACAAATATATAAACTTTTTGTTGATAATAGCAACAAAAAACCAACAAACAACTTTAGGAAAAGGGGGCAAACCAGCGAAAATTGGAATTACACCGAGCCATCTATCCTATAGAAAAAGATGTTATATTTGTAATCAGTTATGGACCTGTTCACAAATGTATACTCGCCAGAGAGCATGATAAATGCAATCAAGGAGATTGGAATAATACCTTTCTCTAAGAACACTGTGCCCGGATGGTCCATACAGGAAATAACTGATCCCGACTTCTGGTTCACTACCTCTGATCAGCTCGGCCCATGGGACTGGAAAGTCGAAGCTGTTCGAGAAGGTATTGTCTATGGAAAATTCATCAGCAGGAAATCTGCTTTCGCAACAGTCGAGTTCTACAGACATCTGATGAACTGGAGAAGAAGTCTTCCGAAATATCAGATTCCAGTAGGAGGAAGATTCAAGGCAAAGACCCTTGATGACAAACTGATGCAG
>JAFQGK010000044.1 GCA_017398335.1 Bacteroidales bacterium | reverse complement strand
GAGTGACATCCGCTCTGAAAGGATGGTCTGAGTTCGTCATTGATTACAGAATATCAGAGCACTGGTCACTACACGCAGTTGCCGGTTTCAATGCCAGAAGACTGATCGGTTCCAAAGCAGAAGAGTTCAGAAATCATAATACGGAATTCGAGGGCAGCATACCGGAAATCAGCATTTCCAAAGGAATGCATCAGGAAAGCATATCATTCAGATACTGGCCGAAGGGAGTCTACGACGGTTTATTCTTTTCCATCGGCGGGGAAAACAGGGAATATCACGGAGCAGACGGACAGATCGGAACAGGATACAGCTTCACTATATATAAAGGTCTTTCAACTGACATAAGCTACAACTTAAGGTTGAGGGAAAGCATATCCTCCGACACTGTCTTGACAGGAGAAATATGCATTAACTTATCTTACAGATTTTGAAATTATGAAAAACAGATCATCAAGCCGGGAACTCATTCTCGTTTATTCTGATACTTGCAGGCATATCGCCTCTCCCGTTCGGGAGCCGTTCTTTTACATGCTTTTTCTGATACTCCCGGCTTTGCTAAACGGATGCACGGCTCTGGAGGAAACGTATTTACCCGAAGTTCCTCCAGAGAGTCCTCCGATAACTGCAGAAATT
Organism: Bacteroidales bacterium; assembly: GCA_017398335.1. Classification (GTDB taxonomy): domain Bacteria; phylum Bacteroidota; class Bacteroidia; order Bacteroidales; family UBA932; genus Cryptobacteroides. Next base: position 33,286 of record JAFQGK010000044.1, on the reverse strand, counting down.
GCGACTATGAAGATCCCTTCATATACGGACATCGAAACTCTCGACATATTCACCTTCAACGACGACAGGCAGGAAAGACTTGACTCATATCAGAGATTCGAGAATACTGATTATGAAAGCAAGATTTATGATATAGCTTCATGCTCAGGAAACAAGACTGTCATCCTTCTGGCTAACAGCAGGACTGACCGTTATGAATGGGCGGACATAAACTGCAGGAAAAGTCTGGAGGCCAGAGTCTTTGACCTTGAATCGGAGACTCATGATAATCCGGTCATGTCCGGTTGTCACATATTTGATGCCGGTATTCCATTCAGCTGCGAACTGAAGCCTCTGAGTGCTGAAATTATATTGAGGTCCATCAAATGTGATTTTTCCGGCGAGTCATATGCAGGTGAGAGTCTGCAGGATGTAAGGGTTTACCTTACAAATGTCAGTGCAAGTTGCAGAATCCTGTCTGAAGAAAATAATGCACCCATCAGAATCATCAATTCCTGCATGCTTAACGAAGACGACGTCAGCAGATTCTCAGCCCCTGAGATAATATGCCAGAGAATCAAAGGTGCCGTCGGAGCAAACAGGATCTTTCCCGGAATTAGACTGCTCGCATACCCCAGTTGCCTCTCAGCAGAGCATGTCGGGGCACCATATACGAGACTGGTCGTTGAAGGCAGGATAAGAGGTAAGACCTACTATTATCCTATTGCAGTAAACAGGTCTGGCACAGACGGCTTCGGAATAAGGAGCGGGCGATGCTACACGTACGACTTGACAATAAGGAAAGCTGGACTCACAGATCCGGACGGGATAATCGATGACACATATATGGAAATGAATATGGAGGTAATGAAATGGGAAGAAAAGGATTGGTACGAAATCGGATTCTGATGCTGATGTGCATTCTTGCCGGATGCAGCAAGGGGCCTGACGTCGGAAACTATTGCAGGGTCGAGATATCCCTGACAGGAGGAGAATACGCAACTAAGGCACTGAATCCTGAAGACGACCGGATAAGCGACGTCAGTATTCTGGCATATGACAGACATGGTATGCTGGAGGAATCCTTATGGCTTGAGAACTATAGAAATGACAAATGCTTCCTGGACCTTCTGCTCGGAAAGGAATACAGGATTTTTGCCTGCGTCAATTTTGGCTATCCGGTTGAATATGGAAGCATTACTGAGTTGGAAAACCACAGATTCCATATGGCATATCCGGACGAGTACCATACAGGCATACCTATGACTGCAGATTCCGGATTCATACGTATCGGAAAAGGTAGCGGGCTCAATCTGGAACTGTCAAGACTGATGGCCAAGGTCAGTATCAGAATGGACAGGAGACGGCTGTCCGACGATGTCGAGATAAAGGTAAGAAGCATTAAAGTGTGCAACTGTCCCAGATCTGTAAAAGTGTTCGGCCAAAGCCGTGTCACTGACCCTGATGAATGCTTCAGCACCGGTTTCTACCGAAATCCGGAAGAATGTACACCAATGAATGAATATTCAGAGAAAGGGATAAGCAGGGAGATTTCCGTATATCTTTTTGAAAACCTTCAGGGAAGATTCAATGAAGCAGGGATAGGAAGTGATGATGAAAAAGTTTTCTCACCGGATGACCCTAGAAAAGACCTGTGTTCATATATTGAAATCAGTATGGATTATATATCATCTGAGCATAAAAGTCTTGATAAGGGATTGATCTACAGGTTCTATCTTGGAGAAGACAGGAACAGTCTGGATGTGGAAAGGAACTGCCATTACAGGATAACCGTCTGTCCGGAAGATGACGGGCTGAAAGGAGACGGATGGAGAGTTGACAAGGAAGATATCGTCAAGATAGAACCTGTCTCGTTCACAAGCTGGCCGGAAAGTTACATCAGGGGTGATATCGGGGACAGGATACACATAGGCTGTACCTTCACACCTTCATATGCCCCATTTGATGTCGGACTGGAATATATGATGGATGATAAGAAAGAAGGCATATATGACTTTGAAATAGACGAAGACGGGCACGGAGCAGTTCTTACACTTACAGGACCAGGAAGAGGGCTCATCTATATGGAGGCCGGAGAGCCTGTCAATGAAGCCGCAATGTGGATCATCGAGGTCAATCTGCCAGGTTCCTGATATAGAATGCAGTGTGCGAAGCCGTGCAGTCAATTATCTTTTCCGGCTGTCCCGCATATACGATATTGCCACCGGCATCACCGGCTTCCGGTCCAAGATCTATTATCCAGTCTGCCGCTTTTATGACGTCCGGATTATGTTCGACAACGACAATGGTATGTCCCTTTGCAAGAAGAGCATCAAAGGACTTGAGCAGTTTCTCCACGTCATAGAAATGAAGTCCGGTAGTAGGTTCATCGAATATGAAGAGAATCTTCTGCTGCTTACCTTTGGAAAGGGTATCATTCATCGAAAGGAAATATGCAAGTTTGATACGCTGGCTTTCTCCACCTGAAAGCGTGCTGCTGCTCTGACCCAGTTTTATATAAGAAAGCCCGACATCGACCAGAGGCTGAAGCCTTTCAGCAATTCTCTGAGCTATAGAATCCTTCTGACTTCCAAAGAATGATATAGCTTCCTCAACACTCATGTTAAGGATATCATCTATATTCATACCCTTGTATCTCACTTCCAATATATCGGGTTTGAACCGCTTTCCTGAGCAGGCCTCGCAGACCATTGTCACATCGGCCATGAACTGCATACCAATCTTGACAAAGCCCTCACCCTGACATTCCGGACAACGTCCGCCATCTATGTTGAAGGAGAAATGAGATGGCGTATATCCGTTCAGCTTTGCATACTGCTGATCTGAAAGCAGCTTGCGTATATCGTCGTATACCTTGAGATATGTGACCGCATTGGAGCGCGAGCTCTTTCCTATAGGATTCTGATCTACATATTCCACCTGCGTAATCCTGTCAAGGTTGCCTGAAAGTCCTCTGAATGTTCCCGGCACAGGACCAGCCTGATTGATATGACGATATAGGGCAGGATAGAGTATGTCTCCGACAAGAGATGACTTACCGCTGCCGCTCACTCCTGTGACTACTGTCAGAACCCCTAACGGGAATCTGACATTTATATCCTTCAGATTATGCTCCATCGCCCCTTCTACCGTGATGGAATAATCCCACGTCCTCTTAACTCTTTTATACCTTTTACGGATTCCCTGCAGATACTGCATCGTTAGGGACCTTTCTGCAATCGTCCGGTCTGCATCCTCTTCGATACGACCGTTGAACACTATCTCTCCGCCATCGACTCCTGCCTTCGGTCCCATGTCTATCAGCACATCTGCAGCCCTCATGATCTCTTCATCATGCTCCACAACCACAACAGTATTGCCTATATCCCTCAGCTTCCTCAGCACAGCTATAAGTCTTTCAGTATCACGAGGATGCAGACCTATACTCGGTTCATCCAGAATATAGAGGGAACCTACAAGTGAACTTCCCAGGGCTGTCACGAGGTTTATTCTCTGGCTTTCTCCACCTGAAAGTGTATTTGACGTCCTGTTGAGAGTAAGGTATCCTAATCCTACATCCTGAATATATTTGAGCCGTGATGTAATCTCCCCTATGGCCTTTTCTGCAATCTTCATGTCGTTGCTTTCAAGGTCAATATTCTCAAAGAAATCCAGAAGGCTGTCCACAGTCATGCACAATATCTCATGAATGGTCTTGCCGCCTACCTTCACATAAAGAGCCTCCTTCCTCAAGCGGCTTCCGCCACAATCATGGCATACTGTCTTGCCTGAATACCGGCTGAGCATATATTTATACTGTACCTTATACCTGTTGGCTTCAACCCATCTGAAGAATTCATTTAGACCTATTATGGATTCATCTTCCGTTTCCGCCGGACAGCCCTTCCATATCTTATCCTTGACCTCCTGACTGAGATTGCAGTAGGGTTCAAAGATCGGAATGCCATATCTGACGGAATTGCGCACAAGCTGATCCTTGAACCATCCCATCTTTTCTCCCCTCCAGCAGGCTATCGCACCTTCGTATATTGTACGGCTCTTATCAGGCACAACAAGATCTTCGCTGATGCCGATGATCTGTCCCAAGCCCCCACACACCGGGCATGCTCCAAGAGGGCTGTTGAAACTGAACAGATATTCATCTGGTCTGGTAAATACAATACCATCGGCCTCGAAGCGATTTATGAACTGACGTACCTGAGGTTGTCCATCCTCTGCGCCTTCCTTTCTTATATACAAAGTTCCGCTTCCTCTGTCAAATGCAGTTTCTACTGATGAATGAAGTCTGGTCTTGAGGTCATCCCACTCCTGCCCGCCCTCATGCACGGAAGTCCTGGGCAATCGCAAACGATCTACAAGCAGAAATACTTCGTCAGGATATTCCCCGCTTTCCGCCATCATCATGACATCCTCGATCCTGACCATACGGTTATCTGTAAAGAATCTTGAATATCCTTCCTCCTTCAGTTGAAGCATGAGTTCGACCTTGTCTTCACGGGCCTTCCAGTTAAGATCGGCCAGGACATACACAGCATCCGACTGTCCTTCAAGCACATAATCCATTACATCATTGACAGTACTGCACTTCACTTCTTCTCCTGAAATCGGAGAATATGTACGTCCGATGCGGGCAAAAATCATTCTGAGATAATCATATATCTCGGTACTGGTGGCTATTGTAGAACGCGGATTCCTTGTATTGACCTTCTGCTCGATCGCTATTGCAGGCGGTATACCTTCTATCAGTTCCACATCCGGCTTCGACATCCTTCCCAGAAACTGTCTGGCATATGATGAAAGACTTTCTGCGAAACGTCTCTGCCCTTCAGCGAACAAAGTATCAAACGCAAGTGAAGACTTTCCCGAACCGGATATACCAGTAACAACAACAAAGCGTCCTCTAGGAATCTCAACTGTGATATCCTTGAGGTTATTTACCTTTGCACCTTTTACAATTATATTATCCTGTTCAGCCATCTTCATACTATCAATCATACCTTTATCCGCCCGACATAAAAGCGAAGCCTACAAAGATACGAAAATTCCGCTCAGACAAGTCAAAAGGCAACAACAATCTAAAAAAACCGAAAAAAATCAAAGAAAAATTTGGAGATAATAAAAAAATGCGTACCTTTGCATCCGCGTTAAACAAAAACGCATAAGACTGAACAATTGGTGCGGTAGTTCAGCTGGTTAGAATACCGGCCTGTCACGCCGGGGGTCGCGGGTTCGAGTCCCGTCCGCACCGCAAAAAAGACAAGTTCTTTTAAAAGTTGAAGTTTATTTTGTTCGAGTGCAAGGCGGACGAGTGATGAGGGAGGGAGTTACCTTCCGGTAATGACCGACCGAAGAAAGAAGTCCAACGCAGCAATCGGACAAAAGAAACGAAACGGGAGCATAGCTCAGTTGGTTTAGAGCATCTGCCTTACAAGCAGAGGGTCGGGGGTTCGACTCCCTCTGCTCCCACCAGAAAAGAGATTCGTTTTACGGATCTCTTTTTTCTTTTTAAATAATATCCTATTTTTGTCGCCATCAATAAACATACAGGATGGTAAAATTCGGAATAATAGGTACAGGACGCATAAGCGACTGGGTATATAAAGGAATACAGGAGGAACCCCGCATCAGCGTCAATGCAATATGCTCACGCACAGAAGATGCTGCAAATGCTTTCATCTCACGTCATCCGGAATTGGCAGGAGCCAAGATCTACACTTCAGTACAGGAACTTGCAGAAGATCCTGACATTGACGCCGTCTACATAGGAACGCCCAACCAGACACACCACAGCTACACGCTTGCATGCCTGAAAGCAGGAAAGCATGTCCTTTGTGAAAAACCGTTCTCGGTATCCGGACAGGAAGCCCGTGAAATGGCAGAAGCGGCAAGAGCAAGCGGTCGTCTGCTCATGGAAGCAATGATTTCCACATTCAACCCTAACTTCCGTGCATTTGCCGACCGGATCAACAGTATCGGTCCTTTAAGACAATACAGTTCCAATTATTGTCAATACTCATCAAAATACGAATCATTGAAGAAAGGCATCACTGCAAGTTGCTTCCAGTCTGGAACAGCCGGAGCCCTCAGAGACATCGGAATATACGCGCTGTATCCTCTTGTCACATTATTCGGAAGACCTGAAAAGACATTGTCAAGCCTTACCACTTACCAGACAGCCGACGGTCCGACAGATATTCACGGTTCCCTCCTGCTGGACTATGGCCAGATGCAGGCATCTATAACATATTCAAAAGTATGTGACAGTCTCGTTCCAACAGAACTATCAGGCGAGGACGGCAATCTCATCCTGGATGACATACGCATTGCACGTAGGGCAGAGATAGCCCCTCACAATCCACCATCTTCCGGTCAGGGACCGAAGCCTGAAAGGACAATCATAGCTGAAGGAATCGACCACAACGAGTATTATTACGAGTTCAAGGAATTCGCAGACCTGCTTGAAGCAGGGATGACAGAATCAAAGATCAATAGTCTGGATGCTTCTGTAACAGTCATTGAAATAATAGAAGAAGCCCTGAAACAAAATAATCTGAAATAAACACCATATGAAAACTCAACTTGGCAGTTCCAGAGAGATTTGGATAGACTGGTTGCGCGTCGCAGCCTGCTTCATGGTCATACTTGTTCATTGCACAGAGCCTTTTTATCTAGGCGGTGACGGGGCTTTGATTCTGACCGAAACAGATGCTTTCTGGTCTTCGTTCTTCGACTCGTTCGTAAGATCTTGCGTGCCACTGTTCATCATCGCATCCAGCTACCTTCAGTTCCCCATCCACTATTCCACAGGCGAATTCTTCCGCAGACGTGCCGTCAGGATACTGATTCCGTTCATCATATGGACAACAGTGTATGCATTAGTCTGGGGTGCACCGGCAGAGAATTTCAAGAACCTGCTTCTGAACTTCAATTATTCCGCCGGACATCTATGGTTCGTATACATGCTCATAGGAATATACCTCCTTATGCCGATACTGTCACCATGGGCTGAAAAAGTTGAAAAGAAGGAGCTCCAGATATATCTTGGTATATGGGCATTCACCACTATGATTCCACTTATACGCGACTGGGCCGCAGGAGGATCTGTATCAGTAATATACGGACCTTCAGGACTCCCAAGACAGGCTCTGTTCCCGCTATGGGGTGAAGCCAGCTGGAATGCCTATGGTACATTCTACTATTTCAGCGGTTTCATAGGTTACCTGCTTCTCGGGCTTTATTTCAGAAAATTCGTCGGAGAAATATCCTGGAAAAAGACACTGTTCATTTCCATACCGTCTTTCCTTGCAGGTTTTGCAGTATCATTCGCCGGATTCATACGCAGGGTCATGGAGACATCAGACGGAATATTCCCGACAGGAGGACTTGTCGAAAAGGCAGTATGGTGGGAAACTACATGGTGCAATGACACAGTCGGAGTAGCATTGATGGCCGTAGCATGGATTCTCATGTTCAAGAAAATCAAAAGCGAAGGATGCTTCTACCAGAAAATACTGCTCCCAGTATCAAAGGCAAGCTATGGAATCTACCTTATCCACCTTCTGATACTGGTTCCTATTTCAGGAGCCATCCGCAACATGCTTGGCAGCGGTGAGGAAGGTCTGCTCGGCTTCTGGACAACTCCTGTAGAAATATTGGCCTCAGGTATTGCCGCATTCATCATCACAGCCGCCGTATCCGTCGTGATGCAAAAGATTCCTAAGGTAGGAAAATATCTGATCGGCTGACAATCAAGGTGATATAAATCACATACACTCCACAGCTTCTGACACGACATATGTGCTTCCCCCTATATATACAAGAGGGTTGTCCGAGCACATCGCTGGGTCAGAGGCTATTTCTTTTGCCCTGGCGACAGCGGCAGCTACATCCGCCACGGCACATGCCTTCCCTGCAGGATATGCTTGAATGAATCTTGCAAGAATATCCGCTGCAGGAAGAGCGCGCCGACTTCTGGCCTGCGTAAACACATAATAAGCATCAACTGGCATGAGCGGGAGCACTGAATCAAGATCCTTATCCGCTACAGACCCATAAACGATTACAAGATCAGTACATCTGCCTTCCGATTTCATGTGCTGAAGCTGGGCGAAATTATATTTCAGGCCGTGGGCATTATGACCTATATCGCAGATTATCAATGGATTATCCGACAATTTCTCCCACCTTCCCCTGAATCCGGTACGGACTGCAGTCTGCTCTATGGCAGAGACAACGTTTTCCATCCCCGATACTGCCAGCGCCTCGGACAATTCCGGAACAGATGCCAGCAAAGTTGATACAGCAGCCAGCACGGTCCTCAGATTCTTCTCCTGATACGCTCCTTGAAGATCCATCGCCGCAAGAATATCCTCATGTCTATCCCAAAGCACCGGTTCTGTCTTGTCTGCAAACGAAAGAAGAGACATAATCATAGAGCGGCTTCCCATGAACTTCGGTTCCGGAAGATTGGTATACAAGACCTTACGCTCAAAGACAGGATCCGTTTCAGCATTACTCTCCCCTATGACAACAGGCACTCCAGGCTTGATGATCCCGGCCTTTTCGAAAGCGATTTCAGGCAAGGTATCACCGAGAAGATCGCAATGGTCCAGTCCGATATTGGTAATGACACTAAGCAACGGTGTCACGATATTCGTACTGTCCAGACGGCCTCCCAAGCCAGTTTCCAGAACGACAAAATCGACTTCCTGTACAGCGAACCAATGCAGAGCCATAGCCGTAGTTATCTCAAAGAAGGACATATCCAGATGGTCGAATGTCTCACGCCAGGATTCAATGAAATCCCACACGCTCTCCTTGGATATAAGCCGCACATCGGGGCTGACTGCATCACGGCCTCCATTCACGACCCTTATTCTTTCCCTGAAATCAAGAATATGCGGAGAAGTATACAGACCTACCCTATAGCCCAAGGCTGCAAGGACAGAGACCAGCATATTTGAGACAGATCCCTTTCCATTGGTTCCTGCAACATGTATGATCTTATATGCACGATGCGGATGTCCAAGAAGCTGATCTATGAATTCCATATTTCCGACACCAGGCTTATATGCACCGGCACCGACCTTCTGAAATGACGGAAAACGCATGAAAAGAGCGTCTATCATCTCCTTATATCTTTCTTCTGAGAAATGTTCTGCCATAATATTGTTTGAATTGACTGCAAAATTATGTATTTTTACAGACTTTATGACACACGAACGGACATTTATGAAGGAAAAGGAATCAGCTTTATACTCTCACTACATCATTGACGGAAGCCGATACGAGACCACTCCGGCCGAATTTCTGGATGAATGTATGGAATATCCCGAACTGGACACAGAGGATTATTCCGGCTTTGAAGATATAATAGACGAATCCACCGAGCCTCCTCTGGAAGCTGTCACATATGACGCAGGCAAGATGAACGAATACATCATTGCCACAGCTGAGGCTACCCATCACGAGCGTCCGTTCAATCTGCTTTATCCCGAACATTTTACTTGCCTGCAGATAGCCAAAGCGCTTATTGACAGGCTTTGGAGCGAAGGTCATTTCAAGCTTGGCAATCTGCGGCTCTGGGCCCAATGGGACTGGAACACCCGCCCTTTGGGAAACCTTGCATCATTCTACAGAAGCTGTCAGACAGCAAACGAATACATCTACGGTCTCGGCGTGAGGATGAGCGACTATATCTTCATTGAAGGCGACGAGGGCTGCAGCGCAAAATTCTACGCATGGCTGCCTGACTACGATTCAGACAGCCCTGCTCATGTAGAAGAGGATATCAAGGCACCATACGAAAGCAGGCATCCGTGGATAGGAGAGAACAGAAGATGTCCTGCCACATTGCAGGACGATCCTCAAAGCTGGCTCATCTACATTCCATTCGACACTTGTCCATATCGGCTCGGCGGTTCCCTGCTGTCCCAGACTTGTGGAAAGACAGGTGGAAGAATGCCTATGATCCAGGATCCTGACTACTTCATCGACTGTTATGAAGTCGTGAGGGAGCTCACTGAGGACGGTATCATCAAGGCAGGAGTCACGGTTGCTGACGGAGGAATGGCAGCTGCTGCTCATAAGATGTGCGAGAAGACTGGTGCAGAACTGGACCTCAGCGGCATCATCTCATCATACGGGGAACACGACCCTATAAGAATCCTTTTCGGAGAAGTACCAGGTGTCATCATACAGATCAGCGATTCCGACTACGATTATGTCGACTCCCAGCTGATTCTCCAGGACATTGCCTACTACCCTATCGGCCATCCGACAAAGGCCTTCGAAGGCATCAGGACAACTAATGGCAGCAAAAACGGAGTTGCCGGCATCCTTGCTTCCCTGCTCAGTCAGACGACTGAGGGCGAGGACTGATTTTGATTTCTTTATATCAATATTTTTCACTAAATTCGCGCCGGAAAATTTATTTTTCCGGAAGGACCCTCATCATGAGGGTCTGATAAGTGATATTAATAACTATTAATAAATATTGATTATGGCAGATAAAAAAAGAGTGTATTGCTTCGGTGGCAAGACTGCAGAAGGCAACGGCACAATGCGTGAGCTCCTCGGCGGAAAGGGTGCAAACCTTGCTGAGATGTGTACTCTCAACATTCCCGTTCCAGCAGGTTTCACAATCACAACCGAATGCTGTACAGAGTATTACGAGCTCGGTGGAGGCTACAATGAGGCCCTCAAGACCGAGGTTGCCGAGGCTCTTAAGAAGACTGAGGCTATCATGGGTATGAAGTTCGGTGACAAGGAGAACCCTCTTCTTGTAAGCTGCCGCTCAGGTGCCCGCAGTTCAATGCCTGGTATGATGGATACAATCCTCAACATCGGTCTCTGCTCAGAGACTATCCCTGGCATGATTGCAAAGACAAACAACCCACGTTTCGTATATGACGCATACCGCCGTCTCATCATGATGTACTCTGATGTCGTTATGGAGAAGGCTGAGGGTATCGAGCCTGCAGATGGCCAGGGTATCCGCCAGCAGCTCGACAGAATGATGGAAGAGGTAAAGACTGCAAAGGGATATGCATCCGACACAGACATCACTGCAGAAGAGCTTCAGGACCTTTGCGAGAAGTTCAAGGTTCGCGTAAAGGAGGTTCTCGGAACCGAGTTCCCTGATTCAGCAGAGGCTCAGCTTTGGGGATCGATCGGTGGCGTGTTCAAGTCTTGGAACGGAAAGCGCGCTATCGCATACCGCCGCATCGAGGGTATTCCAGATGAGTGGGGTACAGCTGTAAACGTACAGTCAATGGTATTCGGTAACATGGGTTCTACATCTGCAACAGGTGTGGCTTTCTCACGTAACCCTGCAAACGGTGACAACAAGTTCTACGGTGAGTGGCTTATCAACGCTCAGGGTGAGGACGTTGTTGCAGGTATCCGTACTCCTAACCCGCTTAACGAGGCTACAAAGAACCCTCACAACCAGCACCTCGAATCTCTCGAGACTGCAATGCCTGAGGTTTACGCAGAGCTCGACGGCATCCGTCTCCACCTTGAGAACCACTTCCACGATATGCAGGACATCGAGTTCACAATCCAGGACGGCAAGCTCTGGATGCTCCAGTGCCGTATCGGTAAGAGAACCGGTCTCGCTGCTCTCAACATGGCAATGGATATGCTCGAAGAGGGAATGATCGACGAGAAGACAGCTGTGACACGTATCGCTCCAGCTCAGCTCGATGAAATTCTTCACCCAATCCTTGACCCTGCATCTGAGAAGAAGGCTACCGTTGTTGCACACGGTCTTCCTGCATCTCCAGGTGGTGCTGTAGGTGTGATTGCCTTCACATCTGAGGCGGCCATGGAAGCTGCAGACAAGGGCATCGCTACTATCCTCGTCCGTGAGGAGACTTCACCGGAGGATGTTGAGGGTATGCGCGCATGTTCAGGTATCCTTACTCAGCGCGGAGGTATGACTTCACACGCTGCTCTCGTGGCACGCGGATGGGGCAAGTGCTGTATCGTAGGCTGTGAGGCGATGAATATCGACCTTGAGAACAAGGTCATCAGGTTCAAGGGCTCTGACAAGGAGTACCACGAGGGTGACGTTCTCTCGCTCAACGGTGCAAAGGGTAACGTTTATGACGTTGCAATCGATACAATGGACGCTTCAGACAACCCACGTTTCGTAAAGTTCATGGAGATTGTCGACAAGTTCCGTACTATGGGCGTACGCACTAACGCTGATACTCCGGAGGATGCTGCACGCGCTATCAGCTTCGGTGCCGAGGGTATCGGTCTCTTCCGTATCGAGCATATGTTCTACGGCCAGAATGCCGAGACTCCTCTTTCAAAGCTCCGCAAGATGATCCTTGCTAAGACTGACGCAGAGAGAAAGGCTGCTCTTGCAGAGCTTGAGCCATTCATCAAGGCAGCAGTCAAGGGTACAATGAAGGTTATGGACGGCAAGCCTGTTACTTTCCGTCTCCTCGACCCACCTCTTCACGAGTTCGTTCCTCAGACTGAGGTCAAGAAGGAAGAGCTTGCAGAGGAACTTCACATTTCTGTAGGCGAGATCGAAAAGCGTGGCGAGTCACTTCACGAGGTCAACCCTATGATGGGTCATCGTGGTGTTCGTCTCCACATCACATATCCTATGATTTCAGAGACTCAGTTCCGCGCTATCTTCACCGCAACTGCTGAGCTCAAGAAGAAGGGTTACAACCCTATGCCTGAGATAATGGTACCTGTTACCATCTCTGAGCGTGAGCTTCGTTTCCAGAAGGCTATCTGCGAGAAGATCAAGGCTGAGGTTGAGGCTGAGTTCGGCTTCGCTATCGACTACAAGTTCGGTACTATGATCGAGATTCCGCGTGCTGCCCTTACAGCTGACCGTATGGCTCGTACTGCCGAGTTCTTCTCATTCGGTACAAATGACCTTACTCAGATGACCTTCGGATTCTCTCGTGATGACGTAGGTACTTTCATGGGTGACTACATCGGCAACAAGATTCTCGATGGTGATCCATTCAAGACTCTTGACCAGAAGGCTGTAGGTAAACTTGTGAACTATGCTGTCAAGGATGGTCGTGAGACTCGTCCAGGTCTCAAGTGCGGTATCTGCGGTGAGCACGGTGGTGATCCTGCTTCTGTAGAGTTCTGCTACAAGATCGGCTTGAACTATGTTTCATGCTCTCCATTCCGAGTTCCAATCGCTCGCCTCGCTGCTGCTCAGGCTGCAATCAAGGCTGGCAAGTAATATCGGCAAAATATAAAAGAAAGACTTCCGGGATAACCTCGGAAGTCTTTTTTTGCATATCCTGCATTTACCGGACATCCGGAGGCAAAGGATGAGTCAAGCGTTGATCCGCCGTAGGCGGATTGTATTCCGCGAGACGAACCTTTGCCTCCGGATGTCCGGTAAACGCGAAGCGGCTGCCCCGCAAGGGACAGCCGCCGTTTGTATTGAGGTAGGATTAGAGAGTGTAGTACTCGCAATCCTTACCGCACCTTGTCTCAGTAATCATGTTGAGCTTTCCTTCACGAGCGAGCCAGCCGAGAGCTGCATAGAAGTCTGCACTTGCGAGACCTGACTCCTTCTTGAGCTTTGTCTCAGTCATCTTACCGTTTGCATTAAGGGCATTCCAGATGATGCCTGCATTGTTTCCAATGTTGTTGATTTCCATAATTGATTAATCTTTATATTACACTACTTAATTCGGGTGCAAATATAGCAAAAATTATGGAACTCACAATGAATCAAAAACTTACTCCGCAAGACGGTCGAGGCACAATTCTATCAGTTTCCTAACCTGAGGCTTGTAGTCCGGATTCGAATCCTTATGATGTCTATGGGCGATGATGCAGCATACAGTTCCGGCATTATGACCAAGATGAGCAGCCATACCTGCTATTGCCGAACCCTCCATCTCGAAATTTGTGATTCTTTCATCTCCGAACCTGAACGATTCGAAGGTATCAAGCATATCCGGCATAGCCAGAGACATTCGGAGAACACGTCCCTGAGGGCCATAGAAGCCTGAAGCTGCGACAGTGACACCTTTGACCGTGCAATCCTTGAACTTCTCTATCATCTTCTCTCCCGCCCTGACGAAATATGGATCAGGAAGATGTACATTCCAGCCTGTATGAGCCTTGAACGCATCTTCGATCTCCTTCATCGCAATCTTGTCTCTGTCGGCATACCAGTTCAACAGGCCGTCACAGCCTACGGAAATATGAGAGAACACGAAGGCACCTAACGGAATATCCGGCTGAATGGCTCCGGAAGTACCTATGCGAAGGATATTCAAGGTCCTGTGTTCCGGCTTTACCTCACGAGTCTCGAAATCGATATTTGCAAGCGCATCGAGTTCGTTCATTACTATATCGATGTTATCGGTGCCGATACCGGTAGACAGCACCGTCATACGCACTCCCTTGTACTTACCTGTTACAGACACGAATTCACGGGACTGATGTCTGAATTCTCTTTCATCGAGATATTCCGCTATCATATCCACTCTGCCAGGGTCTCCGACAAGGATTACATTATCTGCAAGTTCTTCCGGACGAAGATGGAGATGGAACACTGAGCCGTCTCCATTGATGATCAATTCTGATTCTGCGATTCTCATAATACTGTCAATTTTGAAGTATGACACATCAATAATCGTTCAAATATAGTTTTTTAGAGTGAATTTTCCTACTTTTGCCAACCTATGAGACAGTAAAAATATGTGGCAAAGAATTCAGACATTATATATAGGCATAGCTACGGCACTGACTGCCGCTATGTTTTTCTGCCGTATGGCTACCATAATCGGTCCGGAAGGTAATGACATCGACATCCGTTACTATGAAAAGCTACCATACCTGATGATGCTGATCATGCTCCTGACAGCAGGCATATGCGCTGTCTTCACATACAAAAGCAGACTGCTTCAGGCAAGGGTATGCATCCTTACGGCATTGATGCTCATCGGTTTCCAGATATGGCTGGGGATCGACTTCATCAGATACCATAACGACATGGTATTCTCCATCACACTGCTTTTCCCTATTGTTTCCGCAATTCTGAATGCAATCGCAGCCCGCGGCAATCTCGTCGACGAGATGACGCTGCAGGCCGTTAAAAGTGCAAAAAAAGCAAGAAAAAAGAAATTTATCCGTTGATCTTGCGGAAGGCCACGCATCCGTTATGACCGCCGAAACCCAATGAATCCGATATCGCAATCGTAATATCGGCTTTTACTGCTTTGTTCGGTGTATAGTCAAGATCACATTCAGGATCCGGCTCATCAAGGTTGATTGTCGGAGGAATCTCTGAATTGACAAGCGCAAGTACTGCCGCTATGGCTTCTGCAGCTCCAGCCGCACCAAGAAGATGTCCCATCGCACCCTTTGTCGAACTTATATGCGCCTTGTAGGCATCCTCGCCCAAAGCCAGCTTGAAAGCAGCAGTTTCCGAAACATCGTTCAAGGCAGTTCCTGTTCCATGGGCATTGATATACAGTACATCATCAGAAGAAAATCCGGCTTCCTCAAGGGCCATATTCATTGCTGCAGCCTGAGTCTTTCCATCCGGACGCGGAGCAGTAACATGGTGCGCATCACAGGTATTGCCATATCCGCACATCTCGGCAATAATATCTGCGCCACGAGCCACAGCATGGTCATAATCTTCAAGGACAAGGACAGCCGCACCCTCGGCCATGACAAAGCCGCCGCGGTTCTTATTGAACGGAAGGGATGCATACTTAGGGTCCTCAGACCTTGACAAGGCCCTTGCATTTGCAAATCCTGCGATACCTAAAGGAATGACGCACGACTCGGAGCCACCGGCAATGATCGCATCAGCATAACCATGTCTGATGGCACGATAGGCCTCGCCTATAGCGTGTGTGGATGTCGCGCATGCCGTTACCACAGGAAGACAAGGACCGCACGCATTATGCCTTATGGCTATATTGCCTGCCGCTATATTTGCAATCATTGTAGGAATAAAGAGAGGAGACACCCATTTGGGGCCATCCTTGAGTATCTTTTCCGTTTCCTTGACCTGAGTAGTGAATCCTCCGACACCGGATCCGACATAAACTCCCAATCTGAACGGGTCTATATTTCCGTCCTCGCCAGCATTCAGGCCGGCCTGATTCATTGCCTGCCATGCAGCTGCAACTGCAAACAGAGTATACCTGTCCTGCTTTCTCGAGAATGAAGTTTCTATCCCGAAATCTGCAGGATTGAAATCCTTGACCTGTCCCGCTATCTTTACCGGAAGGTCATCTGTCGGGAAATCAGTTATTGTTTCTATCCCGCAATATCCTTGTATAAGGTTCTTCCAATAAGTCTCGATATTGTTTCCTACAGGTGAGATGATTCCCATTCCTGTCACAACGACCCTTCTATCCATACGCTATTTTCCTCTATCAATTCACGCTTTACAAAGATACTTATAGTTTTTAAAAGAACATAATGTTTTAGAAAATTAGGCCAAAGTATGCGCCTTTTGGTAAATCACTATATGACAAACACTTACAAAGCACAAGCATTTTCTGATCAGGTGAATTCAAGGTTCATGCTTTGTATTTTGAAGCAAAAAGTTTTACATTTGTCCTCGAAATGAATAAGAAATTACCATCATACCTGCTGGGTAAATACCAGCTGATCGGCACTGTGACATTCTCAGTTCTCTTTGCCATAGTATACCTGAACATATATATACCGTTTTCTGAAACAGCCTGGTTCGGCTTAGGTAAATCAGCGACATTCACGAGTACATTGATATTTATTGCATCATCAATTCTTGCTCTTATCGGCAGCAGGGTGGCGATGTACAGATCAAAGCCGCTGTTTGATATGACATATCTCGGATACACAATGTGGTGTATCGCTGAAATAGCCGTCATAGCGGGCATCTATACATGGATTACCGTCGGCATAGACATTCTCAACGAAACGAATATAATGGTATTCGGCAGGGCGTTCCTACGCGGTTGCATCGCTCTGGGAATACCATACCTTATCTCCGGAATGTACTTTTCAATCAATGACAAGAACAAGACGATCCGTCTGATGAGCTACGAGAATGTCGTTACTGACGAAGTTCCAGCGAACGGAGTTCCCATGCACAAGGTCACATTGTTCGACAACAGCGGAGCTCTGAAACTTTCTCTAAACCTCGACAGTCTTTATTATATAGAATCAGATGATAATTACATAAAGGTCTGGTATACAGACAGTAAGGGAGAGCTTAAACAATATATGCTCAGATGCCGTCTGAAGACTGTAGAGGAGAGTTTCAAAGGGAGTGCCCTTGTCAGATGCAACAGGAAGTACATCGTGAACATAGAAAAGGTAAAGGTCCTGAGAAAAGAAAGCGATGCCTATGTACTGGATCTTGACAACGAAGCAATTCCTACGCTTCCTGTAACCAAGACATACACAGACATCGTTCTTGCCTACTTCACTGAGAAGCAGCCACTCCTCGATCCAATCGACTAGACTGACCTCAAATGTGCACAGGGGGCATTTTCTGGACCTCCCGTGTACGGACAAACCGGGCTGAGAGCCACCGAAAGCAGATTAGCGTGCACAGAGGTCGCAAAAATTCCTCCTGTGCACACTAATGAGCAATATCAGTCACCATCTTCAAGAATAAATATCTCGTCTGCATGCTTTCCAAAGCAACGCGCAATCTTCAGAGCAACAATAGCTGAAGGCATATATCTCCCAGTCTCAATGAAGTTTATAGTCTGACGTGAAACCCCCACCAGATCTGCCAACTCCTGCTGCGTGATATCTCTGATAGCCCTCTCGACTTTTACAGTATTCCTCATGCATTATCCTCCTTACATTGTCTTCTAAGTCTCCAGATCATAAAACGAAATATCGCAAGATAAATCAGGAGAGGAGTCATTATGTTGGAAATTATAGCATGAAATCTATAAATCCCGCCGAACTGAAGGCTACGGAAACCTTCCGCAAAAGCAATAGTCAATGATGCGGCAATATAGAGCACAAATACTACCAAAGCTGTAAGGCTAACCGAATTTTGGCGAATAGACATGATCATTTCATCTTCTTCTTTCTCTTCTGAGAGAACAACCATAAACATGCCGGCAAAGAGCATCATATACAATATCATAGTAAGATATCTGCTATGCATATTTGCTATCAATTCCCACCTGAACGCCAGAAGTCCCAAGACAAAAAAGACAGGAGTACAGACCAACATGATCCAACCAACCTTCTTATAGTAATAAGGCAACATATAAGACCTATTTTTCATTTTCCATCCTCCTTATCTTAGCCATTTCGAAATTGAACTTTATTATATAACTCAGGAAGCACACAAACACTGACACAAAGGCGAAATTCAGGAATGTCAGCTCATAGGTCAGCAAAACCGCTACAGCCTCAACTATTGCAGTACACCAGAAGCTCCACACGAATGACTGCATTCTTACTACTGCCGTCATTTCATCCTCATCCTTTTCTCTTGAAAGTGCCACAAATACGAGTGAAACAATGAATCCGAGCATACAGATTTCGTTTATAGGATCCGTCTTAGTCATCTCGAACCAGTCATCCACGCCATCCAGATCAAGAGTCAAAAAAGCTGGCACATCAACAAGAATCAAATCACATTCTCCGGGGCCAAGAAGAAGCCACACGCAAGCAATGCAGAACGGCAGAAACATCACCAAACCGACTTTCTTAAAGAAGTTTGGCAAGAGATAATTCTTTTTCATAATAGCTCATCGTTTATTAGACATATTGTGAATTTCTCGACACAAAGTTAAATAAACTTTTCTATTTGTCAAGCGTATTTAACAATTAGTTAATTATATTTGATATAAAAGTAAATCTTACCATACTAAAATTTATTTATAATCATAAAAAAAAGAAAAATCTGACATATGTTTTTTATAATACAACCGGAATGACCTACCATAAACCTAATTTTAGGGTAAAACCCATATAATGAAAACCATAATTCTTGAAGAACTTTTCGAGGGCAACTGCTATCACATCTGCACTAATGGAGAAGAAAGTCCCATCATCATGAGAGACGAAGAAGATTTCCGGACAGCATTGAACTATCTTGCCATTACATCATGGAAGACTAAGACCATCATCGTTGCCTTCTGCCTTATGTCCAATCATATACACACAATGTGCATATGTCGGAGTCGAGAACAAGCCGAACAATTCATAAAGCTTTTCAAACAGTCATATTCAACTTATCTTAAAAGGAAATATGGCTTGAGGAAGGCTCTACACAAAATAAAGGACAGCATTTCGCTTATTGACACAATTCAATACTTCCGAAACTGCATAGCCTACATATTGAGAAACTCAATCAGTGCAAAGGTCTGCAGAAAGATAGAAGACTATCCATGGTCAAGTTACTTCTGCTATTTCAGAGACTGTGACGAAGATTACAGGAGCATAACTTCAATGGGACCACGAGAGATAAGAAGAGTACTGAAAACAAGGCCGGACCTGGAAGACTGTCCATTCACAATCAATATGGAAGGCATGATATCGCCCAGATCATTCGTTGCATATGAGATTGTAGAGAAAGCATTTATAAATTCAGGCAGACTATTCCTTTTTCATCTCGGCACATGTAATGATGCCTTAATGGAATATGAAATGGCGTGCAAGCCACTGCTTGGCGTCAATGACACTGACCTTTTATCATCTACTGAGAAAATAGCTGCAAGCAGATTCAACGGAAAGAAGATAGCCGAATTGACGAATCAGCAGAAATGCTCTATTATAAAGACTGTCTTCTTCAACAACAAGACATCAATCCCACAGTTGAGCAGAGTTCTAGGACTTCCTCGTGATATTATATCCCGAATATTAAGCAGTTGAGGTACACAGGGGGCATTTTCTGGACCTCCCGTGTACGGACAAACCGGACTGAGAGCCACCAAAAGCAGATTAGCGCGCACAGGGGTCACGAAAATCCCTCCTGTGCACGCTAATGTATGTGAATTGTCCCTAGACTACTCTGCCGCCTTAAGGCGCTCTGCGTTTTCGGCAATCTGAAGCTGATCAATCACATCCTGAATCGCACCATCCATAAATACCGGAAGATTATACATCGTATAATTGATACGATGGTCGGTCACGCGCGACTGAGGATAGTTATATGTGCGTATCTTTGCTGAACGGTCACCACCTGCAACCATTGTCTTACGCTTTGCTGAGATCTCCGCCAGATATTTTTCATACTCCATGTTATAAAGACGGGTACGAAGCTCGGCAAGAGCCTTGTCGAAATTCTTCAGCTGTGACTTTTCATCCTGGCACTGAACTACGAGACCAGATGGGATATGTGTAAGACGGATAGCGGAATATGTGGTGTTGACCGACTGTCCTCCAGGACCTGAAGAGCAGAAAGTATCCTTACGGATGTCGTTCATATTCAATTCAATATCAAACTCATCTGCTTCCGGAAGTACTGCTACAGACGCTGCTGATGTATGTACGCGGCCCTGAGTTTCTGTCTGGGGTACGCGCTGCACACGATGAACACCTGATTCATATTTCAGGACACCATACACGCCGTCACCTGATACCTTGCATACGATTTCCTTGAATCCGCCTGCCGCTCCTTCAGCCTGATTGGTAACCTCAAGTCTCCAACCACGGGTTTCACAGAACTTGGAATACATACGGAAAAGGTCACCTGCAAAAATAGCAGCCTCATCTCCACCTGAGCCACCACGGATCTCAAGGATAGCGTTCTTGCTGTCCTGAGGGTCAGCAGGAATAAGGAGAAGCTTGATATTCTGCTCCATATCCGGAAGCTTAGGTTCAATCTCTGCAATTTCTTCCTTTGCCATTTCTCTAAGGTCCTCATCCTTCTCGGTGGCAAGAATCTCCTTTGCCATCTCGTAATTCTCAAGAACCTTCTTGAATTCATTTCCAGCCTCAATGATCGGAGTCAGTTCCTTGTACTCCTTATTGAGCTGCACGAATCTCTTCATATCAGATATCACTTCCGGATCTGCAAGCTGAGCCTGAAGCGCATCATATTTCTCCTGAAGGCCTAATACCTTCTCCAACAGTGAATTATCTGCCATATATATTAATAATTTATTTTATCTCCTTTATCCAGCATCTGCGTCTGAGCCAGAACTGGTGCTCATATCGTCCCCATACATTAACGGCCTTATTGGTCTCTATCTGAGGATTTGCCAAGGCCCATTTACATCCTGCCTCCTTATACTGCTGGGCCATGACTCCGTGGAATACCGACGATATTCCCGTATTCTGCCACTTAGGAGCAGCACCTTCGATCATCAGGTCTACACGTTCGAAATTCCTCAGAGCCTTGAACACATGGTACCATCCGAACGGAAAGAGACTTCCCTTAGCCTTCTGCATCGCACGCGACAGACAAGGCGTAGAGATACCGAAAGCTGCAACTTCATCATCCTCATCCATGAGCACACAGCAGAGTTTACTGTTCAACTGACTCATGATCTGTCTGCATTCCTCCTCGATTTCTGCATCAGTGAAAGGAATGAAATTGTGTACCATTCCGTCAAAGCTGGCATTATACATCCTGAAGAACTTCTTTACGGTCTCCTTATCCTTCTTCAGCTTGTCGAAGTCTGCTACCTTGAGCTTATACCTCTGCATCAACCTGTCTGCTATGGCCTTCATCCTGTCATCAACTCCCTGGTCAGCAGGCATCATATACTGTATCCAGTCACACTCCTTCTCAAATCCGAGCTGCTGCATCAAGTCAACATAATAAGGATAGTTATAAAGACATGAGAACGGAGGAAGTTTGTCGAATCCTTCTATCAGCATTCCCTGACGTCCGAGGGTGTTGTAGAAAAGAGGTCCGTGAATCTCTTCCATACCGTTTTCCTTTGCCCATGCTTCAGCCGTACCGATAAGGAGTCTGGCTACCTCCACATCGTTGATAAGGTCAAACCATCCGAAACGGACTCTCTTCTTGTCGTATTTCTCATTGTAACGTGGATTGATCATTGCACATATCCTTCCCACAACCTTTCCTTTCTCATCCTCGACAATCCACATCTTTCTGGTGCAGTACTCCAACGAAGGAGAATGCATCAGGTCGCGTTCCTGTCCCTTGTGCAGAGGAGGCACATACATATCACAACCTTTATAAAGGTCGTCAATGAATCTGATGAACCTCTTCAGGTCTCTCTTATTACAGACTTCTATGATACGATAATTACTCATACTCAATAAGGGCTTTTTGCTCAGCAATATAAACAATGCAGGCTGCACCATATAGATACAACCTGCAAATATACAAATTAGTACATTAAAATGAAATAGTCTACTTACGCGACGCCTCAGCGAGAGCTGCTTCCGCTTCAGCGACAACCTCCTGCCATGGAAGCGAAGGATCGTGGGCATTCATCGAGCGCATTTTCTCCAGGACAGCCTCAACCTCCGGAATATCCACACCATCCTTTCTCAGCTGACGCACCTTTTCCGCCACTTCGATTCCATCGATCAGGCGTTCAAAACGTATTGATGACCTGTTATATGGATATACGAGATATGTATCACCACTCATCCACCTCGGATACCTTGAATCATACTGAGGGTCTTCAGCCCATGAGTTATATGCCCAACGGAGCATTCCGTCATAATCGTGAGCCACATTATACCATCCCAGCAGAGCAGCCTCATATGGATGCGATGAAGTGAAAGTATTAGGATACATAGGGTTGCAGCAGACATAGAAAGTGGTAACGAAACCATTCTCACGACGGGCTCTTATATCCTCCGGATCCACAATAGCATGATGTATCGCAACGCATACGTCCCTCATTATGGTGAACTTCTTATATGAGCGGTGGTTGTCGGCAAGTGCAAAACCCATTTCCGGAGCACATTCCATCAGAAGGTCGGCTGCTGCTGTCATTGCCTCCGGAGAGCGCTCATCCATCGCTATATTGGTAATCTCAAGCCATCCTTTCTCAGCGAGATGCCTCTTGAAATCAAAAAGGAAAGGTTTCCAGATTTCAGTAAAGATACGGGTACCTGGTTCCGCCTTTACTGTAACAACCTTGCCTTCCGACTCATCAAGGTATTCAAGTTCACAATTCCACGGAACCATAGAATAGCAGTTGATATATCGGTTTATTCCAAGGTCCAGCATCAGCTGCACCCAACGGTCGAACACAGAGTAATCATAGCTCCAGCTGCCGTCTTTATGCTTTGTCCAGAGAATCATAGGCTCGTAGCCGTCATAGCACTGATGATTCCAAGGGTCCTTGTTCAAGGTTGCGGTAATGACTTTCTGTCCCGCATCGGCAAGACGTTTCATCACTGGTTTCAACGCCTCGAAGTGTGCATCGCTCCACACTTCAAGTCCTTGAGTACGGGCCACTGATGTCGGATGCTGCCACAAATCCAGATGAT
The DNA here is from genome assembly GCA_017398335.1 of Bacteroidales bacterium. Lineage (GTDB taxonomy): Bacteria > Bacteroidota > Bacteroidia > Bacteroidales > UBA932 > Cryptobacteroides. The sequence goes on along the minus strand of JAFQGK010000044.1, from coordinate 9,883 downwards.
AGTTCCACTTATCCGGAGTCGGAAGCACTCTGTCTACAACTTCGACTTCCAAGGGAAGAACGACCTTGCCCCATCCGCTATGGCTTACCGTAACCTTTGTTCGATATACACCTGCTTCAGCATCCTGAGGGACATTTATCGTAATCCAGACCGGACGAGTCGTGCGGGCATCCATATCGAAAACTGAAAGAGAGTCAAGCATATCCGGAGAAAGAACCGGCTGCTCGCCTCTTTTATATTTCTTCATCTTTTTGTCAGCAAGCGTGTAGCGCACGAATCTGGATTCCGCTATTGATGAAGGCAGTACAGAAGCATCTGACTTGAAATTTGCGACAGTGCAGGTGACACCATTCTTAGCCTCCGGACTCCAGAGCAACATCTGAGCAGACACTCGTTCTCCCTTCCAGGCAGACAATTGACACACATCCGTATCCTGCACTTCAGGGACGAGACTTCTGCTGTAATGGAAATCAGGACTTCCCCAGGCGGCATTCAGCTTATTTCCTGTATGGTTCCATGCAGCCTCTTCCTCCGGTGTAAGGACAACAGGATCATCTGCCTCCGCAAAAGTATCTGCAACATAGTCAGAAGAGCCGCATGACAGCATAGCGAATGTCATTGCGGCCATGAAAAGTATTTTGGTAATATTCATGGTTATTGTTTTTTAGACATCAATCCTTGTATGACCGCCTGAGCACAGGCACATCCGAAAACAGCCGGAATATATGATATGGTACCGACCTGCGACTTCTTGTTACGGTCTTCGCACGGCACTATGGACTCCTTGTCAGGCAGCTCTTCCGAAAAGACCACCTTGAACCCGCTCTTTATACCCATATGCCTGAGCCTTTTACGGACAATATATGCGAGCGGGCAGTTGAACGACTTGGAGACATCGGTAATCCTCACCTTCGTCGCATCAAACTTGGCACCTGCCCCCATGGAGGACACAAGTGGAATCGAATTGTCCATACAATATTTTATGAGATGGAGCTTCGGAGACAAAGTATCTATAGCATCCACAAGAAAGTCTATATTGTAATTGCCCAGCACATCTCCTGCTTTCTCGGCTTCGAGATATTCCTTTATGACAATAAGATCCAGCTCAGGATTTATGTCCTTGAGCCTTTCCGCAAGCACATCGCACTTAGACCTTCCGATCGTAGAATCCAAGGCAAGAAGCTGCCTGTTCTTATTGGTCAGAGATACGTCATCACTATCCAGAATAATCAAGTGACCGACACCTGCACGCACTATCATTTCTGCTGCATATCCTCCGACACCTCCGACACCTATCACAGCAACGGTAGAATTACGGAAATGCTCAAGCATCTCCTCCCCTACCAGCATAGCTGTCCTTTCCTGCCAATCGTACATATTATAGTCCTTTAGCCTTGCCCTCGTCCCAGATTGCATCCATCTCCGCTAAGGTCATATCCTTGAGATCCCGTCCCTGCCTGATGGTATGCTCTTCAAGATATGTGAAACGACGTCTGAATTTGGCACACGTACGTTCCAGGGCAGTATCCGGATTCAGGCCGTAGAGTCTTGCTGCATTGACTGTTGCAAAAAGAAAATCACCAAGTTCATCCTCAGCCCGGTCATATGCGGCCTTCTTTTCATCTTCCGTCTGCGCGGCTGCCATGGCATCCAGTTCTGCCTGATATTCACCCATTTCCTCTTTCACCTTCTCCCAGACATCTTCCTTCTTCTCCCAGTCAAAGCCGACACCACGAGCCTTGTCCTGCATACGATATGCCTTCAGAAGCGGCGGGAGGGTATCAGGTACGCCCGAAAGTACACGCTTGTTTCCGTCCTTCTCCTTTGTCTTGAGCATTTCCCATTGCTTCACCACATCCTCAGCACTACCCACCTCAGCAGAAGAGAATACGTGCGGATGACGATAGATCAGCTTATCACACAGGAAGTTGATGACATCCACAACATCGAAGTGCTGCTTCTCCTCTCCTATCTTCGAATAGAAAAGAACGTGTAGAAGCACATCTCCTAGTTCCTTTGACAGTTCGTGTTCCTCTCCTTTGAGGATGGCATCGCTAAGTTCATAGACTTCCTCTATGGTCTGAGGGCGAAGCGACTCGTTTGTCTGCTTCCTGTCCCACGGACATTTCTCTCTCAATTCATCAAGAACGTCAAGGATGCGTCCGAAAGCCTGAAGCTTCTCTTCTCTTGTATGCATATTATATGTGTTTGAAGTGACAAAAATAAGAAAAAATCTTATCTTTGAGACCTCAACCACATATATATGAAAAAGGACATTCATTTCGTTTCGGCTGACGAGGCCGTAAAGGTCGTAAAATCCGGTGACCACATCCACCTTAGCAGCGTCGCAAGCGCGCCACGTATCCTCATAGAGGCCCTCTGCAGAAGAGGAGAAGCAGGAGAACTGCAGGATGTACGCATCCATCATCTCCATACGGAAGGTCCGGCGCCATACACCGATCCGAAATTTGACGGAATATTTTTCCATCAGGCATTCTTCGTAGGAGCCAATGTAAGGAAGAGTGTCCAGGCCGGCTATTCAGACTATATTCCGGTCTTCTTGAGCGAGACACAGAAACTTTACAGATGCGGAGCACTGCCTTGTGATGTCGCAATGATTCAGGTATGTCCTCCTGACAAGCATGGATATGTTTCACTGGGAACATCTGTCGATGCGACTCTTGCAGCGATCGAATGCGCAAAGACCGTAATTGCCGTTGTGAATCCTAACGTTCCGCGCGCATGGGGTCAGGCGATGATTCCTATGGATATGATCGATATATTTGTCGAAGGAAACGAGCCATTGGAGCCTGCACACTTCAGCGATCCGAACGAGGTTGAAATCGCTATCGGAAAGCATTGTGCTGCCCTTATTGATGACGGTGCATGCCTTCAGATGGGCATCGGAGCTATTCCTAACGCCGTTCTGGCCCAGCTTGGCAATCACAAGAATCTTGGAGTCCACACCGAGATGTTTGCAGACGGAGTCCTGGAGCTTGTGGAGAAAGGCGTCATCAACGGTTCAAACAAAGTGACAGACAAGGGAAAGCTAGTCTCGACCTTCCTCATGGGTTCCCAGAAGGTATATGACTTTATTGATGATAATCCGATGGTCGCCATGATGGATGTAGGATACACCAATGATCCTTTCGTCATTTCGAAGAATCCTAAGATGACAGCCATCAATTCTGCAGTACAGATTGACCTTACCGGTCAGGTCTGCGCCGACTCGATCGGCACCCGCTTCTACTCTGGAGTCGGAGGTCAGGTCGACTTCGTCTACGGAGCCTCACTTGCCCCTCAGGGCAAGGCCATCATTGCCATGCCATCATGCACCAACAAGGGAGGAAGCAAGATTGCCCCTACCATCATAGAGGGTGGCGGAGTCGTGACTACAAGACCGCACGTACATTACGTTGTGACCGAATTCGGAGCTGTAGACCTCTACGGCAAGTCAATGCAGGAACGTGCAAAGCTTCTCATCAGCATCGCCCATCCTGACCACCAGGAGGAGCTCGACCGCGCAGCCTTCGAACGCTTCGGCCCTCACTACCATGGCGTAAAGATCTAAAGCCATCTGCAGGATTTTCGTTTTATTTTGCTGCTGCAGCCTTTGCTCTGCGACGTGCTGTAAGTTCACGCTGAAATGCTCGGGCATTCTTCAGATGCTCACTATAAGTTACTGCAAATCTGTGGGTTCCGTCAAATGCCGGTGACGCACAGAAATAAATATACTTATGGTTTTCCGGATTCAGGACTGCATCCAGACAAGCCTTAGGGGGCACATTGATAGGAGCAGGTGGAAGTCCGATATGCATATATGTATTATATGGTGAATCCACTTTCAGATGCTTCTTCAGAATTCTATCCAGAGTATAGTCATAACAGAATGCTATCGTCGGGTCAGCCTGGAGCTTCATTCCCTTGCGGTAACGATTAAGATAGACCCCGGCTATTACAGGATATTCAAAAGCCTTGAGGGTCTCACCGCTTACGATGGAAGCCATGATCGAGACCTGCATCGGAGTCATTTTCTGAGCCTTTGCCTTGGCAAGTCTTTCCTCAGTCCAGAAGGCATCATACTCTTTCTTCAGACGATCGAATATTTCCTTTACCGATGCTGTCCAATACATCTCATATGTATCCGGCAGAATCATGGCAAATACGTTTTCCGGAGTAAAGCCATACTCTGACAAGAATGCCGCATCATTAAGCGCAGCACCCACGGCAGACGAATCAACCATCATCTGCGCAGCTATCTTCTGGGCTATACGTCCCTTGGACCGCATAGTGCCGGACAAGGTCAGCTTCTGCGGAGTCTGCCATCCGAATGCGAGCATTCTGGCCACATATATGCCTGTACATGAATCATCTACAACATACCGTCCCGGCTTCATCTCCGAGGCGACCTCTATCTTATCAAAGCATCTTTTCAAACTCTTCGGACGTATTACACCGGCATTAGCCTGCAATGAATCCAGCACCTGATCCGCTGTCATATCCGGATAAACATAGAGAACATATTTCTCAGTGAAATTAGTCTTCTTGTTATCGACATAATAACGTCCTGCCACAAAAGCACAGATTGCTGCCAAGACGGTCAGAACTGCTGCCGCCACATATATTTTCTGTCTGCCTGTCATTGTTATTTTCTTAGTCTGATACAATCACCTGTTCTGGCCACATATTCAGGTGACAATCTATTGATCTTATATATCGAGGACAAACGGACGCCATACCTCTGGGCTATGTCTCTCAGAGTCTCATCATCGTCGATGAAATGCATGTCGATACCTTTAGCTGCCTTCTTTTTCTTCGCCTGAAGATATACCACCGTACCCGGACGCAACGGAGCATCATACTCCAGATCATTGATTTTCAATATCTCCTTGTAAAACAGTCCATATGTCTGCGCTATGCTCTTGTATGTCTCACCTTCAACGGAATAGATGAACGGAACACCATTCTGCGAATACATTTCCCTTGACACAGGGAAATGGAAATATTCTTTCTGAGCATGCGTTACCGGTCTGGATTGCTCTATCTGAGAAGGAGACTGCGGAGGCTTATGAGGAATGACATCATCCTGATTTTTTCTGTCATGCTTACGTGAAGGCCTGTCTTCAGCACGCACAGGCCGTACATAATCATACGGCTTTGCATCATATTCATATAACTGATACTCCTCGATTATCCTGATCAGTTTCTTCGGATATGAGGGATCTGTTGCATATCCTGCCTTTTTCAAGCCATGTGCCCATCCCTGATAATCAGTTATCTCCAGGTCAAAAAGGAACTTATACCTGTCTCTGTAACGGAGAAAATCAGAATGGTCACGATAAGATAACTCAACGTCCGAATATTTTCTGAAGCACTCTCCCTTCCTGTCATCATCATGGTATATCCTATCTCCCTTCCAGTTATTATGACATTTGATGCCGAAATGATTGTTGCCCTTCAAAGCCAGTTCAGAGAGTCCATTGCCGGACTCCAGCATTCCCTGAGCGAGAGTGATGCTGGCTGGAATTCCGCTGCGATACATTTCCTGGACAGCAAGAACGGAGTATTTTTCAATGTATGCCTTCTGCGGGGATGTGACAGCCTTTGCCGAATCCAAGGAGGAAAGCAGGACGATAGAAGAAATCAATATATTGCAGAAATATCTCATCTTTATTCTATTACAAAATCAAAGCGGTCAAAATCAGCATTTCTGTGCGCGAGATGCTTGGTAAGATGCGAAATACCGAACAGCGGTGAATATGTACGAACCTTGACGGTCTTTCCATCAGGCATGAATTCAAGTATGCGCAGCCATCCGTCTCCGCCATTACCTTCCCATCCGCCACCGAGGGTCTGTACATTGAACATCATCTGGTATACATTATGACCAGAATCATTCTTGTCAACCCTCCAGCCTGTATTCCAGTCATATCTGTCCACGACCTTGCCATCAACCTTCTCCGGTCCATGACCATGATGGCCGCAGAGGACAAGTCTGATGTTAGGTACCTTGCTGAAAAGTTTTTCCCATAGCTGTACTCCGGAGTTGTTTCCCTCCTTCTTGGTTAGAGCATATTTTTCAGTAGCGGTAACTTCATTACCGCACTTGTGACACTTCATATAGGAATGTGTCAGATATATAACATAATGGTCTCTGTAATCTTCTGACAGACAGAGCTTTCTTGCCCACTCAACAGCTCCGTCGGATGGTGCGAACTCTGAAGTGATTACAAGAATCTTCTTCCATCCGTTGATTTCGAATTCAAACGCCGCATTCTCAAGGGATGCCCTTCCTTCGCGATTAGGATACTCAGCCACAAGGCAGTCAAGAATCGCCTTCCCCTGACGCTCCGCAGGGAAATGATCTGGAAAGAATGTATGTTCGTCTTCCGAATGCTTGAATCCGTAATCGTGATTTCCCGGACTGTGAAGGTGAGGGACAACGCCATCTATGATAGAGAATGAGTTTGATACAGCATTCCACATCTGCCTGCTGGTCTGGTTCAGCATATTCCTGTTCAAAGCATTGTTGTCATTCTGCTCGACAAGATCACCGGTACAGAGAACAGCCTTGATATTCAGCTGGTCCACATTATCGGCCACCCACTTTACCACAAGATCCAGAATAGGTTGATTCAGGTCATATTTGACATAGCCCTGCGGATCACCGAAGAGTATGAAGGTCTCTGAAGCAGGGTCTGTAAGAGTCTGACGGTCAGCACGATGCTGAGCCGACGAGATCGCACATAAAATCAGAAGTGCAGATATGGCTGAGATTATTCTTTTCATAAATCGCTCAAATTACAAATCAGCGGGCTTCCGGCCTGCACTGCTGGACACAATATCTGCGGAAATCCTCCCATCTGTAGAACGGGTACTGTGATGTCTCTACCGGCACGCGTATGTCATGCTCGCTATGCAGCAACCTTACAAGAACATCACCCTTCCTGTTACGATAGAAAATGAACTGAACATTCACTGACATTGATGTCACGCGGCTGTCACACCACACCTCAGGAAGACGTTCTATTTCCGAGAAGGCGATACGTCCGTCGCATCCCTCCGCATGGAGTATCGCAAGAAGCGGAATGACTGCCGAATCGTGTCCGAATCGAAGAGTGGCAGCCTCCTCCGGAGTTTCACCGGCAATGACCTTGTCTGCGCGCTCCACGATATCACGCAAAAGCAGTTTGCCATCCTGATTACGGATGTCACCGAAATCCAGAGACGGTCCATATGAAAGATATCTTCGGATATTAAAGAAAGACCACATCTGATAGCGCTCTTCCTCAGTAAACAGATCGTGCAGCGAAGGAAGGTCATCAAAATTCTGGACTATGATTGCCAGATCATGCATATTGCCCATAAAGGCATATGTATTATCAACCTTATACGTATCACAGATCAGTTTTACCGCATAATCATAGTCAGTGAAGAGTCTTGATATGAATTGTCTGTCTTCTGTATGCTGCTTCTGATAATCTTTTGCAATCTTACGGGCTTTGTCGTAGAAGATATTCATATTCTTCTCCGGACGTGTAATATCTATATCATGTTCACTTGCACTGCGGGACAACTCGAGATGAGGATATAATTCCTTCAGTCTTTCAGTGAAGGCAGCCATACTCATCACGCAACGGACTGACGGTGACGCAAGACAAGTGACATGCTGGCTATCCTTGGATTTGAAAACCTGGGGATACGATTTTGCCATACGTTCAGCTATACCCATCTGTTCACGCTCTCCACGCTTTGAAAGGTCACCATAGCGCATATATGCATCGTCAGCTATTATCAGTACACGACGTAACGCATCGAGTCCCAGAGGTGTCAGCTTGCCATCTTTTGCAGCCTGCTCGAACAATACGCGAGGCTGTTCATATTTTTCTCCTGCGGTCTGATAACGTGAACCGTGACGTCCGTAATGTGATATATAGAAAGGTTTATATCCACGCGGAGGTTCAGGAACTGCATTTTCAGTCACTCTGTAGGCTGTATATATTCCGCCTGCCAGATCAGGGTCGGCCGCGATTTCCTCGCGCATGGTCTGCGCATTGAGCACTGCCGCTGCGAGTACCGCGAAAATGAGAAGAAACAACTTTTTCATTATATATGACATATTTATAAAAGATATGTAAATATACGAATTAATTTTATTGACTGGCAAATGTTTGATTCACAGGAGATCATTTTCCAGAAAGAGGTATTTCAAATACATCACCATCATGAGTGAGTTCTGAGTTCGGGAATACACTTCTGACCTCATCCAGAAAGATATCCAGAGAAGGGAAACGCGATGAATAATGTCCTATCAGCAGGCGGCCGACTCCAGCCTCCAATGCTGTCTGAGCGGCCTGCAATGTTGTCGAATGGAAAGTTTTTTCTGCCATCTCCGACATATGGAACGGGAATGTGGCTTCATGATATAGCAGATCCACACCTCTTACCCAATCAGCCAGTTCCGGGAAAGGAGCAGTGTCGCTGCAATAAGCATAGCTTCTCGGTTCATATGGCATATAAGCTGCGTCCGACAGCTTTATCACCAGCGGTTCATCCGTTCCGGACTGAGGTCTGCAGACATCCTTTCCTTGTTTCAAAGCCCCGATTTCGGCAAGGGTAAGTCCATATTCCGAAACAGCCTCCTTGCGGACATTATACTGGGGACGCTTCTCGCGTATAATAAAGCCGAAAGTCGGCACCCTATGGTTCAGAGGAAAGGCAAGAAGTTCGGCGGATTTGTTTTCATAGACAGTCTCCGGAGACTTCATTGTCAAAGGCACAAAATTGATTTCAAATCTGACACCTTCTCCAAAATGCTCAAGAAAGAAATGGAGTACAGGTTCAAAATCTAAGGGAGCATAAATATTCAGGACTGAGGAGCGTCCAAGCATTCCCATTGTCGAAAGCAGACCGAATATCCCGAATATATGGTCTCCATGTATATGGCTCAGACATATATGCTCTACCTTGAGGAAGGATATTCCTGCCCGGCGCATCTGTATCTGCGCACCTTCACCGCAGTCAATCATAAACAAGCGCCCACGTACATCCAGTACTTGGGCGCTTGGATATCTTTCAGTAGTGGGCAAGGCAGAAGCTGTGCCCAGTACGTTAAGAGTGAAATTCATTATTTAGACTCGAGCTGGCTCTTAAGTGCTGCAAGAGCATCGAGGTCACCAAGAGTAGTCTTCTCTACGCTTGAGTTGATTTTCTTGACAGCCTTCTTGGTGTTGTCAGCCTCAGTAGCTACCTTCTCAGCCTTAGCCTCAGCGTAAGTCTTTGTGTGAGAAAGAGTTACCTTCTTAGCACTGCGCTTGAGCTCAGTAACCTTGAATGTAAGGGTCTCACCTGCTGCAGGCATTGAGCCATCTTCCTTCACGAGATCTCTGTTGAAGCAGAATGCATCAACCTCACCTTCAAGTTCGATAACTGCACCCTTCTCGTTTACAGATGCTACCTTAGCCTCAACTACAGTACCGACGCTGTACTTAGCCTCAACCTCATCCCATGGGTTAGGAAGGAGCTGCTTGTGGCCAAGTGAAAGCTTGTGGTTCTCCTCATCGAAGTCGAGAACTACAACCTCGATAGAATCTCCTGAAGCTACGAGTTCAGATGGATGCTTGATCTTGTTCCATGAAAGGTCGCTGATATGTACGAGACCTTCAATTCCCTCCTCAAGCTCAGCGAATACGCCGAAGTTAGTGATATTGCGTACAGTTGCAGTGTGCTTTGAACCTACAGCATACTTCTCGCGGATGTTCTCCCAAGGGTTAGCAACGAGCTGCTTGAGACCGAGAGACATCTTCTTCTCCTCGCGGTCGAGAGTAAGGATCTGTGCCTCAACCTCGTCACCTGCCTTAAGGAAGTCAGAAGCGATGCGGAG
>JAFQGK010000043.1 GCA_017398335.1 Bacteroidales bacterium | reverse complement strand
TATGAAAGCACTGCCATCAATAGCATTTAATGAGTTCAAGGGTTCAGCTGGGGACGTGACGGCCAGAGTATCAAAAGGCCGTCAGGTTCTCTCAGCTCGTTCTATGCATTCATCATCAAAGACACCGGCTCAGGCTGTGTCTCGCAACAGGCTTGCTAAGATCTCAAGGTCTTACAAGAAACTCACTGATGAGCAGATGAAGGCTTGGGCTGTGCTGGCAGAGAAGATAAAAGGCATTTCTACTTTCGGTTCTCCTGCAGAACTGACTCCGCACAATGCTTTCATCAGAATCAATTCAAATCTCCAGATGGTCGGAGAGCCTCTCATGACAGATGCACCTGCATACATGAATGATGTTCCCGAAGTCCTGTATGACGACCTTTGGATCTCTCCAGAGGTAATAATCTTCACCGGTCTGCAGCAGCCTTCCGAAAGTCACGTCCTTGTCTTCAAGATGTCTCCTGCCCTCAGCCCTGGAGTGTCTTCCGGCTGGGGGCAGACAGTTATCATCACTCCTGGTCTCGCTCCCGATTGGGGCGATGCCGACCTTACTGCACTTTACACATCAGTCATGGGCGTTGCTCCTGAAGCAGGCAAGAAATACTTCTGCGAGTTCTACTGGCTCGACAAGAAGACCGGCTTTACAGGCGAGTCAATGGCCATAAGCGCAGTCTGCAAGGAAAGTTCGACAGCCTATGCTCAGGAATATACTCCACGTGCAAGGGTAACCATGAATGAGATTGCAGATAGTCAAGGACTGGAAAGCATAGACTTTGAGTTGTCACATGGTTCTACAATTCTTTCTGTTGACGCAACATATGCTAATGATACTGGTGTGGCTTCTGGCCAGTTTACCCTTAAAAAGCCTATAGAAAACCTACCGGACCTCGAGTCGTGGGTTCTCGGTAGATGCTCAAATCCAGAAAGGGAATGGATGGCGAGACCAAACCTGTTTGCAGTATGGATACAGACATGGCGTAATGAAACCGAAGGAACGTTTGCCCATCGTGGAGGACAATATGAAAGTGAATTTGCTGAGGTATTCGGCTCAGCCCCTGTTACTAATCTTTAATTGATACAGACATGATAACATCAATAGGAAATAATTTCGGAGCAGGTGAAATCACTTTGAAAGACTTTCAGTCAGAGAAACTTGTAGTGCTCAACGGTAAATTCTCATTCAACAATAAGAGCGAGGCTTTCAAAGCAGCTTCTGTTCTTGAGTTCTATGTGACTGCTCTCTCAATCCCTCGCAGCGGAATGAGTGCCGGTTACATAATGTTCGAGACTGAGGGTAAGTTTTATGGAACGACAGTCAAAACTTGGGTCAAGAATCAGAATACAGTCTGCATAGAGAAACTGGACTACTGGTCTGACCAGACAGATGAGTACACAATATACCTCGTGAGCATGTATGTCCCCAAAGGTCAAAGAGGTGTTTTCGAGTGTGGCAAGGAAACCAGGTTGAAATTAACTAACACTACATCCGACAACAGATATGACTACTTCCACGGATGTTATATTGATGACAACTGGTGCATGATTGCCTTGACTACTGGTAGCTACGACACTAAGAGTCAGCCGTATGATGATATAGTAACTCTGGAAGGCTTTCCGACAGACGTAGACATAGAACTCCCATTTGTCGGTGACAACATTAATGGAGTACAGAAATATGGAACTGACATGTTGGAGGCTAATATCAAGAATGGAGTCCTCACAATCAAAAATATAGAATTTGGCTGGGGAGGAATGCCGAGAGACCACTTCCTATATGCAATATGTATAAGAGACAAACAATAACCCCTTAATATTTACCATTATGAAGTACATTCCTTCTATCGCTTTTGAGGAGATGTCAGGCTCCGCAAAAGGAGTGACCGCAGCCAAGGTGCGTGGTCGCAAGTACATCAGGAACCGCGGTTACGGCGGTGGATTCAAGACCTCGGCTCAGGCAGCCGTAAAGTCTATCTTCAAGCAGCTCTCACAGAGTTGGAAATCTCTCACCAACGCTCAAATCCTTGCGTGGAATGCCCTCGCAAACACGCAGAAGGGCAAGAGTGTTCTCGGAACATCTTCGAAGATTTCAGGTGCGAACCTCTATTCTCGTCTGAACTTCTGGATCGTCAAGTGTGGCGGTGTCGCAACCGCAACTCCTCCGACCCTCGTAGGTGTGGATGCTCCTGCTGAAGCAGAAGTGGACTACGGCGCTGATGCGTTCACATTCCAGCTGACCGATATGCCTGAGTCAACCGAGAATCTCAAGCTTGTCATCATGGCATCTGCTCCTCAGAGCAATGGTGTGACAAAGGCCTACAGCAAGGCTGTCCAGATCGGTAGCCCTCGCGAGATTGTCGATGCTGCAATCGACATCAAGGCAGAGTACGAATCTGTTCACGGAGTCGCTAACACCGCTGCACCTAAGGTATTCATGAAGTATTTCTTCGTCAATGCCGTTACCGGTGAGAAGTCTGGAGAGATGCTCGTTCAGGCAACCTACAGCGCTCCTGCCGGAGAGTAATCCGAATCTGGTATTCTGACATTCGTTTCCCCGTCCGCCACGCATGGCTGGCGGGGTTTTGTTAAACCCAAAGTACAGTTATGAAGACATCACCCAAAGGAATCGCCCTGATAAAAGAGTTTGAAGGACTACGTCTAAAGGCATATCTCTGCCCCGGTGGAATCTGGACTATCGGCTATGGCCATACCGCCGGTGTAAAGCCCGGAATGGTCATTTCTGAGGCTCAGGCAGAAGAATATTTGAAGGCTGATCTAATTGCATTTGAAAATTATCTAAATGGTCTTGGATTGGCTATCAATCAGAACCAGTTCGACGCCCTGGTATCGTTCATCTACAACGTAGGTACAGGCAACTTCTCTAGCTCTACCCTGCTCCGCAAGGTCAGAGCAAACCCGCAGGATAACTCCATCATGGATGAGTTCCTTCGCTGGGTATATTCCAAAGGTTGTGTTCTTCCTGGTCTTCAACGCAGAAGACTGGCTGAAATGAAGCTGTACTTCTCAAACGACTGACATTATGGAAACCAATCACACACTAGAATTCATCGGGACCTATATCATCCCAATCGTCACCGCTGCAGTAGGATGGTTTGCAGGCTCCAGAAAGCGAAAGAACGACTTTCTGCAGGACCTTCAGGCATCCATAGACCTGTTATCCTCCGAGAACAAGAAACTCCTGGAAGACATCACAGCCGTCAATACAGAGATAGTCGCAGTACGCCGCGAGAACGAAGAACTCAAAGCATCTGTGGACCGTCTCTGCAATGAAAACGCCCAGCTCAAAGACGAGATCAGGCAACTAAAGGAAAAGATGCTATGAGAAGATTTATTCGCTTACTGACCACATTGTTGCTTCTGCAGAGTTGCTGTCCAAAACTCTACCCTACTTCATCTGAAGTCATAGAACGCACAGAGGTTGTCAAAGAGGTTGTACGAGACACTGTCATCCAGGTACAGCCGGATTCTTCAATCCTCCAAGCACTGATCCAATGCGATTCTACAGGTCGTGCAAGACTCCAAGAGATAAACACGCTCAAAGAGTCTGCCCGTCTTCAGCAATCCATCCAAATGGAACCAGAGCCACTACCCTATCAACCCACCGCTATCACCGTCAAGACAGTTGTGGACTCAATGGGAATCTACCTCATCTACAAAGACCGATTCAAGGAATCCACAGAAGTCCGTGAGATAGAAACAATCATAGAGAAAGAAGTCAACATCCTGCACTGGTGGCAGAAGTTGCTGATGTGGATTGGAGGAATAGTAATAATGGTCAGTACTGGATGGCTCATTGGAAGAGTAGCAACAAGACATCCGTGAAGCCCTATCGCACTATGGCGAAATCAGCGGCGATATTACTGGTGAAGATGTTCTGAAAAGAACTGGAAATTAATTGCCGAATCAGAAAATAACACACAAAATTAGTTGACGAAAGGCATTAAAATGTATTAAAATATCACTATATTTGTAACGCAAGAGGATAACGGAAAGTTATAGTTTGCAATAGATTACATTATATGTCTGTAAAGAAATCGGACACTATTTGTACCCGATTTTCATAAAGTACTGATAATCAATCAAACTTACATACTGCATCGGTAAGTAAGTTATTGATTATCAAATAGTTAAATCAATCATAAATGATTAATATAGCACTCTTTACGGGTGCTATATTTGTTTGTGCAAGCATCGTTGTTAATCGTTGCTAAGCCTTTTTACGCCTGTTTTTGTACCTCCTGTGTACCTCGCCG
>JAFQGK010000042.1 GCA_017398335.1 Bacteroidales bacterium | reverse complement strand
ATAAATTTTCATTTTCTTTGCACAAACATAAGATCAGTTAAATCTTTTTTCAACTTTTCACGTCTTGTTATCGGATGCATTCAAAATCTGATAACATTTACGAATTATGACAGATAAGACACAACAAAGGCTGAATGAGCTGGAAAGCGTGATTGTGAGGGAGCAGGATATGCTCTTCAGGTTCGCCTATATGCGTGTCGGAAGCAGGGCGGATGCAGAGGATATCGTACAGGATGTCTTCCTGAAGCTGTTCCGTTCATCTGAGAATCTCAAGTCTGTCCGAAACGTCAAACATTACCTGATACGTTCAATCAGCAATGCCTGCAAAGATTTTCACAGGAGAAAGCAGGATATCCTGCCACTGGAAAAGGCTGAAAGGGAGATGGTTTCGGACGACGACCTCAAGATGTACGAGGAATATCTCAAAATCACGGCATTGGCCCACACACTTCCACCAGAGCAGAGGGAGGTCCTCTATATGAAATGTATAGACGGACTCAAGTTCAGGGAGATATCTGATATCCTGGACATCCCTGAGGCAACAGTGAAGTCCCGCTACCGCTACGCCATTCAGGCCATTCAGAAACAACTCAATTAAAGGAAAGTGAAATGAAGACAACTGATAACATAGAAAAGATGCTGACTCCACAATGTGAGTTCAAGGCATCAGCCGGTCTTAAGGACAGGATTCTTGAAGCTGCCGCTCAAGAAGAAATAAAACCTTCTGCGCGAACCAGATTTGTATATATGAAATATATTGCAACATCTATAGCAGCAGCTATTGCATTAGTCGCAATTATTTTTGTAGGTAAGTCAAGCGTTACTCCAATCTATGCGGCAGATAAAATCTTTGCAGATGCTGCTGAGATTCTGAACAACATAAATTCTTATACGGCTACAATAAAGGTTCGTACTGATCCGCACGAGAATTTTTCCTATGTCAATCCATTTGGTCGATTTGTTGAACACACGATTACAGTTCAACATAGCACTGGGAAATGGTTGATTGACAAAGGAGGAAGGAAAGCAATATATGATGGAAACTACACATGGCAATGGCTACCTGACTCACAGTTCGGCTGGAAATATGATATGGAAAACCTGAATGTCATCGATGATTTTGCCCTATTACTTGACCTACCATCGCTGATGATGGCAGAAGAAAACATTGCCTTGGCAAGCAATGGGGCCAGTATCAGAAAAATAGAGTCTGATGATGTAGTCACTCTTATTGTCACATCACCAGCTCAGGGAGACTTCACTAATGATTATTCTCGCAATACGTCCATTCTCGAATCAGATACGATCAGAGAATACGAATTTTCAAAAGAAGGTGGAGAACTGCTGTCATTGAAAATCAGTGCGAAAATAATCGGGATCAGCAGAGTAATTGTGGAGATGACTGATATTCAGTATGCTCCAGTCATAAAGCCTGACTCATTCATTGTCGATGAAAATATTGAATGGATTGACAACACTGAAGCTGGATTGACAGCGGCATATGAAACTCTTCCATTTGAACAATTTATTGACATTACCGCCGAGGAAGCAGTTATCAAGATGTTCGAAGCGGCCTCTGTATGGAATGAAGGTCTCCTTAAAGTTGTATTGAGGAATATGAGTTTGAGGCAAATGGAGAAGACATACAAGGGATGTCAGCTTTTAGAGCACGAGCCATCATTTAAGTCCGGCTTATATAATGGCGTATTCATCAAATGCAAGTTGCAGATGGCTGATGGTAGCATTAAAAAAGTTGTAGTAGCAATGAGAAATGACAACTCTGCTAAAGCTTGGGTTGCTGATGGAGGACTTTAATATGAAGATTTTATATGCATTGATTCTCTCTATGAGTGTTATCATTGCTAATGCTCAAGAACCCGGAGGGACATATGAGGATTTTCTTGCCAGTCAGAATCTTTCTGCAAAAGAGTATATCCTGAACTTGTTCAAAAAATACGATATTGTCATTCTTTGTGAGCGTGATCATCGGGAACTCACTCAATACGATCTGATTCTTGAAGTGATTTCTGACGAGCGGTTCAGGGCAGAAGTCGGAAATGTCTATACCGAAATCGGAAATTTTCAAAGGAACAACTTCCTAAATGAATACCTCTGTAATGATGCTCTGAGTGACATATCTGCAAAACGAAAAGCATTAGAAATCCAGCGGGATAGTTATGGCGCAGGATTGTGGGAAAAGTCAAATTATGCATATTTCATATATGGAGTATGGGATATCAACAAGGTGGATGACAATGATGTAAATGTCTATAACCTTGATATTGGAATACGTGACTGGGCAACGGCAACTGCAGAGGATATTCGCGAAAGAGATTCGCTGATGCCACAAAGAGACAGTATTCTTGCAGACAATTTCTTGCGTGCATATAATGTGTCCAGCACAGAAAAGGCTCTGGTCATCATGAACTTCCGGCATGCATTTGTTAAAGACATAGGTAAGAGTGCAAATGCCGGACGATATATCGCTGAGTTATTCCCGGGCAAAGTAGCCAATGTAATGATAAGTGGTACGTCTCTTTCTTATGACATGTCATTAACTGCAATTGCTCAAGGACGCTGGGATGCATCATTTATGAACGCAGGCAAAGAGAATGTCGGTTTCGATCTTGCAGGCTCTCCATTTGGTCAGACCAGATTCGATATGATACCATTGCCGGATTGCGGAAATTATGAAGATTGGTTTACAGGAATGGTGTATTATGGATATTTCCCCGATTATAGGATTGTCTGCAACTTCAAGAATTTTCTAAACAGGAGATTTGCGAAAGAACTGATCAGACGATACAGATTAGAGGCTGAAGTCTATGATAATCCTGTACCGACAGAAAAGGAACTCAAGGCGAGGTATAACACAATTATTGACAGACGGTATTCAGACGAAGCAATGTTTGTGGAATCAATGAGGCAGATCAAGAAGTACCTCATGTACTAACATTTTCTTTAATGCGCTACATATTTACATTATTACTGCTGTCTGCAGTCATGCCAAGGACAGCAGCACAGGAGAACTACACTCTTGCCGATACCCTTACATTGGATGCGGTTGTCGTTACTGGAGTCACCCTGACATCAATGACAGACGAAGGAAATCTCAGATTCAACGTAAGCAAGATCGAAGGCAATACCGGAGCAGACATCACCAACATCCTTGACAGACTCCCGGGTGTTACTGCCAGCCAGAAGCAGGGCCTTACATTGAACGGTCAGAGCGCTGTGCTTTACATTGACGGCCGTCCTCAGAAAATCTCAGGATCACAAGCCGTCAGCCTGCTTAAGACAATGCCTGTAGAAAGCATCGAGAGTATCGAACTTAATTCATATACAGGTTCAGGCTATCAGGCATCAACAGGAGCAGTCATCAATATCGTCACTAACAAGAGAAAGGATGACGGCTGGAATATGTCGGTCAGCGGAGCAGGAACTGCGGACTGTCACAATAACTGGGATGGCGGAGCAAGTACATATCTCATGGCCAGACGAGGAAATGTGAATATATACGGAATGCTGGAGTACGCCAATGGAGTTACGGAATATGTGCAGAAGGACAGCACCCTGTATGACAGCATGAGCAGCCTTGTGGAGAATCGCAAGTCATACGGCAGAAGCAACACCTTCTCAGGAATGGCAAATGTTGAATGGTCATTCAGACCGAATCAGTCTCTGAACTTCAATCTGTATGCATACAAGGAGAAAGGCCGTTCTGATGTGTCGGACAATTCCCTTTATTCATTCAGTCCTGATGCAACAATATCAACCAATAAGGGAAAGACATACGACGACCTTCTGTCGGGAACCTTGGAATATAACGCCAAGTTCAGGGACGAACTGAATCTCAAGGTAAGTTACGGACTCATATACGGAGGCACTGACAGTGACAACTCATATAACTTCACAGCTCCAGCAGAAAGGTCTATGGCAGCTCTTGTCAATACCGAAGGAACCCAGCAGATCTTCCGTTCAGATCTGACAAAGAAATTCGATAGGACAACTGTTGCAGCTGGATTGAGAGCCGATATCGGGAACCTTAAGAATGATGTAGCATATTCGGGCGATATCCCATCCTGGATTGAATCGCAAAGCAGATTCCTGGCACGTGAGAACCTATATGCCGCTTATGCGAATGTCAGTCAGAAATTGGGAAGCCGTTTCCTGATGAACGCAGGTGTCAGAGGAGAATACACAGATTACCGTACTCATAACGCCACTGCAGCTCTGGACGGCAAGAACTCGTACTTCAATCTATTTCCATCCCTGAACTTCACCCATACGGCACGAAACATCAGGCAGACACTGTATTTCATATCAGCAATAAGCCGTCCCGATTACGATTGCCTCTATCCGGGGATGCACTATGATACCGAGAATTCATATTCAGTAGGAAACCCATTGCTGAATCCGACAAGGGCATATTCAGTAAAGTATGTAGGATATTATTGGACATATGCACGCTTCTCGATAGGCTACCAGAGAAACAACGACCTCTATACAAGCATACTGCAGAAGGATGAGAACGGACTGACCTCATATACATATCTCAACCAGGCAGACAGGAACATGTACTTTGCAGAATTCACCATACCGTTCGCGGTATTCAAACGGAAAGTCTATGGAAATGTCGAGGTCGATGTGAACTGGTCACAGTTTGTCAACCCGAGAAACGGATATGAACTGCCATATGACGGCAAGGGATTCTGGACTACAAAGATCACCGGATTCGTACAATACGACATTACCGACAGATTCTCCCTCAGCAGCCAGTTTGCAGTATATCCTAAAAAGAAGACTGCACAATACATAGAGAAACCATACTGGTGGCTTGACTTCTCGGCAGACTGGTACATCACCAAGAAAAAAGATCTTCTCCTTTCCTTGAGTGTCGAGGATGTCGCAAACAAACTTGACCATACCAGAACCTATCTCTATTCAGGGGCAGAGCGACACAGATACACCAAATCCGTCACCCAGCTCGTAAGATTCCGTCTCACCAACAAATTCGGCGGCGGAAAGAAACAGTCTATGGAACAGAAATCGGTGTCAAACGACATTGGACGATTCAGAGAATAATAAAAGGACGACCAAGTGCATCTTTATAGGAAAAGTGCTCGCGGTACCCCGAAATTTAAGGGGATCGCGAGCACTTTCGCTATGTTTTTGCACGCGGTCCCCAAAGGGAACCGGTGCCTTATGTCAGATTACCACTCCAGTGACATATAATATCCTGATAATCAGTTTGTTACGCCTTATATTCCCACAAATTGGGAGTAACTCATTGATATTCAATGATATACGTCATTTTTATCATCAGTGATAATGAATGATCGCTTTTGT
>JAFQGK010000041.1 GCA_017398335.1 Bacteroidales bacterium | reverse complement strand
CTTGTTGCCTAGGATGAATCCGAAGATTCCGGTCAGGAGAATTCCTATGGTGGTCTGAATCACATTGAGCATATCCACGAGAGGGGAGACTCCGCGAATTGTTTCTGAATCCATTCCTGCCATGTTTTTCAAACTGATGGCGAGGGCTTGTGTATATTCAAGTATGCTTACATTTTCAGCAAATACCCAAGCAAAAAAGAAGACAGTAAGAATGTAAGTGACTATCATCTTGAACATGCTCTCGCCATATCCGAAGAATAAGTCTGAAATTACATTGGTCAGGATGTGCCAGAGATTGGTCAGCTTCTTTAAAGGTTTTACAGACTTGCTGAAAAGTTCGCTGATCATACGTCTGCGCTCCATCTTCTTGCCTTGAACGTAAGCCCAGTTGCCATCTCCAAAATAGCCTTTTCCAGCCCATAAAGCATTAAAGTTCTTATAGATTACCTCGGCATCTGACCATCTGGCTTCTACTGCTGCATCCGGACTCCAGTCAGACTTCACGTTTACGTCATTTGTCCTTTCGCCTGTGCCGTAAGTATGCCAGTCTACAAGGAATTTCCTGTAATCCTCCTTGTTCTGCTGTAGAATCTTATTGTCCTTGAGATTTTCCTTGCGGATGATTGCACATTCTCCAAGGTAGGTCTTGTTGAGGCTGCAGTTAGAGAATGATGAACCGCTGAATATCACGACACCATCTATGAAGGCACGGTAAAAATCGGAGAATTCGATTTCCGCTCCCTCGAAAGTTCCGTGCTGTATCTCAGCGTATCTGAAGTCGCTCCATGAAATTTTCGCGTTGCGGAAACGACAGTGTACAAGTTCGCATCCTTTGAAACTTGTCCTTTCGATTCTGCAACCTGTAAAGTCGATTTTCTCGAGTCTCTGCCCGGAAAGGTCAATGCCTATAACTTCCTTTGATTCAATCAGTTTGAGTAATTCTTCCCTATCCATTTCCTATAATTAACCTCTTTGTTGCAAAAGTACATAAAAAAACTTAAATTTGGCTTCAAAACTTACTCGTATGAAAACACGCATTTTCATGGCTGTGGTGTTTCTGATGATGAACGTTCAGATCTTTGCTCAGACACCCGTATATCTTACCAAGACCTATAAGCCGGTAGAGAGCGATCGTTATACTGCATACTCTTCGCTTGAGATTCAGGGAGGTGATACTTGGAACAACTGTTTCACTTTAGGAGTGATCAATAATTATCACGGCTATGCAACATTCCGTCTTGGAGGCAAGTATGAGTCCATCTCTTTTATCTTAGGCGCGGAAAAGTCTAATGGAGGTAATGATCCGAATATCGTGCAGATTCATGCTGATGGCAAGAGAATCTTCGACCATGTGCTGAGAGATGGCGATCTGAGTAAGCAATTTACGTTGAATATAAGCGGAGTTGATAAACTGGAGTTCAGTCTTGTGGAGCCGGAGGTTGAGCCAGCCTTCTGTGAGGTCGCGCTTTGGACAAAGGGGCAGACTCCTCATGACCTCCGTGGAAAAAATGATCCTCAGGTGAAGACAAGAATGCTTTTCAAGGATATTGCTCCGTACCGTATAAACTATTCCTCAAGTAATACTAAAGGAGATAGTGGCCGTCACACATTGGTAGGTCCTGACAAAAAAACCAAGTCCATAAAGATCGGAAACAAGGAGTATGACTACGGACTGTGGCTTGGAATGTCGATGCAACTTATCGGTGGCTGGGAAAGTGAAACTGACTTTAACATCAGGGGACAATATGAGACCTTGCGTTTTGTCGTGGGACCATTGGCTACCGATGACGGCAATGATACTTCAAGAGGATGGATTACAGTAAAAGGTGATGGCAAGATTCTTTATGAATATGAAATCAATGAGGAAAGTATTGCCCAGCAGGTGACGCTTGATGTCAAAGGTGTCCATAAACTCACCTTCATGAGTGAACAGGCAAGCGGCAGTCTGGATGGTGCCATTGTCGATGCGTGGGTTTATCCGAAAGGAGAAGCTCCGGAGGTGGATTCAGGGACAGGTGTCGCTGTTACGGTCGATGCACCGGACCCTCGTCTGAAGGAACTTCCGGATGTGTGCAAGCTCATCAGCAATATTCCCCCATATTCTCTTCGTAGCCAGGTTGAATACCAGTTATATGAAGGTGTTTCAGATTATGTGACATTTTCGATGGGTGGCACCAAGTTCAACGAGGGCTTCATACTTTATAATTTAGCCAGTTTTCTAGACGATGACGTACGTTCCCATGCCTTATTCGATCTTGGAAACGAATTCGATTACGTGAGTTTCACTGCCGGATATGTCAGCAAGAGTTGGGTGATGGGCAATGATGTACTTAGCGTTTATGCTGATGAAGAATTGATTCTTCAGGTCCCTCTTCACTCCACTTATCCTAACCAGAAATTTGTTCTCCCGATAAACAAGTGCAGGAAACTGAAATTCGAAAGCAGCGGACAGAGTACGATGGATGCTGCTGCATTCGGAGTTGCCGACCTTGTGGTATATCGTGGAGAGCCTGTTGAGAACGATCTCTTTGTTCATCCTGTGCCGGAATGTCCTGATGAGATCGACCTGATCGATCTTGGAGATCCTTATATCCATTATGTCAGCTCATCGAGAGAGGGTGCATACGTTGACGGTAAGTCAAAAAAGAATTATTTCACAAGATACGACAACAGCAGGATATATAAAGGTTTCGTCCTTCAGACAAGTACGCATTTCTCGCTTGACTTCGGTCCGCTTTCCGGTTCTGATGCAGTGGGTGCAGGTGCCATCGGTTCTGCTGCAGTAGGTGCCTCATTTGTTGCGACTGGTGCAGCGGTAGGAGGGGTTACAGTGGGTACAACTCTGGCCCCTATAGCTCCGCTTCTCATGCTGGCTGCAGGTGGAGAGGCTGTAGAGAATTCATGCGCTGCCTTCAATACTTATGGCCAGTACAATAGTCTTACGTTTACAGTCGAGTGCCTGAGAAAGGAAGGGGATACCCAACTTCTGGGACCTGATACCATGCAGCCTGACATAAGTGAACGTAAGGAGAGACTTCTGATAGGTTCAAACCTGAATGTTGTGGCAGAATTTGATGTATTTGAAGGCATGCAGCCCCAGACTGTAACAGTTCCGATCGAAGGATGTGAGCAGTTGATGTTCTGGCTTTCAAATACAAACGGAACATCAGCAGCCTATGTTTTCCATGACATCAAGCTGTCAAAGAAAAAGACCGAACTTGTCGTTCCGGAAGATATGCGTCCTGCTCT
>JAFQGK010000040.1 GCA_017398335.1 Bacteroidales bacterium | reverse complement strand
GTGAGGATCCACCTCTTCCCATTCCGAACAGAGAAGTTAAGCTCACCATCGCCGATGGTACTGCCCCACCAGGTGGGAGAGTAGGTAGCTGCCACTTTCTTATACGACACCCTGTCATCTCAAGATGACGGGGTGTTTTGCTTTATACATATTAATATTTGAAACGTTTAAATATTTATTCGATTTCTTCCCATTCCTAAATGTATTTAGTATTTTTGTAAGACTAAAACTAATAACATATGACATTTATTGATTGGTTCATTGTTGCACTCTTTCTTCTGGTGCTGATAGTGATAGGTTATCTTTTCTCACGTAAGAATAAGAACATCGAAGATTATTTCGTTGGAGGACGTTCCATGCCAGGTTGGATTGTTGCAATTGCTGCCACTGGTACAGCTATCTCAGCCGGCACATTCGTCGGTTCTCCCGAACTTGGATTCAACACTAACCTGACTTATCTTCTGAATCTTCTTGGAGCTATTGTAGGAGGTGTCGTAGTTGCAGCTCTGCTTTTACCCAAGCTGTATAACGCAAAGACCATCACCGTTTATGGCTTTATCGGTGAGCGATTTGGAGCAACAGCAAAAACGAGTACTTCAGTAATGTTCCTTCTTGGACAACTTTTCACTTCCGGAAGCCGCCTCTTCATTGCTGCCATTGCCATAAGTGTGATCGCATTTGGAAATATTCAGTTCCAGTTCATGGTCATCAGCATTATAATCCTGGGAATCGTCTCTACTTTCTATACGATGATGGGTGGTATCAAGGGATTGCTCTATATCGATACATTCCAGACTCTTCTGATGATCTTCTCCGGAGTGGTCGGACTTATACTTGTATATCTGTCTCTGGGTGATATGGAATTCTCGCAGATATGGCATACCCTGACAGAAGGAGGTATGGTCAAGAGTCCTGCTTCTTCTGGAGTCGTCCCAGGAATAGCTGCTGACGGCACACTGACTGGCTGGGAAGCCGGCAGCAAGGTTCAGATGTTTGATCCGTCTCTGGATCTCAGCAAGCCGTACACTATTTTAGGAGGATTGATCGGAGTTGCTGTGTTCAAGATCGCCATGTTTACGACTGACCAGGAATTCGTGCAGCGTCAGCTTTCATGCAAGAGCGTACGAAAGGCTGGTGAATCTTTGGTAGTTTCCCAGCTTCTCGCTATACCTACAGTACTCATCTTCCTTTGCATCGGATCCCTTCTTTATGTGAAGTATATGAATGATCCTATGGCAGATGGAGCTCTGAGCCAGGGATTCTTTACGGATGCACGTGATATTTTTCCTCAGTTCATCAAGAATCATATTCCGGCCGGAGTCCGCGGTATTATGATTTCAGGACTTCTTGCAGCCGCTCTATCAAGCTACAACTCGGCAATCAACTCAATGGCATCAAGCTTTGTCGCCGATCTGTATCTGCCGTTCAAGGCTAAGAAAGGTCATGCAGTCAGCAGCGACAGCGAACAGATTGCTTCTTCACGCTGGATTGTGTGCCTTATGGGTGTAGCCCTAACCGCTTTCGCAATCCTTACCTGCGTGATGCAGCAGTCATCCGGTCTGAATCTGGTAGACTTCGCTACTGGTGTCATGTGCTTTGCATATGTCGGCATGATGGGAGTATTCTTTACAGCAATCCTTACCAAGAGAGGTAACACCAGGAGTGTCATCGCTGCCCTGATAGCCGGAGTCCTCATAGTCATTCCTCTTATGTTCCAGAAAGAATTCTTTGGTGCCAATTATATTGCCTGGTCCTGGTGGTGCCCTATAGGAGGTCTTATCACAACAGGTATCTGTCTTCTCGGTAAACCTAAGAAAGCATAAATCCTCAGGCAATGTTCAGATTATTAAGTCTTTTCCTTCCGCTATTCCTCAATGCCAATATCATTGAGGACGATTTCAAGGGGGTGTACGGAGTATATGATTTTGACGCTCCGAGGGTCAATGCTCCTGCACCGAAGGGCTATAAGGTGGTATATCTCAGCCATTTCGGCCGACATGGTTCAAGATATCTGCATGGTCAGCATGAATATGATACATTGGCTGCGGTTCTTCATCGAGAGCAACTGACTGCATACGGACAGCAACTCAAGGAAAGATTCGACAAATATACCCCGTCTATGAACGGCAGGGCAGCAGATCTTACTGATGCCGGCAAACAGCAGCACCGTATGC
Source organism: Bacteroidales bacterium (assembly GCA_017398335.1). Classification (GTDB taxonomy): domain Bacteria; phylum Bacteroidota; class Bacteroidia; order Bacteroidales; family UBA932; genus Cryptobacteroides. The sequence goes on along the minus strand of JAFQGK010000040.1, from coordinate 56,706 downwards.
TTGCACGGAGGATGTGTGAGGATTTTCCGGAGCTCTTTACGCGCAAATCATCCGTGTATGCTCTCGTATCAGATAAGACACGCTGCATGATGAGCATGTATAATTTCCTTGATGAACTCAGGCAATGCAGAAATTATCTGGATATCGAAGCTGATTATAATTCATCCATGCTTCGTTGTTTCTGGACCCGTCAGCGTCATTCTTTTCCTATGAAGGAGTATCTGGATGCCAACTATGATCCGATGCCTTTATTCAAGAAAATCTTTGCTGAGCCTTCGCAGGCAGCGGCAATGACCGATGCGGGATTTTTTGCACAGACCCTTTATTATTATGCATGTCATCTTGAAGGAGCTGGATTCAAAGACGTTTTCTTTGACGATCTATTTACTGATTCAGAACTTCGTACTCTTCATGAGATTGACAACGAAAAATTCAGCTATAACAGAGGACCTCTTTATCCGGAGAATCTTGCAATGGCATGTACTTCTCTTTCCGAAATCATCACTTCTGCTGATAAGGAATTAGCAGCCGGGAAGCCTTCCGTACATCTCAGATTCGGGCACGACAACATGATGATTGGACTGATGTCTCTCATGGGAGTGCCACCGTTCGATCAGAACAGGGTAGAGTGCTCCAAAGTGACCATGGCAGCCAATATGAGGCTGGTCTTTGCCAGAAACAAGGCCGGTGATGTGCAGGTCAAGGTCCAGTTCAATGAGAGCGATGTGATGGAGTGGGTTCCGTGGAATGAGTTCCGTGCAGAATGCTTGAGAAGAATCGAACTTCTCCCGGACCAGCATAGTATTTTTGAAAAGAACTCGGTTTATTATCCGTTGTTCATCGCTCACCGCGGCCTGCAGTCATATGGGCCGGAAAATTCATTTGCATCGTTCAAGGCTGCTGCAGAGAGGCATATGTGGGCTATCGAGACCGATTTCAGAATCACCTCAGACGGTCATGTCGTGTGTCTCCATGATAAAACTCTAGATAGAACGACTGATGGTAAGGGACTGGTTGCCGAGAAGACCTTGGCAGAGATCAAGGAACTTAATGTTCTTCCTGTCAATACAAAGACAGTCAGGAAGTTATATGACTATGCGCAGCTGTCGGAAGAGGATAAGAAAGTCCCTACGATGGATGAATACCTTGATATATGCAACAGAAGTGGCTGTGTGGCCTTCATTGAACTGAAAGAAGATAAAGGAATCATATCATCGATGATTGCCTCTATTGAAAAATTCGGAATGCAGGACAGATGTGTGATTTCTTCCGGAAATCTTGCGCTTCTTGAGGCATATCGTGCTCAGGGAGGCAAGGAGACCATTCATCTGATATTTGCCAAGCCTGAGCAGATCCAGCGCGTCAAAGAGCTCGGAAATGCGTCAGTCTCGTTCAAATATTCTGACCTTGACGCTGAGGTGGACCTTGAAATCGATGGTACAAGAATCACATCATTCAAGCAGCTTGTGGATTATATCCATTCACTCGGTATCAAGTTATGTTTCAGGGCGGCCGATACGGCTGAGGATGCAAGGAAAATGCTTGAATACGGCGTAGACTATATGCCATCAAATGTAAGATACTCAATAGATTAATGATACGATACTATGAAAATGATTACAGAACAGTCAAGACAGATTCCTGTAAGGGATGAAGTGGATGTACTTGTTGTAGGTGGTGGTCCGGCAGGTCTGATGGCAGCTCAGGCTGCTGCAAAGGTTCCGGGTACAAGCGTAATGCTCCTTGAATCAAGAGGATCTCTTGGAGGAAACATGACCCAGGGACTTCCTCTTCTCGGTTTCCTTGGACGTAAGGGAAATCAGGTCATCAACGGGCTTCCGCAGCAGTTTGTTGATCGTCTTACAGAGCGTGGTCAGGCTACTCATCATCGTGCCTGCCCTCTCCATGTCAGTCTCACGATGATAGATCCGGAGGGGACGAAGCTTCTTGCATGGGAAATCATGAAGGAAAGCGGAGTAAAGGTGCTGATGTATGTGATGATGGTGGATGTCATCAAGGAAGGTGACGAGGTGAAAGGTGTAATCATCGAATCCAAGAAAGGACGTGAGGCTATTCTTGCGAAGAGGGTGGTCGATTGTACCGGAGACGGTGACGTGGCTTATCGTGCCGGTTGCGAAATGGCATATGGTAATGAAGACGGAATAGCTCAGCCGGCGACATTGATGTTCTCGATGCGTGGCGTGGACTCACGCAAGCTCCGTGATGCCGTGGCGGACCATCCTGAGATATATGACATAGACTTCATACCGAATGAGTTCTTCCGTCCGATGGACAACTGTACGATGGTAGGATTCCGCAATCAGGTCCAGCAGGCCCGCAAGGATGGCTATAATATACCAGTGGAACGCACTATCTTCATGACCGGTATGGCGGAAGATGAGTGGTGGGTGAATATGAGCAGGGTAAGCGGAGTGGACGCGACCGATCCGGATCAGTATACCAAGGGTGAAGAACTTTCAATCAGGCAGAACGAGGAGATAGCAAGGTATCTGAAAGCATATATTCCGGGTTTCGAAAATGCTTATGTAGACAGGGTGGCACCTTTCATGGGCATCAGAGAGACCAGGCGTCTGGTGGGAGAGTACGTCCTTACAGAGCAGGATATATTCGATTGTGCAAAGTTTGAGGACGCAATAGCTGTGTCCGCATATCCGGTGGATCAGCATCATCCTGTCGGAGGAGACTGCACGCTCATGTGGTGTGAAGACTGTTACGATGTCCCATACAGGAGTCTTATCCCAAAGAAAGTGGATTCGCTGATAGTTGCAGGACGTTGTCTCAGCGCAACCCATCTTGCCCTTGCTTCAGTACGCGTAATGGGACCTGCAATGGCGATCGGTGAGGCCGCAGGCAAGGCCGCAGCCCTATCCATTAGGCAGGGAGTTCAGCTTCGCAATATCGATGTACCTGCCCTTCAGAAGGCTCTCCGAGACGAAGGTGTATATTTCAGAGACTAAAAAAACGCCTTTCCAGATGTTTGGAAAGGCGTTTTTGCTTGGTGGAGATAGTCGGAGTCGAACCGACGACCCCCTGCTTGCAAAGCAGGTGCTCTAGCCAACTGAGCTATACCCCCGAATGCGGATGCAAATATGCAACGAAAATTTGTAATCTGCAAATTTTTCCGCATTATTTTCCTGATGGTGAGATTCTATTCCAGGCCATATATTGACAGACCTTTCAGTTCCTCTTCAATCTTCAGAAGTCTGTTGTATTTGGCTATTCGTTCTGACCTGCTGAGAGAACCGGTCTTGATCTGTCCGCTGTTAGTGGCAACTGCGAGATCTGCAATAGTCGTATCTTCTGTTTCTCCAGATCTGTGAGAAATGATTGCCTTATATCCGTTTCTCTGTGCCAGTGCAATAGCTTCCAACGTCTCGGACAAAGTACCGATCTGGTTCAGCTTTATCAGAATAGCATTTCCACATCCCATTCTGATGCCCTTTTCAAGGTATTGTACATTCGTTACAAACAGATCATCTCCTACCAGCTGACATTTATCACCGAGTTCCTGAGTGAGGCGTACCCATCCTTCCCAGTCATTTTCTGCCATTCCATCTTCAATTGAGTCAATAGGGAATCTTTTGACAAGTTCTTTAAGGTATGCAATCTGTCCTTCCCTGTCTAGTTTGCGTCCCTTCTCGCCTTCAAAGATGCAATAGTCGTATACTCCGTCCTTGTAGAATTCGGACGAAGCACAGTCAAGGGCCAATGTGACGTCACGTCCCGGCAGATATCCGGCCTGATCGATTGCCATCATGATAAGTTCAAGAGCATCTTCTGTCCCTTTCAGTTCAGGTGCAAATCCTCCCTCATCGCCAACAGCTGTACTTAGCCCTCTTTCCTTGAGCAACTTCTTCAGACAGTGGAAAACTTCATCACCCATCCTGAGTCCTTCACTGAATGTCAAGGCACCGACAGGACGTATCATGAACTCCTGAAATGCAATAGGGGAGTCACTGTGTGAACCTCCGTTGATGATATTCATCATCGGAATCGGCAGTATATTGGAATTAGGGGAACCGAAATATCTGTATAGAGGTGTGCCGATGTAGGCTGCAGCTGCTTTTGCGACAGCGAGTGATACTGCCAGGATCGCGTTGGCGCCAAGTCTTGATTTATTCTCCGTCCCGTCAAGCACTCTCATCTTCCGGTCAATGGCCGTCTGCTCAAAGACACTCATACCGATAAGTTCAGGTGCTATTATCTCATTCACGTTTGAGACAGCTTTAAGTACACCTTTCCCAAAATATCTTGTAGGATCTCCGTCCCTAAGCTCAATAGCTTCGTGCTCTCCCGTCGATGCCCCTGACGGAACTGCAGCGCATCCGATATGTCCGCTTTCGAGTTTGACCTCTGCCTCTATTGTCGGTGTGCCACGGGAATCAAGAATTTCTCTTGCATGTATATTTTTGATTTTCATAACTCTAAATTTTGATCAAGTATATAGGAATTTCAAAATATATTCCAGAAGTGTTTGGAAAATAAAAATGTTTTCGTAACTTTGTAGCTCGATTGGTCGAAATGGTTTTCGCTTATTTCACAATCGATTGGTTATTAGTTTTAGTGTTATTAATTATGTGGTTAGTATGAGACGCCCCACGTGAGTGGCGAGTCTCATTTTTGTTTTTATGCCCTACCAGATCAGCATTGAACCGAATCCGACTATAAGAGCGACGATACAATTGATCACTTTTGCCCAGAAAAAACTCTTTCTGCTTTCAGCAATCAGCGGAAGTGATGCATGCCCATCTTGAGATATGCTGCTTGCAAGAAGTACAGGCAGTGGAACAATGCCAGCGGCATATAGAGTAACGAATATCATGTGAGGGCCGGATTCCGGAATGATTCCGATCAGAGTTGCCAGGACAATCATCAGTGCTGTATTTCCGCTGATCCATTCATCAATATCGACATATTTCAGGCCGATACCGACTATGAGAAGTACTCCGAATGTCCATCCGAAAATAGTAAGCAGGTGTTTTCGTACAATATGATTCCAGAGATGTTCTTCAACGAAATGGTCTGAAGCGAAAATAAGAACCACCAGGACCAGAATACTCAGACCGGCAAACATGACATTCATCCATTCCTCGCTTAATAGATTGAATGTCAATTGGTTACTATGCTGTTGAAGATGTTCGTGGTGGTTGTGGGTGCATTCCTCCGAGTGTTCATGAGTGCACTCTGATAAGTGTCCGTCGTGTGCGCTATGGTCATGTCCAAGTTTTCCTGACCCCAATGCTGTAATGAATATTGCAAGTCCGACTAACATTGATATTCTCTTCCATCCGTAGTGCCTGCGGCCTGACTCGTGGCTGCCATACTGCTCAGGCTGATGTATTGCATAGCCTTCTGTACAGTCGCTTTCCTGACCGCATTCACTATGGTCTTCTTTGTCGCAGTGTCTGACATGGATCCGGTCTCTTATCAGATCTGTGATTATTCCCGTAGCGACTGCCACAACAAACAGTATGCTGAATATCAGTAAAGCCTTTTCTGGAATCATAGCCAGCATTACGAATGCTTCATCTCCGGAGGATGCAATCATCATTGCTACCAATGCTCCGAAACTGAACATCCTGTGCGTATACAATGATACTGTTGCAAAACCTCCCATGCATCCAGGGATCGAGCCAAGCAGTGCCCCAAATATGACCTGCCCGGTTTTCGTCTTTCTCAAGCCCTTGAAAATCAGTCCTTTTGATTCGATGTTCAATGACTCGATCATCATCATCATCACAACTACGAGTCCGGTGATGAGTATGGAATTCCTCAGTATGTCAATGAAAAGATGCATATTATTCGATCCAGCCTGAAATGAAAAGATTTACAATAGGGCGGTGAGGTGAATTGGTGGTCAAGGTTACGATAGCCAAAGCTTCCCCCTTTGGAAGTTTAGACGTGTCGAGATGTACTCTGAACTTAGCTTTTTCACCGGGAGCAACGGCTGGAATATCGCTGTGTGACCATTTGCATGCGTTTACATCTACTTTATATACGCAGAATGTGCTGGAGCCTTTGTTAGTAAATTCGAAGGTCGCATGAACTGTCTCTCCAGCCTTGATCTTGCCGAAGGAATATGTACTCGCATCGAACATAGGTCTTGATCCCTTTGCCTTTTCTTCATCTGTAAGTCCGCTGAAGTTCTCCTTTGTGAAGGCCCAGAAGCCGATTCGGGAATCTCCGTTGCTCGCTTTGACGGCCTGGCCGTTGACTACAGGAGTTGCCCAGTAATCATTCCTGCCCCATTTCTCTCTGGATGCACTGACTGTGAATTCAAGTTCTGCAGTTCCTCTCGGAGGAACAGGATTAGGGGTTACTTTGATGGATAGGTTGTCAGAGACGTCCATGAAACCCACTTCCATCGGTTTGTTTGAAAGATTGGCGATGTTTACAAAGTCGCTTCTGACTCCTTTCTGCTCGAGGTTTCCACATTTGATATATGTTTCCTTCATTCCCATAGCACCGAACCGGATGCCGTACAGTTCCTCTAGAGACTTTTTCTTCTCATGGGATATTCCTCTGACTTTCAGTATATAAGGTTTTTTGACATCCGAGAAATATACTGTAAGAGTCTTGTCGAACGGGTACGGCCCTTCATCGTTCGAGTAGGTAACGCTTATCTTTCCCTTTCCACCCGGTCTGATAGGCTCTCTTGTCCATTTTACATCTGTACATCCGCAGGATGATACCACGTTGTATATGACGGCAGGCTTGTCTCCTGTATTCTTTACTGTAAATGCGCAGGATACCGGACCGTTCTCAATCATGATATCCCCGAAATCATGTATGCTCTTGTCCAGCTCCAGTCCATTACCAACCTTTTCCTGAGCATACATGATGCAGGAGAACAAGGATAGTAATATGATTATTATATGTCTTTTCATAAAAAATACTTTTCAATATTCTTGCTATCACAAAGATAGTACAAAAACATCACGTGCGCGTTGTTTGAATATTGAAATTTATCACTAAATTTGTAACCCGTTTACGTGCGGCATTGTACTTGAAAATATTAACATCCAAAATTTAATAGAAATGGCTTACAGAATTACAGAAGATTGCGCAGCATGCGGTACCTGCCTTCCAGAGTGCCCGGTAGGCGCTATTTCAGAAGGTGACATCTATAAGATCGATCCAAACGCATGCATTGATTGTGGAACATGTGCTGACGCTTGCCCAATGGGAGCAATCGTAGCAGGTGAGTAATCTGCATATCGCTTAGAGCTGAACAGGCAGCAAAAAAAGTGGTTGGTAATCATTTACCAACCACTTTTTTGTATAAGGCAAGGACAACGCCTACTCCTGTGGAGCAAGCGTTACCTCTATGAAATTACCCTGTGCAAGTATTGCCTGAAGGATATTCTTGATGTCCTCAGGTGTCAATGAGTTGATAGCAGCCTCGTACTCTTTGTCATAGTCAACACCGTATTCGTAGTAGTGGTTGAGAGCGCTGAGCCAGTATGCATTGCTGATCCTCTTCTCAGGGAGATTCTTTTTCATGTTCTCGACAGCCATGTTGAACTGCTCCTGAGTCGGACCGTTCTCAGCATATTTCTTCAATTCGTCGATAGCGATCTGGCTGAGCTTCTCGGCAGACTCGACATTTGTTGTGAAGAGAACGTGGAGGTCGATTCTTGGTGACGGCTTCCTGCGTCCCTGAAGTGCAGAACCTACTCCATATGTTCCACCCTGCTCCTCGCGGATAGTCTTGGTGTAGATCATGTCGAGGATGTAGTTAGCCGCATCAAGAGTCACGCTGGTCTTGATGTCGACAGGAAGATATGCTGTGTAGAGCTGATGGACTGTAGACTTAGGAGTCTGCATCTCATAATTGACAGTCTTCTCGATCTGGCCCTCTGCTACAGCAATGCAGTTATCCTTATTATAGTCTGTCGCCTTCTTTCCTTTTGGAAGAGAGCCGATGTACTTCTCGACAAGCGGCTTGACCAGATTGATGTCGAAATCTCCGATTATAGTCACTTCCGCACCGGCTGCATCCTTGAAAAGCTCTCTGTATACTCTTTCAAGAGTAGCGAGATTTGCCTTTTGAAGAAGTTCCTCGTTAAGTTCGAGTACGCGTGGATTGTTGTTATAGAAGATCTTTTCCTTCTCGATCTCATAGTTGAAATCAGGGTCTTTCTGAATGTTAGGGAGAATTGCCTTGATCTGCTCTATGCCTGTCTGATACTCATCTTCATCAAAGCGTGGGTCAGTAAATGTAAGGTAAAGCAACTGGAAGGCAGTCTCCATATCCTTGGTAGCGGAAGTTGCGGCAATACCATGTGAGAGATTGCTGATGTATGGATTAGCACCTGCACTCTTTCCAGCAAGCATCTTAGGCAGGGTAGTGCCTGAGAACTTGGATACACCTGTATTTCTCAGGAAAAGTTTCCAGATATTGTCTTCGAATGAAGGAAGGTCCTCAGTTGCGATGAGGGTCTTTCCTCCGTCCTTTGAAAGATTGATAATCACCTGATCCTTCTTGTGTGAGGTAGGGAGTACGATAACCTTCACTCCGTTCTTCAAAGTCCATACAGTCTCACCGTATATACCCTTCTTTTCCTTCTTGATCTTTGAACCCTTGAGGGCGTTTACATCAAGGAGAGGTTCATTGACATTTTCTTCTGCATTAGGAGCTATTTCTGCGTTCTTGGCAGCGGCATAAACCTCTTTGAGTTCAGCTTCAGTAGGGTTTACAAGTCCTTCTTTCTCAGGACCGTTGTAGAGTACAAGCACGTTCTTCTCTGCAAGAAGCTGAGGAAGCATCTGATTGAGAAGCTGAGCGTTGAGCTGACCGCATATCGCCTTAGCATACTCAAGAGCCTTTTCTGGTGCAAGGTATGGGGAATTGAAGAAGAAATTGTTCAGAAGAGGTCTTACGAATTCTGCATTCTGACGTGTTGCAGCAGCTTTTACAGACCTTTCATATGCCTGGATGATATTCTCCTTTGCGCGAAGCACTTCACCCTCTGTAAAGCCATATCTTCTGAGCTTCTCAACCTCGATGAGGAAAGCCTTGAATGCGTTTACAGCATCTCCGTCCTTGAAAGTGACATTTCCGGAAACAGCTTCGCATGTGTTGCAGAGCTTGCCGATACCGAAGCTGGCACCGATGAATGGAGCGTCAGGCTTTGAAGTTATGTCTCCGAAACGCTCGTTCATGATGAGACGGATATATGTCTTGATCATATCAAGCATATATGCTACATCAGTATTGTTCAATTCCTTAGGAAGCGGTTCGCCTCTCCAGAGCATCTCGATCTGTGAGCTGGTAGCCTCAGGGTCTGTGATGATCCCGAATATAGGCTCGGCATTCTCTGGAATCTTGTGGAGGACCTTCTGTGTAGGAACCTCAGGAGCCGGAATGTCGCTGAAAATAGTCTTTATCTTATTCTCGATCTTATCCACATCGATGTCTCCTACAACGACAAGTGCCTGCATGTCAGGATTATACCACTTCTTATAGAAGTTTGTGAGGCTCTCATACTTGAAAGTCTTGAGCTGCTCTTCGCCACCGATAAGTGTCCTTCTTGAATAAGGAGTATCGCCGAAATAGTATGGAAGAGATTTTTCGAACATTCTCCATCCTGCATTTCTTCTACCTCTTCTTTCCTCGAGAATCACGCCTCTCTCAGCGTCGATCTCCACAGGGTCACAGGTTACGAAATGAGAGTAGTCGTGCATGATGAGCAGACATGAGTCAATGATGCTCTCGCGAACGATAGGAATGTTATTGAGCATATACTGAGTCTGCTCGAAACCTGTAGATGCGTTGATGTTCCTTCCGAACTCTGCGCCAATGCTCTGAAGCCAGTCAAGCAGTGCCTTGCCAGGGAAATTCTTCGTTCCGTTGAAGCACATATGCTCAAGGAAGTGGGCGAGGCCATCCTGGTCGTCTTCTTCCTGATATGCTCCGACATCTGTTGCAAGGTAGAACTCAGCTCTCTGAGCTGGCTTGTCGTTGTGACGGATGTAGTAGGTCATGCCGTTGTCGAGCTTGCCGACCCTTACAGCCGGATCATTCTCAAGCGGTGTCTGGCCGAATCCTACAACTGCGGCAAACAGTGCCGCTGCCATTAGAATAATACGTTTCATACCAATTTGATATTTAGTTACACTTTTTGTCAATTAAAATCATCTTTTACGATGCGTAACTTGCAAATATATGAAATTCTTCTGAAGATTCATAGATGTGTACTCTTACAGAAAAAATATTTATATTTGCAAAAAGCTCAGGTATGCTGGAGGATTTCAAACTTAAAATATTTCTTACGTTGATTGATGAGCGCAGCTTCACAAAGACAGCGTCTGTGCTTGGGGTGACTCAACCAGCTGTCAGCCAGAGTATTTCCGAGCTTGAAAAGACTCTCGGTACAAGACTCTTTGACAGGCAGAGAGGAGAGATAAGCCTCACCCCGGCAGGGGAGATATTCAAAATGTATGCGCAGGAGATCCTCGACCGTTATGCGGAAGCAACAATGCTTTTTGCCCCTCTTCAGCCGGCGGTAGTGAACGTATATGCTTCAGATGAAGTATATGAATATATGACCGGTACCCTGCTGAAGGACTTCCTTCTTGTCCATCCGGAAATTGTCCTGATGCGTTCGACAGAAGAAAACGCTCATTTCAAAGCCCGATTCATACCTGTAGAAAATAAAAGAGGAATCTTCGCATTGTGCTCGGATCCCTCTGAATCATTTGCAGGAACTGACCTGTGGCAGCTGCTATCTTACTGCCTCAAGCCAACGCTCCAGTGATGCCTCGAACTCAGGACGTGCGTAAGCAAAACTATCATTTCCCTTACCAGCATGTTTCTCACTTGAGAAACCCCATCCGTGACCTCCTTTCGGCCAGATGTGCATTTCTGCAGGCACGTCAAGGTCGATAAGTGCATTGTAGTAAAGAAGGCTGTTCTCGGCAGGTACGACTCTGTCGTCAGAACACAGTACTATGAATGTGTCCGGCGTGAATCGTGAAACCTGTTTCTGAAGCGAGTATCTGTCGGCAAGATGGTGGTTCCACACCGCGCTCTCTTTGATCAGTCTTTCGCGTGTACCCTTGTGAGTCACTCCTATTTCCATTGTGATTACCGGATAGATGAGAACAGAGAAGTCCGGTCTTGTAATCTCGTCCACCCAGAGAGTCGACGCAGATGCGGCAAGGTGGCCGCCGGCAGAAAAGCCCATCACGCCGATCTGATCCACATTCCACTCCTGAGCATGTGCTCTGCAGTATCTGAATGCGTTCTGAACATCTGTGAGCGGCACTGTGCAGTGACCGTTAGGGATTCTGTATTTCACGACAGCGACGGTAATGCCTCTTTCGAGCATCCATTCAGCTACGTACAGGCCCTCCCTGAAACTGGCTGCATATCTGTATCCTCCGCCCGGGCAAACGACTATCATCTGACCATTAGGTTTCTTAGGAAAATAAAGGTCGATTCTAGCCATCCCGGAAATGTCGCCAAGGTCACCGCCTTCGCTGATGCTTTCAGGCTTCTCGACCTTGTTGTCCACTGCCATCTCGAAACCAGCGCTGGTTATTTTCTCTGCGTATACCGGGTCGGGACTTCCTGAGAAAGTGTCTGTGTAGAGAAGAACTGTCTCGTCTGGTCTGAGGTCTGTCTTTGGCGTCTGTGCTTTTGCACCGATGCCAGCAGATATGACCAGTGCAATCGAAAGAAGTATTTTCTTCATGTTTCAGTGTGTTAATCATATAAAGGCCTGCACATTTCAGGCAGGCCTTTATCGGGTTATAAATTATTTGGAAGCGAGTCTCTTGTAGGTCTCAAGTCGTACCTTCGCGAATTCCTCGGTCTTCTGGAGGAGTTCATCTGCACTGTCCGGATACATTTTGTAGAGGGATGCGAAACGAACCTCTCCCTTGAGGAAGTCCTGGAACTTGGTCCAGTCAGGTTCCTTGCTGTCAAGAGTGAAAGGATTCTTTTCTGTGCCCTCAAGAGCAGGATTGTACCTGTAGAGATGCCAGTAACCGCACTCGACTGCAAGCTTCTCCTCCCTCTGGCTGAGACCCATGCCGGCCTTCAGACCATGGTTGATACATGGTGCATATGCAATGATGAGTGATGGTCCGTCGTATGCTTCAGCTTCCTTGATCGCATTGAAATACTGTGCTGGGGATGCTCCCATCGCAACCTGTGCGACATAGACATATCCGTAGCTCATTGCCATCATGCCGAGGTCCTTCTTGCGTACTCTCTTACCTGAAGCGGCAAATTTAGCGATAGCTCCTGCCGGAGTAGCCTTGGATGACTGACCTCCTGTGTTGGAGTATACCTCTGTATCGAGTACGAGGATGTTCACATTCTCTCCTGATGCGAGCACATGGTCGAGTCCGCCGTATCCGATGTCATAAGAAGCACCGTCACCACCGATGATCCACTGGCTGCGTGCAGGGATGAATGTCTTGTACTCAAGGAGACCCTTGCAAACGTCGCATCCGCAACCCTCGCAGAGAGGGATGAGCTTATCTGCAACCTCACGTGTAACCTTCGCGTCGTTCTTGTTCTCAAGCCACTGAGTGAAGAGAGCCTTCATCTCATCTGTGCAGCATGTGCAAGAAAGTCCCTGCTCCATAAGCTTCGCAACTGTCATGCGGGCTCTGTCGGAACCGAGCTTCATACCGAGACCGAACTCGCAGAAATCCTCGAAGAGTGAATTAGCCCATGCCGGACCATGTCCGTCTGCATTCTTGCAATAAGGTGCTGCCGGGAATGATGCGCCGTAGATCGATGAACATCCCGTAGCATTCGCAATCATCATGTGGTCACCGTAAAGCTGGGTGATTGTCTTGATGTATGGAGTCTCACCGCAACCTGCACAAGCTCCGGAGAACTCGAAGAGCGGCTGAGAGAACTGTGCATTCTTGATGTTGCCTGCCTTAGGCTGTACGTTGTCCTTATAGCCTATGTGTGAGTGCAGGTAGTCGAAGTTCGCCTGCTCTGCCTCCTGAGTGCCGAGCGGCTTCATTACAAGAGCCTTCTCCTTTGAAGGACATACGTCTGCGCAGTTGCCGCAACCTGTACAGTCGAGGACAGATATGCTGATGCCGAACTTATACTCCTTGAATACAGCCTTGCCCTGCTGGAGCTTGATGCCCTTAGGAGCATTTGCTGCCTCTTCATCAGTGAGGAGGAACGGACGGATAGCTGCGTGAGGACAGACAAATGCGCAGTTGTTACACTGGATACAGTTGTCAGCCTGCCACTCAGGAACCTTGACAGCTACACCACGTTTTTCATAAGCAGTCGTGCCGGCAGGAATAGTGCCGTCTGCCTGATCCTGGAATACGCTTACAGGAAGTGTGTCGCCGGCCTGGGCATTTACGATGTCAGCGATATGCTTGACGAAATCCGGAGCAAGACGTTCCTTGTTAGGATTCTCGAACTTAGCTGTGATGTCCTTCCAGTCTGCAGGAATCTCAACCTTTGTATATTCACCGCCTCTGTCTACTGCAGCGTAGTTCATGTTAACGATGTGTTCACCCTTCTTGCCGTAGCTCTTGACGATGGCCTTCTTCATATATTCAACAGCCTCCTCGTAAGGAATGATGCCTGTAATCTTGAAGAATGCAGACTGGAGTATGGTGTTGGTACGTCCGCCCAGTCCGATTTCTGCTGCGATCTTTGTGGCATTGATGATATAGAGGGTGATGTTCTTCTTTCCGATGATGGCCTTGACGTGGTCTGGAATTCTCTTGAGGGTCTCTTCCTCATCCCAAAGACTGTTGAGGAGGAGGGTTCCGTTCTGCTTGATGCCCTTGAGTACATCGTACTTTGTAAGGTATGACGGAACGTGGCATGCGACGAAGTCAGGAGTTCCTACGAGATAAGGAGCCTTGATTGGGAGGTCGCCGAAGCGGAGGTGTGAGCAGGTGTATCCGCCTGACTTCTTTGAGTCATAGTCGAAATATGCCTGGCAGTATTTCGGAGTGTTGTCACCGATTATCTTGATGGTATTCTTGTTGGCGCCGACTGTACCGTCTGAACCAAGTCCGAAGAACTTGCACTCGGTAGTACCTGGTTTGACGATCGAGAACTCTTCCTTCTGAGGAAGAGACTTGAATGTCACGTCGTCAACGATACCGATTGTGAATCCGTCTTTAGGCTCTGCAAGCTCGAGGTTCTCGTAGATGGATACGATCTGTGCAGGAGTAGTGTCCTTTGAAGAAAGACCATAGCGTCCTCCTACTACGAGAGGCGCATTCTCTGTACCCTGGAAAAGTGCCTTGATGTCGAGGAATAGTGGCTCTCCAAGTGAACCTGGCTCCTTTGTCCTGTCGATGACAGCAATTCTCTTGACTGTCTTTGGGAGGGCTTTCATGAAATATTTCGCAGAGAATGGTCTGTAGAGACGTACGATCATGACACCAACCTTCTTACCCTGAGTAGCAAGGTAATCGATGGTCTCCTTGATTGTCTCGGTAACGGAACCCATAGCTACGATGATGTTTTCTGCATCCTCAGCTCCGTAGTAGTCGAAAGGACGGTATTCGCGACCGGTAAGTTCGCTGATTTCGCCCATGTACCTTGCAACTGTGTCCGGAACGGCATCGTAGTACTGGTTGCATGCCTCGCGTGCCTGGAAGTAGACGTCAGCATTCTGAGCTGTACCGCGTGTTACAGGGGCGTCCGGTGAGAGAGCCTTTGCACGGAATCTTGCAAGAGACTTTGTACTTACCATTCCCTTGAGTGCAGCCTCATCGATAAGCTCGATCTTCTGGATTTCGTGAGAAGTACGGAAACCGTCGAAGAAATGAAGGAAAGGAACGCTTGATTTTATAGTGGAAAGGTGTGCAACTGCTGCCATATCGAGAGCTTCCTGTACAGAAGCAGAAGCAAGCATTGCAAATCCTGTCTGACGGCAGGCCATAACGTCCTGATGGTCACCGAAGATTGAGAGTGCATGTGATGCGAGAGCTCGTGCAGATACGTGGAACACGGTTGGAAGAAGCTCTCCGGCAATCTTGTACATATTCGGAATCATCAGAAGAAGTCCCTGGGATGCAGTAAATGTAGTGGTAAGTGCACCAGCCTGAAGAGAACCATGAACAGCACCAGCTGCACCTCCCTCGCTCTGCATTTCAGTAACCTTAACAACCTCTCCGAAGAGGTTTTTCTTTCCTTGTGCCGCCCACTCGTCGACATATTCTGCCATGGTTGACGAAGGCGTGATAGGGTAGATTGCCGCATGCTCACTGAAAAGGTAAGCGATATGCGCTGCTGCCCAGTTACCGTCACAAGTGACGAATTTCTTTTCGTTTGCCATAATTATATTAAGTTTATCTTAGTTTTTAGAAAATTCACTACATCCTACAAAAATACTGATTTTTGCCGAAAAGCGTGCCAAAAAAGTGTAAAAAAAATAAAGGCTTGCGCCTTTATCTTTAAAGAGTTGAAAATCCTGATGTCTCGACGGGTGTTTCCGCTATCTTGCCAATAAGTCCTTGAAGAACTGTTCCAGGGCCTAATTCCGTGAAGGATGTTGCACCGTCAGCTATCATATTCTTCACACTCTGGGTCCATCTTACCGGGGAAGTGAGTTGGGCAAGAAGGTTCTTTCTGATCTCATCCGGATCCGTTGAGGGGGCTGCTGTAACGTTTTGATATACAGGGCATACCGGCTTGCTGAATATAGCCTTTTCTATGCCTTCTGCAAGCTCTGTCCTTGCAGGCTCCATCAAAGGCGAATGGAATGCTCCGCCGACCGGGAGAAGGAGTGCCCGTCTTGCTCCTGCCTCCTTCATCTTCACGCATGCGGCTTCTACAGCTGCCACCTCTCCCGAAATAACGATCTGACCGTTACAGTTGTAGTTTGCTCCTACGACTGTTCCTTCTTCAACTGATGCACATATCTCCTCGATCTTTTCTGCCGGCAGATTTATTATGGCTGCCATCGCTCCTGGATTGAGTTCACAAGCCTTCTGCATGGCCTGTGCGCGGATCGCTACAAGTTTCAGACCTTCTTCGAAGTCCATCGCCCCGGCAGCCACCAGTGCGGAGAACTCTCCGAGAGAATGGCCGGCAACCATATCAGGCTTGAAATCGGGCAGGCATTTAGCCAGGACAACCGAATGGAGGAAGATGGCCGGCTGGGTCACCTTTGTCTGCTTCAGCTCTTCTGCCGTGCCTTCGAACATTATATCTGTAATCCTGAATCCCAGGATTTCATTGGCCCTTTCAAGCATCTCACGTGCTATCGGGTTCTTTTCATACAGTTCCTTGGCCATACCCGGGAACTGGGCTCCCTGTCCGGGAAAAACATATGCATTTTTCATGTCTGCAAATATACTCAATCCTTTTATTCCAAGTCTAAAATTACGGAAATCGCTCAATAATGTGGTGAAATCTTCAAAAATGTCTATCTTTGTGACTTCGCCCCCGTAGTTTAATGGATAGAATTTCAGATTCCGGTTCTGACGGTTGCGGTTCGATTCCGCACGGGGGTACTAGATTATCCCTAGTCACTCCGTGACAGCCCCGAGGGCATGCCGTCTTCGTTTCACTCAGCCGGTCGCCCTATCTGCCTTTCCATATTTCGCTTCGCAAAATACCCGGCCCGGGCGAGCGCCTGATGGCGCATTCGCTTCGCTCAGATTATCCCCAGTCACTTTGTGACAGCCCCGAGGGCATGCCGTCTTCGTTTCACTCAATCAAAATACTATATTGTCATTTCGAGCGGAGGCGAAGCCGAAGTCGAGAAATCTTCAGCCAAATCTTTATAATCTGGATTCATGCTCCTTATCAATCTCTCCTTTTTCTCACGCCCCCATTTCTTTAACTGCTTTTCTCTGTCTAAAGCTTGATTTGCATCGGAATATGATTCATAATAAAGTAACTTATGACAATTATACCTTTATCCTTCTTTCCAAGTCGTTTGTCATTCCAATATATAAGGTGGAATGGCTTTTATTGGATAATATGTATATGTAGTATGTCTTGTACATTGTGATGAGGTTAGATTTCTCGACTCGCTTCGCTCGCTCGAAATGACAGGCGGGACGTTCTCTCGGATGACAAAAGAGGTGCTCGCTCGAAATGACAGGCGACGTTCTCTCGGATGACAGGCGAGTGGCTCATGGAGCCGTATCATTCCTCCAGAAATCACTTGCACCAGGTGTCGAGCCACCGGAAGTATTCGCGATGCCACATAAGAGCGTTCTGCGGCTTGAGTATCCAGTGGTTCTCGTCCGGGAATATGAGAAGTCTTGACGGCACTCCCATCATCTGGGCGGCATTGTACGCCGCCATTCCCTGGTCTACAGGAACCCTGTAGTCCATTCCACCATGAATAACCATCAATGGAGTATGCCACTTTGTGACAAGCTTGTGTGGTGACAGTTCATAATGACGCACTGCCTTTGGCGAGTTGCTCCAAGGCGAACCTCCCTGACGTATTCCTCCGAAGGTCTCACCGTCTCCTGCAGGTCCCACAGGGCCATCGGCAGTCCCTACGCGTGGATCGATCTCAGCCGTGTGAAGTCCTCCGTTATCGAAGTTCGGGAACCACATCTCCTCTGTCGTCATATACATATGTTCCTCATTGAATATGCCCGCATGCGCGATGAAAGCATCAAATACATCTCCGTGAGTACCACACAGATAGAATACGGAATATCCACCATAACTTGCACCGCATGCCGCCATCTTTCCGATATATGGCTCGCTCTTAATTTCTTTTGCTGCAACAAGGTAATCCTGCATGTTCAGACCAGGATAGTCCCCGGAAATCTGCTCAGTCCAGTCCTGACCGAAGGCAGTGGTTCCGCGTCTGTTTGGCAGCACCACGACATAACCCTGAGATGCCATCAGACGGTAGTTCCATCTGTAAGACCATCCCTGGCTGAGTGTGCCCTGTGGGCCTCCAAGGCAGATTGTAATGGCCGGATAAGTCTTTGAAGGATCGAACTGAGGAGGGTAGAGAACCCATGTCAGCATATCTTTTCCGTCCACAGTCTTCAGCCATCTCGCCTCTGTCTTATGCTCAGCAAGCTGAGAGAGGATGTGGCTGTTCTCTTCTGTTACAGGAGTATATTCATTGCCCTTTTCAGTATGTCTGACTGCAACAAGTTCGGTAGGGAAGTCCATGCTGCACCAGGTAGTGTACATGGTCATCCCGTTCTCGTCCTTCTCGATATGATATGGTGTCCCGAAATCGTTCCATCTGTCTTCTTCGGTCAGTCTCTCAATCTTCCATGGGGCAGGTCGTGCCATAGCACCATCAGGCAGATCGAGATCCGGTCCTACAGCGACAAATATGCCCTGAAGGCCTTCTGCGAGTGAATTGAAATATACGCTCTTTGAATCCTGTGACCATGAAGGAGATGATGCGTTGTATTTGAAATCTTCTGTAGCATCTGTTATACCCCAAATCTTCGGACAGCCGTTTTCATCAGTCTGCTTCCAGTCAACATAAGCAGTCATGAGCCTCTGCTTGTCAGCTTCATATCCGTCTCTTTCCATGCTTATCCAGCATATCCTGCTGCCGTCCGGACTCCACACCGGATCAGTGTCGTATCCTCCTCCGAGGCTAATCGGTGTAGCCTTGCCGTTCTCGATATTATATATGTATATCTCGGTGTTTGTCGAGAACGCGTATTTCTTTCCGGTCAGCTTCCTGCAGGAGTATGCGATGAATTTTCCGTCGGGACTCCAGTCCAGCTGCTCTATGCCGCTGAAGGGTTCGGCAGGAAGCTCATAATTTGCCGGTTCCCCGGCAAGAAGGTCGGTCGATGATGTCGGAATCACTGACTTCTCCTTGTCAGCAGAAAAATCTGAAATGAAGCTATGAGGTATTTCGAGTACTGTATGATCCCAATGCCTGTACATAAGGTCATCAGTAGTGTATGCATTCGCTTTGTCAAGGTCAGCATAGCAGTCGGAAGGAACCTTCACGTCGCTCTTTACTGTGCTGACATACAGGACTTTACTCTGATCAGGTGACAACTTGAATTCACTGATTCCGGAAGGAATGTCGCTGATCTGACGTATGTTTTTCAGAGCCCATCTTCCTCCCTTGCAGGAAATCTTTCCTGTCCAGATCTGACCTCCCATGATGAAAGCCAGACCCTTGCCGTCATTTATCCAGCGTGCATTCGAGATGCTTTTGCCGGACTCTGTCAGCTGCTGTCTTTCAGAACCGTCTTTTCTGCTGATGAAAAGATTTCTGCAGCTTCGGTTCTCTTCGGTCGAGGTGTAGCTTACACCGTATAATAAATATTCTCCATCTGGAGAAATCTGCGGATCAGACAGCCTTCCGAAAGCAAGAAGAGCCTCAGGGGTCATATGACCGTCCTTGATTTCGATTTTGCTTTCTCCGATGTAGCCTTCGCTGCTTAAAGTGTTGCTTTCCTTGTTCATAAACATAAATAATCCTACTGCTATTCCTGCTATCAGCAGAAAACGAACCAATGTCAATACTCCTTTCATTTTATTGTAATCGCTTGTATTTCAATCTTATATGTATCTTTCTGCCGCTGCGCGCAACTCGTCTGCAACATTCTTGCGGACTTCGGCAGGGGAAATCACTTCAATCCTGCTGCCGTATCTGCAGAATTCCATGATAAGATTCCGGTCCGGACAGACAAAGATACTGAATTCCACCATCCCGTTTCCGGTCCCCTTTTCCACCTGGCTCCTGTGCAAAGGCAGGTCGCGGATAAATCTGGCTTCGCTTTCAGTTGTCCTGAATGTAATTGTCTGAGCTTTCCCTTCCGGCAGGTAGATTCCGAAGGATGTGGAGAACAGATCGTCCACATCAAACTTGGCAGGCATCTTGAATTGCTTACCGTTGGTGTCGAGTCTCGTTATGCGGTCCAGTCCGTAAACTCTGATTCCTTGCCTTTCATTGCAGTATGCGATCAGATACCATCTTTTTGCATATTCCTTCACTGCATATGGCTTCAGATTCAGGGTCTCATCCTGAGATGATGTGTACTTCCGGTAACCTATCGTAATCTCATGCCCTTCCGTCATCGCTTCCATTATGCTTGTAAGGTGTCTGTGGCCGGATGGGATGTCTTCTACCGACACACGGCCTGACAGACGTTCCTTGCTTAAAGCGAGAATGTTGTTGACTGTGAATGTATTGATCAGCCATGCGGATTCTGCAGTCTCATCAGCGACGTCATCCGAATAGTTGACGAAATAGCGGTTGGTGCTTCTGTTGCATTCGATTCTGATGCCGAAGACATCCTCTATCGCTTCCCTATGGTTATTGAAGGTGCGTCTTGAATATGAGGAGTCGAAACGGTTCTCCCATTTTTCCTCAATTTCCCCCAGACTGAGACCGTTCTCCCCGGCGCGGATGAACGTCTGCACCAGCCATATATATTTCTGTAATAATTCTGTTACCATCAGCTTATCTTGCTATAATCTTTAATCTGATATTTGTCTTTACGTAACTCCTTGCGCAACAGTTGGTTGCGGTCTTCGTGCAGAGTCGGGTCTGCCTTCAGAACCGCATCAGCAGTATCGCGTGCAGCGTTCAGGATCAGACCGTCCCTGGCGAGCGAAGCAATGTTGAGGCTTATCGGCAGGCCGCTCTGCTGAGTGCCTTCTAGGTCTCCCGGACCACGCATCTTCATGTCTTCTTCCGCCAGTTCGAATCCATTTTCTGTCGCGCACATCAGTTCGATCCTATGCCTGGATTCCTTACTGAGCTTCTGTCCTGTCATGAGCACACAATATGACTTTTCGCTTCCTCTTCCCACTCTTCCTCTCAGCTGATGAAGCTGGCTCAGCCCGAACCTTTCCGCACTCTCTATAACCATAACCGAAGCGTTCGGGACATCTACTCCGACTTCAATCACGGATGTGGCCACGAGGATGTCTGCCCTGCCTGCTGCAAATGCATCCATGTTGAACTGCTTCACATCGTTGAGCTGCTTGCCGTGTACGACCGCTGTCTTGTAGTCAGGGAACGGGAATTTATTCATGATATCCTCGGCGCCTGCCTCAAGACTTTGATAGTCAAGCTTTTCGGTTTCATTTATCAGCGGGTATACAACGAAAACCTGTCTTCCCAGGCCTATCTGCTCTTTCATGAATCTGTAAAGTGCCGGACGTTTGCCTTCAGTGGCATGGATAGTCTGCACCGGCTTTCTTCCAGGAGGGAGTTCGTCGATGACTGATACGTCAAGGTCGCCGTACAGGGTCATTGCCAGTGTCCTTGGAATAGGAGTGGCTGTCATCACGAGAACGTGCGGCGGGGCACCGGCTGACGATTTCCTCCAGAGTCTGGATCTCTGCTCAACTCCGAAGCGGTGCTGCTCGTCGATAATGGCGAGACCGAGATTCCGGAATACCACATTATCCTCCAGAAGGGCGTGTGTACCTACTATTATTCCGATGGATCCGTCTTCCAGACCTTGGTGTATCTCTCTTCTTTCCTTTGTCTTGCTGCTTCCGGTGAGCAGGGCTGACCTCACTCCGGCTGGTTCGAGGAACTTCTGTATATTCTTGAAATGCTGTTGTGCAAGGACCTCTGTCGGAGCCATTATGCATGCCTGATATCCGTTGCCGATGGCTATCAGCGCTGTCAGTACCGCCACCATTGTCTTTCCGCTTCCCACATCTCCCTGAAGCAGGCGGTTCATCTGTCGGCCGCTTTTCATATCGTTGCGTATTTCAGTGATAACCCTTTTCTGAGCCCCTGTAAGAGGGAAGGGGAGAGCTTCGTAGCATTTGTTGAATGCCTCACCGACACGTGGCATCGCTATACCGTTTTCCTCCCTGCTGCGCACATATTTCTGCTTCAGTAGTGAAAGCTGGAGGTAGAAAAGCTCTTCGAACTTCAGCCTGTATCTCGCCTTTTCCAACGACACCGCATCGGAGGGAAAATGTATGTTTCTGAGCGCAAAATGCAGCGGAACGAGACCACACTGTCTCATAATGTATTCTGGCAGAGACTCTTCTATCTCATGAAGTCCTTTGTTGAGGGCTGTTTCCATAAGTCTGTTCATCACCTTGCCAGTAATACCGCCGTTCTTCAGTTTTTCTGTGCTGGGATAGACGCCTGTCATTGTAGCCCCTGTAGCAGCTGCAGCTTTGGCCATTTTTTCGCTGTCGACGGCATCCACTTCCGGATGAACGATGTTAATCTTTCCGTTGAATGCGGACGGCTTGCCGAAAAATATGAAGGTCACACCGGGCTTGAGCTTTTCATGCATCCATTTTATGCCTTTGAAAAAGACCATCTCCATGTCTCCGCTGCCATCTTCAACCCAGACGCTCATCCTTCTGACCATATTGTATTTCAGTGGGGATGAAGGGTCTTCGGACATGGTTGAGGAATTGTTCCCGTACAGGTCTATCCTTCTGACTCTAGCCTTGATCTGTATATATGCCATGTCAGGCCTTGCGTCGCATATGCGGACAAAGGAACTCTTGTCGATATAACGGAAGGGATAGAGCCTGATCAAGTCACCTATCGTCTTGATGTCCAACTCTTTGGCTAGGAGCTGGGCCCTCTTTGGACCAACTCCCGGAAGAAACTGTATTTCCATATCGAGGTTTCTTTGTGCCATAATAAGGCAAATCTACTATATATTTCGCAAAATCAAAACACTTTCCTATCTTTGTAGATTGAAAAAATGTAAAAATATCAGTGCTATGGCAAGAAAACTTGTTGTGGGAATAACCCAGGGAGACGGGAACGGAATCAGCTACGAGGTGATCATCAAGGCGTTGGCGGATGAAAGGATGCTGGATATCTGTACTCCTGTAATATACGGCTCATCAAAGATTTTCGGTTTCTACAAGAAGCAGATACATAACATCGAACAGATAAATACTCACGTAATCACATCGGCAAAGGATATTCACGCCAAGAGAGTGAATATCATCAACTGCCTTCCTGAAAATGTGTTCGTGGAGCCGGGACAGCCTACTCCGGAGTCTGCTAAATCAGCAATGACGGCATTGGAAAGGGCAGTTGCAGATATAAAGGAAGGCATGATCGACGTACTCGTTACAGCTCCTATCAACAAGAGGGCGATGGTTGGCGAAGGCTTCGGCTATACCGGTCATACAGAGTACCTTGAAAAAGAGTTCGGTGTTGATGATGTCGCTATGATAATGGTTTCCGACCAGCTCAGGGTAGGAGTCGTTACAGGACATATTTCGTTGAAGGATGTGCCTTCACAGATCACTACGGAAAAGATTGTCAATAAACTTCGTCTTATGAGGAAATCTCTGCAGAGGGATTTCGGGGTAGATTCTCCGAAGATTGCCGTGCTTGGACTCAATCCTCATTGCGGTGACGGAGGACTTCTCGGTGACGAAGAACAGCAGATAATCCTGCCTGCCGTGAAGATTGCTAACGATGAAGGAATAATGGCATTCGGTCCGTATTCTCCTGACGGATTCTTCGGTCTCGGCAATTATCAGAGATTCGATGCCGTTCTTGCAATGTATCACGACCAGGGTCTGACTCCGTTCAAGGCTCTTGCTTTTGAAGAGGGGGTCAACTTTACTGCAGGTCTTCCGATCGTAAGGACGTCTCCTGACCATGGAACGGCTTATGAAATGGCAGGAAGAGATCTGGCGGATCCGCGTTCGATGAAGTCTGCAATCTATGCAGCCATAGATATTTACAACAAGAGGGCCGATTATGACGAACTTGTTGCCGGCCGAATGACCATCCAGCTTCCGGATACAGAAATCCGTCCGAAGGGTGGCCGTATCATAGAGTAGTTTATGGCAGAGCAGAGGCCTCCGATTTTTCTGTATACAGATGGCGCATCAAGCGGCAATCCCGGTCCGGGCGGCTATGGGGTAGTCTTGAAGTGTGCCGGCATTTCCAGGGAAATGTCTGAAGGTTTTTCATTGACCACCAATAACAGAATGGAACTTCTGGCTGTCATCAAAGGCCTGGAAGCCATAAAATGGCAGAATGCGGAAGTTCATGTCTACAGCGATTCTTCATATGTGGTCAATGCCATAAACAAGGGCTGGCTCGAAAACTGGAAGCGCAAGGGCTTCTCTAAAGTCAAGAATCCTGATCTGTGGATGAGGTTCGCACGGGTCTACGAAAGACATAGGGTTTCATTCCACTGGATCAAGGGACATGCAGGTCATCCTGAGAATGAAAGATGCGATTCTCTGGCGGTGGCTGCAGGTGCTGGAGCCGTTGCTGCCGGTGTAGTTCTTCCGCCGGATCCCGGTTATAATCCGGAAGACACAGTTCTTGGAATATGATATATCTCAAAACGTAGTTTTGGATAAATCACAGATTGTCACTATATTTGTAGGTTGTTTGCATTGTGTTGTGCAGGCAACCTCATTTTTTAGAATATAAACAGAACAGATATGTCATTTACAGACGTTTTCAAAAAGATTTTCGGTACTAAGGCAGACCGTGATATGAAGCAGCTCAGGCCTATGCTTGACAAGGTTCTGGTTGCTTACGCTGCTGTGGACAAGCTTTCTGATGATGAACTTCGTGAGAAGTGCCAGTCTCTCAAGGGCTTGATACAGAGCAGGATAGCAGAAGATGAGGCTCGTATCGCCTCTATCAGGGAAGAGCTTGAAAAGGAAATTCCTCTGGCGCAGAAGGAAGCCCTTGCGACAGAGTCGGACAAGCTGGTGAAGAAGGTGGACGAGAAGATCGAGGAGGTGCTTGACCAGATTCTTCCGGATGCATTCGCGATAATGAAGTCGACAGCCCGTCGTTTCAAGGAGAATCCTACTATCAGGGTTAAGGCTACTGATTTTGACCGTAACCTCAGCACGACAAAGGACTTTGTGACTATTGAAGGCGATTATGCCGTATGGCAGAACCATTGGATGGCTGGCGGCAACGAGATGACCTGGGACATGGTGCATTATGATGTCCAGCTCATCGGTGGTATTGTCCTTCATCAGGGTAAGATAGCCGAGATGGCGACAGGAGAAGGAAAGACCCTCGTGGCAACTCTTCCTGTATTCCTTAATGCATTGGCTGGTAAGGGCGTACATGTCGTCACAGTCAACGACTATCTCTCTAAGCGAGACTCTGAGTGGATGGGACCTCTCTATATGTTCCACGGACTTTCAGTGGACTGTATCGACAAGCATCAGCCGAACAGCGACGCACGTAAGAAGGCATATGCATGCAACATTACTTTCGGTACCAACAATGAGTTTGGTTTCGACTACCTCCGCGACAATATGGCTGTGTCAATGAATGACCTTGTTCAGCGCAAACATCATTTTGCCATTGTCGATGAGGTCGACTCCGTTCTTATCGACGATGCACGTACTCCTCTGATCATTTCAGGACCGGTACCTAAGGGTGAAGACCAGCAGTTCATGGAGTTCAAACCTCTTGTGGAACGCCTCTATAATACTCAGAAATCATTGATTACCAACTTGTTGAATGAGGCTAAGAAGCTGATTGCGGACGGTAACGAAAAGGATGGTGGAGTGCTTCTGTTCAGGGCGTATAAGGGATATCCTAAATATAAGCCTCTCATCAAGTACCTCAGTGAACCTGGTATGAAGCAGCTCCTGCAGAAAGTGGAGAACTACTATATTCAGGACAACGAGCGCGAGATGCCGTTCATCACTGATGAACTCTATTTCGTGATCAACGAGAAGCAGCATTCGGTAGATATGACGGACAAGGGTCGCGACCTCATTACCGGAGGTCTCGAGGATTCAAACTTCTTCGTGCTTCCTGATGTCGGTGCTTCAATTGCCGAGATTCAGAAGAATCCGGCTCTTTCAGCAGAGGAAAAGACTTTGAAGAAGGATGCCCTCATGTCTGACTTCGCCCTTAAGTCAGAGCGTGTACACACTGTGAACCAGCTCCTTAAGGCATATACGATGTTCGACAAGGAGATTGATTATATCATTCAGGACGGAAAGATCAAGATCGTCGACGAACAGACAGGACGTATCATGGAAGGACGCCGTTGGAGCGATGGCCTCCATCAGGCAGTCGAGGCAAAGGAGAATGTAAAGGTCGAGGCCGCAACCCAGACATTTGCGACCATCACCCTCCAGAACTACTTCCGTATGTATCACAAGCTGGCCGGTATGACAGGTACGGCTGAGACAGAGGCAGGTGAGTTCTGGTCTATCTATAAACTGGATGTGGTTGTTATCCCTACAAACCGACCTATCGCCCGTATCGACCAGAATGACCTCATATACAAGACGAAGAAGGCGAAGTATGATGCTGTGATCAATAAGATCGTTGAACTTACAGGACAGGGACGTCCGGTGCTTGTAGGTACTACCGATGTGGAGACTTCCGAGCTCCTCAGCCGTATGCTCAGGCTACGCGGCATCCAGCATCAGGTCCTCAATGCAAAGCAGCATGCCCGTGAGGCCGAAGTTGTCAAGCATGCCGGAGAAACCGGTACGGTGACGATCGCTACGAATATGGCCGGTCGTGGTACCGATATCAAGCTTTCAGATGATGTGAAGGCTGCAGGCGGACTTGCGATCATCGGTACGGAGCGTCATGACAGCCGTCGTGTGGACCGTCAGCTCCGTGGACGTTCGGGACGTCAGGGAGACCCTGGCTCATCAATTTTCTATGTGTCTCTCGAGGATAAGCTCATGCGACTTTTCGGTTCGGAAAGAATTGCCGGCCTGGTAGACAAGATGGGTATGGAGGAGCACGAGGCTCTTGAGGCATCAATGCTCTCAAGCTCTATCGAAAGAGCTCAGAAGAAGGTCGAAGAGAATAACTTCGGTATCCGTAAGAGACTTCTTGAATATGATGACGTCATGAACTCTCAGAGAGAGGTTATCTACACCAAGAGACGCAATGCGCTTTCGGGAGAGAGGGTAGAGATCGACGTGATGAATATGATGCAGGATACTGCTGAGATTCTCGTGGACAGGTCTGAGGGCCTTGACTATGACTCATTCAACGAATCTGTGATGAGTGCTCTCTCGATCGACCTTGGTTTCGATGAGGAGTTCTACCATAGCGCAAAGCCGAAGGATATGCTCGAAAGACTGCATAAGAATATGCTGGAGACATATCAGCGTAGAATGGACACGATGGTTCAGAAAGCTTTCCCTATCATCAAGGAAGTATATGAGAAGCAGGGTGCAATCTACCAGAACATAGCTATTCCTATCTCCGACGGCCGCAAGATGCTGACGCTTTCTGTAAATCTCAAGAAAGCATACGAGTCTGAAGGAAGAGAGATTGCGCGCGCTTTGAGCAAGAGCATCACTCTTTATCAGATCGATGAGAAATGGAAGGAGCATCTCAGGGATATGGACGACCTGAAGCAGTCGGTGCAGAATGCGACATATGAGCAGAAGGATCCGCTTCTTATCTATAAGTTCGAGAGCTTCAACCTCTTCAGCAAGATGCTCGAGGAGCTTAACCAGGATGTCCTGTCATTCCTTCTCAGAGCGTTCATCCCATTGAGGGATGCATCTGAGGCTAAGGCTCCTGCCCAGCAGCGCAAGCCTGATATGAGTCAGATGCAGACTTCGCGCACCGATCTTGTGACCAACGGCGGTGAGGCAAGGAGCAATATGCCTGTACACGTCGAGAAGCAGGTGGGACGTAATGATCCATGTCCATGTGGCTCAGGCAAGAAATTCAAGAACTGCCACGGTAAGGGACTTTAACATGAATAATTAAAAATCAATATATTATGGCAAAAGTAGAAACAACTGTCAATGTGAATTCTGTCAGCAGGATTTCGGCAGGTACTGTGATTAAAGGTGAGATAGTTTCCCCTAACGACATCCGTATCGACGGTCTGTTCGAGGGAAAGGTCATCAGCAAAAGCCGCGTTGTCATCGGTGAAAGCGCAAATGTGAAAGGTGACATCATTTGTGAGAACATAGACCTTTGGGGAAAGGTTGAAGGCAATCTGTATGTAAAGGATACTCTCGCATTGAAGGAGGGTAGCAATATGAATGGTAACCTTCATATCAGAAGGCTTCTTGTGGAGCTCGGAGCTACTTTCAACGGATCATGCAAGACCATTACCGAGGCAGAGTTCGATAAGCTTACAGGAGCAGCCGCAAAGTCTCCTCAGCCAGTGCCTCAGCAGCATCAGAACGCATCGCAGGCGCATGCAAACTGATTCTGAACGAATATGAGGATGGCTTCGGTCATCCTCTTGTTTTATGTCAGATGAATAGGGCTTTATACAAATCTCCGATAAGATGGCTGTCTGTCATCATGGTCACATGTCTTCTGCTTTCAGGTTGCGGTGCAGTCCCTGTTACAGGCAGAAGGCAGATTCTTCTGGTATCAGATCAGGAGATATTTCAGGCTGGTCTGGTGCAATACAAGGAGTATCTCAGTAGTGCTGCCATATCTTCCGATCCGACATCTTCAGCTATGGTGAGAAACGTCGGGCGCAAACTGGCGGATGCGACGGAATATTATCTGAAGACGAACGGTCTGCAGACCGAAGTCTCAAATTTCGCATGGGAGTTCAATCTGGTAAAGGATAGCCAGGTGAATGCATTCTGTATGCCTGGAGGCAAGATTGTCGTTTATGAGGGCCTTCTTTCCGTTGCGCAGACTGAAGCTGAACTTGCTGTCGTTCTAGGACATGAGATAGCCCATGCTGTTGCCAAACACAGCAATGAGCGTATGAGTCAGCAGATATTGGCACAATCCGGACTGGCCATCCTTTCAAGTGCCTTGTCAGAAAAATCGGCCGTAGTTCGTGAGACGGCTACGACAGTGTTCGGATTGGGCGCTCAGGTCGGCTTGATGCTTCCGTATTCGCGCAGGCACGAGTATGAAGCGGATTTCATGGGAGTTGTATTTATGGAATTGGCCGGATATGATTCCCAGACGGCCGTGACTTTCTGGGAGAAAATGTCATCTCTTGGCACAGGCAAGGTCCCGGAGCTTCTGAGTACGCATCCTAGTGACGCAAAACGCGTCTCTAACCTGAAAAACAAGATTCCGGAAGCGAAGGAAATCGCCCGGAATCTCAGATGATCTGTGGAGATGGGCGGACTCGAACCGCCGTCCAAACACCGCACCAGAGAGCTTTCTACACGCTTAGTCTGCCTTTGGTTTTCGATCAGGGGCTGCCGGAAGACAGGCTACCCGAGACTTATCCTCTAAATCTTAGCGGAGTTTAAAGGAGTCACTCCGAGCATCCCGTTTGAATGATACCCCGAAAACCGGTCATAACAGGAATAAAGACCGGAGGGATACTCGTCGGCGTCGCAGCCTTGGCGACGCGGATTAAGGTAGTGTGCTTAGCAGACTACGCAGCGAGTGCATAAGAGTTGTTGCCAACTAAAAGTTTGAAAGCTGAGATTTACGGGCAAACTTCCGACGCCCGACGTGCTTACTGTCCAATGTCTGATGCTGTCAAAACCAAAACATCCCCATTGTACGGGTGCAAATATAGTGCATTTTTTGAAAAGATTCCCGACTTTGCTTGAAATGACGGTCATAAATATAGGAAATCAGTAAATAAAATTTGCAGATTCGGAAAAAGGTCGTATATTTGCAGTCCGTTTCGAAAGAAACAGTTCTTTTTCGGGAGCATAGCTCAGTTGGTTTAGAGCATCTGCCTTACAAGCAGAGGGTCGGGGGTTCGACTCCCTCTGCTCCCACCGAATCAAGCACCTTCTCAAAAACTGAGAGGGTGCTTTTGTTTTTTGCAGAAATGCTATGAATCGTTACCTTTGCGTGGTACTTTAACATAAACATATATGAAGAAAATCAAGAATCCGTATCTCGGACTTCAGGAACAAGGATATAATTGCTTTGCATGCTGCCCGGACAATCCGGCCGGACTGAAGATGGAATTTTATGAGGATGGCGAGGACCTGGTGTGCATGTGGAATTCCAGCGACACTTATCAGGGCTGGCTCAAGACTCTTCATGGCGGCATTCAGGCGACTCTTATGGATGAGCTTGGCGGCTGGATAGTCAATAGAAAGCTGCAGACGGCAGGAATGACTACGGCCCTTAATATGAAGTACCGTAATCCGGTACCTACAGGTGATGGGGTGATACTTGAAATCAGGGGACGCATTACTGAGATGAAGAGGAACTTCGCTTTCATTCATGCTACTCTCAGCCACAATGGTACGGTGTGCTCTTCATGTGATATGACTTATTTCTGTTTTCCGAAGGATAAGGCGGAAAGAGATTTCTTTTTTACCGGCTGCGACCTGGAAGACTGATAGAATGGCTCTCCGTCGGTACAATTATTGTCTGAGATTTTGATGTTCAAGGAAATTTCCTAACTTTGTAAGAATATATTCTTACGTGAGTAATAGAAAATGAAATTTTATATGACGTCCAGATTCAATTTCAGACAATATTTCGTCTGCCTTCTTTTGAGTGCGGCAGCTCTGTCTTCCTGCTCATCAGTGAAAGACATTGCGTATTTCCAGAACAAGGTGGTAAATCAGCCGGAAAAGATTGACAAGCATGCCGGTATCGTGATTCAGCCTAAGGATATGCTTTCCATCGTCGTATCAAGCCGTAATCCTGAGCTTGTGTCAATGTTCAATTTGCCTGTAGTGAGCTATCAGGCCGGATCTGAGACAGTGTCAGGCGCTGGTGTGCAGAGGCTTCTCGGATATGTGGTTGACAATGCCGGTTATATA
Organism: Bacteroidales bacterium; assembly: GCA_017398335.1. GTDB lineage: Bacteria > Bacteroidota > Bacteroidia > Bacteroidales > UBA932 > Cryptobacteroides. Next base: position 26,108 of record JAFQGK010000040.1, on the reverse strand, counting down.
GACTTTCCTGTATTAGGTCCTATTTCCGTGTCTGGAATGACAAGATGGGAACTGTCGGAAATGATAAAGAACAGGCTTATAAAGGACGGACTTCTTACAGATGCTGTCGTTACGGTAGAATTCATGAATTTCAAGGTGTCTGTACTCGGCGAGGTGAATGCTCCAGGTACATATACCATTGAGGGTGATAAGGTTACTGTCCTTCAGGCTATTTCGCTTGCAAGGGACCTGACGATTTTCGGACTCCGTGAGAATGTGTCCGTCATAAGGGAGAGGGACGGCGAACGCACCATTTATCAGATCAATCTATGTGATGTGAATCTCTTCAAGTCGCCTGCTTACTATCTACAGCAGAACGATATCATTTATGTCGAGCCGAATCAGGAGAAGGCACGTCAGTCTACCACTGACGACAAGACACTCAGGATGACCAGCATCCTTGTCTCCGGAGGTTCGCTTCTTGTTTCGATCGCAACGTTGGTTACTAGTATTGTGTTGGCAAATAGGTAATTATTATATGGAAAATATAGATAGACAGATTGGTATGCAGGAGGAAGAACCGATGATTACCTTATCGGATGTCTGGAATCTTATCTGGGGACATAAATGGTGGTATGTGGCTTCTGTGGCCTTCTTCCTTCTTATAGGGGCATTCTACCTTTACAGGACACCTGATGTTTACAAACGCTCGGCCAAGGTCCTGATTGATGAAAGTGACCAGGATGCGACGATGCGTAATCTGGGTGTTGCGTCTGCCGGTATGATGAGGCTTCGCAGTTTCAATAGTGTAGAGAATGAAATAGAGGCTTTTTCGTCACCTGACCTTATGGAGACTGTCGTACAGCGTCTCGGATTGCAGACCAGATATGTAGAGGATCAGTTTCTGCGCAAGGTTGAACTGTATGGTAACTGCCCGTTTGAAGTGAGATTGGCAGGAGACAATCCTCATTCTGGATTCAGATTCACTGTTTCCAATGAGGGAGATGGCAGATATGCCCTTTCTGATTTCATGATCAAGAACGATAAGGTAGATGGAGAGGCGGTCGTCAGTTTCGGTGATACGGTCCGGACACCGGTCGGTGCCTTGGTGCTGTATCCTGTGGAGACAACCAAAGAGTTTGATAACCCGGTGGAAGTCTCATGGTCTACAAGCATGACTGCAGCCAAGGCATATTGTGGAAAAATGAATATAGCCTTGTCCGGAAAGGAGTCATCTGTCGTTGTTCTGTCAATGGATGACACCTATCCATCCCGTGCTGCAGCAGTCCTGAACTCTCTTATAGATGTATATAACGAAGTCTGGATTACAAACAAGAACAGGTCTGCCATAAATACAACAGAGTTCATAAACGAAAGGCTTGTGGTCATTGAGAAGGAACTCGGGGCGGTTGAGGATGCCTTGAAGCAGTATAAGGCAAGCAATAACCTTACAGATATCAAGGCAGTCGCTCAGAGTTATGTGACAGAGTCCAGTGAATACGCGACGAAGGCATTTGAGGTGAACAATCAGCTGTCCATTGCTCAATATATCAAGGAATATCTGAATAATCCGGCAAACAGCCTTGCTTTGATTCCATCAAATCTTGGCCTTGCCAGCACTTCGGTGGAAGGCCAGATCAAGGAATATAACGACATTGTTCTGCAAAGGGACAGACTTCGTGCCGGCAGTGGAGAGAATAACCCTCTTATTGCTGATCTGAATTCTGCGATCGCATCAATACGTACAGCTATCCTTCGCTCAGTGGACAATCTCATTGCGACACTGCAGCTCCAGCTTTCGAAGATAGAGAGTCAGGAGAAGCAGATTCTTGCCAGAATGTCTTCAAACTCAGGTCAGGAACTTCAGCTTCTGTCTATCGAACGTCAGCAGCAGATTACACAGAATCTTTATATGTTCCTGCTTCAGAAGCGGGAGGAGAATGAGCTGGCTGCCCTCATCAACGTCGGCAATACGCGTATGATAATGAACCCTAACGGTTCGTCATATCCTGTGGCTCCCAACAAGCTGATGATTCTTCTTGCGATGATTATCCTCGGGTGCGGTGCACCTTTCGCTTTCTTCTTCATCAGGATGATGTTGGACAATACTATCAAGTCCAAGGCGGATCTTGGACGCCTTTCGGTGCCTTTCCTTGCCGAAATCCCAAAGATGGGTAAAGAGGAATCTGACAGGAAGGAGAGCTCAATAATAGTTCAGCAAGGAAAGCGTGATGTGATGAATGAGGCATTCCGTGTACTGAGAACAAACATAGACCTGATGCTGGGAAGGAAGGCCGGTTCACGTGTGATCATGTTCACTTCATTCAATCCTGGTGCGGGCAAGACTTTCTCCATAATGAATGTAGCTGCAAGCATGGCGCTGAAGAATACGAAGGTAATAATCGTTGATCTGGATCTCCGCAAGGCGACACTCAGTGAGTGCCTTGACAGAAAACATACAGGTGTGGCGGCTTATCTCAATGGGAAGACAGATGATTTTCATCCTAATGTGGACGAACTGATACCAGGTCTTCATATTCTGCCGGTAGGCACGCTCCCTCCCAACCCGACCGAACTTCTGCTTTCCGATAGATTCAGCAGGCTTCTTGATGAACTGAGGAATGAATATGATTATATCTTCCTGGATTGTCCTCCTATCGATATCGTGGCGGATTCAAATATTATAACCGACAAGGTTGATATGAGCATTTTCGTACTCAAGTCCGGACGAATCCACAAAGAGGCCATTCCTTCAATCGAGGAACTTTATGTTTCCGGTAAGTTCAGGCATATGGCTATACTCATCAACAGTGTCGACTATTCTGATTCCAGGTATGGCTACGGCCGTAAGGGATATGGCTATGGTTACGGCTATGGTTACGGCTATGGTAATGATGAAGCATAGCTGATATGGGACTGTTCGGGTTGTTCGGGGGCAGAAAGGAGTCGCTCATCACTTCGGGTCTTCTAAGCGGAGCCAGGGATTGCCATACGCATATCCTTCCCGATGTCGATGATGGTGTGAGGACTATGGAGCAGGCTCTGGAAATACTGGCATATGAAGAGTCCGCCGGCATAAGTGAGGTCTGGTGCACACCTCACGTTATGGAGGATGTCCCTAATGCGACAGAGCAGCTTCTCGATCGTTTCGCTGAATTACGGGCTGCCTATAAAGGACCTGTACAGCTCCATCTGGCCGCGGAATATATGCTGGATACGGAGTTTGAAAAAAGGCTCGATGAGAAGGATCTCATTACTATGTGGGATGATCTTGTACTGGTCGAGACTTCCGCCAACATTCCCCCGTACAATCTGCTGGATATTTTCAGGAATATGCTTTCCTATGGGTACAGGCCTTTGCTGGCCCATCCGGAAAGGTATAGATATATGCAGATGAAGGATTATGCCGATCTTCATGATATGGGAGTTTTCTTTCAGGTCAATCTCGGTTCTCTTGTTTCCTATTATGGGGAAACTGCCAGAAAGAAGGCTGAAGTACTGTTGGAGAAAGGCTGGTACTCTGCTGCAGGTTCTGATTGCCATCGTCTGGTGGCTGTCAGAAAACAGTTTGAAGATGAAGTCTTGACATCGAAAGTCCGAAACGACCTTGATAAACTGTTGAGGCTTTAAATAATAAAATATCATGCTTAATGATACCTTGCTGCTGGATAGTGCAGGACCGTTAGGTAAAACGCCAAATAGTGGATATGCAGGCCCCGAACATTGTTCAGAGGGTGTCCCATTGTCGTGGTATGTACTTCGCGTCAGCTATTCACGCGAGCTTAAGGTCCAGGAAAAACTTCATGAAAGCGGTGTCGAATCCTTCATCCCTATGATGTGGCGTAGCGTCAATGTAGCAGGAAGGCTCGAAAAGAGACTTCTACCGGCTGTAAATAATCTATGTTTTGCCAAGTGGACCAGACAGGGGATTGAAGATTTCATCAAGGGATACGGAGAATCTTCACCTGTCCACTTCTATTGGGACCGTACTTCTGCGTGTCCAATGACGATTCCTGAAAAATCTATGGAGGATTTCATCAAAGTGGCCTCAAGTTTGGATGAGGATCTCATATATCTTACAGAAATATATGGTAAGCTTAGAGAGGGGCAGATGGTAAAAGTCAAGGACGGTCCTTTGAAAGGGGTGACAGGGAGAGTGGTACGTATCCGCAAATCCCGCAGAATCATGGTGGAATTGCCAGGAATGCTGGCGGTGGCATCAACATATGTTCCAGGTGAAATGTTGGAAATAATCTGATAATAGATATCGTATGATATATAAGAATCTTAGGAAATATCTCAACAGCTATATTAGCACAAGGCTCGTATTTGTACTGGACCTTATTATGTCCTTTGGAGCGTCACTGCTCACATTATACCTTGTGAATAATATCACAGTAAGGAATCTGTTTGAGCTGAAGCCACTCGGAATATGGCTGGCTTCTTCATTCCTGTTTTCATTTATCTTCATATGGGCGTTCCGAACATATAGGATCATCATCCGTCATATGACGATAAAGGAATTGTCAAGATTCCTTCTTGTAGCAGTCAGCAAGGTTTTGATGATGGGCTTTGTGTTTGCCCTCCTTGACAGTACGTCGAAGGTCCTGAACCTGATGATGATATCAGACTTCTTCTTTACTTTTGCAGCCTTTTTTCTGTTGAGGGTAGCTATGTTGCTGGCATATGATCTGGTAAAAGTCAGGATGACGCAGAGGTATAGATTCCAGAATGTGCTGATCTATGGAGTAGGAGACAGATCGGTTTCGTTAATTTCCCGCCTGCAGAATTCGGAAAATTACAGGATTGTAGGATTTGTCCAGCACGGAAACCATGATGTAAATCACGTCATATCTGAGGTAAAAGTCTATTACGTTTCATCAGAAGAGCAGTTCGCGAATGTTGTTCTTGAAACAGAGGCGGTCGCATTGCTCTTTGCAGACGAAGAAGATGCGAGGCATGAAAAGGACAGACTGATAAGGTATGCGATGGATTGCAAGATAAAGACACTATTAGTCCCTCCGATAGATGAGATAAAGGAAGGTAAGATCGCATATGCAGTCCGCAAGGTTGAGATTGAAGACCTTCTGATGCGTCAGGAAATTGAGATTTCCATGAATGAGATCATAGCGAACTTCGAGGGTAAGACGATAATGGTGACAGGAGCGGCCGGATCGATAGGATCGGAATTGTGCAGACAGCTCGCCGGTTTCGGAGTCAGGAAGCTGATCTTGTTTGATAATGCAGAAACACCGATGCATAATCTGCGTCTGGAACTGGAAGAAAAATTCCCGGAACTGGACTTTGTGCCTGTCATCGGTGATGTGAGATTACTTGCGCGTCTTGATTATGTGTTCCGTACCTGGCATCCTCAGATTGTTTTCCATGCTGCTGCTTACAAGCATGTACCTCTGATGGAAGATAATCCATGCGAGGCTGTAATGGTAAATGTGACGGGATCGCGCAATGTCGCTGACAAATGCATAGAGTATGATGTCGAAAAGATGGTCATGGTTTCTACCGATAAGGCTGTCAATCCGACGAACATCATGGGATGCACCAAGCGTCTGGCAGAAATCTATGTGCAGTCACTTGGACTGGCCATAGAGCAGGGAAGAGTAAAGGCACGTACCAAGTTTGTCACTACCAGATTCGGCAATGTCCTGGGTTCTAACGGTTCTGTCATACCACGTTTCCGTGAACAGATCGCCAAGGGAGGGCCAGTGACTGTTACGCATCCTGACATAACACGATTCTTCATGACCATACCGGAAGCATGCCGTCTTGTGATGGAGGCCGCAACTATGAGTTCTGGAAATGAGATATTTGTGTTCGATATGGGAGAATCCGTGAAGATTGATGAACTCGCACGCAGGATGATCCGTCTGGCTGGCTATACTCCGGACAAGGACATTATGGTGGAATATACAGGTCTTCGTCCTGGTGAGAAACTTTATGAGGAAGTCCTCTCGAATCAGGAGAATACGGTGCCGACCGATCATAGCCGCATACGCATTGCCAAAGTCAGGGAGTATGGGTATGAATCCTCTCTCGAAGTACTTGAAAACCTCGAGAAACTGGCTCAGGAATTCGATGTCCCGGCCTTGGTAACCCTGATGAAGATAACAGTCCCTGAATTCGTAAGCAAGAATTCACCATTTGAGGAATTTGACAGGAAATGACAGATCACTCTGAGAGCAACAGAAGAATAGCTCAGAACACTCTGTTCCTCTATTTCAGGACTATACTGATAATCCTTGTGACTCTGTATACCAGCAGAGTGGTCTTGAACTCGCTGGGTGTGGAGGATTACGGTGTGTATAATGCTGTCGGTGGAGTCGTCTCTCTGTTTGCGGTCTTGTCCGGAGCTATGTCCAATGCAATAAGCAGATTCATCACATATGGCATAGGAAAAGGTGATTCCGGCAAGCTGAACGAAATTTTCTGTACAAGTGTCAATGTGCAGATTATTCTTTCCATCATTGTGCTCATCCTTGGGGAAACTCTTGGTGTGTGGTTCTTGAACAGTCAGATGAATATTCCTATCGACAGAATCACGGCAGCCAACTGGGTTCTCCAGTGCACTTTGCTGGCTTTTGTCGTCAATCTTGTCAGTGTTCCATATAATGCCTGTATTATCGCATATGAGCATATGAAGGCATATGCGTATATCAGTGTCTTCGATGCAATATTGAAGCTGGGTGTCGCTTTTCTCCTTATAATATCCCCAGGAGACAAACTGATTGCATATTCCATCTTGCTTGTGGCCGCTTCATTGGGAGTACGCATCTTGTATGGGCTGTATTGTCGCAGACATTTTTCGGAATGTGTTTACAGACTTAAATTCAATTCCGGTCTCTTCCGTGAGATGGCTGGTTTTGCCGGATGGAATTTTTTCGGAAATGCGACGAGCATATTGAATCTTCAAGGTGTCAATATACTGATCAATATATATTTTGGAGTAATTGCAAACTCCGCACGTGGTATTTCCTCGCAGGTGGAATCTGCTGTAAATCAACTTGTCGTGACGTTTTCTACGGCGGTGAATCCTCAGATAACGAAATCTTATGCCCAGGATGACCGGGAACGGATGTTCTACCTCATATGTAAAGGGGCGAAGTTCTCCTATTTCCTTCTGTTGATATTTGCGATACCATTGATATTCGAGGCTGACGCCCTACTGAAGCTATGGCTGGTGAATGTCCCTGAAAATTCGGCCCTTTTCATGCGGTTGTCTATTGTCGGACTGCTGGTCACTGTTTTAGGCAATTCAGGGTATACCGCATGTCTTGCTACAGGAAATATCAGAAATTATTCGATAATCATCACGCTTGTCGGTTCTTTGAACTTCATACTGACTTGGTTATTCTACAGGATGGGTGCCTCAGTTCAAGTAACATACTATGTATATATTGCAGTATATGCAGTCATACTCTTTATCCGTCTTTTCCTGATGAAAGGACTTCTGGACTTTCCGATAAAGATGTTCTTTACCGAAGTGCTGGCCAGGATAATCATCCCATCAGTCACGGCAATGATAGTACCGCTGATATTATGCCATATGACTGAACCATCGTTGTGGCGGATGTTTATGGTGTGCATTTTGTCTGTAATATGGACAGTGCTTTGTGTTTATGTCTTCGGATTTACCCGTGGTGAAAAGAATGTGATTTCAAAAAAACTGAAATCCTTTATCAAAGCCAGATGATTATGAAGAATATTGCAGAAATCAGGGATTGTTTCGGTTGCGGTCTATGCGCCAAGGTATGTGCACATGAGGTGATTGATATCCGACTCAATGAGAAGGGTTTTTATCAACCTTATATCACAGATCCTGCTAAATGTGTGGAATGTGGGCTCTGCATACGTGTATGTTCGTTTATGAATCATTCTGGAACCCCATCTCCTGTCAAGTGCTATGCCGCATGGAGTAAAGATGCCGGAGTACGTATGACTTCAACTTCAGGTGGAGTCAGTTATGAGATTGCCAGACATCTGATGGGCGTGGGATACGGATTCTGCGGTGTCAGATACAATTCTGACAAGCATAGAGCGGAACATTATATCGCAGAAACAGTCGAAGACCTTCATTGGTCTAAGGGTAGCAAATACTTGCCTAGCTACACTCTGGAGGCCTTTACAAGGATAGATCCCAGAAAAAAATATATGGTCGTCGGCACACCTTGCCAGATTGCTTCTTTCAGGAATTATACTGAACTTTTCAGATGTCAGGATAATTTTCTGCTGGTTGATTTCTTCTGCCATGGCGTTCCGAGCAGTCTGCTATGGGAAAAGTATCTCACAAGGCATGGTTCCGGTCTTGGGAAGATTCGTTCTGCCACGTGGAGAAACAAGGATAATGGTTGGCGCAGAAGCTATTGTATTACCCTTGACGGAAGTAAGAAAGTATATCGCTCATCCGGACGCGATGAATTCTATACAATGTTTCTTGGAGATGCCTGCCTGGGCAAGGCATGCTATTCAAGCTGCAGATTCAAGTCAGACAAGTCATATGCAGATATAAGAATCGGTGATTTCTGGGGAGAACGATACAAGGATGATCAGGCAGGTGTCAACGCAGTTGTAGCCTTCACGGAGCGTGGTGACAGAGTGTTGAGGGATGCCGATCTGGAATTGAAGGAATTCTCGTTTGCTGAGGTAAGTGAAGGACAGATGGTGTCTAATGCAGAATATCAGTGCTTTTATCCGCTTGTGATGAAGGGACTTGGAAGCAGGTTCAACCTCCTGCCGCTACTGTCAGGAATGGTGTACTTATATAGAAAGCTTAAATCATGGAGATAAAGGTCATAACATGTCATGATGTCTATAATTTCGGAGCTTCGCTTCAGGCTTTTGCGCTTATGCATTTTCTGCAGAAGCAGGGACATGACGTGGAAATCATAGATTATAAGCCGGATTATCTGGATTTTCCATATAAGTTCAGCCTGTTTGTGCATCCTGATTCACCTGTACGCAAATATACTGACAGAAGTACCTTGCTCAGAGTGCTGTATGCCTTGAAAAGATATCTATGGTATCTTCCTTCATTGAAACGCAAAGAGTCTTTTGATGGCTTTACGTATCGATTCCTGGCACTCACCCGACAATATAGGAATTATAATGAATTGATGACTGATGTGCCTGCGGCGGATATTTATATAACCGGCAGTGATCAGGTCTGGAATTCCGTGACCATGCTCAATGGAAAGGATCCGGCCTTCTATCTTCAATTTGCACCGGCCGGAAAGAAAAGAATATCATATGCAGCGAGTTTTGGTGCCACATCAGTTTCTAATGAAAGCCGGAAAGAATTACAGACGTACCTGTCTTCGCTGGATGCCATCTCTGTCAGGGAAACTTCCGGTCTGGATATTCTGCATGAATTCAATCTGGAGGGAACCCAGGTATGCGACCCTGTGTTTCTGCTTTCGGAAGAAGAATGGAGGAGTGTTTGCGATAAATCCGCAAGCGAGGAACCATATGTGCTGATATATAACCTGACTGCTGTAAATGAACAGCTTGTAAGAGATGCGAAATATGTTGCAGGAAAGCTTGGACTCAGGCTGTATTCAGTGTCACCTATGAAAATCAAGGGAGCGGACAGGAATTTCACTGACGTGGGCCCGGTTGATTTCGTGAGACTGATCTTTAATTCCGCATATGTCTTCACCAATTCATTTCATGCAACGGCATTCTCGATAATCGCGCGCAGACAATTCTGTACGTATGATTATCACAGCAGATCAAACTCTTCACGCATGTATTCGATATTGAATCTGCTCGGTATGCTTGAAAGAATGAATGTGACGGAGATAGATGAAGCATTGGCTGCTCCGGTTGATTATGATGCAAAGGACGCTATGATAGACGAACTTTGCTCGAATGGTAAAAGTTGGTTGTTAAAAAATCTGTAATCATGGCATATACGGTACTTCATTGTCTTGCCCGTATGAACAGAGGGGGAGCGGAAACGATGATAATGAATATCTTCAGGCATATCGACCGGAAGAAGTACAGGTTCTGCTTTCTCCTGATTGAGGAAGATTGTGATTATAAGGACGAAATTATGGAATATGGCGGAATCATATATACGATACCGACCAGATCTCAGGGAATTGTAAGATATTGCAGAGCCTTGGATTCCTTTTTCGGGGATCACGAAGGGAAATTTGACGCCATTCATTACCATACATCGTCATTGTCTTCTCTAGAAGTCCTCTATTATGCACGGAAGCATGGTATAAAGACAAGAGTCATTCATTCGCATAATACGGTCCAGTCGGGACTGGTGCATAATATCCTTCATTGGATAAATAAACCTCTGATAGGTATGCTGGCTACTGACTGGCTGGCTTGCTCTAAAGTGGCGTCTGACTGGCTTTATAAATATACGGGGGTGATGAAAAAGGCTTTTATCATAAATAACGGTATTGATCTTAACCGCTTTGCATATGATAAGAGCTTCAGGAAGGAAATAAGGCAGAAACACGATATTCCGGAAGATGCTCTTGTAATCGGCCATGTCGGACGTTTCGATGAGGTCAAGAATCATAAGTTTCTTCTGGAAATCTTCTCGGAATTTCTCAAGATTCATCCGGAGGCGGTATTGGTGTGCGTTGGAAGAGGTATATTGTTTGATGAGATAGTCGGGATGGTACGGGACAAGGGACTGGAGCGTAAGGTCATCTTTGCCGGTCTGCAGTCTGAAATCTACAAATATCTGTCTGCCTTTGATTATTTTGTATTCCCGTCATTATATGAAGGCCTTCCTGTCGCTCTCGTCGAGGCACAGGCATCAGGAGTAATGACTATATGCTCTGATGCAGTATCTCCGGAGTCCCGCCTGTCGGATTATCTGTCTTTCCGTTCATTGAACGATACTGCTGAATCATGGGCAGAGTATATGGGATCGATAGAGTTTCTTGACAGGACGGAGGCCCCTTCTCAAATTCGGGAAAAAGGATATGGCATTGACTCTACGGTAGCATTTCTAACTGAAAAAGTTTATATATGAAAACGCCGATATATATAACAGGATCATTATTGTTAGCAGCAATAATATACGCTGTTTATATCACATTGCCGGTGTCAGATGCCGGGATGCAGATGATGGGTGTTCTTGGATTTGTGCAGCTGTTCTATTCGCTGTTCAGCTGGTATAAAGTCACCCGTCTGGCATTATCTCCATATATTGTATTTTTAGTTGCTGCTTATGTATTTACATACGGACAATCCTTCCTCTGTATTATCGGAAAAGTCAATCCGGAATATGATCTGACTGAATTATTCCTGCCTTCATCCATAATGCCGGCTCAGCTTGTCACCCTTATGTTCCTGAATTTCTTTCATATCGGAGCTATGTTGAGCAACAAAGGAAACAGGCGTAGGATAAATCTTACTCTGCAGTCGGATGAACGCTATCGTTACAATCAGGTGCGTGGCATAAGGAAGGTAGGAAAACTCTTTCTATGGATATCAGTCATCCCATATATAGTTGACAGAATATCAGTGCTGCTGGTTGTGCTTTCTTATGGCTATACTGGCATCTATATGCAGGAAGAGAAAATCGGAATATTCAACATTGTCAATATCCTCTCCCAATATTTCATACCTGGAGTCTTATGTCTCCTGCTGGTAGAGACCTCAAAGTCCAGAAGGAGATTGTATGTGTTCCTGCTTGTGTTCGAAATGTGCTTCTGGCTTTATACTGGAGGACGAAGCAATGGAGTGATAATAGCAGCAATCCTGCTTATGTATTATCATATCTGTGTCAAGCCGATCCGTTTCAATCAGGCTGTAATCGTAGCGGTCGCTGGTTTCTTCTTCGTCTCCTTGCTGGGAGTCATTGCGGAAACGCGATCTGACTCTGATGCCGATCTGTCCGAGGCGATTTCAAAAGGATTCGGTGACAGCAATGCCTTTTATGCGGCAGTCAGCGAAATGGGTTTCAGCCAATATCCTATGACGGCTACGATGGAACTTATCCCTGAGATGTATGATTACAGATACGGATCGAGCTACTTTTATGCACTGACCAGTGTCATTCCTAATCTGGGGTTCTGGGATCTTCATCCTGCAATGAAGTATGGAAATATGAATGCTTGGCTTCAGAATGCCATGAACCTGAATTTTGGTCCGGGCTATTCCATTGTTGCAGAGGCATATGCCAACTTTGGAAATTTCGGCTTTTTGGTTATGCTCTTGCTCGGATATTGCTATGGATTGATATTCAATGTAAATGAAAGAAACCGGAAAAATCCTTTGTTACTGGTGCTTTCCTTTATCTTTTGTTTCCTGGTAATCAAAACTGTACGAAACTCTTTCCTGGCAACGGTAAGAAGTTTGTTCTATTATATCCTGCCGATCTATCTGATCGTCGTATATTATTATAAGGGGAAACTGATAAAGTGATATCTGTATGACATTATGTTTTGCGACGGAAGCCCGTTTCGTTAAATCTGAAGGCAAATATTATAGCTTAGGAGGTTTCGGTAAAGGACTATGGGAAAGATACCTCGAGCATTTCGATGAACTTGTCGTAATAGCCCGAGTCAGCGAGGACGGGAATATGATCGGAGAGGATGCGGCACTGGCTTCTTCTGATAGGGTCAGATTCATAGAACTGCCGTATTACATAGGCTTCAACGGATATCTGAAGAATAAGAGAAAGATCAGAAGACTGATATCTGCTTCTATCAATAAGGATTTCTGTTATATCTGCAGATTGCCAGGACAGATCGGAGGAATAGTCAGCGGAATCCTCAGGAGGAAAGGGATTCCATATGCATGTGAGGTCGTTGGAAATCCATGGGATGTTTTTGCCAGAGGAAGCGTAAGTCATCCGTTGAGACCTTTGATAAGGATGATGGCCACCATATCTTTGAAATATCAGGTAAGGAGAGCATCCGCCTGCCTTTATGTGACCAGAAAAACACTTCAGAGAATGTATCCGGCCGGTGAATCTTCATTCAGCGTAGGTGTGTCCGATGTTATCGTCAGTGATAATGATTTTGCCGCTTCGCCCAAGGTCATGGAGTCAAAAGACTCATACACAATCGTTTCTATAGGTTCTCTAGATCAGATGTATAAGGCCCCGGATGTCCTTTTGAAGGCTATGATGCTCCTGAAACAGAAGGGAATCAATACCAGACTGCTTTGGATGGGAGATGGAAAATATCGCCCTGATATGGTCCGTCTGGCGGAAAAGATGAATGTTGATGCCTTTTTTACTGGTAATCTTCCTCGTGAAAAGGTTCATTCTGAACTTGAAGATGCAGATATGTTTGTTCTGGTGTCCCGTACTGAGGGATTGCCACGTGCCGTGATTGAGGCGATGGCTCACGGTCTTCCATGTATTGGAACACGAGTTGGAGGCATTCCGGAACTTCTGGAAGATACGGTCCTGATCGATAAGGATGAGCCTTTGCAGCTGGCAGGAAAGATCGAGAAGATGATCAAAGACCATGATTTTGCCGACAGACAGGCACAGAGGAATCTGATGACTGCCCGTTATTTCAAGGAAGAAAGACTGAAACAGCTCAGGGCAGGTTTTTTTGAATACATTAAGAAACAACACTCAGTCAGATGAAATCTCTTCATTTAGTAAAGACTTCGACGGGGGCGACGTGGGCTTTTCGTGTCATGCGCGATCTGGTACAGATGGGAGACGAGGTCCATGTGGCGATGCCGCTTGATGGAATTCTGGTGCAGAAGTATAAGGATGCAGGAGTAATCGTGCATGAACTTGATTATTCTTTGAAGAATGCTTACGGCACAATCAGAAAGCTGCGAAATATAGTGGATGATATCCGTCCTGATATTGTTCACAGCCATTTTGTCCTGACCACATTGCTGATGCGTCTGGCTCTGAGAAGTTACGATATCCCACGAGTTTTCGAGGTGCCAGGCCCTCTCCATCTGGAGCATGTCGTATTCAGATATGCTGACCTCTGGACTGCACAGAAAGGTAAGGATTATTGGATTCCTACATGTAAATGGTCTCTGGATAAATATAAATCATGCGGAATTGATGACAATCGTCTTTTCCTGACCTACTATGGTGGTGATCTGGTTGACAAAGAGTATCGGAAGGGGCTTCTGCGTTCGGAACTTGGACTTACATCAAAGGATATTGTCGTCGGCATGGTGGCATATATGTATGCACCGAAGAGATATCTTGGGGAGAAGAGGGGATTGAAGGGACATGAGGATCTGATTGATGCAGTTGCAATGATTCAGGATAAGTATCCGGATCTGCATCTTGTGTTTATCGGAGGACCGTGGGTGGGAGCCGATAAATATGCGGAGGAAGTGGTTGCCTATGGTAAGGACAAGGTGCGTAATGTACATTTCCTCGGAACCAGAGACAATGTTCCTGATCTGTATCAGGATTTTGACATGGTCGTACACCCTTCTCATTCAGAGAACCTTGGAGGAGCTGCGGAATCTCTGATGCTGGCAGTTCCTACAATTGCGTCAAATGTCGGTGGCTTTCCAGATATCGTGATTCCCGGAAAGACAGGGTATCTGGTTAATCCTTCAGAACCGGCTTCCATCGCAGGTGCAATAGAGAAGGTGATTGCCGAACCGGAGATTGCAAGACAGATGGCGGAGCATGGCAGAATCTATCTCCGCGATCTGCTGGATGCGAAAAAGACATCGCGGGATGTCTATGGCTTCCATCGGCTTATCAAGGAAGATTTCAAAAAGAATAGTAAGTAAATGAGTATGAATCAACACGATTCCAAGTCGGTTGCAGTCATATGCCAGTTGCTCAGAAAAGTGGTGGATCCTGCATATGCTGTCGATATCGGAATCATTGAATCCGCTGATTGGAAAGGTGTGATGAGGCTGGCTTCCAGACAGGGAGTGCTGGCGGTTATCTTTGATGCCCTTTCAGGGCTTCCGGGAGAAGTTCGGCCAGGTCAGAAGATACTTCTGCCATGGATAAAGAGTGTAGTGGGATATGAGAAACAATATGCCCGCCATGCAGATGCTGTTTCCGAACTGTCGGCCTTTTATGAAAGTCATGGAATCAGGATGATGCTTCTGAAGGGCTGGGGACTTTCTCTTAACTATCCTCACCCGGACCATCGTCCATGTGGAGATGTGGATATATGGCTTTACGGCGATCAGGAGAGGGGAGATGCCTTGCTTGCAGCAGAGCTCGACATACATCCTGTAAAAAGTTCCCATCATACGATCTTCTTCTATAAGGGAACTGAAGTTGAAAATCATATAACCTTTATCGAGACGGATTGCCATGAGGATGACGGAAGTGAGGAGCTGATTATGAAATTTGCGGAGGAATCTCCTGTAAAAGTCGTTTCCGCCAGAGGAAACTCAATTTGCCTCCCGTCTCATAACCTTAATGCATATTTCTTGTTAAGGCATTCTTCAGCGCATTTTGCAACAGAGTCAATTACGCTGAGACACTTGCTTGATTGGGCATTCTTTGTGGAAAGACATTATGCTGATATTGATTGGGAAGCTTTGTATGCTAATGCGGAGAAAGTAAACATGCATATATTTATGGATTGTCAGAATGCGATATGCGTCAATGAATTAGGTTTTCCTGCTGAACATTTTCCTGTCAGGGCAAGCCGTCCGGCATTAGAGAAGAGGATATTCAAGGATATATTATTCCCGGAATTTACAGATGAAGCCCCTCCTATGCGGCGGAATTTCCTGAAATATTGCTATGTCAAGACCAGACGTAATTTTGCTAACAGGTGGAAGTATGATATTACCTATAAAGAGAGTTTCCTGAGCATTCTATTCAGGTTTGCCTGGAACCGTATAAGGTCACCGTATAGTTTTGCAGATATAATGAATATGAACAAAAAGTGAAAAGAACAATATGGAAGATAGAAAGACCATCTACCTTTGTCTGGCACATATGAGTGAAGAAGGGTACGAACAGAAATACGTCAAGGAAGCGTTTGATACAAATTGGGTGGTTCCGATGGGACCTAATGTCAATGCGTTCGAGCAGTCTCTTGCAGATTTTGCAAACAGAAATTCAGACGGCAGTGTTCTCGATAGGAAAATTGTCTGTCTGAGCGCAGGAACAGCTGCGGTACATCTTGCACTTGTCGCTTGCGGAGTGACAGCAGGAGATGAGGTATGCGTGCAGTCATTTACATTCTGTGCTTCATCCAACCCGATTACATATCTCGGTGCTAAACCAGTCTTCATCGATTCCGAAAGGCAGACATGGAATATGGACCCGGATCTTCTGGAGAAAGCTATTGTAGAACGTAAGAAAGCGACCGGCAGATATCCTAAGGCAATCATCCCTGTGGCATTATATGGAATGCCATATGATTGTGAGCGTATAATGGCTGTTGCAGACAGATATGGTATTCCGGTAATTGAAGATGCTGCTGAAGGCATGGGCTCACGTTTCAATGGTCGTGTGCTGGGAACTTTCGGACGTTTCGGTGTCTTGAGTTTCAACGGAAACAAGATGATCACGACGTCAGGTGGCGGTGCTCTTATCTGTGGAAGTACGGAGGATGCCGACAATGTAATGTGGCATGCTACACAGGCGCGTGATGCTTATCCTTATTATCAGCATACGGAAATAGGATATAATTATCGTATGAGCAACGTCTGTGCAGGCATAGGGCGTGGACAGATGAAAGTACTGGATTCTCATATCTCGCATCATAAGCATGTTCAGGAATTATACAAGGAACTGCTGAAGGAGGTTCCGGGAGTAACGCTTCATGAACAGCCTGACGATCCTCGATATGATTCCAATTTCTGGCTATGTGCAGCTACTCTGGATCCGGATGTCAGGATTCAGGGACAGGATAATGCCTATAAAGAGATAGTCAGGACAGCAGTGGGAGGTGCTGCAGGAGTAATCAAGTCTGTAGACACAGCCGTCACAGACTGCCAGCCAAATGATAATGTCGAGGCCCTGCGTGTCTTTATGCTCTCGAAGAGGGTAGAATGTCGTCCTGTGTGGAAGCCGATGCACAGACAACCGGTTTATGCTGATGCAGTAGCCTATGTGAACGGTGTTTCAGAGGAAATCTTCAAGGTCGGATTCTGTCTCCCGGCAGGTCCGTGTGTGACAGATGATGATGTGCGTTATATCGTTGATTGTATTAAGGAAGCTATTATACAATAGTCATTGAAATGTTAGGAAATTCTCAGAAAATCTACATCGCGTTCGTCAAGCGACCGGTCGGTTTCCTAGGTGCCTTGTCTGCATTGATTCTGCTTTCGCCGGTTTTCATAACTACGGGTGTCTTACTGTATTTTGCGAACAAAAATGGTATGAAAGGCATATTCTTTACTCAGGACCGCCCCGGTAAGGATGGAAAGATATTCAGGCTCATCAAATTCAAGACTATGACAGATGAAAGGGATGCTGATGGCAATCTTCTGCCTGATGCAGACCGTCTGACCAGGGTAGGAAAGTTCATACGTTCTACATCGATTGATGAACTGCCGCAGCTTATCAATATTCTTAAAGGAGATATGGCATTCATCGGCCCGCGTCCTCTTCTGGTCCAGTATCTGCCTTTATATAATGATGTGCAGCGTCATCGACACGATGTGGTGCCGGGAATGAGCGGATGGGCTCAGGTCAATGGCCGAAATAATATCTCGTGGGAGAAAAAGTTTGAATATGATATTCATTATGTCAGGAATATCGGTCTTATGATGGATCTGAAAGTCTTTTTCCTGACAATCAGGAAGGTCTTGTTCCGTGAAGATATCAATACAACCACGGGACAGTCTGCAACTATGGATTATTTTGACGGAACTAATTGATATGTATTTATTTGGAGCGAGCGGTCACGGAAAGGTGATCAAAGAAATCCTTAATGCTTCAGGTATTGAGGTACAGGCTTTTATTGATGACGATCTGAATGTCACTGAATGTGCCGGATGTACTGTTATGCATGAATCAGCCGGTCTGACCCCTATGCTGGTCAGTGTAGGGGCAAATAAGACCCGCCAGAAGATAGTTGAACGTCTGCGGAATGAAAATCCCGGAATACGGTTTGGTATAGCTGTCCATCCATCTGCTGTAGTCTCTCCATCGGCAGTAATAGGTGAGGGAACTGTCGTGATGGCTGGAGCTGTGATAAATGCAGATGCAGTAATAGGTAAGCATTGCATAATCAATACTGGAGCAAGTGTGGACCATGATTGCGTTGTGGGAGATTTCTGCCATGTGGCTCCGCATGCGGCTCTATGCGGACAGGTTCATTTAGATGAAGGTGTGCTGATGGGGGCCGGATCCTGTGCCATACCGTGCTTAAAAATTGGCAGTTGGACTGTCATAGGAGCAGGTGCGGCAGTAGTGAATGATATTGAGGGAGGTGTGACCGCTGTCGGTGTACCTGCAAGGAGCAAATAATCATCAAATCGAGGGTATTTGGTGAGCATATGGCGAAAAAATCCTAAATTTGTACTCAGATTTGTGCGGAGGCTGATAAATACATAGAAAGGAAATAAGTTATGAAGATTGCAGTTGCAGGAATGGGATATGTGGGTATGTCGATGGCTACCCTTCTGTCGCAGAAACATAGTGTGACGGCCGTGGATGTGATGCCGGAAAAGGTAGAGATGGTCAACAGACGTCAGTCCCCGATCCAGGATGATTACATCGAGAAATTCTTTGCGGAAAAGCAGCTTGACCTGAAGGCTACTTTGGATGCGGAGTCTGCCTACAGGGATGCCGACTATGTGATAATTGCGGCTCCGACAAACTATGATCCTCAGAAGAATTTCTTCGATACATCTGCTGTCGAAACTGTCATCCGGCTTGTAATGCGGGTAAACCCTTCAGCAGTCATGGTTGTGAAGTCTACCGTTCCGGTGGGATTCACAGTAGGTGCAAGAGAGAAATATAATACTTCCAACCTTCTGTTTGCGCCTGAGTTCCTTCGCGAATCAAAGGCTTTGTATGACAATCTCTATCCTTCAAGGATCATAGTCGGTACAGATCCTGGAGATCCCCGGCTTGTCAGGGCGGCAGAGACCTTCGCGGACCTTCTCAAGGAAGCATCCTTGAAGAAGGACGTAGAGACGCTGATCATGGGATTTACAGAGGCAGAGGCAGTAAAGCTTTTCGCAAATACATATCTTGCTCTGCGCGTATCCTATTTCAATGAACTTGACACATATGCCGAGATGAAAGGACTTGATACTCAGGCAATAATCAAGGGCGTCTGTCTGGATCCGCGAATAGGGGACACATATAATAATCCTTCATTCGGTTATGGCGGATATTGCCTTCCGAAGGACTCGAAACAGCTTCTTGCAAATTATGCCGATGTCCCTCAGGAAATCATGCGAGCTATCGTGGAGAGTAACCGCACCAGAAAGGATTTCATAGCGGACAGAGTTCTGAAGAAAGCTGGATATTATTCATATTCAGAGGGTTATCATTATGATGCATCACAGGAGAAACCATGTGTCATCGGTGTATATCGTCTGACAATGAAGAGCAATTCCGATAATTTCCGCCAGAGTTCCATCCAGGGAGTGATGAAGAGGATCAAGGCCAAGGGAGCCACAGTCATAGTTTATGAGCCGACCCTTGAAAACGGTTCGACATTCTTTGGCAGCAAGGTGGTCAATGATCTGGCAGAATTCAAGGCAATGAGTGATGCTGTGATTGCGAACCGCTATGATTCCGCTCTTGATGATGTCAGAGACAAGGTCTATACAAGAGATATTTTTAAAAGAGACTGATCATGCCTGTAATTTCACAGCGCGGTATAGACATACCGTCGTCACCTATACGAAAACTGACCCCACTTGCCAATAATGCAAAGGCACGTGGCATAAAAGTATATCATCTGAATATCGGACAGCCTGATCTCCCTACTCCGGAGTCAGCTCTGGATGCAGTGCGCAGAGTAGACCGCAAGGTTTTGGAATACAGCCCGAGCCAGGGCTTCCTGAGTCTGAGAAAGAAATTGGCCGAGTATTATTCAAAATATAGGATCGAGCTCTCTCCAGATGATATAATTGTTACTTCAGGTGGTTCAGAGGCCGTTCTTTTTGCCTTCCTGTCCTGCCTGAATCCGGGGGATGAGATTATCATCCCTGAGCCTGCATATGCCAATTATATGGCTTTTGCGGTGTCTGCAGGTGCTGTAATCAAGACTGTTCCTTCTTCGATCGAGACCGGTTTCGCACTTCCTCCAATGGAGAAGTTCGAGGAACTGATCACAGAGCGCACAAAGGCAATTCTGATCTGCAATCCGAACAATCCGACCGGCTATCTGTATTCGCGCAAAGAAATGAACAGGATACGTGATCTTGTCAAGAAATACGATCTTTATCTCTTCTCTGACGAGGTGTACAGGGAGTTCATCTATACAGGTTCACCATATATTTCGGCATGCCATCTGGACGGCATTGAAGAGAATGTCGTGCTGATTGATTCTGTTTCCAAGAGGTATTCTGAGTGTGGCATCAGGATAGGAGCGCTTGTCACCAAGAACAAGGAAGTCCGTAAGGCGGTCATGAAATTCTGCCAGGCCCGCCTCAGCCCTCCTCTTCTTGGCCAGATTGTGGCTGAAGCATCAATCGAAGGTACGGAAGAGTATTCTGCTGATGTCTATGAACAGTATGTGGAGAGACGTAAATGCCTGATTGACGGCTTGAACAAGATACCTGGAGTATATTCTCCTATTCCGATGGGTGCTTTCTATACGATGGTGCGTCTTCCTGTGGATGATGCGGAAAAATTCTGTGAATGGTGTCTGACGGATTTCGATTATGAAGGAGAGACAATCATGATGGCTCCGGGAAACGGCTTTTATGCTACTCCGGGAATGGGTAGGGATGAAGTGCGCATAGCATATGCCCTTAATATAGAAGATCTTAAACGTTCGGTGTCTATTTTGGAAAAGGCTTTGGAGGCATATAACAATGAAAGATAATACCCATATAGTAATAATGGCCGGCGGTGTAGGAAGCCGTTTCTGGCCGATGAGTACACCTGAATATCCGAAGCAGTTCGTTGATGTGCTGGGAAGGGGAATGTCTATGATTCAGATGACAGTGGACAGATTCGCACCGTTATGTCCGATTGAAAATATGTGGGTCGTGACAAGTGCTGATTATGTGGATATCGTACGTACCCAGATACCCCAGCTCCCGTCTGAAAATATCCTTGCTGAGCCGGCTATGAGGAATACAGCTCCATGCATAGCATATGCGTGCTGGAAGATACGTATGAAGGACCCCTCTGCAAATGTGGTGGTGACCCCTGCAGATGCTCTTGTTGAGGAAACGGATGTATTCAGAAATATTATCTCCAAAGCTTTGGAATTTACATCCGGTGGCCGCAGGATCGTCACTGTTGGTATTCGCCCGACCCGTCCGGAGACAGGATATGGATATATTGCGGCAGGCGCGCCGATCGGTTCGGAAGATTCATCAGATGAAGATGAAACAGTAATCCACAAGGTCGAATCATTCCGTGAAAAGCCGGCCCTGAATGTGGCCAAGGAATATCTTGCAGCAGGTAATTACCTTTGGAATGCAGGAATCTTCGTATGGAATGTAGATACGATAGTCGATTCTCTGCGCGCATTCACTCCTGATCTTGCTGAAAAGATGGACCGTATGTCAGCTTCGTTCTATACGGAAAGAGAAGAAAAAGTGGTGTCCGACATATTTCCGACATGTGAAAAGATCTCCATTGATTATGCTGTGATGGAGAAGGCGGATTTCATTTATACTATCCCCGGTAATTTCGGATGGAGTGATGTCGGCACTTGGGGATCCCTATGGACTCTTCTGAGCCATGACGGGAATGGCAATGCCGTTGTCGGAGAGAATGTGCATCTTAATGACTGCAGAGGTTGTATAGTTCATGCTCCGTGTGCGAAAAG
This sequence comes from Bacteroidales bacterium, assembly GCA_017398335.1. GTDB lineage: Bacteria > Bacteroidota > Bacteroidia > Bacteroidales > UBA932 > Cryptobacteroides. The sequence goes on along the minus strand of JAFQGK010000040.1, from coordinate 4,251 downwards.
TGTTGTTCTTCAAGGACTTGAGGATAGTATCGTCGTAGAACGTGATGGCAGGCTTCTGATATGCAGGTTAAGCGAGGAGCAAAGGATAAAGGATTTTGTGAAATAATGGCAGACAATTATCTCGAGAAGAAATACGAGGATCTTCAGGCAAGAAAGGCGAAGGAGCAGCGGCTAAGGCAAGTCGCCTGGAAAAAGAGGATGGATGCCTACAGAAAGAAGCTGGAGGCTAAAGAGGCTCTTGAGGATTCAGCCTGCGCCAAAGTCCAAGAGGATAACGTCTGACAGGTCTCAGCAGCATCCAGAGTTGCGAGTACGCTTTCCACATAAAGCCTTCGGAAGAATATATACGGCCTTTACGAATTACGCTGTATAGTATTCCGATAACATCCTTTGTCGTGGTTGTCTCAGTCTGGTATATATTTCCGTCACCGGCTAGCGTAAGAATGTCTCCATCTCTTTTTATAATCCTGTGAAATACATAGCTTCCTGATGATGTCAGGGCCAGAACTGCAGTTCCTTTCTTCAGCTGGCTGTCCTCCCAGGGACCTATTGCAATCTGGTCTCGCAGGTGCCTGATGAAAGGGTTCATACTATGACCTTTGGCTGTGATGCTGACGATTTTTCCTTCTGAAATCAATTTCCTGATTTCATCCATCATCACTTCTTTGTTTATAATTATTCTTTTCCCTGTTTCCATTTCTTATATGTCAGTCAAAAGGCCATGCAAAAATACTGATAAATTTCACTATCTTTGAGAGTTTTATGGAAAAATCATATAAATATACAGTAGCAGGTCATACATTTCTGATCGAACTCCCCGATGGATTTGCCGGTGAAATCTATCTCTCATCTTATGCTCCCTTCGCGTCCGATGATTCTGATGCCGAACCTCTGATTAAGTTACGTGTATCATTGTGTGACAATCTGCAGGAAATGGTATGTGGACAGGTAAAGGATATATTCAATGATGAGCCGCCGTATTTCTGGCTGTTCGACAGGAATGAGAGCAAAGAGGGGATGTATCCCTGGTTCTTCGCTTTTTCATATTCCAGATCCCATCCTGACTGCATCCTGCATGCATCGTCGGATTTCAGGAATTCAGTAGTTTATGTTCCTTCGTCCGCAGCGGAGAGTCTGATTGCCTTTGCTCTCAGCAATGCCATGATGCTTCTGTATGCCTTCTCTACTTCAGTCTATGATACTCTCCTTGTACATGCATCTCTTGTTAAGAACGACGGCAAGGGATATATGTTCCTTGGAAGGAGCGGAACAGGAAAGAGTACTCATGCCCGTCTGTGGCTCGAAAATATCTCAGGTTCTGAACTTCTTAATGATGACAATCCTGTAATCCGTGTCCACGATGGCGAGGTTTACGTCTATGGGTCTCCGTGGAGCGGAAAGACGCCTTGCTATAAGAATGAACGTGTGCCTCTGAAGGCTGTTGTACGCCTGTCGCAGGCTCCATATAATCGTATTGTACGCCAGTCGCCACTGCAGGCATATGCATCCCTGATGCCTTCATGTTCATGTATGAGATGGGATTCTGCATCTGTTGATGCATTGCATAAAACTATCGAGAAGGTTATCTCTAAAGTGCCTGGATGGCATCTCGAGTGTCTTCCTGATGCAGACGCCGCCCGTACTTCTTTCGAGGCTGTTCTGTAATTTCCTGATATCATTCTCAAGGCTCTAAGTGCATTTATATAAGAATGGCTATCCTTCTGGTAATCAAAGGATAGCCATTCTTGTATGGTCTTGATACTTATTATCAGATCATGAGGGCAGCTACGAGTGCGAGGATGGCGTAGAACTCAGGAAGGGCTGCGTAGATCATGGTATTTGTCTGAACGTCGTGTCCCTGTGAAATACCAACGATACCGTTAGCGCAGACCTGACCCTGGCGGATAGCTGACATAAGGCATACGAGACCTACTGAAACGCCTACTCCGAAAAGCATGGCACCGTCCTGTGCGAAGTCCTTGCCGAGCCACATAAGGAATGCTACGAAACCGTAGAGACCCTGAGTTGCAGGAAGAGCAGAGAGGATCATGTAGCTTGATGACTTCTCCGGGTTCTTCTTGAGTGCACCTTCTGCAGCATTACCTGCGATTGTTGTTCCGATTGATGAACCTACTCCGGCGAGGCCAAGCATAAGGCCGAGGCCGAGATAACCTAAAACTAAATTAAGCATGATTTTGTGTTTTTATTTGTTAATTATTTTGTCAATGGTTTATATGTTTTGCCTTTTCCTTCATATCCGGAGTTCTTGAAGTACTCCACGAAGTTAAGACGAAGCGGATGTACGAATGCACCGAGACACGACATCAGGAGGTTGAGCACATGGCCGATAAGGAGGATTAGTATGAAGAATACCCAGTTGACTCCGCCGTCTCCAAGTACCATCAGTCCGAGGTCGTTGAACGCTGCGCCGAGCATACCACCGGCAAGTCCGAGTGCGAAGAGTCGGATGTAGCTGAGAACGTCACCGAGGATTCCGGTAGCCATGTTGTAGGTGTCCCAGAGTCCTGCTCCTACATTGATCAGAGGATTCCTGCCAGGGGTGTTGAATATGTAGATAGCGAGGGCGGAGACAGCTCCGATCACTATCACAGCCCATTTGATTGCCTCTGCAGAAATAAGTTTGCCTACTCCGAGGAGAGCAACAATGAGTCCGCCGACAATAAGTATGAGCCATCCCCATGTCGCGATGTTCTCCTTGAATCCGAATCTCTTTGTGTAACCTACTGCCTTTATGATCATTGCAAGGCATATGTGGAACACTCCGATTCCGAGGGCGAGCAGCATCTGGAAAGGAAGCTCTCCCATAGGGGTAGGGATGTCGCTGCCTACAAACTCATAGTATGAATGCAGGGCGCTGCCTTCTGGTACAAGATTGATTATGGACATACCGAAGAATGTTCCTAGCGCACCTCCGATGACAGTTGTAGCCGCTCCGAGAGTCGCAATCAGACCTCCGATACCGTCAAACATCGAGATTCTGACCCATCCTTTCTTTAGTGCAAGTCCCACAAGAATCAGTACCAGTCCGTATCCTGCGTCTCCGAGACACATTGCAAAGAAGAGCAGGAAGAAGACAGCCACCACTGGCGTCGGGTCGTATTCGCCGTAATCCGGCATACCGTACATACCTGTAAGTGATTCGAACATCTTAACGAACCTGTTGTTCTTCAACTTGATAGGAGGATTGTCATTTTCAACTGCCTCCTCGCGGATATAGAGAACTCCAAGAGCGTCAAATGCCTCGCACAGCTGTGCATCATTCTCAACAGGTGCGAATCCTTCCATTATGCTCAGAAGATTTTCCGCTGCTGATTCTGTTGATGACTTTGCAAGATAAATGTCGAGGTCGACGAGACCTTTCCTGTATGTCTCTTCAATCTGAGGGATGGCATCCTTATATTTCAGAAGGAGTCCCTTCAGACTGCAGATCTTTGCTTTGAGCTCGTCAGAAGTTGCCTGAGCTTCTTTGTACGATGCTTCCGGTGCTGGAATATTGTCAACAGGGAATCTGTATTCCTCGTCCTTTCGGCTGACAGTCACGAACCATACGGTCGCTTTGTCTTCAGAGATTACCTGCAGAGGATATAACTCAGCCCATTCTGCTGAGAATTTCTTGGCAGGAACAGAATAGTACCTTATAATATATCCAAGTTCAGTCAGACCATCCAGTCTTGACTTCTCAAATTCTCCCCACGGGCGTCTTGCCTTGATTTCCTTGTCGGCTGCGTTTTTGGCCGCTTCGAGTTCTGCAAGCTCGGCAAGTGACGCCTGAGCACCGCTGACAAGGTCAGATTTCACAGATGCAGATGCACAGGCTTTCATAATCGCCTCTTTATCGGCATCCTTGCTGTAGTCAATGCCTTCAAGTCTGCCGATCAGCTTCTTGGCTGCTGCGGCCTCGTCCAGCATTCTGGCGGAGCAGTCGTCTATCGGTTTCGCAGAACGTGTGATGTCAACGACGCCGAGTTCCTGAAGCTTTGTCAGGAAGCCTTCAGTCTCCCCGCTAAGGAGAATGAAGGAGTATTTCATCATTTTATCAACCATTGTTCTGCTCCTCCTCTTCGATTTCGTGTCTGCATTTAACGATCTTGGAAGCAGCCTTGGAGAGATTCTCCTCGTCTTCCATATATCGTTTGATCTTTCTGATAGCCTCCTGATAGCCAGGAATCTGGACCTTCTCGTAAAGGTTCACTTTCTGAGTGGTCTTCTTCCTGTTGAAATCAAGTATCC
>JAFQGK010000039.1 GCA_017398335.1 Bacteroidales bacterium | reverse complement strand
GAAGAACCTCGGTTCTATCCGTGACCTTAGCCGTCTCCCATCAGCACTTTTCGTAGTAGACGTACAGAAGGAGATGAACGCCGTCAAGGAGGCAAATCGTCTTAATATTCCGGTTATCGCTATGGTTGATACTTGTTGCGATCCTACTCCGATTGATTATGTGATTCCGGCAAATGACGATGCAGCAAAGTCTATCGCATACATTATGGATGTTCTTTGCGGTGCAATCAAAGAGGGATTGGACGAAAGGAAGCTTGAGAAGGAGAAAGAGGCTCCAGAGCAGGCAGAGGAGAAGCCAGCAGGCAAGAAGCTTCGTGCTCGCAAGGGTGCAAAGCCGGCAGCTGAGGCTCCTGCAGCTGAAGAGACTCCAGCAGAGTAATTAATGTATAATCTTTAAACATTTACGAAAATGGAGATTAAAGCAGCTGACGTAGCAAAGCTCCGTCAAATGACAGGCGCAGGTATGATGGACTGCAAGAAGGCTCTCGTGGAGGCAGAAGGCGACTACGAAAGAGCTAAGGAAATCATCCGCGAAAAAGGAAAGCTCGTAGCAGCAAAGCGCGCAGACCGTGAGACTTCAGAGGGACGCGTAATCGCTAAGGTAAACGGCAACAAGGCTATCGCTGTAGGACTCGGTTGTGAGACTGACTTCGTTGCAAAGAACGAGGAGTTCAAGGCTCTTGCAGAGGCTATCGCAGAAGCTGCAATTGCAAACTTCCCAGCAGACAAGGAGGCTCTTATGTCTTGTGTTCTCGCAGACGGAAGAACAGTTGAGGCAGCCGTTACTGAGCAGACAGGTAAGACTGGTGAGAAGCATCAGATCGCAGGATATGAGGTAGTTGAGGCTCCTTACATCGTAGCATATATGCACAATGTAACAGGTAAGCTTGCTGCTGTTGTAGGATTCAACAAGGAGTTCGACGCACAGGTGGCCAAGGGTGTTGCAATGCAGGTTGCATCAATGAACCCGGTTGCTGTTTCAGCAGAGTCAGTACCTCAGAACGTTATCGACACAGAGCTCAAGACAGCTACTGAGAAAACAAAGGAAGAACTCGTTCAGAAGGCAGTTGACGCTGCTCTCAGCAAGGCAGGAATCAACCCTGCACACGTTGACAGCGAGGCTCACATCGAGTCTAACACTGCAAAGGGCTGGATCACTCCAGAGCAGGCTGAGCAGGCTCGCGAGATCATCAAGACCGTTTCTGCAGAGAAGGCTGCAAACCTTCCTGAGCAGATGGTTGCGAACATCGCTAAGGGTCGTCTTCAGAAGTTCTTCAAGGAGCAGACTCTTGAGGAGCAGGGCTACCAGATGGGTGACGGTAAGACTGCTGTCAAGGACGTCATCAAGGCAGCTGATGCTGAGGCTAAGGTTCTTGTATTCAAGAGACTCTCACTCGCTGACTAATTCGGATAAAAATCCATCAGATAGAATGGCCGCCGGTTTACCGGTGGCCATTTTTATTTATATCAGATTTATTGCTGTTGACTTTTTTACATTAAAATGGTTCTTTTGTGTAAAATTTGATATATTTGCGTTTACGAATTTGAAAATTCGAAAGAATAACCACAAATTAATACACATTATGAATAATCTATTCTATCTTGTGCCGGTGGCAGCGGTGATAGCACTTGCGTTTGCCTACTGGTTTTTCCGACAGATGATGAAGGAAAGCGAAGGAACTGCGACGATGAAGGAAATCGCGAAGTTCGTAAGAGAAGGAGCTATGGCTTATCTGAAGCAGCAGTACAAAGTCGTTATTATCGTCTTTATTGTGCTTGCTGCTCTTTTTGCAGTATTGGCCTTTCTTGGTGTACAGAACAGCTGGGTGCCTTTCGCATTCCTTACCGGAGGATTCTTCTCAGGCCTTGCCGGCTTTGTCGGAATGAAGACAGCAACATATGCATCAGCACGTACAGCAAATGCAGCTCAGAGATCTCTTAATTCAGGACTTAAGGTAGCTTTCCGAAGCGGTGCCGTAATGGGACTTACCGTTGTAGGACTCGGCCTTCTTGATATAGCAATATGGTGGGTAATCCTCAATCAGTTCGTTGATATCGAGGGAACACAGAAGCTTGTTTTCATCACAACCACAATGCTTACCTTCGGTATGGGTGCCTCTACTCAGGCTCTCTTCGCTCGTGTTGGTGGCGGTATCTACACTAAGGCTGCCGACGTTGGAGCTGACCTCGTAGGTAAGGTTGAGGCAGGTATTCCTGAGGATGACCCTCGTAACCCTGCTACAATCGCAGATAACGTAGGTGACAACGTCGGTGACGTTGCCGGTATGGGTGCAGACCTTTACGAGTCATACTGCGGATCGATCCTTGCTACAATGGCTCTCGGTGCAGCTGCTTACTCTGCTGTCAGCGTCGAGGCTCAGATGAAGGCAATTCTTGCACCTATGACAATTGCAGCAATCGGAGTTGTCCTTTCGATCATAGGTATCTATGTAGTCCGCACTAAGGAAGGTGCAGGTATGGATCAGCTTCTTAAATCACTCGGACGTGGAACCAACCTCAGCTCTATCCTTATCGCAGGAGCTACGTTCGGCATCATGTATATGCTCGGAATGGAGAACTGGTGGGGCTTCTCGCTCTCAGTTGTTGTAGGTCTCCTTGCAGGTGTGATCATCGGTCAGGCGACAGAGTACTACACATCTCACTCTTACCGTCCTACACAGAAACTTGCTGAAAGCGCTGAGACAGGCCCGGCGACAGTAATCATCTCAGGTGTCGGACTCGGTATGCTTTCAACTGCCATTCCGGTAGTTACAATCGCAGTTGCTATCCTCCTTGCATATCTTTGTGCAAACGGATTCGATCTTTCATTCTCTGCAGACAGCCTTTCGACTGGACTTTACGGAATCGGTATCGCGGCAGTCGGAATGCTCTCGACCCTCGGTATCACTCTTGCAACTGACGCATACGGTCCTATCGCCGACAACGCCGGCGGTAACGCTCAGATGAGTGAACTCGACCCTGAGGTTCGTAAGCGTACAGACGTTCTCGATGCTCTCGGCAACACAACAGCTGCAACAGGCAAGGGATTCGCAATCGGTTCTGCCGCGCTCACAGGTCTTGCACTCCTTGCTTCATATATTGAAGAGATCAAGATAGGTCTCGAGCATCTCGGAAAGCAGATTGTAAATGTTTCAGGCGAACTCATCAATGCTGCAGACGCAACAATTCCGGATATAATGGCTTACTACCACGTGGACCTCATGAACCCGGTGGTTCTCGTAGGTGTATTCATCGGTGCGATGATGTCATTCCTCTTCTGCGGTCTTACAATGAATGCAGTGGGTCGCGCGGCTCAGAGCATGGTGACTGAGGTCCGCCGTCAGTTCCGTGAGATCAAGGGTATCCTCACAAGAGAGGCAACTCCGGACTATGCTCGTTGCGTTGAGATCTCTACAAAGGGCGCTCAGAAGGAAATGCTTCTCCCATCCCTCATCGCTATCATCGTTCCGGTTCTTGTAGGTCTTATTCTCGGCCCTGCGGGTGTGATGGGACTTCTCATCGGAGGTCTTGGCTCTGGTTTTGTCCTTGCAGTCTTCATGTCCAACTCTGGTGGAGCCTGGGACAATGCAAAGAAGTATGTTGAGGAAGGTCACCTCGGAGGTAAGAATTCTGAGGCACACAAGGCAACCGTAACAGGTGACACAGTGGGTGACCCGTTCAAGGATACATCCGGACCGTCACTCAACATCCTCATCAAGCTCATGAGCATGGTGTCTATCGTGATGGCAATGCTTACAGTAGCTATCCACTAATCGGTTTTTCCGGATATATAATATAAAAGAAGCTGACTAAAAAGTCCCGGACCACTGTCATGTCGAGCGACCAACGGGAGTCGAGACATCTTTACACAAGACAAAGCGAGACCTTTTAGTCAGCTTCTTTTATACTTATTATGCCGGTTGATTTTTCAAGTATTCTGGCTATATTTGATGCAGATAGATTATATACCGATGGCAGAGATACTTAAGAAGAGGGATCCCTCGATAGACCTGATGCGTTTCATAGGTCTTACAATGATAATCCTGGCACATATCGGACTTTCCAGGTCGACGTCTCTGCTGTTTCAGCTGAGATCTTTTGATGTGCCGCTCATGGTGTTTACATCCGGCCTGGCTTTTTCCGGCAGGTCAACCGGTCCATATCTTCCGTTTATATCAAAGAGAACTCTTCGCCTCGTACTTCCGGTATATATCTTTGTGACCGTCTATATCCTTCTGAATCCGTTGCTTTCGGATTGGGGACTGGTCGCTGAATATTCGGAGAAGGTAATAAAAGGCACGTACATGCTTCGCCTGAATCCGAGCATAGGCTATGTCTGGATCATAAGGGTGTTCCTTATAGTGATGCTTATGACTCCGGCGCTGATAGCCATCGACAAACGCATCAAGAGCGACTGGGCATGTTTCGGCATTATCGCCATGCTGCTGGCTGTGCAGCAGACGCTTGTCTTATGGCTTCATCCGATGAAACTTGGCTGGTTCATAGAAGATTGGGCCCTTTACGTCTTCGGCTATTCTGCCATCTTTCTTTTTGGCCTCAGGATGCGCCGTGCGTCCGTAAGGTCAGCATCTGTCATTCTTTCGCTGATGGCGGTGGGCATGGTTGTATATGCATTGCATATGTACTCTGAATTCGGTACAGTGATGCGGCTTCAGGCAAGCAAATATCCGCCAGCCCTTTATTTCCTTTTATGGGGAGCTCTCATCAGCGGTGTGTTGTGGATAACGTCAGAATGGTGGACACCGCTGCTGGACAACAGATTGTTCACATTCATCGGTCAGAATACTATATGGATATATCTGTGGCACATACCTTTTGTCAACATAGTGGTCAAAGGCCCTTTCGATGCTTGGCATCCGGCTCTCAAATATGTCTTTGTATATGTTGCGGCTCTGTGTATCTACGCCATCCAGTACAGGATTGTGAAAAAGGTGCTGGAACGTCGTCCCGACAACCGTTTTGCCAGATATTTCGTAGGTTGAAATCAATAAAACATCAAACGATATGAAACTAAGAAACTTCATTCTTCTTCTGGCGTCCCTTGTGATGCTTGCCTCATGTTGCCATACAGAAGAGAGGACACCTCAGCAGGATAGGGAACTTTGGGTCAAATACCTTATCAAGGTTGCAGATCCGGTTCTTCGTAATACGGCTGAAGGAACGCTGAAAGCCAATATGCCGTACGAGGCACATCCCGGCAGGGATACACGTGCGTTTTCTTATCTGGAGGCATTCGGAAGGACTATCTGCGGCGTAGCTCCATGGCTGGAGTCGGATGAGGACGACCTTGGACTGAAGCAGGAATATCGCGAGATGGCTCGCAAGGCTCTGGCTAATGCGGTCAATCCGGACTCTCCTGATTATATGGAATTCTCCCATAAAAGGCAGCCTCTGGTCGATGCCGCTTATCTTGCTCAGGGAATGCTCCGGGCTCCGAAGCAGTTGTGGGAAGAATCTCCGAGGGAAGTCAGAGATAACCTTATAGCAGCTCTGATGCTGACAAGGAAGATCAAACCGGGCGAAAACAACTGGCTGCTCTTCGCTTCAATGGTCGAGGCAGCAATCCTTGAGTTTACCGGTGAATGCGATGTGGATCGTATGCTTTATGGAGTGAACAGGTTCAAGAATGACTGGTACAAGGGTGATTCCTTCTATGGAGACGGCAAGGACTTCCATATGGACTATTATAACAGTTACGTCATACATCCTATGCTTATGGATGTACTCAAGGTAATGAAGAAGTTCAATATCGAAGGCTGGGAGTTCATTGAGGTAGAGACGGTCCGTCATGCCCGTTACGCTGAGATTCTCGAACGAATGGTGGCGCCGGACGGATCCTATCCAGTCCTTGGAAGATCCATTTCGGCATGTCGTTGCGGCACATTCCAGGTATTGTCGCAGGCTGCTCTTCTCGGTAACCTTCCTGAAACAGTTTCTCCAGGACAGGCCCGTTCTGCCCTTACGGCAGTAATTGACCGTCAGCTCGAGAATCCGGATAATTTCGACGAAAACGGCTGGCTCCGTATCGGATTTGCCGGTCATCAGCCTGAAATGGGCGAGACATATGTCAACACCGGAAGCCTTTATCATTGTACTACAGCTTTCGTTGCCCTTGGCCTGCCGGCAGACGATCCTTTCTGGACCGAGCCTTATGCTCCATGGACAGGCAGGAAGGTATGGGCCGGAGAAAAGGTGGCAGGAGATCACGCTATCAAGAACTGATAAGTCAAACGATATGAATAAGCTATTAAGTGCTTTAAGTGTCCTGATACTTGCTTTACTGGCGGCAGGATGTGCTTCGGATTCGGAGAAGTTTAATGGAATGAGGGTCGGAACACCTCAGTTTGAGGAATATGCCGGAGTCTACAGGCTGTATCCTGCGGCAGACCTCAGAAGGGGAGACTGTCCTAAGGGTTACAAGCCTGTATATATCAGTCATTATGGCCGTCATGGATCCCGGTATCTCATATATGATTCTCAGTATGTTCAGGTGGCTGACGTGCTTAAGAAAGCCTATGAGGACGGAAAACTTACTGCTTTCGGAAAGGATGTGCATGACAGATATATGTCCATTTATCCGCAATTGAAGGGACGTGCTGACGAGCTGACCCAGATCGGTATGAAGCAGCCGAGGGTCATTGCCAAGAGAATGTACCATTCATATCCTGAGATTTTCGGAGCCGATCCTGTAATCGAGGCATATACTACAATGACCGGAAGGACGATGCTGACGATGGCGGGGTTCTGTGAGAGCCTCAAGGAGGAGGACCCGGAACTGAATATCTTCCAGGAGGCTACTATCCTTAATATCCGCAAGCTGAATCCATACCACGCAGCTGCAAACGTGATTCCGGAAGAAGAAAGGGCCTCTTTCAAGGGGCCGAAGGCTACCTGGCTGGAAGGATATAAGGCATATATGGAGGAAGTCATTGACCCTTCAGCTTTCATTTCAAGGCTTTTCACAGATGCGGAATATGTTTCTGAAATATGTGTCCCTTCCGAATTCATGCGTAATCTCAGATATGTGGCAATACATCTTCAAGGAACCGACCAGTGCAGCACCTCGTTTACTGATGTCTTTACCGATGAGGAACTGGCTGTGCTGTGGGAATGTGACAACATCACGTATTATATGGAGAAAGGTCACGGGTTTAACTCATCGCGTTGTCCGATATATTCGTATCATATGCTCGAAGCGCTTATCGAAGATGCGGAGAAGGCCCTCGCATCAGACTCTCCGACAGTTCATCTGAGATTCGGTCACGACGGATGTATGATAGCCCTGTTTGCGCTGATGGATGTCGAGGGTTGGAACGCTCATGCGGAGACCTTCGCAGAGATCAAGAATGTGTTCGCAAACTGGCGTACCCCGATGGCTGCCAACTTCCAGATGGTCTTCTATAGAGGTGGTGCCGGGAATGATGTCCTGATGCGTTTTTATCTTAATGAGGAGCCGTATCCTCTGCCGCTTGAGGAGGTAGGCAACATGTTTTACAGATGGTCAGACTTCAAACAGGTGTATATGGACAAAGTAAGGTGGGCAGCCGGATACCTTGCCCGGAGCCGGTAAGTAAAAAATCACTTTGATGGAATTGATTTCATCAAAGTGATTTTTTTAGTAATTATCTCTGATTCTTAGGTCTGATATTCTTTTTGTAGACAGGAGCTTTTGGCTGGGTCTTGTTTTCTAGAGAATACATTTTCATGATCTGTTTAGGACCTAAGAACTTGCGGAACTTTTCGTAATATTTTTTGTCAAGGTCCAGCTTCTTCTGGCGCTGGTCGAATTTTCCCAGAAGCATTTTCTCGACATCAGCATCGCTCTTGAAGCCCTTCCTTTCGCCAGGAGTTCTGGCAACTTCCTTATGCCCGCCGTTACGAAGGTTGCGGTTTTCAATAAGATACTCCTTATAAGTCTGGATAAACTTCTCTGCAGTCTTGTCGTCAAGAGCGAGTTCGTTGGCTATTCTCTCGGCCTTCATCTGAGCCATCTGCTCGAATGTCGGTCTTTCCTTAGCCTGTTCCTTCTCCTGAGCATTCATTAGGATCTGGCCACCAAGGAGGCATGTCGCCAGCATGATGATGATTCTTGTCTTCATAGCTTTTAAATTTAGTATTATAAACCTGTTTTCAAAACCTTAGACAAGAAGCAGGCATAAAGGTTTAATGACAGACGAATTCGAGCTTTCTGCCTTCCAGAAGTGCATGATGGGTGATACGGTAGGAGTTAATTTTCTTCCCGCCTGACCTGATTGACTGTATCTTCTTCCATCCTCCATCCGGATGACTGCATTTACGGGTTATTACAATAGACCTGTTTATCTCTATACGGTCGAACCGAGGTGTCGTAAGCGTATATGAAGGGTCGCCCGGGCAGTCAGGATAGAGTCCCATCATCGAGAACACTGCCCATGCGGACATGGTCCCTGTGTCGTCGTTGCCGGGTATGCCTGCAGGCATTGTTGTGTAATGCTTGTCGAGGAGCTCGTGTACGGTCTTCTGTGTGCGCCACTCCTCTCCCTTGAAACGGCTGAAAAGATACGGATACGCTATGTCCGGTTCATTGGCAGGGTCATACAGCCCTTCGTCAAATACTTTCTGGAGTTTTGTTATGAAGGCCTTTTTCCCTCCCATAAGTTCAGCAAGTCCCGGGATGTCATGAGGGACATAGAATGTATAGTTCCATGCACTTCCTTCATGGAAGCCGGGAACCGGCTCGAAATTCTCTCCCTGACGGGGATTGAACGGCTCCAGGAAGCTTCCGTCCTGGTTTATCGGGCGGAATGTTCCATATGCGGGACAATAGTATTGTCTGTAAAGGAGTGACTGTTTGCGGAACCTTTCGGCATCTTCCTCATACCCCAGCTCTTCGGCAAGAAGTGAAAGAGCATAGTCTGCTATGTAATATTCCAGAGCATGTGAAACCGAATTATCTCCTGACGGGTCGCTGGAATATAGTCCGAGAGGCACATATCCCTTCTCTAGGTATGTGTCAATGTCGGGGCGCATTACATTAAGTTCTCCCGGGGTGGTGGCAGATTTCAGGAAGCCCTCGTATGCTGCCTGAACATCAAAACCACGAAGTCCTTTCAGCCATGAGTCGACTATTACAGGAATGGCAGGATCTCCCTCCATGGTGAAAGTCTCGCGTCCGAAAAGCTCCCATTTCGGCATCCAGCCCCATTCCTTGTATATGTCCACCATCGAGCGGACCATGTCGATCTGCTTCTCAGGATAGACAAGAGTCATAAGCTGATGAAGATTCCTGTAGGTATCCCAGAGAGAGAACACGGTGTAGCGGTTCTGTCCTTCAGGCACGCGTCCTATGCCATCGCTTTCCATCAAAGGATATTCCCCATTTATGTCATTCAATAGGCTCGGATGTATAAGTGTGTGATATAGAGCGGTATAGAATACGGTCTTGTCCTTTTCAGTTCCTCCTTCGACTTGTATTCTACCAAGTTCAGATTCCCAGCGGCCGGATGCAGCCTTGCGTACTGCATCGAAGTCAAAGCCCTCCTGTTCTGCATCAAGGTTCTTCCAGGCATTTTCGCAACTGACGAAGGATACGCCCATCTGAAGCTCTATACTTTCTCCTTCTTCTGTTGCAAATGACCACCAGAATCCGATATCGTCCCCTGCGATTTCCCTTCCGTATCTTCTATAGATCTTATATTCTCCGTCGTCGTCAGACCACATGGCTTCTATGCCCTTCATTTCAGGCTGCTTCTTCCAGAATCCCTCATCAGCCGGCTTCTTGCTGACGCGTATCGCAAAGTATACCGGAAATACTGCCTGGGAATTATAGCAGAAAGACCCGGCCAGTCTCATACCTTCGATTTCCGTTTCGCTTACCTTCCTTAGCCATGCACCTGACTCGTTAGTCAGGCCCTCTCCGAAGTTTACAAGAATATTCCCCTGACCTTTCGGGAATGTATATCTTTCAATGCAGGTGCGTGGTGTTGCGCTGACCTCGGCCCAGATGTCGTATGCTGTGAGCAGGCATCCGTAATAGCCTGGTTCAGCTGACTCAGAAGAATATTCGGAACCGTACATCCTATAGTCTACCTGCAACGGGCCCGCTGTGGGCATTGTAAGTGCCAGACCTGCTTCAGGGCATCCCACTCCGCTCAGATTTACATGGGAGAAGCCTGTGAAATATCTGTTATCATGACTGTAAGGTGTTGACCACCAGCGTTTATCCTTGTCATATCTGTTAAGGTCGGATCCCATTACATTAAATGGCGTGGACGACATCATTCCGTTAGGACAGACTGCTCCCGGATTAGTGGTGCCGTAGTTGCTGGTACCCACGAAGGGATCTACATAGCTTGTGATTTTTGCCTGTTCCCCTCTTTCTGTTGGCTGTTGGGTGGTCTCGGCATCAGCAGTCTGAGAAATCAGTGCTGTTGCCAGAAGGGCTATGCCCAGTATATATCCTTTCATATATTCTATGTTGACAAGCTTTATTTTCTTGCAGTTCCTGTCTCTGCTCCCTGTTTCGCGTCCGGTTTTGACACCTGCTTCGGCTGCAGGTTTCCTGACACCGTTTAATGAGGCTCCAAGTTATGCTATTTCCTGTGATTCTCCAAAAATTTATATATTTACAGAAAAATCCTGAACATATATGCAGACTTTAAAGAATGAAACGCTGACTGTCGAGGTCAGTGAGCATGGTGCCGAACTTCAGAGCATCAGAAAAGGCTCCTATGAATATCTTTGGCAGGGCGATCCGACATTCTGGGGACGCCGTTCTCCAGTGCTTTTCCCTATTGTGGGAAGCGTGTGGGAAAAACGTTTCAGAGTAGATGGCGAGGTCTATGAGATGGGACAGCACGGCTTTGCCAGGGATATGGACTTTGAATTAGTCAGTGCCACCGAGACAGAACTCTGGTATAAGCTGGAGTCTACAGAGGACACTTTAAAGGCATACCCTTGGCCCTTTGTTCTCGAAATCGGTTATAAACTTTCGGGTGCTTCTCTGGAGGTGCTTTGGAAGGTGACCAATCCGGGCGAGAGTGAAATGTTTTTCCAGATCGGTGCTCATCCGGCATTCAACTATCCGGGATATGATCCTGAAACCGCAGATAGAGGATATCTGGCTTTTGATAAGACAGAAGGTCTGGAGCGCGTAGGATTTAAGGAAAAGGGTTGTGTGGATCCTGAATCTGCCTGCCCTTTGACCCTTGGCGAAGATGGTCTGCTTCCTATCAGGAGCGAGACCTTCGATTCTATCGACACCATCGTGCTTCAGGACAATCAGGTACACAAGGTGGCGTTCTTCAAGCCTGATCATAGCCCGTATCTCACAGTGACCTTCGATGCTCCGGTAGTGGCAATCTGGTCTCCACCGAAACGTAATGCTCCATTCTTCTGTATCGAGCCTTGGTTCGGTCGTTGCGACCGTGCCTATTTCACAGGCGAATACAAAGACCGCGACTGGGTCAACGCCCTTGCTCCTGGTGCCACCTTTGTTGCATCCTATACCATACTGATGCAGTAATACAATATTGGTGGCACCTAAAGCGCTGTGAATCACCGTCTTACGATGTATCCCTGCTGCATTCTGCAGCAGGGCTGATGGTTAATCGTCTGAGTGTCAGAGATATAGGTGCCGCTTCGCTATGACGTGATGGCATAAAAAAAGTGTTCTCACCGCGCCGGGTCAGGCAGTGAGAACACAATGTATTTATATGGCGAATTATACCAGTGCCTGGCCGGTCATTGCTGCAGGTTGCTCGATACCCATCAGCTTGAGGATGGTCGGAGCAACGTCAGCGAGCTTTCCGTTCTTCACTTCCTTGACCTCGTCACCGGCATTGACAACGATGAAAGGTACATCATTCAGTGAGTGAGCGGTGTTAGGAGTGCCGTCATCGTTGACTGCGTAGTCAGCATTTCCGTGGTCAGCTGTGATAAGGATCACATAGCCCTGTGCCTTGGCAGCCTCTACGACCTTCTCCACGCAGCTGTCGACAGCTGTAACTGCCTTGCGGATAGCCTCATATACTCCTGTATGGCCGATCATGTCACCATTTGCAAAGTTGAGGATAATCAGGTCGTTACGGCCTGTGTTGATTGCCTCGACGAGTTTTTCGGTCACTTCCGGTGCACTCATCTCCGGCTGAAGGTCGTATGTCGCAACCTTCGGAGAGTTCACAAGGATACGGTCCTCGTTCTCGAAGAGGGCCTCTGCTCCACCGTTGAAGAAGAATGTAACGTGGGCATATTTCTCAGTCTCAGCGATGCGGAGCTGGTTCTTGCCAGCCTTAGACACAACCTCTCCGAGGGTCTCCTGAACATTTTCCTTGTCGAAGAGGATGTGTACGCCTGTGAATGATGCGTCATAAGGAGTAAGGCAGCAGTAGTAGAGAGGAAGAGTATGCATTCCGAACTCAGGCATATCCTGCTGGGTAAGCACTGCTGTGAGCTCACGTGCGCGGTCGTTGCGGAAGTTGAAGAAGATGACAGCGTCGCCTTCCTGGATCTTTGTCAACGGTGCACCTGAAGCATCGGTGAGAACGATAGGCTTGATGAACTCATCGGTAACACCCTCATCATATGAAGCCTGGATCGCCTCAGTTGCAGAAGTCGCGTATGTTCCCTTTGCGTCAACGAGCATGTCATATGCCTCCTTTACGCGCTCCCATCTCTTGTCACGGTCCATGGCGTAGAAACGTCCGCATACAGTAGCGACCTTTCCTGTAGACTGAGCCATAGCGGCCTCAAGACCCTCTACGAAGCCCTTTCCGCTCTTAGGGTCAGTGTCACGGCCGTCCATGAAGCAGTGTACGAATACGTCCTCAAGACCATACTCCTTGGCAACATTGAGGAACTCGTACACATGTTCGAGAGAGCTGTGAACGCCACCCATCGATGCCAGACCCATGAGGTGGAGCTGCTTGTTGTTTGCCTTCACATAGTCATAAGCCGCCTTGATCTCTGCGTTCTCGAGGAACTTGTGCTCGCGTGCGGCGATGTTGATCTTCACGAGGTCCTGGTACACCACGCGGCCCGCACCGAGG
>JAFQGK010000038.1 GCA_017398335.1 Bacteroidales bacterium | reverse complement strand
TGGATTGTCTTATCTTTCTTTCCAACCTTCATCGTACTGAACTCCGCTCCGGATATCTTTATATCACTGATTTCCTCTACTCGGGCAAGCACTTTCAACAGACCGACAAAATTTCCCGTGAGGCACAACTGAGCAGAGACAAGACGCAGATCACCTTCTCTGCCGACTTCCTCCGGAGAAAAACTTCCAACAGTAACCTTGCTTTCTGTACATATACCCGAGATTATTCTCATCAGTACTCCACTG
Organism: Bacteroidales bacterium; assembly: GCA_017398335.1. Classification (GTDB taxonomy): domain Bacteria; phylum Bacteroidota; class Bacteroidia; order Bacteroidales; family UBA932; genus Cryptobacteroides. The sequence goes on along the minus strand of JAFQGK010000038.1, from coordinate 2,283 downwards.
CTCAGCATAGGAGCTGACGCGGAGAAATCCTCCGTTCTCGCTATTATTGGTGACGTTACAGAAGATTCTCCTGCCTGACGATATTCCTTATATAAACCTATGGTATCGGAAACCGACAAGACATAAATCACAACAGGAGCGAGCACGAGCAATGCTGCAAGCTTTATTATCGAAGCATATCTTTTCATAGCATCATCTGTATCTCAAATCTGAATAAATCTTCCTTCCTATCCTTTTCAAGACTGATTACATTTACAGCTTCACATTTTACTTTATCACGCAGAGCATCCACAAAAGTCATTACAGCTTCGGACGAAAACGCCTCTCCACATATCTCTACAAGCATATTGTTGTAAATAAGGGAAGTCAATCTTATATCCTCAAGAAGCAATGATGCCACATCATCCGCCAGGGCAGACATATTTACATCCTGAATTGCCCGATAATCAGCAAACAGTCGTTCTTGGGCCTGAGTCATCTCCGAGCGTTTCTTTGCCTCAGCAGACTCTCTTGCATAAGTGGAACGCATATCTCCGAGCCTCTCTGTCAGTTTAGAGTGCACAAAGAAATTAGCAAGGAGAACTGCAAGGTAAACGATAAGCACAGGAAGCATGAGACGCTTGAGAAGTCTTGATGCAAGATAATCAACAAGAGGCATATCCTGTTTCAAGGCAGATATCGACAATCTTCTTTGACGGGCAGCACTGATATGTGCTTCTATATCCACAGAATCAATCGACTTACATACTACGACATCAATAACCTTACACCCCGAATCCTTCATAGCGGAATCCACAACAGACTTACGCACATAATCTATAGTGGCTGCATCGTGAACAGACACATAAAGGTCTTTGTTTGACTCTATTCTTCTGACTATCGGATTGGTGGCATCATAATCCTTACTTCCGACGGATCCTCCTGTAACGAAAGCCACAGACACATCTCCCTCTGGATTCATTCGTTCCAGCAAGTAGTTTCCATCGGCGTCAATCGTAAGGATAACCGCTGACACACGACAAGGCCATATCACATCCTTCTTCATTGTATGATAGTCGGCTTTATGAATATATTGAGTCTGCTGTCGGTCTTCACCTTACGCGTCTTGCCGAAAATCGACCTCAGGACAGGTACTCTTGCCACGTATGGTAGTCCTTTGGAGGTGTTGTCCTTCAGGTTCTTCTCTATACCACCAAGAAGAACCATCTCTCCATCCTTTACCTTGATGATCGAAGTGAAACTACGCTTGGATATGCCTGGAGGGGCATATTTGTCATCATCGTCCGTTGTCGTGAATTCATCCTGACTAAGGCTTATATCCATTGTTATGGTACTGTCCTGACTCACGTGAGGTGTTATATCGAGAACGAAACTCGCCTCGACATTCTTCCAAAGATAAGACTCTGACTGCAGAGGGTTCTGAGTACCGATGATGTTTACCTGACTTTCTTTGTAGTACTTTACCTCTCCGCTCTTCAGCGTAGCCTTATGTCCGTTGAGTGTCGAAAGGCGTGGAGTAGAACGCAGCACTATCTTCCCGGCTTCTTCAAGTAGTTGCAAGTCAGCATAGAAAAGCGAAGTCACTGGGCCAAGATTTATTGAGCCAAGCCCACTGAAAGATGCAAGTATCCTGTTCAAAGATTCGGCATTAAGAGTGACATCCAAACCTGGACTTGCTGTGCCTCTTGTCTGTGCCTCACTTGAGCCTATCCCTACTCCGAGTCCGATAGTCTGGGAGTTGTTGGTAGTGGCATCAACGATGATTACATCAATTGAAATGAGAGGAACACTTTTGTCGATTTCATCGAGAAAGGCTGTTATCCTATCGCATCTGACGCCTTCTCCGCTGATCACGAGACTGTTCAGGTCGTGGAATGTCTTTATCTCCACACCCTGCTTCAGTTCAGCAGGTATTATATCCACCACCTTATCTACCGTCCTGAACTTCATCGGATAGACAGATACAACCGTGCCGGACTGCTTGGGCTGTGCCGCCTGCGGATTTCTGTTTTCCTTTGACAGAATCCAGTCTCTGCCATTCTCCTGACGGGCATACAGGCCATTCACCATTGCTATAGTCTGCACCGCATCGTCTACACTCATATCACGCCCGAAGGCTGACACCTCGCGGTCTGCAATGGAGTTGGGAACTACCAGATTCACATATGTCGCAGATGCGAAACGCCTTGACAGCGTGTCCAATCGACAGGCCGAAAAGTCAAAGGATACCTTTGAGCTGTCCCTGTCATACACGATGTCAACTATGGGAGTCGGTGATGGTGG
>JAFQGK010000037.1 GCA_017398335.1 Bacteroidales bacterium | reverse complement strand
TATACACTTGTCCTCTTTTACTCGTTGCCTTGAAATTGCAGTCCACAACTTCGCGATAGACTCTCTATCTCGTTATAGTTACAGACTATTTCTTCTTCTAACTTTACCTCGTTATCTTTTCTCAAACTTGTCAATGAACTTTCCGTTATTTCTCAAACGGGCTGCAAAGATACGGACTTTTTCTTAACCTCCAAATTTTTCTCGCACTTTTTTTACATTTTTTTGACAAGTTTTTTCATCCTCCACCACAACATATTGATTTTCCGGCACTTATAAAAGAGGGCGAAATCGTTTAAATTTTCAGATATAATTTACTACATTTGTGATTCTGATTAAAACACAACGTATGGAAGAAAAGAAGACACAATTACCGGAGAACGCTCACAGGGAGCTGAAGCCCGGAGAAGAGTATCAGCCTTTGCTCTCTCCTCAAAAGACATATCCGGAAGTAACCCCATGGTCTGTCAGTCTGGGTATACTGATGACCATCATTTTCTCAGCTGCTGCCGCATTCCTCGGCCTTAAGGTCGGTCAGGTGTTCGAAGCGGCAATCCCAATAGCAATCATAGCAGTAGGTCTGTCGAATGCACTGGGCAGGAAGAACTCTCTCGGCGAGAATGTAATGATTCAATCCATCGGTTCATGTTCTGGAGCAATTGTAGCAGGTGCCATATTCACACTGCCTGCACTATATATATTACAGGACAAGTACCCGGAACTGACCGTCAATTTCACAAAGGTGTTCTTCTCATCACTTCTCGGAGGAATCCTCGGAATACTTTTCCTGATTCCGTTCAGGAAATATTTCGTAAAGGAGATGCACGGCAAATATCCTTTCCCTGAAGCTACTGCCACAACTCAGGTGCTGGTAGGCGGCGAGAGCGGAGGCAAGGGAGCGAAGACTCTTCTGATCAGCGGACTAATCGGAGGACTTTACGACTTCATAATATCAACCTTCGGTCTATGGGGCGAGACCCTTACCACAAAGATTCTCCCTTGGGGTGCAGCCGTTGCAGACAAGGCAAAGGTACTTCTCAAAGTGAACACCGGAGCAGCCGTACTCGGTCTCGGATACATCGTAGGACTCAAATATGCATTCATAATCTGCTGCGGAAGCTTCCTGGTATGGCTTGTGATCATTCCTTTGATGAACCTGATCTGGGGCGGGCAGGTAATAGATCTTATGAATACTGGCATCACTCAGACAATCGGAGAGATGTCCCCTGACCAGATATTCAAGGAGTATGCACGTCACATAGGCATCGGAGGCATTGCGACAGCCGGAGTCATCGGCATTGTGAAGTCATTCGGAGTAATAAAGTCGGCTGTAGGACTTGCTGCCAGCGAATTCACAAGAAAGAAGAGCGGCGAAGAAGCCGAGGTCATCAGGACGCAGAAGGATCTGTCGATGAAAATCATCGCCATAGGTATAGGTCTTACGATTCTTGCTGTATTCCTGTTCTTTTTATTCGGAGTCGTTGACAATGTATGGCATGCCGTGGTAGGAGTGCTTGTTGTGGGAATCATTGCATTCCTGTTCACTACAGTCGCAGCAAACGCCATAGCTATTGTCGGTTCAAATCCTGTCAGCGGAATGACTCTTATGACTCTCATCCTTGCGTCCCTCATCATGGTTGCAGTAGGTCTTAACGGCACTGCCGGAATGACAGCGGCCCTGATCATCGGCGGCGTAGTCTGTACCGCACTTTCCGTTGCAGGAGCATTCATCACCGACCTTAAGATCGGCTACTGGATCGGTTCCACACCAAAGAAACAGGAAGGATGGAAGTTCCTCGGAACTCTCGTGGCTGCCGCTACCGTAGGCGGAGTCATGCTCGTCCTCAACAAAACATACGGATTTACCGGAGAGAATGCTCTCGTGGCACCTCAGGCAAACGCAATGGCTGCTGTCATCGAGCCTATGATGAACGGAGGAGGAGCACCATGGCTTCTCTATGGCATAGGAGCCGCAATCGCCCTTGTGCTTAACTTCTGCAAGATTCCTGCTCTGCCTTTCGCCCTCGGCATGTTCATACCTATCGACCTGAATATGCCTATGCTCATCGGAGGAGCCGTTTCATGGTATGTGGGAAGCCGCAGCAATGACAAGGAACTCAATGAAGCACGTACAGAAAAGGGCACGCTGATTGCATCCGGATTCATCGCCGGCGGTGCTCTCATGGGAGTTGTCAGCGCAATCCTTCGATTCGCGAATGTAGACATGTACATGAAACCTTCTCCTTGGACGGAGCCTGTTGCAATAATACCTTATACTGCAATCATAGTCTATATGATCTATGCTGCGCTGAAGGCGAAGAAGGAAAATTAGGATATTCCCGGTCAAGCCGGGAATGACGTGCAGCACATCGCGACATGAGGGACATTGTGACATGAGGGACATTACAAGGTAGCAGACATTATGGATGGAATATTAGGTGCTTTGATATTGACTTTGGCAGCCGGTTCCGCGACAGGAATCGGCGGTGCACTTGTACTCTTCAGGAAAAGGCTAAGCAGCAACTTTCTTGCAGGAGCCCTAGGGCTCAGCGCTGGAGTCATGATATTCATTTCTCTCGCGGAAATGTTTCCTGAGGCTCAGGCTGAAATCATGTCAACCGGTTCAACGGACTTTGGCAAGGCATACGTTCTGGTTGCATTCTTCATAGGAATGGGCATCATCACTCTGATTGATTTCCTTGTTCCGGAATATGAGAACCCTCATGAAGCATCCGGACTTTCTCTCGGAGCAAAGACACCTGCGGTAGGAATGCTGGAACAGACCGACAACGAAGCACAGTTGAAACGGCTTGGGCTCATGTCGGCACTTGCGATAGCGATTCATAATTTCCCGGAAGGAATAGCGACCTTCATCGGTGCTCTGAACGACCCGCAGATGGGAGCAGGCATCACAATCGCCATTGCCATCCACAATATCCCGGAAGGAATAGCCGTAGCCATACCTATATATTATGCTACAAAAAGCAAAGGAAAGGCTCTGCTTTATGCTACACTTTCAGGATTCAGCGAAGTAATCGGTGCCCTGCTATGTCTGGCAGTCACCGCCATCTTCGGACTTGAACTTACAGGAGAAGGCATGGCGTTCCCGCTGATCATGGCAGCAGTCGCCGGTATCATGATATACATATCGCTTGACGAGCTTCTTCCGACTGCTGAAAAGTATGGAAAGCACCACATAGCTATCGCCGGAGTAGTCGGAGGCATGGCCATCATGGGAATCAGCCTATTACTGATGTAAACCAAAAACAACAATATGGAAAAGATTTTAGACAGATTTTTAAGATATGTGGCTGTGGACACACAGTCAGATCCTGAGTCAGAGTCACAGCCGAGTGCGACAAAGGAACTTGACCTGCTCAGAATGCTCTGTAACGAGCTCAACGCCATGGGTGTAGAGGCTACGCTCGACGAATGGGGATATGTAATGGCAACAATTCCGTCAAACTGCGACAAGGAAATCCCTGCCATCGGATTCATAGCTCACGTCGACACCGCACCGGACGCTTCCGGAGCAGATATCAAACCTCAGATCATTCCGGACTACGACGGCTCGGACATAGCTTTGAAAGGAGTTGACGGCCTCTACCTGAAAACAAGTGCCTTCCCTGAGCTTCTTGATTATAAAGGACAGACCATCATCACGACAGACGGCACGACACTTCTCGGAGCAGACGACAAGGCCGGTGTAGCGGAAATAATGAATGCCGTGCAATATATAGTGGAGCATCCGGAATTCAAGCATGGAGAAATCAAGATCGGCTTCACCCCCGACGAGGAAATCGGTCGAGGTGTAGTAAAATTTGACGTGGAAAGATTCGGGGCACGCTACGCATACACGATGGACGGAGGAGCGGTAGGCGAACTTGAGTACGAGAATTTCAATGCCGCAGGAGCAACAGTGAAGATCCAGGGCAGAAACATACATCCGGGATACGCCAAAGGCAAGATGCTGAATGCCATATTGATAGGAATGGAACTCAACGCCCTCCTTCCTGTCGACCAGCGTCCTGAATATACCAGCGGATACGAGGGTTTCTTCCACATCATAGGATTCAACGGAACTGTTGAAGAAGCGACATTCTCATATATCATACGTGACCACGACATGAGCCTGTACGAGCAGAAGAAGGCATATATGCAGAAATGTGTCAATTTCATCAACGAAAAATATGGTGAAGGAACCGCAACCGTTGAAATCAGGCATCAGTACTACAATATGCGGAAGGAGGTCGAGCCTCACTACCATATAGTGGAAAAGGCGAAACTCGCAATGGAAATGGAAGGCATAGTGCCGAACATCAAGCCTATCAGAGGCGGTACAGACGGAGCGAACCTGTCATTCATGGGACTTCCATGCCCGAACATCTTTGCAGGCGGGCATAATTTCCACGGAAAGATGGAATTCATACCGCTTGAAAGTATGGAAAAGGCCAGCAAGGTCATTCTCAACATCATCGGCCTTTTCGCAGAATAGAGCCTTAATCTGCTAAAGAAACAAAATATTCACGGACATCCTCCCAATCATAATAAGGGAAACAGTCCGTCTTTACATCAGGGAGCCTGCACTCGCGTTCATTATGAAGAACCTTGACAAGTGTGTGGTTCCCTGAATTCCGATAGAACATCATCTGGATATTTGCAGCCATCGGCATTACTTTAAAGTCAGACCATACGGTATATGCATCCTCAGTTGAAGCAGCTCTGGCTCCGATGCCATTGACGTTGATCAATGCCAGGAATGGTGCAAGCATGGTATCATGGCCGAAGCGAAGGTCTGCAGACACGCCGTTGCCTGCCAAGGCTGCGTCAGCTCTTTCGACAAAATCAGCGACCAGCGGCCTCGCATCACCAAGGGTTCCGTCGCCATGCTCCTTTGAATTGGCGCATTTGATGTAATTACCGGAATTATAAGCCTTCCATAACACGAAAAGTTCCTCCGGAGTAAAGATATCATCAAATCTCACCCCGGTATGGGCGGTACAATCTGTAATCTGCCAGGCGTAGTACATGGACTTCATGAACTTTTCCTTCGCCTTTTCATCCATTCTCGATGCAGCTTCCGTAAGAAAAATGCTGGCAATAAGGCGGTCAGGCTCAAGATTCCGGAAATACGAGCGTTTCAAGACATCAAGGTTCTCACTTTGCTCGTCACGATATTTCTTATTACGCAGAATACGTCCGTAGCCGACAAAAGCCGACCTGTTGCAGTTAATCGCCTGATTCAGTTCCCTGATTCTCTCGTTGTTGGCTGCCATGCTCAGGATGCTTCGAGGCACCTCTGACGAACGGCACTCGATGATTGCTCCGTCCCTGAAAATCTCAGGACAATTCCAGTACATACGCTCGGCAATCCCTCTATGTTCCTGCTCTCCGACCTTTGTCAACCCTGCATCGCGTCCCTTGGCATCTGCAGCCGCTATCACCAGCCTTTCATATACAGACACTCCAAGAGAGGTAAGTCCGCCATTTTCAAAAGCAGGTTCGAGAACAGAAAGGAGATACCTGTACGACGAACTATTACTGCTGTAGCGTGACCCATGGCGGCCATAATGGCTTAAATAAACAAGCGAATACCCTTCCGGGGCATCTGTGAGAGCCTCCACGGGCACAGGATAGCCGGTAAACTGAGCCCTCGCACAGACCGGATTTGCAAGTACATAATCCTTTGTGGTCTGACAATAAGCCGCCATTGCAGAAAGCAAGGCAGCAACTGTTAATATTATACGCATAGATATTATTTTCTCCGACTTCCGGAAGCAGCCTTCTGCTTACGCATCTCAAACTTCTTACGATAGGATTCAAGAACAGCAGCATCTTTCTCGGCCTGCTTTGCAGCCGCCTCAAACGCCTTGCGCTTCTTCTTTCTGATCTTCTCCAGCTTCTTCTCCTCCTTCGCCTTCAGCTTCTCGGCATCACGCTTGTCCATTTCTGCCCAGCGGGCTTCCTTTTCTTCCATACGCTTCTTCCTTGCAGCATCGCGCTCCGCCCTCTTCCTTTGCTTCTCAGCCATTTTAGCCGCCTTGATCTCCTCTGGAGTCATAACCTTTTCCACAGAAGATGCAACATCCAGTGAATCAACGACTTTAGAAAGCGTATCAATTCTGGCAAGAGAATCAGCCACGGCAATCTTCTTGAGTGAATCAACTTCAGCAAGGGAGTCCGCACGGAAAAGAGAGTCTACACGGAACAATGAATCTGCACGGGCAAGCGAATCAGCAAGTGCAATGCTGTCACGCCTTGCCTTGAGTTCAGCCTCCTGTTCAGCGATGGCAGCATCGCGTTCTCTGACGACTCTGAGAGAGTCTCTGACTTTAATCTGACGATATATGTCATTCATATAGCCAGGGAAATACTTGTCAGTCTGGGTGAACTTCGGACGTACACGTGAAGCATATTTGAATCTCTGACTTGGCCTTAATGCCAAAGGAGTAACAGCATTCCTGTCAGCTGGACGCCGGTTCTCCTGCCAGTTGAATCCTTTGAGGAATCTTTCGTCGCGTGAAAGCTGGACGACAGGATAACCATCATTCTTGGCATCCTCAAAATAATATACTCTCTGCAATTCTCCGTCATTGAATGTCGCCGAAAGCATTTTTGAATCAGCCTTATTCACAGTAGCAAGCGCATCATTCTCCTCGATATAGAACAATGCAGAGGCTCCACCAAGCGCATCGAACCTTCTGAGACCACCCTTATCATCGAAATAAGCCATCATCTCAGTCGATTTGATCTGATCGTAATGAGCAGTATCCTCCTGAATGGCAATGAAAGCATTGGACATAAGACTGGCCTTTTCTATTCCACCCTGCCTTACTGCCACAAAAAGACTGTCTGACGAATACTGGCGGGTCTTTTCCTGCCATATGACCGGCTCAATGAACATTCTGGCAAGAGAATCAAGGTCGCAATATACGAGAGAGTCACATACCAGCTGCATATCCTTCCTGTATATCCTTACATTCTTCAAAGCCTCGAGAAAGCCTATTCTGGTCGTATCTTTCGGAGGTTCCTGTACAAGAGTATCAGCAACAGCCAGAGTGTCTGTCACGGCCAAAGAATCCGTCACAGCCAGTGAATCCGTCACAGCCAGAGAATCCTTCAATGCCAGAGAATCCTTCAATTCAGGTCGTGGTGACGGCGCAGGAGGTGCTGCCGGCTTCGGAACAAGAGCCGCATCCTTCTGCTTCGGACGATAGTTCGGATCTTTCTTGGCTGCCTCTTCTGCCTCCCGTGCCGCTTCCTCGGCCGCTTTTTTCCTTAATTCCCCGACAGGATCCACACTCATCTCCTTCAGTCTCCTCTCCGCATCGGCTACCAGCAGACTGTCCACATCGCACATCTTCACCGTGTAGTAGACAAGTTCATCTGCACCAAGGTATACAGTATCCCTCACCCCATTCTGGTCCTCTGTCTCGGTTATCACAGCCGGATCACGGGTAAGAGTAACCTTGGAGAGAGTGTCAAGATATTCTATCCTTCCTGCTAGAGCAAAGACATTCCTGGTAGTGTCAGTAACCTGGGCATTTCCCAACATTTCCACATCTGACGTATTCCGGTAGAAATAAAGGCTGTCACACCAGCCCTCCTGATCTTCGGACATCACATGCACATTATTGTTGAAAAAGAAAACCTCCCTATCCCTGTTGTACCATCCGCTGTCGGACGAAAGCATATTCTCCTCCTGCCAAGCATTCGTCGCATAACCGAAGGTCGCAAGATTCTTGTCTGATTCGTACCTGAGACTGTTGGTCTTGACAAAGATCGAATCTGTAAACATATTCACATCCTTTGTGAACGTAAACAGTTTCTGTTTCGAATCATATGTTCCGGTTTCACTTTCTATGATCTGTCCATCCTTGTCCCTCATCGCTCCACCTTTCTGGAATACTGCGAGGGAGTCTTTGGTATTATAGTCCAGATACCTGGTTCTCAGTGTATTATGATCTTTATCCTCCAATTGTACAAGAGTACCGCGGAACTGCGCAAGGTCCATGTCGATCAGATAGGTAAGCTTCTCGCTCGTAAGCACTGTCTCTTCCTGAAGGATGCTTACATTTCCCCATGCCTCGATGATCTTGGTTTCGACATTCCACAGAGCCGTATCGCACAACAGATATGTATTGTTATGAAGGAATCGTGCAGGACCCACCACCTTTCTGTAGCTTGCACCTTCCACATCCACCATCTGGGCAGATTTGGAACTCATCAATACGACAAGACTATCCGTCTGCTCCTGTTGCTGAGCAAAAACAGATACTCCGGTCAAGAAAGCCAGAACAAAGGTTATGAATCTGCAGAATCCGCGCATATATGCTACTTACGGAATTTCTCTTCCCAACCCTCGCGTTCAAACACGCAGTCCTTGAAAAGAGGATCAATGATGATATATGTGGTTTTGATCTTTGAATTGATGAACTCATCTATCGCAGCCATCGCCTTCTTGTTCTTCGCCTGTCCGAGAAGGAGGTCATAGTCGTTGTTGAAAGAAGCGGTATGAGCCGGAATAATCTTGTCCACCTTCAATATCTTATATACTGTATTTCCGTTACGTCCCTCATTATCAAGAGATTCGAAAGGCTCTGAAATCTGTCCTTCCTCAAGATTCTTGATTGCAGCATAATCCTGAGGCTTCAGCTGGTCAATCTCAAAATACGAAGAACCTGTATTCGGATCCGCCATCTGACCGCCATTTGTCTTGGTCGCAGGATCCTCGGAATAGAATCTTGCCGCAAGACCAAAGGTCACTGCCTCATTGGCAAGCTCTGTCTTCAAGCTGTCCAGCACCCTGAATCCGTTCTCCCTGTCTTCCGAAGTATATTCCGGTTTGAGAAGAATATGTCTGGCATTGAACATATCTCCTTTCTTTTCAAGCACCTCGATAAGATGAAAACCATCCGGGGTCTCCACGATCTGAGACACAACGCCCGGCTTGAGTGCCATGGCAGCATCAGAGAAAGCTGGCCAGAAGATTGACTTGGAAGCCATTCCAAGCTCTCCTCCCTTTCTGGCACTACCCGGATCCTGAGAATATATGCGGGCAAGAGTAGAGAATTTCTCACCATTGATAATACGCTCTCGGATAGCAAGCAGACGCTCCTTGACAGCAAGATTTGCAGCTTCTCTGTCCGGATATATACAGATCTGACTGATCTGATACTTGATCGGAACTACAGGAAGATCTGCCTGATCGGTCTCAGCTATATACTGCTGCACATCATATGGAGTCAGTTCAGGAATACTGCTGGAGATATTACCCTGCATCTGCTGAGTAAGGCTCTGGTCCTCAAGGGCAGACCTCCATTCCTGACGAAGCTTGTAGATAGGCTTGCCAAAATACTCCTCAACAGCCTCCTCACCGCCAAGGGATGTCTTGACATTGTCTATTCTGTTCCTGAGTTCACCCTCCACCATATCATTATTCACAGACAGAGAGTCAACTCTGGCCTGCATAAGGAAGAGTTTCGACACCATCATCTGCTCCAGAATCTCACATCTGGCATTCTTGTCGGACATCATACCGTATGCCTTCATCATCTGAACCTCTTCCTCAAGCTGAGAAATGGTGATGACCTCATTTCCGATGACAGCTATAGTCTTGTCAACAATTCCGTCCGGATACTTCTGGGCTGAAGCCATGAATGGCAAGGCCATAAAGGCAGCTAAAGCCATAATCCTTATACTGCGGATGCACTTCATTTTATCTGTATATTTTAAATTTTCCGTTTTCGCGCGCGTCATTGAGCAAATCCCGTTCCAGACCGGAAACAAGAGCCTGCTTTCTTGCGCTTACAATCATATCCTTGATGCTCGGGGCACTATACTCGATAGGAGCCATCTCACCCTTGCGTTTCATTTCCGAGACATATGCTATCCTCACCAGACCAGTCGTATCCTTCTGCTCGATCCAACTGCCTCTCATCTTCTCCAGGAGAGCAGAGTGGTCTACACCGAATTCTCTGGAAAGCACTGTGATATCTATCCATTCATCATTCCAGGTGGTGAACTTCATCGCTGACGAATACGCCAGACTGTCAGCCTCAACCAGATCCTCGACATCGGAGGAAGACATACGCTTCCTGATAGGCTCCAATCCCGGAGAATCGCTGTATATGCTCAGGAATCTCGCCTTTAGCACCGGCCTCTGGAGAACAAATTTGTCCGAATGCGCATTGAAATATTCATCAACCATATCATCGCTGACGGCTGTATCCAGCCTTTCATTGATATACAGCTGCTCATATCTGTATTTCAGAAGGGACTTTCTGTAATCTTCCAGCTCACTGGTCACATCCTTCTCAGACTTCGACAACTGCTGCTCTGCAATCTTCTGAAAGACAAGATCAGTAGCCCATGTGTTGATATACTGTACCGCAAGACGGGTGCTGTCTTCCTCCGGGATACCATCGGGAATCACAGCATCAAGGTCGCTTCTGAATAGGATCGTACCGTCCACTTCAGCCACAATATCATCATCATTCAAAAAGCGGGAAATCGCCCTGCACGACATAAACATCGGCAGGACGACACATAAGATTACGAGAATATTTGCAATCCGCCTCATCTGTACGGATTATCTTGAATAGTTCGGAGCCTCACGTGTGATGGTCACATCATGCGGATGTCCCTCAAGATAACCGGCATTGGTTATGCGGACAAATTTAGCTTCACGGAGCTTTTCGATATTTGCAGCACCGACATATCCCATACCGGCACGAAGACCACCGACAAGCTGGTAAACCACCTCATTAAGAGTGCCCTTGTAAGGTACCTGAGCTACGATTCCCTCTGGAACGAGCTTCTTGATATCCTCTTCCATATCCTGGAAGTAGCGGTCCTTTGAACCCTGCTGCATAGCCTCGAGCGAACCCATGCCACGATATGACTTATACTTACGTCCGTTGAGAATGATGGTTTCTCCCGGCGACTCCTCGACACCGGCAAAGAGAGAACCTGCCATGATTGTGCTTGCACCTGCTGCAAGAGCCTTGACAACATCTCCAGAATAACGGATACCACCGTCGGCAATTACAGGAACGCCTGTTCCCTTAAGCGCTTCAGAAGCCATCATTACTGCCGAAAGCTGAGGCATACCGACACCGGCAATCACACGGGTTGTACAGATCGAGCCTGGTCCGATACCCACCTTTACTGCACTTACACCTGCATCAGCAAGAGCCTTTGCACCCTCAGCCGTCGCAACGTTACCTGCAACGATCTGGACATCCGGAAGTGCTTCACATGCGCTCTTGATTACATTGAGAACGCCCTGAGAATGTCCGTGGGCTGTATCTACCACCACGGCATCAGCACCAGCGCTTACAAGCATCTCGATACGCTCGATAGTGTCAGACTTCACACCTACCGCAGCTGCGACAAGAAGACGTCCCTTATTGTCCTTTGATGCGATAGGATTGTCCTTTATCTTCATAAGGTCCTTGTAAGTGATAAGGCCGACGAGCTTTCCATCAGCATCCACTACAGGGAGCTTTTCTATCTTGTACTGACGAAGAATATCTGTAGCATCAGGAAGGCTGATACCCTGCCTTGCCGTCACGAGATTCTCCTTTGTCATAATTTCAGACACCGGCATTTTTGGATCCCTCTGGAAACGAAGGTCGCGGTTAGTCACGATACCGACCAGGATGCCATTGTCATCAACCACCGGAATACCACCGATATGATGCTGAGCCATCATTCCGAGAACCTGTCCTACAGTTGCATCAGGATGGATGGTCACAGGATCATAGATCATACCGTTCTCAGCCCTCTTCACGCGGCGCACCTGATTCATCTGTTCCTCGATGGTCATATTCTTATGGATTACTCCGATACCACCGGCACGAGCCATTGCAATTGCCAGATCTGCCTCAGTTACGGTGTCCATTGCAGCAGATACGATAGGAGTCTTGAGAGTGATATCTCTCGTGAACTTGGTAGATACATCTACAGTTCTGGGGAGGACCTCAGAATGTGCAGGAATCAGCAAAACGTCGTCGAAGGTCAGTCCTTCAATGATTGGTGAGTTAGTAAATGTCTGCATCTTTTAATAAAATTTGACAAATGTAAGCAATTTTTCGAATATCCCCAAATAGTAGAGCCTCGCGCCACCTACACTATTATCAATCAGCCACTTACGTCCAACGCCTGCTTCAGCCCGCAGCAGGCATCTCACACAAACTCGTTGCAAATCAGTTACTTAGGTGCCGCACCATCCGGATCTCGCATCTGAAGAAACCGTCGAATCTGATAGGATGAAGCCCCTGTCTTATGCCTCAGGAGCTCAGCAAGCTTCATTTTCTGTCCCTGCCTCATAACCGTCACTTGCCTTACTGGATTAAGCTTCAATACGTCCCTGACAAACCTGATCATATTCATATACACCTGATCTGAACCTGAATAAAATCTCTCATTGATATCATACTCGCTGCCTGTGGTAGAATGCATTGCATGAGTCATCTGTTCCCAGTTTTCATAATACGCTAAAATTCTTTTCTCATTAAAGGGGGAATATGCCCTGACTATGAAATCAGTCAGCAGTTCCATTTCATTGCCGGACACAGTTGAAAGCATACTTCTGACTTTCGCATAATTCAGAAACAGCCCAAGCTCAGCCATAGTCTTTACCTGCTTTTTCGCACGTCTCAACGGTCTGCTGTAAGAATTTGTAGGTTTCCATTCTGAAAAAGGACAGGACTCTACCATATATTTAAGGAAGTTCCAGCGATAATCTTCAGCATTGACACACAATTTCTTCTCCACAGGATTATTTCCTATGTACACGATGACAGAACGCATTCTCTTATCTCCGCTTTTCGGAGCACTGCCATAACTTTTATGAAAGAGCTGGCCTGTACGACCGATAGACTCATTATATTCCTGTGCAAACACTGATGTATAATCCCTCATGAAATCAGCCATTATTTCACAAGTCTCAGCATATAATAGAATATGAATATGATCTACCATGAAACACACCTCAAGAATCTCCACACCATATTTCCGTGCAGTCACAGACAGGACCGTATAACATACCAGATAATCTTCCCTATCATAAAACAACAACTCCCCATCTGCTGTTTTCTGATATACATGATTACACTCATGACACACAAAACGCCTCCGCCTCTTTTTGGATGTTTTCCTTTCCATATAAATAAATTTTAACGGCGGCAAACTATAGGAAAGTTTTGAAAAACATGATAAAAAAAACTAAAATCCACACTAAAAAAAAGAAAAAATTGATTTTGCAGCACGAACGCGGCACTCAACTCTCTGTCATAGAGAGTGTTAAGGATCACGCCTGCTACAGCCCGCAGCAGGCATATATAGTCAACCTGCTGAGCAGCAGCATATTAACTGCCGCGCGATACAAATTAAGAAAATATGACTAATTTTGTATCGGATGTCTACAGGTTTTGAAACATACGGATTTCCTGACGGCAAAAGGTACAACTCCTTTGTCGGGTATTTCAAGAGGAAATATGGCGAGCGTCTGCAAAAAATTGTGCTGGACGCAGGATTCACGTGTCCTAACCGTGACGGGACAGTAGGCAAGGGCGGATGCACTTATTGTGACAACGCTGCTTTTCACCCGGCATACAGTACTTCCGGGAAAAGTCTGCTGCAGCAGATGGACGAGGGCATCGAATTTCATAAGGTGAGATATCGAACGACCGAACATTACCTCGCATATTTCCAGTCATATTCCAACACATATGCCCCATTGTATCACCTCAAGGAATTATACGAGGAAGCACTCAGACATCCGGACGTGGTCGGAATAGTGATCGGTACAAGACCTGACTGCGTAGACGAAGAGAAACTGGATTATCTGGCAGATCTGGCTGACGGCAAGATACTGAAAGATTGGAACCGCTTATTGGCTGACGGGGTTACCAGATCCGCACCGATAGTCATCATGGAATATGGCATTGAATCCTGCTATGACCAGATTCTCAAGCGAATAAACCGAGGTCACGACTTTGAAACTGCCCGCCGCGCAGTCCATATGACTGCAGAAAGAGGTATTGACGTAGGGGCACATTTCATTTTAGGCCTGCCGGGAGAAACCCGACAAATGATGCTCGACTCCTGCTCCCTGATAAACGAACTGCCGCTCCGTTCAATCAAATTTCACCAGCTTCAGATCGTCAAAGGCACACGGATAGAACAGGAATTTGCTGAAAGGCCGGAAGATTTCGCACGATTCGGATTGGAAGAGTATATCGATTTCTTTGTAGATATGCTCGAGCTGCTCCGTCCAGACCTCTGTATCGAGCGCTTTGCCGGAGAAGTACCGCCAAGATTCGTGAACGAAACGCCATGGGGGCTGATACGCAACGTGGAACTGCTCAGGCTGCTGGACAAGCGTCTCGAAGAACGTGAGACCTGGCAAGGGCGCAAGTACCGCGGCAGATAAAAGGCTGAGAATCAACAAGATAACCGAGACGCCTGCTACAGCATGCAGCAGGCATAAATACGAAAAGACTGAATATCAACAAGTTAAGTGACGCGACAAATGAAAAGAGTTTTTACATATATAGCAATGGTGATTGCATTGATCGCAACCGGACTGGCGACGGAAGGAGTGGCTGCAGGAAGAGAGACGCAGAACGGAATTGAGAAGGAAGGACTGGTTGCAGGAAGGGAGGCGCTGAACAGGCTGGAAAAGGAAGTGATGGCGACGGAAGGAGTGGCTGCAGGAAGGGAGATGCAGAACGGAATTGAGAAGGAAGGACTGGCTGCAGGAAGGGAGGCGCTGAACAGGCTGGAAAAGGAAGTGATGGCGACGGAAGGAGTGGCAGCAGAGAGGGAGGCGCTGAACAGGCTGGGGGCGGAGAAGAAGGTGAGGATGGCGGTGACAGGGCTGTCGGAGAATATGATGAGGGCGCAGCCGGACTATGAATCTGCGCTGGAAACCCAGTCACTTATGGGAACGGTTGTGGAGATTATCGGGGAAAAAGGATACTGGAGGCAGGTGGTTACGCCGGAGCCATATACAGCATGGTGCACTAACCTCGGCCTTGTCGAGATGACACCGGAGGAGATAGAGAGATATAAGGCAGCACCAAAATATATATGTACTGCACACCACAGTGCTGTATACAGCGAGCCATCCTTCGCTTCGCAGAGGCTCTCCGACCTGTCGATGGGCAACCTGGTAAGGGTCGTGTTCACCCAGACGAAGAAGGGTGAGAAGCCGTCCGTCGTCAAAGGAAATGGCAAGGGAAGCGCCAAGAGAACGACCAAGGAAAGGGCAGACAAGGGTGTGAAGGAATGGAAGGAGGTGCGTCTGCCGGACGGAAGGACAGGATGGACGCCGGCGGCTGATCTCGCTGAATTCGCAGAATGGATGGAAAAGCCTATGCCGTCGGAAACTGCAATCATAAACACAGCCCTGCAATTCGTAGGCACTCCATACCTTTGGGGCGGCACATCAAGCAAAGGCCTCGACTGCAGCGGTCTCGTACGTCTGACATGGTTCATGAACGGATATCTTCTGCCGAGAAACGCATCTCAGCAGGTGCATCTGGGAAAGGAAATAACTGTAGATGCCGACCACAGCATAGGAGAGGGCTCCCCTGGCCTGCGCGACGAAATGATCCGGAGGACAAGCAACCTCAAGCCGGGCGACCTCGTGTTCTTCGGCAGGCCTGCAACTGCATTGAAAAAGGAAGCCATCACCCACGTCGGAATATACATAGGAAACGGCGAGATAATACACGCATCCCACAAAGTACGCATCAATTCCCTCATCCCGGGCACAGATAATTTCTATGAAAACTCACACCGTCTCCTGAAGGCCCGCCGCTTCTTCGGGTGGAAAGGAAAAGGCCTCACTCCTATATCAAAGAGCAAGGCCTATAATCTTTAGTTCTGCACGCAGCGGATGTAGGCGCCATCAGTACTTTTACTTCCATTCTTATCATTCTGACCTATCGGGTTGGATCCATAAGTCTGCAGAAGCATTGAATAGAAGTTTATGTCGTGGGCATAACCATTAGATACTACCCCGTCATTATCTACTGCAGGATTATACATGACATCATACCAATAAATAGCACCTTTCTGAAGCCATATGTCGTAATACATTGGCACCACTTTCGAAGTAGCCTCCGGCATTTCCAGAGGACGCTGAGCATATTTCAAATGGCTATATTTGTCGATTGTACCATAGGTACTAGCATACGCATTGTCATTGACTTTCCTATGGCCCATTCCTGTGGAACCTATAGGGAAGAATACATGATTGCCACCTCTGCTTTCATCCCAGACATACATACCAAGGATTCCTCGCTCCTGTCCAGCCTTCCAGTATGAATATGCCTCTTCAGAGGTTGTCTTTGTTTCTGTACATTCATCGCCATACAGCACACCATAACGTCTATGAAGGGTCTCAAGGGCCTTCCACTGAGCATATGTAGCCGGTTTCAGATTTGTATCAGAGAACAATTTATTTGTGCCGGTGAACCCTGTAGTAAGATTATAACTTATACTCTCAAAGGTGACTTCTGTATCCGTAGTACCATTATAAACATACAATTTCTTGCCCCAGCAGTTCTGGTCGAATCCATATCCCGTACGATGATTATTTTCAGGATAAATTCCCTGCTTCGGATTGCCGAACTTGAACATACAACCCTCAAGTAAAGGATTCGCAACTAGCTTTTGATACTTGTCAACATTTCTGTTCAACCATTTCGATCCTGCCAGATTGACAGTTCCAACACCCTGACTCATAAAGAAATAGTGGACACAATTATTATTATGGTAAGTGACCCTTATCACTGCACAGCGAACATCTCCGGTTGTATTCTGATTTGCAGGACAGCAGTCGAAACGTATCTCCGATCCTGTTCCTCCAATAACATCTACAACATCCCATTGTCCTGATCCGGTCGGAGCGATTCTCACCCAATCTGCACCTTCAACAATGTGAGCAGTCCAAGGACCATCAGAAATCGTCGGATAAAATTCTGTATTGATTATACCATTTGCAGTGACATCATATTCATTCAATTCCATCATTCGGAAATTGAAAGGAGCGGTGTTACTGTCAGAGCGCCAAACGCCGGTCGGGTTCACAAGTCGCTTGACTTGAATTACTTCAATAACCTTGCTTACAGTCTTACCGTCTACTACAGCCGTAAATTTAACTTTAGCCTTACGTTCCTTGCTGACATATGGATTATGTCCCGTCAACGACTGAGCCAAAATCAATGGTCGGGTATACACTGGAACCTTATAAAAGGCAGAGTTTACATCTGTTTCATATGGTTTTACAGCACTAAGATACTGAGACCCAGCTTTAGACCATGCATTTCTCTGATCTTCAGTAATGGAAACCGTACCCTTCTTATTTTCAAACGAAAGGAATCCGTCCTCAAGGCCGTCATGATTACTTTTCATGTAATATTTATGCTCAGGATAGCCCCATGGATTCTCGATGATTTCCGCTTTAATTGTTGTATTTGAATTAACCGTAGCACCATTGACAATAACCGGTATATCTATGGTCTCATTATAACCATATGAAATATATAGAGGAGTCGGCACACTGATTTCAGGATTCTCCGGCTCATACTCGATGTGCCAGTCAGGGTCGTTGGCGTTGTTCTTGAACTTGAGGACAAGCTTGTAGTGACAGCTTCTTTCTGCATTGAAGTCGTCTGTGACGTTCTTTCCGAGCATGAAGCGGTAGATGATCGGGCCCTGAGATGCAGTCTCGGCATTCTTGTTTACATAGTATCCCTTGACCTCTATGTATGTGCCGTAAGGTTTGTTGTCCTTGCTCTCAAAGTTGTTGTATTGATGCTTATTCGAGTCTGTACCCTGCATGTTTTCATAGAAGAAGAGGGCATCAGCGGTCTCGCTGTGCGCTACTTCCTTTTCTCGGCCACCGGTAGGGTTACCTTTGGTGATTCGGAGGCCTCCCGTCTGGTCTGTAGAATTTGCAGGTCTCAGATATTGTGTCTCTCCATTTGCAATAAGCTGGCTTGCGGATGCAGGGGAATTGTCCTTGCCCAGCCAGCAGTTAGTCGGAATATCCTTTATCTGTATAGTATGCAGATAAATATAGATATTATCATTCAAGGCAGCACCGTCGAAGGACACAGTCACCTTCGAGGCAGCACGCTTTACCCAGGCATGCAGCGACTTGCCTGAGCGGTCGATGGCAATCACCGGAGCCGAACCTCCATCTTCACCGTCAGTAAAATAGCCTAACATTGCATTGTTCGCAGCAATGTTGGAAGCATTCCATGTGAGGTTGATGGACTTAAGATCATCCTCGGTGCCCGAGAATGAAGAAAGGTCGTAATTCGCGACGGCATAGATACGGTACTTTCCGAGCGGAAGGTCCATATCGAAAGTGGAATGGCAGTACTGCGACTCAGCAAAAGCTGTTTCTGACTGCAGGTCGGATGTATTCAGTTCTGTATTCTGATAATTCGAAACGCGCTGAGTGTCGTGGGAGACCTTGACCTTCTCATAGAAAGTGCCGTCATTCTTATACACCACGACCCAGAGCTCGTTGATATGCTTTATGGAATTGCCTGCCGACTTGGTGTCCGCTCCATTTAGAGCAGCCGCAAGCGGACGGAACTGGACATCCATGGAAACAGTAGCCGAGCCCTCCCCAAGCACCGGATCCTCGACAATCTCGGACCAGATGCAGGAGGTATGCAGCAATGCTGCAATCAATATATATATTATGTTTCTTAGTCTTTTCATCTTTACTGTCCGAATCCCGGTTCAAGCCATACTTCCTCGTAAGGATATACATCCACTGTCCATTGGACATCCAGCTCTGCATTGTAACTCTTGAATGTGATCAAGACCACGACATGAGTGTTCCTTGGCAGCTGAGGCAGATTGTCGAAATACTCCGTATACACCGTACCGTTCATCGTCACGGACATGCTGTATCTCTTAGTTTGGTCTGTCTCGTCAGCCTTGTACTTGCCTTCAAGGATATACAGATTGATAGGACCACCGCCGTATGTCGAAGTGACTGCACCTGCAGGCACCGGCACACCGCTCTGATAAGTCTTCTGGAAGACATAATATTCATTATTCTCGACATTCGGCACCTGATAGTCGCTCACCGAATAAGTGCCGCCAGCCAGAGGATTTCCGGTGTATGTAATCCTCGGCATATAGTATTCCTTGCGGGACGCCTTGGAAATCGTCAGACCGTCAAGAGAAAGGTCCACATTTGACTGGTTATCGAAAATATACGTAAACTTCGTTGATGCCCTGGTGACATAAAGATCTGCATGATAGTCATTTGCGGGCATATCTATCGTATGGTGCTCACTCATAGGGAGCGCCAGAGGTACCTCCTCATTGTTCTCACTCAGAGTCACGAGGAGTGCTGAGATCGCGTCTTTCGGGAAGGCCGATCCCGGTGTCAATGCGTTAAAGTCGTAATCTACCAGCTTCTTCTGTCCTCCCAGACCGTCGGGCTGAAGCGTATTCTCATTGACAAATAGGTAGACATCCTTTTTCTCAGGACCGTATACCTTGAAAGTAATGTTGCTCACCTCGGTATATGCCCTCTTTATTTCGCCGTAGAAGTCCATATACCTGTTATGCTCGACAACACCATTTTCTCGCACGATCACGATCCTGAGCGTCTGCATCTTCTCTCCATCATTCAATGCACCGATATAGTCATTCGGATTGATAGTGACTGCCTTGGTCGGCATCGCCGGAGTGTTGGAGACAGATACAGAAATGCTGAGCTCAGACAAACCGTCCTCAGGACCGTAGCCGCTCCAGATGTTACATCCGGCGACAGCCATCCAAAGGGCTGCAAGTGCAAGGATATGTCCGAGTATCCTGTTCATCCTACATTTCGGTGTGGTTTATTCTGACCACCCAATCGTTAATGACTATTCGTGTATTGAGCCATCTGAGACCATCATCCAGGAAGAACACCAGCGACCACTCGCTTTCGCGGTCGAGGAACTCCTGTGCCCCCATCTCGGCGTAAAGTTCGCTCTTGAGAAGGAGGAGATAGTTGTTTAGAGGGATATTGATGATGTCTTCTCCTGTCTCGGCATTCCTGACCAGGAGCTTAGGAGAAGTTCCGGTGGTAAGACGTGAAGTCGAGAGCTCTGCAAAAGCAACGCTTATCGGAGTCTCGCCGTCCTCCGCTGTACCGACAGCAGCCTCGCCGGTAGTCCATGGGCTGTATGTCACCATACCCCTGGAAACCACTGCGTTAGTCTCGTCCATACAAGAGTTGTCATCGGTGATTGTAAAGATGAAGTCATCAGCCTCGAGGGACTTTCCGTTCGCCTGCTGAAGCACCAGCCTGATATTGTTGGTGTTCTTCATCATATACAAAGTATCCTTGACATACTCGTCCCTGCGTGGGACCTCCACTTCTTCCACACCGTAGAAAAGATCGTGAAGTTTCTTGTCAGACTTGAAGTCATTGTGGCGAAGATTCACCTCCATATCATTGATATGTGTCGCCAAAGCCTTTGTCTGATAAGAAGTTATATCAAATGAGTTTTCCGGACAGGCAAGCCCGCCGTAAGCCAGTAAAGTGTAACGACCCGCATCAAGATCCAAAGTCATCCTGTAATTCTCGTCCTTGAGAACATCGGATGTCTCATCGTACCTTCCGATGAACTGACCGCTCTCATCAAATACATATACGGATACGCAATGCACCTTTGCAGGGAATGAATTGGTGTACTCCATATTGTAGTTGTAGTTGAACATAAGGGAAACTCCCCTCGGACAGTCACTCTGGTCGGTGTAGATGGTGTTGCAGGATATACAACCCATCACCAGGATGAGGCTGATGAGCCCCATCCTGACAACAGGCAGTATTACACTTCTAAGTTTCATTTCTGAAAACCTGAATGATTAGAATTCGATGTGGTTAACGCGTACTACCCAAGGAAGAACCTTGACTGTAACAGTGAAGTAGTAGTTGATTTCCTCATCCGGATCATCTGGATCTACTGGATCTGGATCGATTGGATCCACATCGTCTGGATTTGGATGACCGAACTTAGCGATCTTGTCTACGCAAAGCTTATAAACGTTGTTGCGGACAACGGCAAACTCCATAGGCCCCATATCTGTGTTGTCACCGTTGTCATTGTGACGGTTCCAGTAATAGTAATATGCATAGTACTTGCCATCATCCTCTGCCTTGTAACCTGTGAAACCAGCTGCATCGTGAGCAGTACCTGCAGTCACTTTGTTTACAGCTGCAACGAGAGTCGCGGGAGCTTCTGCTGCTTCAGAAGCAGTCACGACATCTGCCCACTTACCATAAAGTACGTTCTCAAATACATAGATAGTCTCACCGCCTGCAGCTTCAACAGCAGCACCAGTGATCTCACCCTTGAATACAACACCTGTCGAGATACCATGATCCTGAACCTTTGCTCCAGGGATAGTGTTCTCCTTTGCATACTGCCAGATGTAGTAGTCATTCAGATCGTGATTGCCAGCAACACCTGATTCACCGTCGCCTGTTCCTTCCCAACTATCTGCCTCAGTAAGATCATCAGCAGCAATTGACCTCCAATCCCATCCTGCTGGTGCAGTCATATGGTAGTCGAAATTAGCAGCAATACTTTCTGCATATCCGCCAGCCTTTGCTTCATAGTCAGTGTCAACAACATAGTTGATCATAGACTCAAGACCACCCTGTACCCAGCCTGCGTTTGTACCATCAGCAGAAACACGGCGGAACATATAGAATGCCTTGCTCTGGTTGATAAGAGCAGCCTCAGTAAGAGCTATCTGTACGCCTTCACCAATAGTATAAGGACCCTTAGGCATATAGTCGAAACGTGCCATAGCACGCTCTACATAGTGAGAACCGAGGTTAAGCGGGTTGTGTGGCTGAGTGTAGAGAGAAAGATCGGTCGGAAGAGTTGTAGCAACCGGCTCATAAGCATTAGTCATCCAGAAGTTGTTTGCCTTTGTTATGTTGGCAACAGTCTCTTCTGAAACCTGATCAATGTTCTTTGCAGTCGGAGCGTCACAGTTTGCATACACATATACATCATATGTTGCACCTGCAGTAAGCTCGAGGGTATTGAAAGAAGCCACATATGTGTCCTTTGCTGCTGCTGAAGGAGTCACGTCATTTGCAACGACATAAGCGCCATCTGCATTTGTAAGGACAATATCTACCTTAGAGATTGTGTTCTCACGATCCTTACCTACTTCGAAATCAGGAGCGGCATCAGATGGATACTCCTTATCTCCGTCTGTTGCAGAACGGGTAGTCAGCATGTTCACAGAGAACTGCATGTAAAGCTTGCCATCCTGTGCGTCAGGACCCACACCCTGCTGTGGCTCCTTGTTACAGCCTGTCATTGCGACGAGGAGGGCTGCGATGAAAAATAAACTCTTTTTCATTGTTTTAATTGTTTGGGTTAATAATAATTGTGATTATTGTAATATATAATTAGTTGAATTTATTCAGTTCTGATTTAGGTCAAACAGCAACGACCTGCCATCTCCCATTTTGTATAAAAACGGAGGGGTACCATAATTGAGTCCGGCTCTACATTTCACGAAAAATGATAATTGAAGATTGAGAAATTTTCTTCCTGGAAGTTCTAAATAATAATAAAACTCTTCTGTCCATCTTATTTCTGAACCATATCTACACGTTACACTCGTACATCTCTTCACAAGAGAGTACAATCTAGGCAAAATTATAACATTAAGTCGAGAAAAACCAACATTTTATAAGATTTTTACAACAATCTGATGATTTTTCTATTCGCATTATCTATCAGGTCTGTATTTAGAGATGAAAGATAGATTCTTGTCGTATTTTCTGACATATGTCCCATACCCTCGCTTATAACTGAAAGAGGTATCATCTTCTGTCTGGCAGCATTCGCCCATGTGTGTCTGGCAACGTACATCGTCAGTGGCACCGCCAGCCCGAGCCTGTTACCCAGATTCTTTAATGAATGATTGATTTTATGGGACATATTGATATATTGTGACCGCTCATCGTGTTCTGATAAAGTAATGATGGGGAGCAGATACGGCGAATCGGGGCGGCTATATCTGGCCACGATATTTTCCATGCACTCTTCCCATCTGACGAACATCATCTGCCCTGTCTTTCGCCTCTTGTATGTAAGCACCCCCTGCGAAAGGTCGCTCTTACGCAGATAGGCTATATCCACGAAAGACATCCCTCTGGTATAGAATGAAAAGAGGAACATGTCCCTGGCAAATGCTGCGGAGGGATTGTCACTCAGATCCAACTCGGCCAGAATGCTTACCGTAGAAATGTCCACCGACCTCTTTCGGGTCTTGTCCACTCCGGTGTAGACATATTTAAAAGGATATTCCTGCTTCGCGACGCCAAGCCTGACCGCCCGATTGTATACGGCCCGCAAAATCCGCATATAAAATGAAGTCGTATTGGATGACAGCCCAGACACTTTCAATGCGTCCTCATACGAAATGAGGACGTCATCCGTAATATCCGAGATCAGAATGTCTCTCCCCTTGCGGAAGCGCATGAAGCTAGACAATGCTGACCGGTAGGTCTCTGATGTTCGTATTTTCCCTAAGTTCTGCAATTGTGCAATTGTTTCTCTCATAAATGGAAACAGATACCCGTTCACGACAGGTTCCCTTTTCTTCTTCTTTTGTCTCATAATGATGTATAGATTAGATGTTTACAGATATAAGGTAATAAATATGAAACATCTCTTGTGAAGAGATGTACGCTTGAGTGTAGTAATTTTAGATATAGTTCAAATATAGAATGGACAGAAAAGTTTCATTCTTCTCCGGAAGAAAATCTCTCAATCTTCAATTTTCATTTTCCTGTGAAAATTTGGGCCAGACTCAATGATTAAAATTCGCCCATTCTGTCACTTCCTGCCTAAGATTCAAATAAACCAAAACAATAATAACAATTATCACTTTTATTAACTAAACACTATTTAATTATGAAAAAAAGTTTCTACTTGATGGCAGCTTTTCTCGTTGCAATGGTAGGTTGTAACAAGGAGCCCCAGGCGGGTCCGGGACAGGACGATGCATCCGGTGATGCAGTTTACATGTCCTTCAAGGTGTCCACTCTTGAGACAAAGAGCTCTACAGAAGACGACGGCACATCTGATGCAAATCCTGATTTTGAAATTGGCTCTG
Source organism: Bacteroidales bacterium (assembly GCA_017398335.1). Classification (GTDB taxonomy): domain Bacteria; phylum Bacteroidota; class Bacteroidia; order Bacteroidales; family UBA932; genus Cryptobacteroides. Next base: position 7,262 of record JAFQGK010000037.1, on the reverse strand, counting down.
CTGACGAGAATGCTGTAAATTCGTTGCAGTTGTTCATTACTAAAACAGATGGAACTATTGTAACACAGTCTACAGGTATGACACCTGTTGGCCAAATAGGAAATTCTATTTCTTATGTAGCTAAATTGAATGCCGCTCCATTCCTTGATGAGAACAAGCAGTCTAAAGATGGCACATATAACGTATATATTTACGCTAATATGTCTCTTGCTGATGAAACTACATTTAATCTTGACGCAACTACAACACTGGCTGAAGATAATCTTACAGAAAATATCGCTCAGGCAAAAGCGTTCATTATGACTAATGCTGACAACGATAATCAGACTACCATTCCAGAAGATCTCAGCCCTTACACAGTAGAAAGCAATCCTCTGAACCTCGGTACATTTAATCTGGAGCGTACTGCTGCTCGTTTTGATTATGGTCAGGCTGTTACAAATGACAAATACACTGTTATCAAGGATAAAGATGGCAATCCAGTTCTTGATGTACAGCTTACTGATATCGCTTTAGTTAACCTCAGTAAATCATATTATCATTTCCGCCGCGTATCTGCAACTGGTACTAATGTAAATTGGGCAGTCGGTGGAAGAGAGACTCAGAATAATTATGTAGTGGACACCGATTGGGAATTAAAGAGTTCAGCTAAAGCTAATGTAGCTGATTTACCAGAAAATTTCCTTTATCCTCTTAATGCAAATGACGAAAGCGGTCTTTCATGGACAGCACTTTCTTCTATTACTACAGCTGATAATTATGAAGCAGAAACTGATGACAGAAACTACAAAGTATGGAGATATGCTACAGAGAATACAATTGCTGGAGGAACTGACAATCAGATAAATGCTGCATCTACCGGTGTTGTCTTCAGAGCTAAATTTGTTCCAGCTGCATCTTGTCCTGAAGCTTTGAAAACTGCAATTAATGCTGCTACTGATCCGCTCTATGTGTTCCAGAATACATTGTATGGAACTTGGGAAATGGTTGTTGAAGCAGCTGCTAATCCAGAACTCGTGGCGCTTAAGGCTGCAGTTGATAAGTGCAAGACTGCAGACGGAGCCGCAGATGCGACAAAACTTGCCGAGGCAGGCTTTACCAGATTTACTCCAAGAACAGTAGGAACAGAGACTGGTTATTACACTACATACTACTATTGGAACCGTCATAATGACAACAACATTGCTGATTCAATGGGTGAAATGGAGTTCGCAGTTGTTCGCAACAACGTCTACAAGCTTGCTGTAACTAAGATCAGCCGTCTCGGCCATCCTTATCAGCCAGATCCAGAAAATCCAGATCCAGATCCAGATCCAATCGATCCTACCGATCCTGACGAGAGTCTCGAATACTACTTCGAAGTTTCTGTAAAGGTTCTTCCTTGGGTTGTACGTATTAACAACATCGAGTTCTAATCAGTTACTGATGAACATATTTAAAAACATGATTACGACTGTTGTCGCCAAGGGGCTCGGCCTCTTGGCGGCGGTGGTCGCAATTACCTCTTGCAGTTCCATCTTCACAGATCAGAGCGATTGTCCGGCAGGACTGAGTCTTCATTTCAGATATGACTACAATATGTCATATGTGAATACCTTGCACAAGAAGAACGACTGTCTGACTGTGTTTGTATATGACAGCGAGGGTAATATTGTAACCTCCTGTACGGAATCCGGAGAAGTCCTGGCGGATGAGGACTATCACATGGATATCAGCCTGCCCGAGGGAAGTTATAACATTGTTGCTTATGGTGGAATGCTCTGCGATAAGAGCTCATTTACATTCAAGGATGCTGCTGTAAAATCTGCACCTTCGAAGATGAGCAACCTCAGGGTGGAACTCAACCACGACAACATGACCAGTGACAGGCAGCTTCACAATCATTTCCATGGAGCCAAGAGGCTTGAGATGGAAAAGAAATTTGTGGAGGATACACTTTATATGGTGAAAAACACCAACAATATCCGCATTATTCTGCAACAGGCTCAGGGCAATCCTCTTTCGTCATCTGATTTCATATTCAAGATAACAGATGACAACACTTTGATGCGTTATGATAACGCAGTCATCCCTAACGGTACCGTCACTTATCATCCTTGGACCAAAGGTGAAGAAGTGATAGGTGACAGCGATCAGTCCGAGACTCCGGTTTCGGTAGCTTTTGCTGAATTTTCTCTGGCGCGCATCATGGCCGGATCCGGTTCGAAGCTCACTATTCTCAGAAAGGACACCGGGGACGTCGTTCTTTCGATCCCGCTGGACAGATATCTGCTGCTGCTCAGGAGCGAGCTGTACGCAGACATGCCGCCTCAGGAGTATCTTGACAGGGAAGACGAATGGTCTGTCATCTTCTTCCTTGATTCAGGTTTGAGATGGCTCAACACTCATATCGTAATTAATGATTGGACTGTACGTTTAAATAACATAGGTCTGTAAAAGTGCAGAAGTACATACATATTCTGATAGTTCTCACGATAGGGGCTTTCCTGTCGGGATGCAACATCTATTCTGATAGAGTGGATGGGGCTTCCGTCGACGTGACGGACGATGGAATGCGTGTGTCTTTTGCGATTTCTGCCGGACATCCTGATTATTCCTTTACTAAATCGTCTTATGACACCCCTTCTCTGGAAGATGGAACTGAATGGGAGAACTTTATAGATATAGCAGGTAACGATTACCTGTTCTACCTCTTCGATGGCTCCGGGATTTTCAGGGAGATCCTTAATGTAACGGAAATAAAGTCTTCAGACAGCAAGACTTACCTTGTCAAGGCAGAAACAAGAGAAGTATATCAAAACTTCACTATAGTGGCTTTGGCCAACTGGAGGACAGGAGCATGGGATATGATCTCAGCAGGTACTTCCTACCCTATCCTTGATATCGGTTCTTCCACTATTGATGAAATCTGGAATGATACGGCTGGCTTAAGGGTTTATGATTCTGACAGCAGGACCTTCACTCCTTCTGCTACCGACCGTATACCAATGTATGGCGCCAGATCCTACAATCTGCCTAACAGTGCATTCAACACTGAGAGAATTGATCTCGGCAATTTCTATCTTATCAGGTCGCTTGCAAAGATTGATGTGTATGTCTCCTCCGGAAGCGGGATTACCATCAATTCTGTACGTCTGAACTGCTACAGCAACTGTTTCCACTGCGCTCCTATTGGAATGAAGGCAATGGATGACGAGTGGGATCAGGCGACTGATGAAACAATGAACACGAATCTGACACAGGAGTCTTTCAGTCCTTCTTCTTTGGAATTTGTAAAGATCGAAGAGAACCTGTTCCGTCTTTATGTACCGGAATATCCTAATAAACGCGAAGGCTTGACACCGTCAACAATCAGCGTTTCAATGACAAAGAACGGTATTGAAAACGGCGGTACTATCCATTTCGAAGGAATGGAGTTGCCTTCTTCGACTGAAAAGACCCGACTTAATATACTTCGCAACAACTATTACAAGTTCTGTATTAAGGGTGTTACCGATTATAATACAGACACCTTTATTGAAGTTGTTCCGTTTGATGATGTAAACAATGACATTGTGTTTGAGTAGAACGTGATGAAGAAATATATATATATAATTACACTGGCCATATCAATGGTAAGCTGTGTTTTAAGTGACCCGCTTATTGAACCGGAGACTGTCGAGGAGGGACTTCCTGTAACCCTGAACCTCGATTTTGTCAGTATGTCGACCGACCGGCAGAGCATCGAAACAAAAGGTGGAGACAATCACGACATCAATGATCTGTATATATTTATATTCTCTTCGGATAACGGAAAGCCTGGAGTGCTGAAAAGCAAGCTATACACCAATGATCTTGATAAGGAAAACGCCAATGTCTCCAACGATAAGGGAACGGATAAGACATCTGTTTCAACAAAAGTAAAGACTCAGATCCAGACGACAACAGGTGAGTCTTTCATTTTTGCTTTTGCCAACATCACTGCAATCTCGGCTCCTTCCGAGTATGATGTCAGCAATTTAAAGGACGAGCTCGATGCTCTCGAAATAGGTACAGAGTGCTATGAGGAGCTTGCAAATGTCTCTATACCTTTGAATTCTGTCGGGATGACATCTCTTCAGAGGGTGACTGACACCTACCTTATGGCAGGTATGTTCCAGAAGACCGGAGAATATACGAGAGCCAACACTCCTTGCATAATCGACGACAGCGGATCATTGAGCGGCGGAACAATAAGAATGTATCGTCTGGATGCGCAAATAGATTTCAAGATCATTTCCGACGCAAATTCCAAGGGGACCTTCATCCCTACTGCCTGGAGACTCTATAATGTTCCTGTCAGGTCTCGACTTATGACGACGGCGTATGGTTCGGGAGAAGACATCGACGGCAGGTCTCCGATTTATACCACAGATGCTGGTGTGGCGGAAAATTATTGGAATTCTGAGGATCTGAAAGTGGACGCGGAGGGCTCCGAATATATGTTCTCTTTCTATATGTTTGAGAACAGAAAAGCTCCGACAGCTGCTGGTCAGGCCCTGGATACCTGGGGGTACCGTCATAGGGAAATCATGAATCCTCTTGCCAATGCCGATGGTACTGTTTCAACCGAGGGAAACAAACATTCTTTCGCTTATGCTCCCAAATATGCGACTTTCGTCGAGATCGACGGATATTTTTCCGGTACGACGGAATATCCTTTCGGAAGCGGTGAAAAGGATGGAAACCAGCATAATATTACAGCTACGACTCAGTACCGGATACATCTGGGAGATTTCGGATCAAATGTAAACGGACACACATTCAATGATTTCAACACTCTCCGTAACTACCATTATACCTATACTATCACTGTCAAAGGAGTTGAGCAGATTATCGTTGAGGTCAACAAGGATGGCGAAAGATTGGAAGATATGGAAACCCCTGGTATAAACGGAATCGTTTCATATATTCCGGAGAACTCTCACAGGGTCGATTCTCATTTCGAGACCAGAACCATCCGTGTCAGGAGAAGCGATCTGGAGGACTGGGATGAGGAGGATTTCAGATATCTGGCACAGACATGCTATGGCGATTATGAAGGAGCCAAAGGAACGGATAATCCGAGACATGATATCTATTGGGTGGAGTTCATCCTGACGCATAAGTTGGGCAAAGATGGAGTATGGTGGAGCTGGTATGACGGTAAAAGTGCGGGTAGAGGTACATCTGTTCCCACTGCGGGTCGTACCGAAAATCATCCTGCCTACATGAGCTATCAGCATGCCAGATACTGGTCCGGCATATCCAACGATGTAAGGCTGATGTATGTTAATGATTTCCTGAACGATCTTTGGACGTGGAAGAATGCTCCGCTGAATGATAACGACCATGTCCATTCGAATATCGTTGAGAAGGTGTTCACAGTGTTCATAAAGGAGAATTATTATTCATCTGAAGATATCGATAAGTTCGACAGGCAGAGAAACAATAGCGGCACCAGCGACAGTGAACATTGGAAAGATTTCTGCAATCAGCCGGAGAGAGTGATGTACATCGGAATGAACAAGATCGAAAGTGCTGAGACGGAAAGCAGGACGATGGAGAATGTCTGCGTGGCAAGCCAGAGGTCCATTCAGACGGTCTATAACACAGACCACAGGCACAGAGGACTTACATCTGCATGGGGAATCGAGACTGTTGACGAACTTCGCGGTACTGTCGAAGGTTTTGACGTGTCAGGATATCAGACAAGAACGCCGCAAGATCTTTCAACTGCAGGTCCGGACTTTAATGGAATAAAAGGAAACCCTGATAACTTATATTACAAGAAAGATAACGGTTATATACCTCAATACGATTTCTTGTGGATGGGGGGACGCATGCGTACTGTAAATGATACGGAAGAGACGAAGTGGAGCAGGTATGTCAGCCAGACGACTCACGATGATATGAGCAACAGCAATTATTATCATTCATACTTCGAATGTCTGGCAAGGAATCGTGATGTCAACGGAAACGGCTTCATTGATCCAGGGGAAATCAGATGGTATCTTCCAGCCCTGAATCAGCTCGGAGACATATTCATCGGCGAAAGAGGCATCGAGCCGGAAGCAACCTTGTTCTATGCTCAGACACAATGGAATCATGAATATCAATACCTTACGACAACGCTTTTCGCTAATGACGGAAATCAGTTCAAGATGCTGTCGGAGGAGGGATTTGCATATAACTCATCTGAAACCCATGTAGGTTCCCAGGAATTCTATAACGTCCGCTGTGTACGTAATCTCGGTGTAAACGGAGATAATAATTATAGTGAAGGCTACTATGACAAGGAAAATATAAGCAATTCCCGTACTTCACTCATAAGCAATTATAAGGCTCCTCAGCAATATGTTCAGGTGGATTATGCAAACAGAACGATGGATCTGACATATCTGAATGATGATTCAAAGCGTGGATTTGTCAACACTGAGCTTACAGCTGAGCATTCGGAGCATTCGGATGAGAATCAGCTTTATGATAAATTCCAGTGGGCAGATGGAGGAGCCTGGAGCTCGCAGACGGGTACGGAAGCTGAGGCAGGTGCTGCCGCTTCACCAGGCAACGATACTTTTGGTGGTGATGAAATCGCATATGGAGAAAGATATGAACCTTCGATGCGTACACTTACCAGAGCAACTTTGTATCCGAACGACAAGAAGGGAGTTCAGCAACCTGCCAGCGACAGTCCGCAGCTGGGATGGAGGGCGCCTAACATGAAAGAACTGATGCTGTTGCATTTCCATGTTGACGGTTTCCGTCAAAATACAACCCATACCTGTACCAATAAAGACGGTGGGCAAAATCATGAAGGCTTTGATGGCAAATATTGGTACTCATGCCGTACCAGTTATTCATTCGGAGGTGTAAGGGCAAACAGAGACTGGCGCAACTGGGCATCCGAATGGCTTACAGATTCTTTCTCAAATATTTACCTGGATTACGCTTCGGGCTCTAAAGTGAAGAATAGCGGCGAATGGTTCAGATTTGACATAACGAATGAGGCTCCTACAAATGTCAGCGGAAAAAATTATAAATTATACAGCGATTACCGCTATAACTATACAATTCTTCAAGGTGGCACAGGATTCGGCCTTATGTTTCTGCATTATAATCTAGGTATAATTGCCAAAAATGGTTGGTGAAACCTTTGTAATTACTTGAAATACAATTAGATACAACAACTTTGATGAAAACGTTTTCATCAAAGTTATTTTTTATGGCTAAAACTCGTCGTGAAAGGTGCCCTTATTGCGGCT
>JAFQGK010000036.1 GCA_017398335.1 Bacteroidales bacterium | reverse complement strand
GGTTATTTCTGGGGCAAGTACGGACGTCCGTTCTTCTCGTTCATTCCTGCCATCCACAATTATACTGATGACATGTATGACCCTGAGAAGAATAACTGGGACACAGCATACTGGCCAAGAATCACATCTTATCAGTCAAATGGAACAAACAACTGGACAAAGGTTCTCGAGGTTCCTAACACAAGATATATCCAGAATGCCGCATATGTCCGCGTGAAGAATATCCAGGTGGATTATTCATTCAATAAGAAGGTATGTGAGAAGCTGCATCTTCAGGGTCTCAAGCTCTATCTTACAGCTGAGAATCCATTCTGCTACACACCTCTTCACAAGTATGCCCCTAACTTCGATCCTGAAGGATTGTCATATGACACAGACTTTGCTTCAGCGGCACAGGGATATACATATCCAATCTTGAAGACCTTCACATTCGGTATTAATGTAACATTCTAAAGGGAGGATACAGAAATGAAAAAATATATATTGATATTCACTGCTGTATGTATGGCTGCCGCTTCCTGCAACGGTTTTCTTGAGCAGCCGAATCCTAACAAGATCGAGAGCGAATACTATTTCACGGATGAAGCTTCACTTGAGATCTATACCAACGGATTCATCAGAAGCTATGCATCTACCATAGATGATCTGTTCGGCGGAGACAAGTATTCCGACACACATTCATGGGACGGTCAGGCGGCTTATTTCATGGATAATTACAGGGCAGAAGATGCTACCAACTGGACAACTTCCAACTGGTCGTCACTCCGCTCGATCAACTACTACCTTGACAATATGCGCAAAGCTTCTGCATCAGAAGAAATCCTTAACCATTATGAGGGAGTAGGACGTTTCTTCAGGGCGATGTTCTATATCAGCAAGCTTCAGACTTTCGGCGCTGTTCCTTTTTACAGCACTTCCATCGATGCAACTGACACAGAGGCTCTTTATAAGGGTCGCGACAGTCGTGAACTGGTGGCAGCCAAGATTCTCGAGGACCTCAATTATGCTTGCACATACTGCCTTGATGATGCAAAGTATCGCAATCGTGCATCATATATCCACAAGTATGTTGCCCTTGCACTCAAGGCCCGTTATTGCCTTTTCGAGGGAACAATGAGAAAGTATCACACCAATGACCCTTCTACAGGAAAGCCTTGGACAGTTGATGAAAGCGAATTGTATCTTAAGGAGTGCGTGGCTGCCTGCGAAGAGCTCATGAACTCAGGTGTGTACTCGCTCGCAGACAATCCTGCAGGTCGCAAGACCCAGTATCGTGAGATGTTTACACATGATGACGGATGTGGTGCATATATGAATGAGTTCATCTGGGCTCGTGATTACGACATTGCAATGGGTGTAACCTATGCAATCAACAACTATATGGTGAACTCGCAGCATGCCAACTATGCTTTCACCCGTCAGTTCATCAATACCTATCTGATGGAGGACGGAACACCGTTCACCAGCAAATATGCTGATTATAACTCTGTTCCTTTTGCTGAAGAGTGTACAGGTCGTGACTACCGTCTCGCTCAGACGATCCGCACACCGGGCTTCACCCGTGATGGCGGCACTACGTTCTGGGCTCCTGATGTAACATATTCAAAGACAGGCTATCAGCCTATCAAGTGGCTTGGCGACAACTCTTCGATGGACGCCAATACATCAGCTATTGCAACGGATGCCCCTATCATGCGTTATGCAGAGGTACTTCTCAACTATGCAGAGGCGAAGGCAGAGCTTGGTCAGATGACGGAAGATGTATGGAACAAGACCATCAAGCCGCTTCGTGAGAGAGCAGGAGTGAAGAGCATCTATCCGGAAAAGGCAGACCCTTATATGGTAGAGTACTTCCAGAACCGTGTGACAGATAAGTTTATTCTTGAGGTTCGTCGTGAAAGAGGCGTTGAGCTGGCTATGGAGGGACTTCGCTACAATGACGTTATCCGCTGGAAACAGGGAGAACTCTTTGCTAGACCTTGGATAGGTATCTATATACCGTCAGTAGACACTCCGCTTGATCTTAACGGTGATACTCAGCCTGAAACTCTGGTGACATCCAAGGCAACGGTATCGAAGTATAAGATCCTTTATATTGACGGAGCATCTGAACCAGGTCATAAGCTTTCAGAGGGTACAAAGGGTAATATCCTGCCTGCTACAGCTCTTGAGCGTAAGTGGCATGATTATAAATATGTGAAGCCTGTTCCGGCAATTGCCATAACTGAGAATCCGAATCTTTCACAGAACCCTGGCTGGTAATAAATTCAACTGATAAAGAAATGAAAAATATATTTAAAATATTGGCAACATTTGCCGCATCAGCAGCTTTGTTCTCATGCCAGAAGACAGAGCCTGTATTCCAGATAGAGAATGATATCCTCAGTGTGGATTGTACAGAGCAGAACCTGAATCAGGTTGTAAAATGCAGTGGAACCTGGAGTGTGGACTGCTCGGAAGTTGACTGGATCACAGTCACTCCTGAGTCAGGGACAGGAAACGGTGTCGATTTCGATACCTACACTCTCAACGTCGAGTATAATTCTGGTGCTGAGAGAACAGGTACATACTATGTTGTTTATGAAGGACAGAGATTAGCTGTTTCCGTGACACAGGCAGCTTGTGCGTTTGCATATGGCGAGCTCTCGTTCAGCGGAAATCTTGCTGCTGGCATAGAGAGCACGGCATCTCTCAAACTTCTTTACGAGTGCGCATCCGGTAAGGAAGTCGTGACATTCACAGGTAAGGTGACAAGTGAGACTGTTACTGGTGTCATGGTTCCTGAATTTGTATACAAAAGCTTCCTCAAGGGTAAGGGAGAAATAGAGATTCCGGTTACAGGAAAGCCTAAGGGCGCAGGCAAGATTCAGATCGAACTCTTTGCTGACGGTGTTTCTGTCGGCACTGTAGAAAAGGTCGTGGCAGCTGACGCCAACCTTCCTGAGGGACTTACAGTAGGATGGAACTTCTATGTCACAGAAACCAATACCACAGCTCTCTGTCTTGCATCCAAGTACAATTACAGCTGGGGCGCAGGTTCGCAGGTGGATCCTTCAACACTTCCTATCCATCAGCATAGAGTCCTCCCTACTGCAGGTAACAGCGATGCTTATCTTACTGTAGTAGGACCGAATGTCGCAAACTGGACATTCAACCCAAGTATTCAGGCAAACGGAATGATGGTGAATGACTATTGGCTCTGTGTCATCCCTGTAAGAAATGTGAAGCCTACTCACAAGGTGACATTCGAAGCGGCTGCCGGTGGTGCCGGTTCAGGTCCTGGATATTATGTTATCGAGTACTCTTCAGACGGAACGAATTGGATCGAGGCTCCGGGAGCAACAACCATGACGTTCGGCACGAAGTCAGGTCCGGTGCATGTTTATGCAACTCCAGAGAACGCATCCGGTGACAGAAAGAAGTACGATAAGGCAACTGATACTTCATATAGGAAATATGAGTTCGCCCTGAATGGAATCAATCCTATCGCAGACGGCAACATCTATTTCAGGATGAGACTTTCTATCGACCTTAGAATCAATCCTGGTGATGAATTCCTCGGAATCGGTGCCGGCAAGTGGGGAGACATGAAGGGTATAGAAATTACATTTGTTGAAGAATAGGCCCGTTTATCATATGATCAGCCGGTTCAATGCCGGACCGGCTGATCATAAAATGAATAAAGGTATGATTAAAAGAGTTCTAGCGCTAATTCTCCCGTTTGCATTAAGTCTGTCTTCTTGCGACAAACTGCCTCAGACGCCTCCTAATGAGTCGAAGAAACCTATAGTTTCAGAAGGCGTATATAAGGTTGTTGCTCATAGAGGCGGGTATCTTGAGTGCAATCGTCCGGACTGCTCCATATCATCTTTGAAATATGCGATAGGCATCGGATGCTGGGGCTCAGAGTGCGATATCTGTATTACTGGTGACAACAATGTTCTCGTTGCCCATCCTAGAAGCGGCTATCTGATCAACGGACTTACTCCATACGATCACACATTGTCCGAGCTCAGGGCGGCAGGCAAACTTGCCAACGGCGAGCAGCTTCCGACTCTGCAGGATTTTCTGGAAGTCATTCTCGATAAGGAACAGAATCCTAACGGGATGATTCTCCAGCTGGACTGCAAGAGGCTTGTTAAGAACGAGAAGGAGATAGATGTCAACCATACTATCCGTGCGATTAAACGTGCATGCGAGATAGTTCAGGAAATGAAGGCTCAGAAAATGGTGGAGTTCCTCATTCCTACAGGTACTGATATCTTCAATTCCGTAAATGATCTTGTCATCAATGAATATGGCATATATCTCGCCTGGGCGACTTGTACAAATCCTGCAAGATATGGAAAGGCCGGTGCGCAGCTGAACTACACCAAGGTGCTTGGAAGCAGTACTACATATACTCCACAGGATTATTTTGCTGCAGATGTTCCCCTTGTGCTTTATGGTGTGGATGATGATGCACAGATGGAACTTGTCATACCATATTATAACAACCTGAGGGCGATATTTTCAAACTACCCGGCAGCATTGATAAAAAAACTTAAGTCCAAAGGATATTAAAAAATACATCAATGAAAAGAATAACAAGACTTTTAACATTTATACCATCTCTACTTCTATCGGCTTTTGCCTTAGGATGTACAGATTACGAGACACCTCCCAACAAGCCGAAGGATCCGGAGCCTGAATATGAAATTCCTGAAGGCCAGGATAAACTCTCATTCCGACTTATGTCGTTCAATATCAGAGAGTCTACTGCCGAAGTTTCTGGAAATGAGTGGAGCCGCAGGCAGGCTGCCGTATACAGGATGTTTCAGGATATCAAGCCGGACTTAGTGGCTTTTCAGGAGCTTCGCAGAGAACAGTATCAGTATCTCAAGGAAAAGTTCGGAGCCGACTATACATTCTTTACATATGCAAAAGATGGAAAGCTTGCAAGTGGCAGAGTGGCTGATATTACCGATGATACATCATTCGCAAACGGTGGCCAGCGTCAGGCTTATATGATCAGAACCTCCATGTTCGAGATGCTTGAGTGGGGCAGATACTGGTTCAGCGAGACTCCGGACAAGTCTTCATACAGCTGGGATGCAGGTACTCCGAAACTCACTCTCTGGCTTAAGATAAAGGCTAAGGCTACAGGCAAGGAGTTCTGGATTTTCAACACCCACTTCTTCCCTTCAGGGGATGTGGGAAAACTGCATTGCACTCTTATGTCAGTGGAAAGGATGAAGCAGGCCGTCGGTGACACGACAAAAGAGGGCAAGGGCACCAATGACAAGACCATATTCTTCTGTGCTGACTGTAATATGGAATATGCTGACGGTCAGGATAGGCTTGCAGCGATGAAGGACTGGATGTGGCATGGCAATATGAACGCTCCTGAACGTGATGACTCCAAGACCTATAACGGTTTCCGTGACAATCCTGCTACATGGACGACCATTGACCATATCTTCTATAGAAATGCTGTCAACAAGGGCTACAAGGTTGTGGATGATGAAAGCAAATACGGTGTCAGATTCATCTCTGACCATTTCCCTATTTATGTAGACTTCGAAATGTAGTGTTATACAGGGTTTTTAGTTAGTTCCCGTACGCGGTGGGTGTCCGATGGACCTCACCGCGTATTTTCGAAACTGATCCAAAGTCTCTTCATTGTCATTACGACCATTTATTCATTGTCATTTCGACTGTCGCGAGCGACAAGCAAATAGTCCTGTGGACTTTTGCAGCGAGCAGCTTGCGGCAGCAAGATAGTGAGTGGAGAAATCTTCAATACATATATATGTGTAAAGATGTCTCGACTCCCGTTGGTCGCTCGACATGACAAAATAAAAGGTTGCTTGACATGACAGTGATCCGGTACTTTTGGATCAACCTCATTTTACTTCGGAGCGATACGGTAGAGGAAGCCGGCGATTATCGCAAATACGACATTAGGAAGCCATAGGGCTATTGCTGGAGGCAGAGTTCCAGTGTGGACGAACATCTGGCTGAACCTCAGGAAGAGGATGTAGGTGAATGCAAGTGCAATGCCGATACCGATGTTCCATCCAATACCTCCGCGTCTCTTCTTGGATGACAATGCAACTCCCATGATTGTAAGGATGAATGCTGAGAACGGCAGTGCAAATCTTGTGTTCTTCTCTATGAGGGCAAACTTGACATTGCCGTCTCCTCTCATCTTCTGGGTGTCGATAAGCTGGTTCAATTCTGCATAATTAAGGGTTTCCACAGTCTTTTCGGTGAGATAGAAGTCCTTGGATGATAATGCAATGGTTGTATCTAGCTGCTTGCCGCTTCGTATCTTGTCAGTAAGATCGTTGTTATATTCCCTTATGAAATACTTTTTAAGAGTCCAACTGTCCTTTTCTTCATTGTAGACAGCGGATTCTGCTGATATCTTGGATACAAGCTTGTTGTCCACAATCTTTTCCAATGTGAACTTGTATGCGGTATTGTTCCAGGAGCTGAAAGATTCCGCAAATACGAATTCACCGGGTGATATCTGATAATGGACGTTCCTTCCCACGCTCTTGAATCTCGTCTTTACATATTGGTTTTCGAATTCCAGTCTGGTCTTGTTGGCGTCCGGAATTATGAAAAGGTTCAGACATAGGGAGAATATGGCAATAAGTGTGGCTGAGAAAATGTATGGAACCATCATCCTGTGGAAACTGATTCCGCAGGACAGGATAGCGATGATTTCCGAGTCTGCAGCCATCTTCGACGTAAAGAAGATCACCGTTATGAATACGAACAACGGGGAGAACATATTCATGAAGTACGGAATGAAGTTCAGGTAGTAGTCCACTATGATGGCTTTCAGCGGTGCTTCCTTTGCCACGAAGTTGTCGATCTTCTCACTGATGTCGAAGATTATGACGATTCCGATGATCAGGAGAAGTGCCACGAAGAACGTCGTAATGAACTTGGAGACTATGTAAACGTCTATTTTTCTTGGTTTGAGATCCATATTTCTATAGTCTTGTAGTTATCCTGCGTACTGTCTCGTCTTTCCACGTCTTGAAGTCTCCTGCCTTGATGTGTTTCCTGGCTTCACGGACAAGGTCGAGATAGAAGGCAAGGTTATGCTCGCTTGCAATCTGTCCGGCGAAAATCTCTCCTGCAACGAAAAGATGTCTCAGATACGCTTTTGTATATGTGTGGTCTACGAATGATGTCCCTTTAGGATCAAGTGGAGAGAAATCGTCCGCCCATTTCTTGTTCTTCATGTTCATCACTCCGTCCCATGTGAAGAGCATTCCGTTTCTTCCGTTCCTTGTCGGCATCACGCAGTCAAACATATCAACACCTCTTGCAATGCCTTCAAGAATGTTGGCAGGAGTTCCTACGCCCATCAGGTAGCGCGGCTTGTCTTCCGGCAGGATAGGGCATACGACTTCCAGCATTTCGTACATCTTTTCAGTCGGCTCGCCCACAGCAAGGCCTCCGATGGCATATCCTTCGCGGTCAAGGGCCGCAGCATGGTCGACGGCTGCTCTCCTCAGATCCGGATATACACATCCTTGGATAATAGGGAACAGCGCCTGTGAGTATCCGTACAGCGGTTCAGTTTCGTCAAAATGCTTTACACATCTTTCCAGCCAGCTCTGAGTAAGCTTCAGTGATTTCTTTGCATATTCGAAAGTTGCATCACCAGGGCAGCATTCGTCGAAGGCCATCACGATGTCGGCACCTATGATTCTCTGAGTGTCCATGTTGTTCTCAGGGGTGAAGATATGTTTCGAACCGTCAATGTGCGAGCGGAAGATACATCCTTCCGGAGTAAGTTTTCTGATCGGGCTGAGAGAGAACACCTGGAATCCTCCACTGTCTGTCAGGATCGGTCTGTCCCATGCCTCGAATTTATGAAGACCTCCGGCAGCCTTGATTATGTCCAGGCCCGGACGGAGATAAAGATGATAAGTGTTGCCAAGGATGATTTCAGCCTTGATATCCTCCTTCAGGTCCTTGTGATATATACCCTTGACCGAGCCCACAGTGCCCACAGGCATGAATATCGGGGTCTCGATCTGTCCGTGGTCAGTAGTAATGATACCGCATCTGGCCGCTGACTGAGGGTCGTTATGTGTCTTTACAAATTTCATTAAAATCATTTTAACCTTCAAAGATAACAACTTTTACTCAAAATCTCTTATCTTTGCTTGACAGATTGCCGGTCAGGCCGGCAATGACGTCCTTGACATACCAGGCAATGACGTGGCAGACATCCCCGGCAATGGTGGATAGTCATCCCCGGCTTGACCGGGGATCTGAAGCACAAAAACACAAAACATAAACCAGATATACTATGAACAAATCAATCAGATTAAGACTGATCGTGATGAATATCATCCAATGGGCAGTGTGGGGAGCATATCTTACCTCTATGGGAAGCTATCTCGCTTCTGTCGGACTGGGCCCGAAGATCGGAATCTTCTATGCGATGCAGGGCATCGTGTCCATATTCATGCCTACCTTGATGGGTATTGTTGCCGATAAATTCATCCCTGCTCAGAGACTGCTCGGTATCTGCCATGGAATTGCGGGAACAGCCATGTGTGCAGCAGCATTCTATGGTATGTCAGCTGGTTCTGCAGTATCATTCGCACCTCTCTTCTCTCTTTATGCAATCAGTGTGGCTTTCTATATGCCAACAATCGCACTTTCGAATTCTGTTGCATATAAGATATTGGAAGATAATGGTTTCGATACAGTGAAGGCCTTCCCTCCTATCCGTGTCTTCGGTACAGTCGGTTTCATCTGTGCCATGCTTTTCGTCAATTTCGTCAAGGGAGCAGACGGAGTTCAGTTCCAGAATTCATATAACCAGTTCTTTACATCCGGTGTACTCGGACTTCTTATGTTCCTGTATTGCTTCACACTTCAGAACTGCCCTTGCAATGCTTCAGCCGGTGGACAGCAGACTCTTGCAGAACGCTTCGGACTGAATGCCTTCTCTCTCTTCAAGGACAAGAATATGGCCATATTCTTTATCTTCTCGATGCTTCTTGGAGTCGCTCTTCAGATTACCAATGGCTTTGCTAATCCGTTCATATCTCATTTCAAGGCTGTGCCTGAGTTTGCAGGCAGCTGGGGCGCCGAGAATGCCAATGCCCTCATCTCAATTTCACAGGTGTCCGAGACCCTCGGCATCCTGCTTATTCCTGTGGCAATGAGACTGTTCGGCATCAAGAAAGTAATGCTCATCGCCATGTTTGCATGGGTTCTCCGTTTCGGTCTCTTCGGTGCAGGAAACCCTGGTCCGGGCGTATGGATGCTCATTCTTTCCATGATTGTGTACGGTGTGGCGTTTGACTTCTTCAATATCTCAGGCTCTCTTTATGTGAATATGAGGACTTCTGGAAAGATCCAGAACAGTGCGCAGGGACTTTTCATGCTTATGACCAATGGTATAGGTGCTACGGTCGGAACACTTAGCGCTCAGGCGGTCGTCAACCGTTTTACCGAGAGTGTGCAGACTGAGGCAGGTGCCTTCATGATCGGAGACTGGACAACAGTGTGGTATATATTTGCAGGATACGCACTTGTAGTTGCCGTTCTGTTCATGATTCTTTTCAAGGAGCCGAAGAATGCAAACGAAAAAATTGCGTAAATAGCGGAAATGACTATCTTTGCGTATTGAAAACTATAAGATGTTAACCAAAATCTCAAAAATTATGAAAAAGATCATTCTTATTGCAGCTATGGTACTTGGTTTTGCTGTCGCTGCTTCAGCTCAGCCAAGAGCAGTCGGTGGTAAACTCGGTTGGGGAGTCGAGGCTTCTTATCAGCATACTGTAAGAGGTGCGGATTTCGTGGAAGTAACAGCTGGTCTTAATGACTTCTCTGCTCTCAATGCATCCGCAATCTATAACTTTATGATTGCTCAGCCAGCTTGGACATCTCGTGGTGAGTGGGGATTTTATGCAGGCCCTGGTCTTTCAGTAGGAGCTAATTTCATCAATGTCGACGCAAATGGAAACAACCATGCTTATTTCCATCTTTCTGCAGCCGGCATGGTAGGACTAGAGTATACATTCTGGTTCCCTCTTCAGCTCTCTTTTGACCTCAAGCCACAGTTGGGATTCGGATTCAATCATGGCTTCCACTGGAACATCATGCCATCACTCGGCGTTCGTTACAGATTCTAAAACCTGTTTGACAAAATTTGGTGTGCTTGAGAATGCTTAAGGCATTGCATCAGGCACACCTTTTCTTTTTTAAGATTATGAAAAGGTTACTGACAATCCTGGCCGTCATCCTTATGACAGCCTCAGTGGCATCCGCTCAGCGTCATCCGCGTCCGGAGCCGCCTCATCCACATGTTTACGAACCGCATCACGGAATGGACCATGGACCATATGGAGGAGAACCGAACTATCCTCGTTCAATGGGATTCAGAATCGGAGTGACAGGATTCGATGCAACCTATCAGCACAGTTTCCGCAGGGATCAGTTCCTGCAGGGTGATTTCGGAATCGATTTCGGCTTCAGTGTGAACGGCCGTCCGGGAGCGCGTGCAACGGCAACCTATAATTTCATATGGGGCCGTCCGGCGTGGACTCATAGAGGATATTGGGGAATTTATTCAGGTCCGGGCCTGACTCTGGGATATGTGAATGACCTCGTAAGCTATCGTATTGGAAACGAAAGATGGAACCCTTACGGAAACAGGGGAGACGGAGGATTCATGATCGCGCTTACCGTTCAGGTCGGACTGGAATATACGTTTGAATTCCCAATGACGCTGGCGTTTGAAGTCAGGCCGGCCTTCGGAATACATGCAAATGGAAGAGCGGAAAGGGATGGACAGGTCTACAAAGGCAATGTCGGATTCTATGACAACGGACTTCTCGGATTCGTCCCTACATTCGCCCTCAGATACAGGTTCTAGTCGATCCTTTCTATCTTGAACTGCTGGATCTTATATTCGGAATCCTTATAGCCCACGAATATCGTTACAAGAAACATTTCGCCGCCTGCCGTGAGTGTGCCAAGTGCATATTTCATGTTCGGGCGGCCTGCTTTGTGCGATATCTTGAACGTCCTCGGTGTGTATGACCTGAAGAAGGACTTGAGGATCTGCTTTGCCTGATTGCGGCTTGAGTCGTTAGAACTCGAGAAAATCGTAACCTCGAGATTATCTGAAAACCAGGCAGACAGTTTCTCTGCATCTCCTTGTTCTATATATTTGGATATAGGATTGAATACATCATAGCTCCCGTCCTGTCCTTTAAGAGATAGACATGAAGCAATCACGACCGACGTCGCCAGAATATATTTCTTGAACAGCAGTACCATAAATCCGAGACAAATATACTGCAAATTCAGTGCCCGACAATGGGTTGATGCAATATTTTATTTTCAGTTTATTTACTATATTTGTATCGGTATAGAATGATTTTTGTATGAAGATTACGCTGCTTACCGTTGGAAAGACAGATAAGGATTGGGTAAGGCAGGGAATTGATATATACGCATCGCGTATGAAGCATTATTTCCCGTTTTCCATTGTGGAGATTCCCGAGTTGAAGAATGTTTCCGCTCTCAGCGAGGAACAGATCAAGACAAGGGAAGGTGAACTGATACTCAAGAATCTGCGTCCGACAGATGATGTCATACTGCTGGATGAGCATGGCAGGGAATATTCATCTGTGGAATTTGCGAAAGTACTGCAGGACAAGATTTCTTACACTGGCAAGGATATAGTGTTCGTTATCGGAGGAGCTTACGGCTTTTCCGAGGCCGTGCGTCAGAGGGCCGGTTCGAAGATATCGCTTTCAAGGATGACGTTTTCGCACCAGATGGTAAGGGCAATATTTGTAGAACAGCTGTATCGTGCCTTCACTATTATGAAAGGCGAACCATATCACCACGAATGATCTGCCGATGAAGAGGTATTTTACATATAGGAATCTTACTCTTTGCTGCTTTTTCCTGGCCTTGGCAGTCTTTCTTTTGTCGCTGTCAGGAAAATCTCCTGATTCTGGCGCGCAGAGGATCGCTGACAGGACAGGGAGTGTTGCGGAGTCAAGAGTCCGGATGCTTGACCAATATGTCACCAAGGCTCTGGAACCATCTCCTGACGGGTCTTTAGGAATAGATGACCTTCCGGAAGATATGGTCATCTACAAATATGTAAATGACTCTCTTCAATTCTGGTGCAATCAGTTTTCCATAATAAATGATGATATCAGTGCAAGGCTGGTTTTCCAGCGTCTCACAAATCTCAAGAGCAGTATAGTCTCTCCTCTTTCGGAAGTGACGGAAGAATTGACGTATATGAACCTTGGCCCCAAATGGTATCTTGTGAAGTCTGTTACCGGTCCTGACCGCGAGAAGATAATAGCCGGTCTGGAGATCCAGAACACACTTATCAAGGATATACACAGGACAGAAAACGGGGTGAATCCATTGTTGAAGCTGCCGAGAAAATACTCTTTGGTACCTCTTGGAAGCAGCAGCGGCACCCCTGTAAACATAGAAGGCAAGCCATTGTTCAAGGTCATTTCTGATACGGACTTCGCTTCACCTTTCTATGACAACTTCCTCCTGCGTTGGATCTCTCTTCTGCTCTTTGCCCTGGCAGCTGTATTTTTCCTGGCCGGTCACCGCTCTATAAAGGTGTTTCTTCTTGTCCAGGTGGTGCTGATAGCCATCCTGATTGTTTCTTTTGTATGGGGCTATCAGATGAACGGGCTGTCATCTATCTTCTCTCCGACATTGTATGCAGACGGACCTTTGTTCTTCTCTTTGGGAGCCCTCCTTCTTCTGAATACATATATCACGCTGGCAAACATATGCGCATATCTGGTACGACGCCGGATTCTGACATTCATCCGTCATGACGGGGAAACAGCAGCCGGAAAGGATATGCTGATATATGGTACGGCAGTGCTTCTGATGGCTGTTGCGACATTTGTTTATTCATTTATCTCAATCAAGAGCCTGATTCTCAATTCCAGCATCACTCTTGAACTGTACAGGTGGAATACGGGTGTCCAGTATACGATCATTGTTTATATATCATATGCCGGAGTGCTTCTCAGTATACTTCTGCTCCTTCAGATGCTCCGTCCGGTAGTGAATCATTTTACAGGCTGGAACTATAATGTGTTCTCAAGAAAGGCTCTTGTCCTTTCGGCCTTCATATGGGCTCTCTTCTTTACTTGTACATCTTCTGTCCTGGGTTTCAGAAAAGAGATGGACAGAGTCATGTTGTGGGCAAACAGACTGGCGGTAGACAGGGACCTTTCGTTGGAAATCCAGCTCAAGACAATTGAGGATGAGATTGCTTCCGATCAGCTGATAGCAACACTTTCGGGTATGGATAATGCGTCAACGATGATCCTCAACCGTATTTCCGAATATTATCTGAGCCGGATAAGGCAGTCGTATAATATTGATGTACTAGCTGTAGATGACAGGGACAGAGCTGCTATGGCATACTTCAACAAGGTCGCGGGCAGCGGTACTCCTATAGATGTAGGCTCGAGGTTCCTGTTCCTGACAGACAGCAACGGGAACAGCAGTTATGCTGGAATCTTCCTCTTCTACAGGCCTGATACAGGACTCAGGCAGGTGATGGTCATCATAGAGCCGAATACCAACAGGGAGGACAGGGGATATTACAGTGTACTTGGAAATTATTCAAGACCGGGCTCTGTTTCCATACCACCGATATATTCATATGCGAGATATTCCGGGGGCAAGCTGACTTCATTCAAAGGAAATTATCCTTATCCGACAATTTCTTCCCAGCTGGGTGACGAGTTTGACAGTGTTCCGGACCATAAGGTGATCCGTGAAAAGGGCAGTGTGCATTTCATGCATCTGATCGATGAGCAGGATATGATAGTCATATCAAGACCTGTCAGGACAGCGATGGTGTTCTTTACGTCATTCTCCTATCTCTTCCTTGCCCTTACTCTCGTTCTTCAGATATTTGCGCGAGGAAGGCGTAACAATAACTTCAAGAGCAACTATTTCCGCACAAGAATCAACACTATCCTCTTTGTGTCATCATGCCTCATTCTTGTGAGCATGACCGTCATAAGCGTACTGTTCGTATATAAAAGGAATGAGTCGAACATGTACAATCTGATGTCGTCGAAGATCAATACCATCCAGGCCTTTGTCGAGGACCAGGTAAGGCATGTTTCGACATGGAGGGAACTGCAGACTCAGGAGTTTGCTATGGATATTGAAAACCTTGGCAATATCACCAAGTCGGATATATCACTTTATACTCCGGCAGGAAAGGTCTTCCATTCGACGACTCCGGAGGTCTTTGAGAAGATGGTTATAGGCAGCCGTATAGATGAGGACGCTTTCAATAATATCCGCTATCAGCATCAGAGATTCTATATTCACCGTGAAAACATCTCCGGCAGGAATCTGTGGTCTCTGTATGCTCCGATATTCAACGACAGCGGAGATCTGATTGCAATAGTCAGTGTGCCTTATACAGACAAGAGCTTTGACTTCAGGCGCGAGGCCATGTTCCATGCGGCCATGATCATAAACCTTTTCCTTCTTCTTCTGATCGGCTCCCTCCTTTTCAGTACCAGGGAGGTTAACTCGATGTTTGCGCCGCTTCTGGAGATGGGACGTAAGATGAATTCGACTGACATCAATAACCTGGAATATATCATATACAAGCGTGAGGACGAGATATCATCTCTTGTCGATGCCTATAACCGAATGGTTCATGATCTTTCTGATTCGACACGTCAGCTGGCGCAGGCTGAAAGAGATAATGCGTGGAGCCAGATGGCTCGTCAGGTGGCGCATGAGATCAAGAATCCTCTTACTCCGATAAAGCTTGAACTCCAGAGACTTATAAGGCTCAAGCAGAAGGGCAACCCGGCATGGGAGGAGAAGTTTGATAAGGTGTCTGCCGTAGTGCTGGAGCATATTGATATCCTCACAGATACAGCAAACGAGTTCTCGACCTTCGCAAAACTATACAGTGAGGAACCTGTTCTTCTGGATCTTGACAGAATTCTGAAGGATCAGCTTCTCATATTTGACAATAAGGAAAACATACGGATTTCATATCTCGGTATGGAGAATGCCTGGGTGATGGCTCCGAAGCCTCAGCTCATACGCGTGTTCGTAAATCTCATCACTAATGCCATCCAGGCAGTGGAAATCAGGCAGAGGGAACTGGAAGCCGAGGGTGAGGAAATGATTCAGGGTAATGTGGTCATTTATCTCAGGAACAGTACGAAAGATGGCTACTACGATGTCGTAGTGGATGATAACGGATCGGGCGTGAAGGAAGAGAATATCAGCAGACTCTTTACTCCGAACTTTACAACAAAGAGTGCCGGTACCGGTCTGGGACTGGCGATATGCAGAAATATCATGGAGAAATGTGGCGGTGAGATAAGCTATAAGAGGTCTTTTGCTCTTGGTGGCGCATCGTTTACAGTGACCATACCAAAGAAGGAAGATGATGAAAAGTGCTGAAGAATGGATCAGAACTGCTGAAGAGCTGCGCAGGAAATGTTGTTTCGGTGAGGCTATCAATGCTTTTCGTACTGCGGCCGCCTGTCCGGATGCAACGGAAGAGATAAGAATGAAGGCTCGTGTTTCTGTTGAACTGATACAGGAAATAAACGGATTTGTAAATAAAGACTTAATGAACCCATAATTATGACTGACTTGCATGACATCGTCCTTCAATTTGATTTGAAAGGACAAATCGAATCGATCAGACCTCTTGGTAACGGCTTGATCAATGACACCTATAAGGTCAACACACTAGACGGACCATCTTATGTCCTACAGAGAATCAACCACAATATATTCCGTGATGTGGAACTTCTTCAGAACAACATTGTAAGCGTCACGGGGCATATCCGCAGGAAACTTGAGGCGGAAGGTGTTGCAGACATAGACCGTAAAGTATTGACGTTCATTCCTTTGAAGAATTCTCACGTTACGTGGTACTTTGACGGCTCATCTTATTGGAGAGTGTCTCTCTTCATAGAGAATGCCTTTACATATGAGACTGTGAATCCAGAATATTCTTATTATGCAGGTCGCTCTTTCGGAAACTTCGAGGCGATGCTGGCTGATATTCCTGACACTCTAGGGGAAACTATTCCGGATTTTCACAATATGGAACTGAGGGCCCGCCAGCTTGAAGAAGCAGTGGCTTCAGATGCTGTAGGACGTATGGCGGAAGATGAGGTACGGGAGATCCTGAAGGAGATTCTTGTCCATCGTGAGGAGATGTGCAAGGCCGAAAGGATGTATCGTGAAGGCACTCTTCCTAAACGCATCTGCCATTGCGATACCAAGGTCAACAATATGATGTTCGATGCTTCCGGAGATGTACTTTGTGTCATAGACCTTGATACGGTGATGCCAAGTTTCGTATTCTCCGATTTCGGAGATTTCCTCCGTACTGCAGCAAATAAGGTTGCGGAAGATGATCCGCGCATCGATATGGTTGAATTTGATATGGAAATCTTCAAGGCATTTGCGAAGGGATATGTGGAGTCGGCTTCGGTATTCCTCACACCGGTCGAGCGTGAGAATCTTCCATATGCGGCAGCTCTTTTCCCATATATGCAGGCAGTACGTTTCTTTGCTGACTATATCAATGGCGATACTTACTATAAGATCAAGTATCCGGAACATAATCTTGTCCGCACGCGCAATCAGATGGCGCTTTTCAGAAGTGTTCTGGAAAATATGCCAGCGATGCAGGAGTATATCGCTTCGCTGTAAGACTAGAGTTCTCATCCCACCAGGACACAAAAAAAGAAGCCTTTCGGCTTCTTCTTGGGTGCCCAGTGGGATTCGAACCCACGACATTCAGAACCACAATCTGACGCTCTAACCAACTGAACTATGGGCACCATGTTGGTTTAATGGATTGCAAAGGTACTCAAAAAAATCAAATCTGCAACAGCATGTGGCGAAAATTTTACTTCAACAGCAAGACTTTTGCCCCATTTTTTGACCTTCCGTCCTATTTGGCTGCGGATTGTGAGGAGGTAAAGAAAACTTTCATATATTTGCTGATGTCGAAAATGAAAATTTCAGAAAAATGGGACGTGAAGTAAAGTTCTCCCTTGTATATAGGGATATGTGGCAGTCATCCGGAAGATATGTTCCCACTGTCACTCAGTTGAAGGAAGTCGCTCCGGCTATCATAGATATGGGGTGTTTTGACCGTGTCGAAACAAACGGAGGCGCTTTCGAGCAGGTGAACCTTCTTTTTGGCGAGAATCCGAATCGTGCAGTGCGTGAATGGACAGCTCCTTTCCATAAGGCGGGAATACAGACCCATATGCTCGAGCGAGGACTCAATGCATTGAGAATGAATCCTGTACCAGCTGACGTGCGTGAATTGATGTATAAGGTAAAGAAGGCTCAGGGTACAGACATATCACGTTCTTTCTGCGGACTTAATGATCACAGGAACCTGCGTCTGAGTGTCGAGTATGCAAAGAAGGCAGGAATGATATCACAGGTGGCTCTTTCGATTACCAATTCGCCGGTGCATACGGTAGAGTATTATATGGGAGTGGTGGATAAGGTTGTAGAATATGGCTGTGATGAAATATGTCTCAAGGATATGGCTGGTGTCGGCCGCCCTACTTTCCTTGCCGAACTCACGCTCCGGATTAAGAAGAAATATCCGCATGTTGCTGTTCAGTATCACGGCCATTGCGGCCCGGGTTTTTCTCCAGCCTCGATGCTGGAGGTCGCTCGCGCAGGAGCTGATTATCTTGATGTTGCGGTGGAGCCGCTTTCGTGGGGCAAGGTTCATCCGGATGTCATTACGATCAGGGAGATGCTCAAGGCAGACGGCTTCCAGGTCAGGGATCTGAATATGGATGCATATATGCAGGTCAGAAGTCTTACACAGAAATTCATCGATGATTTCCTCGGTTATTGGATAGATCCGAATAACTCGCATATGAGTTCTCTTCTTGTTGGCTGTGGCCTTCCGGGAGGAATGATGGGCTCGATGATGGCGGATCTCAAGGGATTTCACGGAGCGATCAATGCTTCTTTGCGTGCTCAAGGCAAGTCGGAGCTTAGTCTGGACCAGCTGATGGTGATGCTCTTCCAGGAAGTGGAATATGTATGGCCGCGCCTGGGCTATCCTCCGCTGGTGACTCCGTTCAGTCAGTATGTGAAGAATACTGCGTTGATGAATCTTATGAATATTCTTAAGGGACAGCCTCGCTGGACTACTATAGATAAGGATACTTGGAATATGATTCTTGGCAGGATGGGTACTCTTCCGGGAGAGCTTGCTCCGGAAATCGTGGAGCTCGCAAAGCAGAAAGGTCTCGAATTCTACACCGGTAACCCTCAGGATGCCTTCCCGGATGAGCTGGATAAATTCCGTACAATGATGAAGGAGGAAGGCTGGGACTGCGGACAGGACGATGAGGAACTCTTTGAGTTTGCTATGCATGAGAGACAGTACAGGGACTACAGGAGCGGTGTGGCTAAAGAACGTTTCAAGGCAGACCTTGAAGCTGCGAAAGCTAAGGCAGGTGCTCCGATAGTGATAGAACGTCCTGTCGTGGAGATGCCAAAGTATGATGTGGACGAGATTGTGAGGAAATATCCTGACGCCGTTCCTGTCCAGGCTCCGGTCAAGGGCCAGCTCATGTGGCAGGTGGATGTGGATGATGCATCGACCGCTCCGGTGGCTGGTACGGAAGTCAAAGCGGGGGAGGCAATGTCTTATATCCAGACATATTATGGGTTTGAAGAGGTCATGCCGGCTGTTTCCGGAAGGATTGTAGCGGTATGTGCCAAGCAAGGCGACCGTGTCGTCAAAGGCGAAATTCTGGCTTTTATTCAGAAAAATCAGTAAAATCTCTCCAAACTATTGTTGTCTTGTCGTGTTTTTGATAAATTTGTCCAATTAAAGCAAAAATCATAACGTAAACAATATTAACACTAGATAATATGACTTCAAACAAAAAAATTAATTGCGAGGAGCTCAGATATGAGTCTCCTTCCGCCACTTTGCTCTATATTCAGAGCGAAGGTGTATTATGCCAGAGCGGCGAATTTGACAGGGCTGACAATGGCTATGACAATGATTTTGACTTAGGAGAAATTTAAACATTTGCACGCTATGAAAAGAATCAATTCGATTGTAATGCTTTTTGCAGCAGTTGCAATGGCATTCGTGTCTTGTCAGAAGCAAGAAATCACTGCTCCTGAGGATGCTCAGGAGGTTGTTCTCAGCTTTGTGTCAGAGAAACCATCCTTTGCCGATGAAACTAAGACTGAGTGGACAGGAACTACTGTCCAATGGTCTGCAGGTGACAGGATTTCTGTTGCTTATACTGTTAATGGTGCATGGCAGAATGCTTCAGGTAATGCTTCAGGTGATGCGAAACTTTATAAGTCCGATCAGTTGACGGAAGCAGCAGAAACAGCTCAGTTTAATGTTTCTACAAACTATACTGGAACAACTGAGGGTGCACACGTTTTTTATGGTGTTTATCCGGCACCGGCATCAACCAGCTTTTCCGAAGCTCCGGTAGCGACACTTGAAATCCCTGCTATACAGACACCTGGGGCGGCTTCATTCGATGCGGCGGCTGATTTGATGACAGGAGTTTCAGTAGGTGAATTTACTTCGCGTCCGGCTCAAGGTGAAACAATCTCCATGAAATGGACCCGCCTTGTCGCTCATGCAAATATAACATTGAAGTCTCTTGGAGTAAATGAGGGTGAGAGAGTCTCAGGCATCACTCTGACAGCGCAGGAAGGTGCTAATCTTGTCGGTAGCCAGAAAGTTAATCTTTTGACTGGTGAGGTTACAAATAATAATGCAGAGTCAAATGTTATAGAGATCGGTGGAGGAAATCTGTCGATTGATGCAAACGGCAATCTGGAGTTCTGGGCTTGCTGTCTTCCGGCTACCCTGACTTCACTTAAGGTCGTAGTGGAAACAGATTGTGCTACTTATACTCGTGAGATTACCGGTATCGAGAAGACTTTCAAGCAGAATGCCCGTAATATTCTTGCTGTCAATATGGAAAGTGCAGAAAGAGTAGAGAAGGAAAAGATATCGTGGGTTGCGGTTTCTCCGGCAGAAGGTGTTTCAACCGGTACATATGTCTTAGTTGCCAGAACATCAACCAAGACAGGTGCCCTTATAACAACGAACGGAACGTCTGCAGCTCCGACATTCAATACAAGTGTATCTGTGGAAGATAACCTCCTTTATGGCGTAACTGATGCCATGATGCTTGATATCAGCGGGACAGCAGGAAACTATAAGCTGGCAGTAGCGGGTCAGACAACCAATTACCTTTATACAACAGCGACAAACAATGGCGTGAGAGTCGGAACAAACGCAAATAATGTATGGACAATTGAACAGCATGCGTCTAACTCAAATGCATTTGTTTTCAAGTGTAATGCTACCTCAAGATATCTTGGAGTGTATAATAATCAGGATTGGCGTTGTTATAATGCATATGATGCTTCTAATTATACAAATGGTGCAGGAAGCAGTGAAATATATCTTTATAAGAGGATAACTGGTGACGAACCTGCAGAAACTGTTCCGTCAATTACTGTTCAGGAAACTTTGGAACTTGCAAAAGAAGAAGCCTCTGGTACCGTGACATTTACATATGAGAATCTGGAAGATCTGGAGGTCAGCACCTGGGCTGATGAAGCATGTACTCAAGATTGTGACTGGCTCACAGTTTCTTTGACAGAGGGTGGACTCACTTATGTGGCTCTAGCTAATTCAGCAGAAGAGCGAGTCGCTTATATCAGAATCAATGGTAATGATCTCGAAGGTAATATCTATAGTAAGGTCATTGCTGTCACCCAGGAGGGAGCGCCTGTTGTGAATACCCTTACAATAGCTGAATTCCTTGCGATGACTGCAGCGGATAATGTCGTGTATACAGTGACAGGAACAATAGTAAATATAAATGAGATTAATACATCTTATGGAAATGCTACCCTTACTATTGCGGATGAAGCTGGTAATGAACTCTATATCTATAGGATGACTGCAGCAGAAAACGGCACTGCATTAGATCAGCTTGGCCTTACTGTCGGAGATGTCCTGACAGTTGCCGGAGTCTGGAGCCAGTATAATGGCTCGGTGCAGTTGGCGAGTGGAGTTTATGTAAGTCATGAAGATAAAGAAGCACCGACTGTGACAATCAGCAATGTTACTATTCCTGAGTTTGTGGCGGCAGAAGTGTCGGCTTCTGATTGGTACAGACTGACTGGTAGAATCATATCGATTAAATCGATAAGTTCGTCATATAATAATGCTGAGTTGACAATTTCGGATGGTACAAACGAAATACTTATTTATCGTATGGGACCTGGCGAGATTGCTGACATTGCTGATATTGGCCTTGCAGTAGGTGATGAACTGACCGTAGTCGGAAACCGAGGCGATTACAATGGGGTTGCACAGGTGGTAAGTGGTTATTATGAAAGCCATAAGGACGGATGCGCGACTCCTGAGATATCTTGCTTGAACAACCTTGTTGAAATAACTTGCAGTACTGATGGAGCAACAGTTTATTATTCAGTGGATAATGCTGAGTATGTGGCTTATTCAGAACCTGTTGCTATTACTGCAGATTGCGTGGTAAAAGCTTATGCAGGCAAGGATGGATTCCTGGATTCTTTTGTTGCAACGGCAAATTGTACCTTCAGTGATGGTCCTGCTGTTGCAGAGGCAACTTTGACTTTTGATGACACAGCGAAAAGAACAGTGGGAACGACAGCTCAGCAGGTGTGGGTCGAGAACGGTATAACCTTCACAAATGATAAGGCTTCCTCAACCAGCAATGTCAATACATCCTATTACAAGCCAATAAGACTCTATGCGAGTTCGTCCGCTACGGTTGAAATGAACAATATGGTGAAGATTATATTTGATTGTAACAGTGCTTCTTATGCAACAACTATGAAAACATCAATCGGTACAATCTCAGGCGCGACTGTATCTGTGTCATCAGATAAGGTGACGGTAGAGTTTGAGACTCCGGTAAATTCATTTACCATAGCTTCATTTACAGCTCAGGTAAGAGTTGATGGCCTTGCTGTTACTTACCAATTGTAGACAAAATAACAGTAGATAAGAGCATATAAAAAACACCTGCAATCCGATGAGGGTTGCAGGTGTTTCAGTTTTGATGCCGATGTTTATTCTACCGTTGCTGTTACGGTCTTGCTCTTTATGTTCAATGGAGCATGTTCAAAATAATCTTTGCTGTAATTGAATTTATATGTCTTGTCTTCAATGGCAGAACTCCATGAGTTTCCGGTTACGACATGACTCTTCCAATTCAATGTGACTTCTGCATTGTTGTCGGTGATCAGCTCAGAGATAGGGAAGCTGACGTAGCAGCCCGCAAATCCCCATGATATCTGACTGGATGACAGGGATACCACACCGGCCTCTCCGCTATCTTCCTTCTCTGTGCCCTTGAAGGTCTCACCGAATGCATTGTGTCTCAATGTAAATGTGTATTTGCCGGTTTCGGCTGCAGAGTCGTCTGCCACAAGGTTGATCATATGCTTGCTGTCCTTGAGTATAGGATTGACCTGGATTTCGAAGATGATGTACATGTTCAGATATCCTCCCGATATCCATCGCTGATCGATATAAATAGGATCCTCGACCATCATCTCTTCGTCTTCAGCCGCAATGCTGGCCAGCACAGGAGCCTTTGTGAAGACTGTATCCATATATGTGACCCTGACATCATATTCCTTCTCGCCGGTTTCCCTGAGAACGTCACATTGCATGATGCCGCGTCTGAATTTCTTCAGGTCCACGGTTGTGTTCATCTCCACCATATTGAATGTGTTTCCCTGATCGCTGATGAACTTTCCGTCCACGAGGTTTCCCATAGTCACGTTTCCGTACCTTAAAGTGTCGTCTTTCTTGCAGGAAGTCATATTGAACATAATTAATCCTGCTGTAATGCAAATAAGTATTCTGTTAAAAATTCTCATAAATGTATAAAAAATGTTGTGCGGCATATAGATGCTTTCTTCTTACTAATCGTTGCATTTGAAAACTAAACTGACTAAATTTGAGACCAAATTAATAATCGAAATGATAACCTTTATTGTTGCCATCCTGCTTCTTGTGGCAGGCTATCTTGTTTATGGTAAGGTGGTTGAACGCTATCTTGACATTGACCCATCGAGAAAGACCCCAGCATATGAAAAGGCTGATGGAGTTGACTTTACTCCGATACCTACGTGGAAGGTCTTTGTAATCCAGTTTCTGAACATTGCGGGCCTTGGCCCTATCTTCGGAGCAGTATCAGGAGCAGCATTCGGTCCTGCTGCATATCTATGGATTGTGTTCGGATGTATTTTCATGGGAGCCGTACATGACTTCTTTGCCGGAATGATGTCAATCCATAATGGGGGTGTCAACATGCCTGACATTACCTCCAAGTACCTCGGATCAAAGATGAAGGGCGTCGTGAATTTCGTCGTGGCCTTCCTTCTGATGGCAGTCGGAGTGTCCTTCGTTATCGGACCTTCAGGGCTTATGGCAAATCTGACCGGTTGGGATAAGGAAGTATGGCTGTATATTATTTTCGGTTATTATATTTTGGCCACCCTCCTTCCTGTGGACAAGATCATCGGCTCGATTTATCCGTTCATGGGAGCGATTCTTCTGTTCATGGCTTTCGGTGTAGGAATAGCTATGATTGTGGGAGACCTCAACGGTACTCATGAAATGGTGGAACTTACTCCTGCCATGCTCAAGAACTGGCATTTCAATCCGGAAGGGAATATCCTTATACCGATGATGTTCATTGTCATTTCCTGCGGTGCTATTTCCGGTTTCCACGCCACCCAGTCACCTATGATGGCCCGTTGTCTGAAGAATGAGAAGCATGCCCGTCCTGTATTCTATGGCGCTATGATTGCCGAGGGTATAGTCGCCATGGTCTGGGCAACTGCCGCAATGACGTATTTCGGTGGTCCGGAGGGACTTAATGCAGCTATGACAGATGCCGGTGTAGAAGTTAACGGACAGCTTATAAAGAATGCACAGGCGGCGGATCTCGTGGACATCATATGCAGGAGCTGGCTTGGTAAGGTGGGTGCTGTCATCGCCATTCTTGGTGTGGTGATATGCCCGATTACATCAGGAGACACAGCCTTCAGAAGCCTCCGTCTTTCGATTGCCGACCTTTTCAAGTATGACCAGAAGCCTGTAGTCAAGAGACTTGTGGTGTGCCTTCCGGTATTTGTTGTTGCATTCTTCTTCTGCAAGGTCGATTTTTCAACAGCATGGAACTATCTTGGAATTGCGAACCAGACTTTGGCGGCTCTGGTCATGTGGACCGGCGCAGCTTATCTGACCACAAAGGGCAGACCTCACTGGATGTGTTCGGTTCCTGCGACCTTCCTTACCTTCGTGTGCATCAGCTTCATAATCATATCACCTCTCGGTTTCCACCTCAAGCCGATAATAGGCTATGCTGCAGGAATATCAGTGGCACTTGCCGCATTCATCTTCTGCATAATCAAGTGTGCGAAGCTTAGAAAACAGCTTTAGACAGTATACTTTCTTTTTGTCGGACGTCCGATAATCTGAATGTCAATACCTTCGACCTTATAGCCCCTGAATTTACGAC
This sequence comes from Bacteroidales bacterium, assembly GCA_017398335.1. Classification (GTDB taxonomy): domain Bacteria; phylum Bacteroidota; class Bacteroidia; order Bacteroidales; family UBA932; genus Cryptobacteroides. The sequence goes on along the minus strand of JAFQGK010000036.1, from coordinate 36,093 downwards.
GTCCCAGATGTGACTGTATCAAAGCTATGAGGTCGTCGTCTATCACATCCTTATATGTATGGTTCTCCTGATCATACAGGTGGCAGTGATAGAAGGTGTTGACGTCGAAGTACATCTTGTTGTTGCAGCTCATACGATGGTGGTATACGCCAAGCATGGCCAGCTGGGTCAGAATGTTGTAGACAGATGCAACCGTCACTTTCGCCTTGCCCTGCTTCTGGATTTCTTCGGTCACCATGTCGGCAGAGGCATGGCCCAGGACAGTCATGGCTTCATGGACCGCCAGTCTCTGAGGAGTGGCTTTAAGCGAGTGTTTCTTGAGGATTTCCTTGAATTCCTCTATGTTTGGGCATCTGTGTGTAAGCATTTTTGTCTGACTTTAGGCTGCAAATATAAATAATAATTTTGAAAAATTCAAAATTGTAAAAATGTTCCCGCTTTTTTTCTGTCTTTCGTCTAAAATTGGTAATTTTGCGCCCGTTTGAATTGTATATACTATTTGTTTATGTCCGGAAATTTTGAAACATATGCCCTCGTGACCGGAGCAGCGTCCGGAATGGGCCGCATATATGCTGAAAGACTTGCGGCCAAGGGATATAATCTTGTGATAGTGGATATCAATGCCAGAGGTCTGGACGAGACTGCGGCTATGGTTCGGAACTCCGTGCCGTCTTGTAAAATATTGCCTTTTGTCCAGGATCTGTCGGCAACGGATGCTGCTGACCGCATCTGGAATGCTACGGAGGAGGCAGGCTGCAAAGTGGAAGTCCTCGTGAACAATGCCGGAGTCATGTATTGTCAGGGCATAGCCGAGACCTCAGAGAGGATGCTCAACCTTATAATGATGGTCCATATGGTTACTCCCCTTATGCTTTGCCGCAAATATGTCAACGGAATGAAGGAGAGGGGATGCGGTTATATACTTAATATATCTTCGCTTGCCGCATGGATGTCATGGCCTGGAATCGGTATGTATGGCAACACAAAGCGTTTCGTGCGAGATTATTCGCGGGAACTGAGAATAGAGTGCCAGAAGACAGGAGTCAGTGTAACCAATGCATATTTCGGTGCAGTGGATACGCCTCTCATACCGTTGAAGGACAGCCTTAGAAAGCTGGCCAGAAATCTGATGGTTATGATTACTCCAGAAAAGGCGGTTGATAAAGCATTGAGGGCTACATTCAGGAGACGCAGAGGTACGATGCCTGGGTTGCTTAACAAGATATTCTGGCCATTTATCGTGATTCTTCCGGATTGCCTGCTCGGCTGGATATACAGAAAGGTCAAGCATATGCTGATGAAGGTCTGATTTTTGTAATATTCAGGGGCTTTCGTTTCTTAAATGCAAAAACAATCGTATATTTGTAAATTGCGCAATTTATTGGATATGGAAACAGTAAAATGTCTTATCATAGGCGGCGGTCCTGCAGGATATACTGCTGCTATATATGGGGCAAGGGCTGATATGGCTCCTGTCCTTTATGAGGGTCTGCAGCCTGGTGGACAGCTTACGACCACAACTGATATTGAAAATTATCCGGGATTTGAGAACGGTATAGGTGGTCAGGCTCTTATGGAAACGATGAAGGCTCAGGCGATGCGTCTGGGAGCCGATCTCCGTGTCGGAACCGTAACATCGGCAGATTTGTCCGAGAGACCCTTCAAGATTACGGTGGATGGTGACAGGGAGATTCTAGCAGAGACTCTTATCATTGCCACTGGAGCGACTGCAAAATATCTCGGACTTCCATCTGAAACCAGATTCAAGGGTCTTGGCGTGTCTGCATGCGCTACATGTGACGGCTTCTTCTATCGCAGGAAGACGGTAGCGGTTGTAGGAGGCGGTGACACTGCCTGCGAGGAAGCTACTTATCTTGCCGGATTGTGCAGAAAAGTATATATGATTGTCAGAAGAGATGTTCTCAGAGCCTCTCAGGCTATGCAGGAGAGGGTAATGGCAACGGAAAACATAGAGATCCTCTGGAACTGCAACACTCAGGAGATTCTTGGCGATGATGCAGGAGTGACCGGGGCCAGACTCGTCAGGAAGGACGGTGAGGTCTTCGATATCGCTGTGGATGGCTTCTTCCTTGCGATAGGACATCATCCTAACTCAGAATTGTTCAGCCAGTGGGTGAAGGTTGATAAGGAGGGCTATATCATTACTGACGGAAAGACCTCCAGGACTAATGTCGACGGAGTCTTTGCTGCCGGAGATGTTCAGGATCCGCTCTACAGGCAGGCCATTACGGCTGCGGCTTCAGGATGCCGTGCTGCGCTTGACGCCGAGAAGTTCATTAAGATGCAATAATGTCATAAAACATACAGATGAAAATCAGAAATCTAATACTGGCGCTTATCGCCATAGCAGCAATGTCTTCCTGCAAGTCTCAGTATGAACTGCTGCTCAACAGTAACGATGCCGATGCAAAGTACAAGGCTGCATTCGAGTATTTCAATAACAGGAAGTACAGTAGGGCAGCATCATTGTTCGAATCTTTGTCAGCTTTGACAGACGGTACTGAAAGAGACGATACAGTCAGATATTACTGGGGTCTCAGCAACTATAATTTCAAGGATTATTACACAGCGGAGACAAATTTCGAGCAGTTTGTGGAGAGCTATCCTCGCAGCCCTTTTGCTGAAGAGGCACGTTATCTCCGCCTTGATTGTCTGTATCGTTCGACCTTGAGATATGAACTTGATCAGACACCGACATATAAGGCTATCAATGCCATATCGGAGTATATTCTGGAATATCCGAAGTCAGGTAACATGGCTGTATGTCACGATATGCTCACAGAACTGAATGAGCGTCTTGACAAGAAGGCATTCGAGTCCGCACGCCTATATTATAAGATGGAAGATTATCTTGCTGCCAGAGTGGCTTTCAAGAATGTCCTGAAGGATGATTCTGAAAATATTTATAGGGAAGACATACTTTATTATATCGCTATGTCATCATATAAATATGCCCATCTGAGTGTGCCTGCAAAGCAGAAGGAAAGATATCTTTCATTTGTGGATGATTATCTGAATTTTATAGGTGAGCTTCCGGAATCCCATTATCGTAAGGAGCTTGATGCGGTTTATGCGCGTGCCCAGAAGGCTCTCGGAAAGCATACTGCAGCAGCCGGTGATGATATGAGCGAGAGGGAGTTTGCCAAGGAAAGGGCCAAGATTCAGAAGGCAATGATGAAGGCTAAGAAAGAAAATGCTGAAAAAGTTGAAAAATAATTGAAACTCTGTCTGAATCCGGGGGTATAATTAAATGGAGGGATGTTTGATTTCCCTGGATTTGAAACATTAAAACATTTAATATGGCAAACAAGAAGATACCGGTAAACACTCTTACAAGAGACCTCTGCAATCTTGCAGAACCTACAGGAAATATCTATGAGACAGTTGTAATCCTTTCAAAGAGAGCCAATCAGATTGCTATCGCTGAGAAGAAGGAACTTACAAGAAAGCTCGAGGAGTTCAAGAATGACCGAGACACAATGGAAGAGGTGTTCGAGAACCGTGAGCAGATTGAGATCTCAAAGTATTACGAAAGACAGCCTAAGCCTAGCCTTGTTGCAATAGAGGAATTCAACGACGGTGAAGTTTTCTATAGAATGGCTAAGAGCGAGGATAACGAGTAATATCCTATGTTAAGCCGGCTACAGGTCAGGAATTATGTATTGATAGACTCTCTGGAGATAGATTTTCCGGAGGGTCTGATTATTATTACAGGACAGACAGGAGCCGGAAAGTCGATTCTGCTTGGAGCCTTGTCCCTTATCATGGGGGCGAGGATCGATGCTGCGATGATATCCGAGGGAGCAGATAATTGTGTTGTTGAGGCTGAGTTTGATCTGGACTCTTCTGATGCGGAGCTTCAGGAAGAGCTGGATGATAATGATGTCGAATGGGATGACGGTCATCTGATAGTCCGCAGGGTTGTCAATCGTTCGGGCCGTTCAAGGGCTTTTGTAAATGATTCTCCCGTATCTGTTCAGGTCCTTCAGGGAATAGCCTCCCGTCTTATAGATATCCATTCTCAGCATCAGACTCTTCTGCTGTCAGATCATAAGTTCCAGATGGGAATCCTGGATCATTTTGCCGGAAACTCTTCTTTGCTCGAGCAGTGTTCCGGATTCTGGCGCCGGATGATTCAGCTTAAGTCTGAAATTTCTGCTTTGGATTCCAGAATTGCAGAAGTGGCATCAGAGAAGGATTATTATGAGGCCCGTTACAGACAGCTGGAGGCAGCAAATCTGAAAGTAGGCGAATTGACGGAACTTGAAGAAGAGCAGAAGCAGCTGGCAAATGCTGAGGAGATAAAGTCATGTCTCAGTATGACCGAGGAACTGTTTGATTCTGCATCCGGTGATATGTCCCTGGATTCTCTGCTGAAAGAGGCGGGGAAGCAGCTTTCCAAGGTAGGAAGATTCATCCCTTCTGTTTCGGATCTGGCGGAAAGGATAGATTCCTGCAGAAGAGAGCTGGATGATATAATCAGCGATGTTGCCGCTATAAACTCGCGTACTGATGTTTCTCAGGACCGCCTGGAGCAGGTGGAGGACAGAATGTCCCTGATCTATGGTCTTATGCATAAGTTCTCCTGCACTGATGAAGCGGCACTTGTAATGGAGCGTGACAGGCTTTCCGATATGCTTTTCGACTCAACCCGGCTTGAGGAGGAGCGTGCACAGCTTCAGGCTGAGCTTGAGCGTGTTACTGCAGGATATGATGAAGTTGCTGATGCCTTGACTCTTTCAAGAACGAAGGCAGCAGACTCTTTTGCCTTGAGCATCCGAGATTCCATAAGGGATATGGAACTGCCTTATTCAGTATTTGAAGTTCAGATCTTTGATGCTCCGCTTTCTTCGTCAGGGAAGGATACAGTCCGGTTCAGATTCTCGGCAACCGGTAAGAATCCTGTCGATGTCGCCAAGTGTGCTTCAGGAGGAGAGATGTCGAGGATAATGCTTGCCCTCAAGGCAATGATGGCTCGATTTGCCAATATGCCGACAATGATTTTTGATGAAATCGATACAGGAGTTTCGGGTAGTGTCGCTGACAAGATGGGATCCCTTATCTGTACAATGGGGCAGAATATGCAGGTATTCGCCATCACCCATCTTCCTCAGGTTGCCGCTAAGGGAACTGCACATTATCTTGTGTCCAAGGAAATCAATCCTCAGACCTCAGAGGCTGTATCTAAAATAGAAAGACTCTCCGACGAGCAGAGAGTCCTTGAGGTCGCGCGTATGCTTAGCGGTTCGATTCTGACTGATGAAGCAGTAGCAAATGCCCGTTCACTTCTGAAGGCTTAGTCATTCTCCGAGATACTCCAGCCTTCACCGTATACTATTCTCCGCACTCCGTTGTTCACGTATCCGTTATCTTCTGTCTTTCTGAATCTGAATGTGCTTTGAAGCATTTTCTGTTCATCTTTTTCAAGCATTTCCATCCATCTGTCACCATATCTGTTGACCATGCTGATGAAATAGCTGGCAACATCGTATCCCTGAAATGCGAACTGGCTTGGCTCAGTGTTGTAAAGTGCCCTGTATTTCATAAGGAAGTTCTTGACGCGTGCGTCATCGTAGTTGATGAAATATGCAAGGCTGGCGTGCATGTTGGTGCTGTGGATGTTGTCCACATCGATGGTCTCGAAATTCCTTACCTTTGCAGGAGCATATAGTACTACATTGTATTTCTGGTAGCTGATAAGGTTGAGATTCCTGACGACATCATTTACAAATGCCTCGCTCTCGGAAGCGATTACAACTCTGTTGAAGGCGGAAGGGGTCATCAGGGCCATAAGAGGCTTCATTATATCTCTTCCTTCCAGAATGCTGTAAGAGAAGTTCCTGTACGAAATGGCTGATGAATCAATGGCTGCCTGCATCTGGGCAGACACTTCTGTCTGTCTTGTCCCTTTCTCAGTTATGAATATTACTCTGTCTGAGGCATCTGTGTCTTTCTTAAGCCATTCGATAAGGTCTCTGTACTGGACGCTGTGGGACGTAGGAGCCTGTATCATATTGGCATGGGATTTTGCGAGGTCATAAGTCCTGTGATCCAATGGTGATATGAATACCGGTGTCTCAGAACTCATCTCAAGGGCTTTACTCATATCATTCTGTGCGATCGGCCCGATGACGAAATCACAATCGTTTATGTAATTATATGGTGGAAGCCCGTTACCTGCTATGTCGCACACTTTCAGATTTATGTCAAGTCCTTTTTCCGAATAGTCCGAAACGGCGAGAAGCACTCCGCTATAGAAATCCATATTGCCTTTATGGCTTGATGTTCCGGTCGCTTTCAAAGGAAGCAGCAGAGCTGCCTTTATATCATTTTTGCCAGCATAGACCACTTCTTCATTGTCTGGAACGGTTTCAGTTGAGGTGCTGTCTGCGTTTTCAGTATTGCTGTCAGCTGTTTCTGTCTGAACAAACTCAATAGACTCTGCAGTCATATCGTTGATGTCATCCTGAGTAGGAATCTGAAGCTTCTGTCTGCTGCTCAGCTTGCGGGTTTCAAGATTGTTGAATTTCATCAGTGCGCTGACAGGCACACCGTATTTTTGCGCAATCATGTCAAGATCTTCAAACCATTTGACTGTGTGGATCTTGCGCTTCACTTTCCTTTGTTCGGCTACAGGGGCCTTGTCATCAGCTTTTGTGAGTGAGTCCAGAGCCTCCTGCCTTCTTTGGGCAGCGCTTTCTTCGGCTTTCTTGTGATCTTCTGCCGATTTGCTTTCGATGGCGTCTGCTGAAGGGATGAGTATGATACCGTTTTTCTTCAGTCCGGTCTCTTTCAAGGTAGGATTGAATCTGTATATATCATCAATACTGACGTTATATGCCTTGCTGATGGAATATAATGTCTGTCTTTCAAGAACTATGTGCGAGTAACAGATTTTTCCGTCTATCCTTACCTTTTCCTTAGATATGGTTACAGGAGTGGGTACATATGACTGGGCAGTCATCTCCGGCGGGAAGACTGACATCGCAACTGCAAAAGCAGCAGCCCCTATCAATGCCTTTATAGAAATCTTATTCATGGTCATAGTATTATAGTTGTCCGATGAAGTCTTCAAGCTTCATGGCAAATGTGTTCCAGGAAAGCCTCTCCTTTTCGAGGCGTATGTTTCTGATGCATCTGTCCTGTATGGCAGGATCTTCAAAAAATCCCTCTATCTCCTTTCTGATGCATTCGGGAGTACACTCTGCAGCCACAATTCCTGTACCCCTGTCTCCTATGGTTTCCTTCAGGCCACCGGTATCCGTTACTATCATCGGCACTTCAAAATGGTAGGAAACCGAGCTGATGCCGCTCTGCGTGGCACTTCTGTACGGAAGCACAGCAAGGTCTGCGGCAGAAAAATAATCCTTCACTTCAGAATCCTTGATGTATTTGAGGTTCATCCGGATTCTTTCCTTGTTCGGGAGTCTGTCAATTATCTGCTGATACCTGTCGAAGGAACCGTATGGCTCTCCTGCTATTATCAGCTGGTATTCATCTGAAAGTTTCCCGAATGCCTCCAGAAGAATGTCCAATCCTTTATATGTCCGGATGAGACCGAAGAACAGCAGATTCTTCCTGCCGTGTTCCAGGCCGAGTCTTCTTTCCGCCTCATCTCTTTCCAGTTTAGCTCCGAAATGCGAATAAAGAGGATGCTGGATGACAGTATACCTCTTTTCAGGACAGAGTTTCAGCAGGTCCTTGGCAACAGCCTCGCAAAGTGTGACGCTTCCGGTACTTCCCTTGAGAAAGTATCTGGTCAAAGGTGCGTCGAAGAAATGAGGTTCGTGCGGAATCACATTGTCAAGAATCGAAATCACCTTGCAATGCTTCTTCATCCTTCGTGTTATATAGCCCAGCGATGGAGCGAACCATGACATCCAGTATCTGACAATCAGCACATCCGGTTTCCAGTCCCTGATCGCCCTGTATGTCCTGATGTATGAGAACGGATCAGCCGTGTCCAGCAGAGATTCGCTCTCTACCGGCACGGCCTCATCGTCTGCTGTCACGTACTGTGTCTTCCCAGGGAAGAGAATTTCAGGATATTGTCTTGTAAAGTTGAATGCCTTGACAATATGTCTTTTGCTCAGTTCTTCATAGAGATATGTGTTGAACTGAGAAATCCCTCCTCTGTAGGGGTAGAAACATGACAGTAAAGCTATCTTCAATTATTCTTCGCTTTTCTCGTTCTTTGTCTTGATGTACTCTTCGTTAAGACCTGCAAGTACGTCGTCAGTGATGTTGAGTGTAGCGTCGCCAGTGATTACAGGAGCACCACCCTGATTTGTCAGGATCATAGCGTACTGCTTCTCCTCGTTGTATTTGTCAAGGAAGGTCTTGATAGCGTCGCCGAGCTGGTTCATCATTACCACCTGCTCCTCCTGGATTTCCTGCTGCTTCTGTGCTGCATATGTGTTGAAATCCTGTTCCTGCTTCTGGAGCTTCTGACCCTGCACCTCAGCTACCGAGCGTGTCATAAGGCCTTTCTCCATCTTCTCCTGGAATGACTTTACGTCCTTCTCGAGCTTTGTGCCTCTTCTGTTGACTTCTGCCTGAATGTTCTGGACTTTAGTCTCGACTACAGACCTGAGGTCATTAGCCATGTCGTACTCCATGAGAATCCTGTCGAGGTCTACGTATACGATAGCGCCTTCGCAAGCTACAGTCTCAGCTGCCTCGCCTTCTGCATTGGCGTCGGCCTTCTTGCCGTTGCCTTTTGTCAATGAAATGATTCCGAATGCTACAACAGCAACAAGTGAGATGATGCTGAGGATAAGTGATGTGTTCTTCATTTTGAAATAGTTATTACGTTATTCTTGCAAATATAATTAAAAAATCTTGACTTTTGAGAGATATGCCTTGATTGTTTCTTCCAATCCCATATAAAGGGCATCACAGATGACGGCGTGACCTATTGAAACTTCATCTGTCCATGGGATGTTGCGGATGAACCATTCGAGGTTTTCAAGGTTGAGGTCATGACCTGCATTCAGCCCCAGGCCAGCCTCTCGTGCAGCTTCCGCAGCTTTGATGAACGGTGCAACGGCTGCAGCCGGATCTTTCGGAAACATATCTGCATATGGCTCTGTGTACAATTCGACTCTGTCGGCACCGCAAAGGGCTGCACCTTCGGCCATTTCCGGTCTAGCATCTATGAAAATGGATGTCCTGATTCCGTTCTTCCTGAACTCCGAGCATACCTCTGTAAGGAAATCCCTGTTCTTTATGGTTTCCCATCCTGAGTTTGATGTAATGGCATCTGCGGCATCCGGTACAAGAGTGACCTGATCAGGCTTAGTCTCAAGAACGAGGCTGATGAAGGAATCGATAGGGTTGCCCTCAATGTTGAACTCTGTAGTGATCAGAGGGCGGATGGCGCGTACATCAGCATACCTGATATGTCTTTCGTCAGGTCTTGGATGGACTGTTATGCCTTCAGCTCCGAATCTTTCGCAGTCAACGGCAGCCTTGACCACATCAGGCATTCTTCCGCCACGGGCATTCCTGATTGTCGCTATCTTGTTTATGTTGATACTGAGTCTTGTCATTATATTCATGTTTTGAATCGGCAAAATTATATAATAAAGTTCAGATTTTGTAAATAATGTGCTATTTTTGACGTCTGATTGTTAATAAATGTCACTTTTTATCAATGACTTCAGCTATATATATAGGTGAGAATGTACGCGAGACGGACGAACGTCTGGCAGGACTTGTCAGATCTTTGGAAGAGGGAGGGTGTGCCTGTCATATCATTCGCAATGGAGAGACTCTCAAAGATGATACCGACCTTATCCTGAGTGTCGGTGGTGACGGTACCTTCCTGTCTGTCGCCAGGCTGGTGGCAGACAGCGCGATTCCTGTAGTGGGAGTGAACCTCGGACGTCTGGGATTTCTTTCGGAAAACCGTCCTGAGGATGTTGCAGCGGCGATTCTCAGTAATGATTATACCATCGAAGACAGGTCTTTGCTTACTGTAGAATTATCTGATTCCTGCATGGATGAGGCGGCGGACTGCTGGCCATATGCCCTCAATGAAATGACTGTGCACAGAAGCGGGGCGGCCATGCTGGGAATCGAGGTCTCTATTGACGGCAAGAAATTGCCGACATATTGGGCTGACGGGCTCATCGTATCGACCAGCTCGGGGTCGACAGCATATTCCTTAAGTGCCGGAGGCCCGATTGTGCTGCCTCAGTCCAAGGTCCTGATAGTCACTCCTATTGCTCCGCACAACCTTAACATCAGACCTCTGGTCGTTCCGGATACTTCCAAGATAGGTTTGAAGATGTATTCCCGTGACAGGAATGTTGTTATGACTATGGACAACAGGACTATGGAACTGCCGGCTGATACGGAAGTTTCTGTGTCTCTGGCACGCTTTTCGCTTAGGCGTGTCAGGTTCAATAAATCAGATTTTATCAACGCTTTGACAGAGAAGCTCTTCTGGGGCGAAGATGTCAGAAACATCAAATAAATATGATTAATGAAACTAAGAAGGTGCCTTTGCATATGTCCATTATAATGGATGGAAACGGGCGGTGGGCTAATGAGCGTGGAAAAGAACGCGTATATGGACATTTCGAGGGGGTTTCAAGTGTCCGCGCCTGTGTTGAGGCGGCTGTAGAGAACGGTGTAAGGTATCTGTCGCTGTTTGCCTTTTCCGAAGAGAACTGGAATCGCCCTTCCGATGAAGTTTCCACTCTGATGGGACTGATGGTGAAGGCGATGGCTGATGAAATGGACAGTCTGGACAGGAATGGTGTCCGCTTTATGGTCCTTGGTAACAGGGAAAGACTTGACCCTGAGCTGAATGCAACCATTGATGCGTGTATGGCAAGAACGTCGGGCAACGAGGTACTGACTTTGATAATATTTCTGAGCTATAGCGGAAAATGGGATATCCTTCAAGCGGCAAAACGTCTTGCACTGGAACTGGCGGAGTGCCCTGAAAAACGTGAGGATGTGTCAAATCTGGACGCGGATGGCTTCAGCAGGTATCTGGTGACTGATGGAATTCCTGATCCGGACCTTATAGTGCGTACTTCAGGTGAATACCGTCTCAGCAATTATCTTCTCTGGCAGGGAGCTTATTCGGAGTTTTATTTTACCGAGACTCTGTGGCCGGATTTCAGAAAGGAGGAGTTTGCAAAAGCGGTTGAATCTTACGCAAAACGTGACAGACGTTATGGAAAAGTTAAATAAATGCTTATATTTGCAGTTTTGAAAATAAGAGTAACGCAATGAAACTTACCCGTATTATCTGTTTTCTTGCCACGATGGCGCTGACTGTTCCTATGTTGGCCCAGACAAGTGGGGAGAAGATAGAGGTAGACTATAATAACCCTAAGAAGTATGTTGTAGGAGGAATAGAGGTGGAAGGAAACCACTATTTCGCTCCGCAGCAGATTATTCAGATTACCGGACTCCAGAAGGGAATGGAGGTCACGGTTCCAAGCGAGGAACTCTCTGCAATAGTCAAGCGTCTGTGGCTCCAGAGATATTTCGAGGATGTCACAGTAGCTGTGGACTCCCTTTCGGCATCTCGTGATACAGCTTTCTTCAAAATCAAGATCATCGAGCGTCCTCGAGTATCGCGATGGACTTTTTCCGGTGTCAAGTCTGGTGAACAGAAGGAACTTCAGGAACGTCTGAATCTACGTCGTGGTGGTGAGTTCTCGGATTATGTCGCAAAGACGTCAACAGATATCATCAAGAGATATTATAAGGAAAAGGGCTTCTACAATGTCAATGTGGATGTAAATACAAAAAAGGATACGGTTGTCCGCAGTGCCATACGGGTACAGTTCGCTGTTGACAGGGGAGAGAAGGTCAAGATCAAGAAGATAACTTTTGATGGAGCGGAGAATGTAAAGGAATTCAAGCTCGTCCGCTCGATGAAGAAGACAAAGGATGCCCGACTGATCAACTTCTTCAGTTCCAAGAAGTTCAATGAGAAGGAATACGAGAATGACAAGAAATCTTTGGTGAGCGCTTTCAATGAGGCCGGTTACCGCGATGCCAGGATTGTGAAGGATACGATGTATTACATCGAACCCGGACGTCTTCAGATCGATTTCAAGATTGATGAAGGAAAGAAATATTACTTCAGGGACATTACATGGACAGGTAACTCGGTTTATTCTACCGAAGCCCTCAATCAGATCCTGATGATCAACAAGGGTGATGCGTATGATGTCGTCACTATGGAGAAACGTCTTTTCGGAGGAGGAAAGCAGACTGAATTTGATGTATCCAAACTGTATCGTGACAATGGATATCTGTTCTTCAATATCCAGCCTGTCGAACTTAATATCGAGGGGGATTCAGTTGATGTGGAGATGAGAATCGTGGAAGGAAAGCCGGCGACTCTCAACAATATCGTCATCAACGGTAATGACCTGACCAATGAGAGGGTTGTGCGCCGTCAGGTGTTCACACGTCCGGGCTACCTTTTCAGCCAGACTGATTTCGAACGCTCCATACGAGAGATTGCGTCCATGGGACAGTTTGATCCTGAGGCAATTGCAGATCCTGCAAAGGGTTATTCCATCATTCCTAATCAGCTGGACAACACCGTGGACATTGTCTATAACGTGACAGAAAAGCCATCCAGCCAGCTGGAACTTTCCGGTGGATGGGGTGGAAATACATTCGTGGCGACCGTCGGAGTCAGCTTCAATAACTTCTCTACCCGCAGATTCTTTGACAAGACTGCCTGGCGTCCTGTTCCTCTTGGAGATGCTCAGAATCTTTCCATCAGGTTCCAGACCAACGGAACATATTATACGAGCCTTTCAGCAAGTTTCTCGGAGCCATGGCTCTTCGGAAAGAAGCCGACTTCGCTCAATATGTCGCTATACTATACCCGTCAGACAAACTCATATCTCGCATTCAATATTCTTAACAATGACGAGTATATGGAGGTTTACGGATTTGCCGCAGGTATAGGTAAGCGCCTGAAATGGCCGGATAACTATTTCGTTCTCTACAACCAGCTCAGCTGGCAGACATACAAACTTCAGAACTGGGGATATCAGTTCATGTTCGATACGGGTATATCTCATAACCTGAGTTATACATTGAGTCTCTCAAGAAACTCTACCGACCAGCAGATCTATCCGCGTCAGGGATCGAATTTCAGTGCATCTGTCCAGTTGACACCTCCTTATTCGCTTCTCAGAAAGAAGGGTATAAAGGGATATGACCTCAAGACAGGTGATCCTATCTATGCAACGAACTGGAAGGATATCAACTATGATCTCCAGACATCTGAGGAAAGATACAGATGGATTGAGTATCACAAATGGTCTTTCAAGGGTGAAATATTCACTAAACTTGTAGGTGACCTTGTGCTGATGGCCCGTGCCCAGTTCGGATATCTCGGATACTATAACAGAAACTGGGGATATTCTCCGTTCGAAGGCTTCCGCGTCGGTGGTGACGGTATGTCCGGATATGATACATATGGTTCGGAGATCATATCTCTACGCGGTTATGAAAACTACTCGCTGACTCCTACGGCGCTTTCATATTCAACAACCGGAAACTATTATGCCGGTAATGTGTATGACAAGTTCACTGTCGAACTCCGCTATCCGGTGATTCTTCAGCCGCAGTCGACAATCTACGCTCTGCTCTTCCTTGAAGGAGGTAACTGCTGGTCGGACATCAGGGATTTCAATCCTTTCCAGATCAAGAGGTCGGCGGGTGTCGGTGTGAGAGTCTTCCTGCCTATGATCGGTCTCCTCGGAGTCGATTGGGGATACGGATTTGATGATCCTGTCAACGGCAAGAGCCAGTTCCACTTCGTAATCGGTCAGCAGTTCTAAGATTGCCGGTCGAGCCGGCAATGACGGCACAAACAGTCATTCCCGACCTGATCGGGAATCTAAAATAGAGAATATTAAATAATAACAATAATAACAAATTATGAAAAGAATCATTTTGATCGCAGCTATGGCTGTTGCATCTGTAGCAGCTTCAGCACAGGATTTTAAATTTGCTTATGTAGATTTTACTGAGCTCGTTCAGCTTATGCCGGAGGCTGATTCTGCAAGAGTGCAGACAGAGGCAGCAAGCATGGAAGCTCAGGAAACTTATCAGGCAATGGTTGAGGAGTATCAGGCAAAGGGTCAGCAGTTCCAGCAGAAGCAGGCCAGCTGGACTCCAGCTATCAGAGAGAGCAAGGCTGCAGAACTTCAGCAGATAGAGTATCGTATCCAGGAGTTCCAGCAGGCTATCCAGCAGGATCTTCAGCAGCTCCAGAATACTCTTCAGGCTCCTATCTATGAGAAGGCCCAGAATGTAGTGAACGAACTTGCAAAGGCTAAGGGTATGGCTGTTGTATTTGAGAAGAATTCACTCCTTTACATTGATCCGGCTCAGGGAACAGATCTTACACCAGAGGCTCGCAAGGCTCTCAATATCCCTGAGGGACGTACTTTGGAGACTCTCCAGCAGGAACTTCAGGCTAAGGCTCAGGCAGCTCAGGCAGCACAGGCTCAGTAAAAATATTTGCTTAAAGGTGTAAAAATCGCTCAATCTGTACAGGTTGAGCGATTTTTGGTGCATATATTCTATCGAAACACTGATTCTTTTACTATCTTGCCAAAATAATGTTCTGTTGGAATTTAAAGTATTTTGATATGAAGAAGTTTTTGATGATTCTGGCACTGGCTATAATGGTGCCGACGATGGCTCAGGATGCATTTCTGGATGCCAAAGTGAAGAAAAAGTCCGGTAAGAAGGCAAAAACCGAAGTTGTGGAGAAAAAGGATACGGTCAAGAGGAAGAAGACCTCGAAGTACGAGAAGACTTTCATCAAGGACAAGACCTGTGTCACAGCAAAGTGCGAAGATGGTTTCATGTCAGTTCATAAGGTCAAGGGAAAGATTTATCTTGAGCTGCCGTTGAAATATATGGGTCGCGAGATGCTCATAGCTTCTACGGTGACAGAGTCCAGTGCGGCTGACCTTGCGTCGATCGGATATAAGCCGACCCCGCCCCTTCATGTGAGGTTTACAAAAGTGGACAGTACTGTTTTTATGAAGGAGGTAACTGTCCTTCCTGATTTTGATGAGGATAACAGACAGATGGCGAGGGCCGTAGAACTTACGGGAATGGATCCTATCCTCAATTCATGGAAGATGACATGCTGGAACAGGGACTCCAGTGCTGTCGTGTTCGATGTCACCTCAATGTTTGCAGGAAATTATGAAAAACTTGCTCCTATCAAGACGGGAGCAGGCTCCGGCGGAGTCAACATTACCGCCAACTATAACAGCGCGGGTCTTGCAATGGGGGATATCAAGGCGTTCAAGGACAATGTGACTATCAAGTCTGTGCTTTCATATACTGTTTCCGCAAACCTTATGCAGCTTGTGGCCCTTAAGAATAAGGAGCCTTTCTCAGTAGGTGTCACCCGTACGATCCTTCTTCTTCCGGAGGAAAAGATGCAGCCTCGTATCGCTGATACACGCGTGGGAATTTTCCTCTCAGGTAAGACAGACCTGGATGCTGATGTAGATGCCATCCAGCGATATTCTATGATCCACAGGTGGAACCTTCAGCCATCTGATATGGAGGCGTGGAAGCGTGGAGAACTTGTGGAACCTGTCAAGCCTATCGTATTCTATCTGGACGATGCATTCCCTGCACTCTGGCGTGAACCAGCAAGGAAGGGCGCCCTCAGATGGAACAAGGCATTCGAAGCTATCGGATTCAAGAATGCCGTTCAGGTTCTGGACTTCCCGACAGATGATCCGGAATTCGATCCTGACAACCTCAAATATTCGTGTATCCGTTATGTTCCTTCGCAGATTGCCAATGCTATGGGACCGTCATGGGTCGATCCTACGACAGGAGAGATCATCAATGCATCGGTGATCGTCTGGAATGACATCATCAAACTTGTAAACAACTGGCGCTTTACACAGACGGCACAGGTGGATGAGAGAGTGAGGGCAAAGCGTCTTCCTGAGGATGTTGTCGAGGAGTCGATCGAGTACGTGATAGCTCATGAAATCGGTCACTGCCTCGGTTTCATGCACAATATGTCGGCTTCAGCCGCATATCCGGTGGAATCTCTCAGGGATCCTGAGTTTACTGCGAAATACGGTACGACTCCTTCCATCATGGATTATGCTCGCTTCAATTATGTCGCACAGCCTGAGGATAAGGATGTAAAGCTTACTCCTCCATATCTTGGAGAATATGACTATTATCTCGTCAAGTATGCGTACAGCCCGATTCCGGAAGCCGCTTCTATGAAGGAGGAGATTCCTGTACTTGAGAAATGGGTGGATGAGAAGGCCGGCAATCCTATCTATAGATATGGACGTCAGCAGGTGGCTCATCGTTACGATCCTAGTGCAATCGAGGAGGATCTCGGAGATGATCCTATCAAGGCTTCTGACTATGGAGTAAAGAACCTCAAGTATATTCTTGCGCATTTCAACGAATGGATGCCGAATGAGGTGGATCCGGATGCTTCTCTCCGGACTGCAAGATACGAGGCTCTCGCAAATCAGTATAACCGTTACCTCAAGGCAGTCATGCTCAATATCGGAGGTATATACCTTACAGAGGTGAAGCCTGGTACTGCGGGCGTTATTGCTGAACCGGTTGCAAAGGAGCGTCAGCAGGCCTCTCTCAAGTGGGTACTCAACGAACTGAGGAACTGCGGATGGATTGAGGATGAATCAATTACTGATAATTTCTCAATGCGTGTGGGTCTGGCTCCGATTCTTCAGTACTATACTATACTTGAACTTTTCGAGACTCATAAGAATGTGATCCTCTCTTCATACCTTGCAGGAAACGGAAAGGAGGCCTATACTCTCAGAAACTGGCTTGACGATATGTACAAGGGTATCTGGGACAGCGCCATCAAGCGTAAGAGTCCGGACAGCTGCGACCGCATCATGCAGGATCTTTATGTGACATTCCTTACAGGCATCGTCACAAAGAAATCCAGCCTTGTGAAGGTGAAGTCTTTTGCACTCAATGATGATTCATTCAGACCTTCGGTAGATCACCTCGTGACCTTCGGTCTTGATGAGACCGGTGTCCTTGCGGAGAATATAGAGATTCTCCGTGCTTTAGAGGAGGAAAAGGGTATAGGATATGTGGCTTCTCAGATGGAACTTGACAAATATGGTCCTGCGGGCTACAAATGGCAGTACAGGGTCAATCTCCGTACTATCGATGAGTCCAAGACGATGCTCTTCGGTGAGGTCAAGCGTATAGAAAAGCTTCTCAAGAGCGTGATTCCTTCTGTATCAGGCGATGCGAAGGTTCATTATGAGTCTCTGCTTTACAAACTTCAGTCATCGATGAAGGCAGAAAAATAGAAAACCCTATCATAACAACTAAATTATTGAATTATGAAGAAGATTTTACAATTGCTTTGCGTTGTTCTTCTGATTCCGCTTCTCTCTTCGGGAGGGACAGCGTATGCGCAGAGCAGGATTTCAGGAAATCAGATTCTTCAGAAGCAGGTGACAATCACCTTAGCCGACACTCAGGTCAAGGATGTCCTTGCATTGCTTCAACAGGAAACGGGAGTACGCTTTGTCTATAAGGCGGCAGACGTTGAGAAACTGAAACCTCTTACCGGTAGTTTCTCGAATGCTACCGTTTCAAGCATTCTCGACAAATGCCTTGCAGGCTCGAGACTTACTTATTCAGTAGTAAGCGGGGCTGTCGTCATCAAGTCGGAAGCCAGAATGGAAAGAATAACCGTATTCGGTACGGTAAAGGATGAGTCCGGCCAGCCATTGCCGGGAGCTGCTGTACAGCTCAAGGGCACTACGATAGGCGTCGTTGCTGATGTTAATGGTAACTATTCCATCGAATTCGGCCGTCAGGAAGGTAAGGAGAATGCCCTTATATTCTCTTTCATCGGAATGACTTCGGAGGAGAAGAGCGTTAACGGATCTACACAGCTCAATGTGAAGCTTCAGTCTGATTCAAGCCTTGAAGAGGTCGTGGTAAACGGCTTCTATACCCAGAACATGAACACTTTTACGGGTGTGGCTACAACAATCAAGGGTGAAGAGATCATTGCAGTGTCGCCGACCAACCTTGTCGCAGGTATCGCAACTCTGACACCGGGTATGATAATGGTCGAGAATAATGCGCAGGGATCTAATCCTAATGCTGTTCCGTCTCTCCTCGTCCGTGGTGCCAATTCATTGATTACCAACGAAAGCGAGGAAGGTGTAAACAATCCTCTGATCGTTCTGGACGGAGTTGAGATTACAATGGAAGAGCTTTATGACCTCGATATGTTCGATATCGAGAGAATCGATGTTCTCAAGGATGCTTCTGCCACTATCCTCTATGGCGAAAAGGGTGCAAACGGTGTAATCGTTGTGGAGCGTAAGCAGGTGAAGGATCAGAAGGTTCGTCTCAGCTATAACTTTGTCCCTAAGTTCAGTATTCCGGATCTTTCGTCATTCAATCTTACTAATGCGGCGCAGAAGCTTGATTTCGAGCGTATTGCAGGACTTTATGAGAGCGATAACGGAAGTCTTGACAGAGCATATGACTACAAACTCCAGAATGTGCGCCGTGGTGTGGATACAGACTGGATTCATGCTCCTCTCCGCGTGCCTTTCAGCCATTCGCACTCTCTTGCTTTGAGCGCACGTGGCTCCAATGTCGATTATAGGGCTACTATCAACCTTAATGACAACTACGGTGTGATGAAGGCCGATAACCGTCGTAAACTCGGTGTCGGATTCAGCGTCGGATACCACCTCAGAGACAAGCTCACCGTCTCATTCAAGACAAACTTTTCGATGACCAATGCGAAGGATACTCCTTATGGTGTATTCTCTGATTATGTCGCACTTAATCCGTACGAACCTGTTTTTGACGAGAACGGTGATTATATAAAGAATTATTATTTCAATCCTTTCGACACAAATTCAAGCAGAATGGCGAACCCGCTTTACGATGCGACCCTTTCAAGCTTCAACAAGTCGAAGAATATGAATATGACCAACTCACTTTCAGCGAAGTGGAATGTAACCAAATATTTCTATATCACCGGTCAGGCGAACATGGCTTTCACATGGGGTACTACTGATGATTATGTATCGCCTGATGCTGCTGAGTATGTGAATCTTTCAGATCCTTCAAAGAGAGGTAAATATACTTTCTCTAAGCGTAACGGCGAGTCTTATGACGGTAAGATAGTCCTTAATTACGGACGTCCGATCGGAGACAGAGGCTCTATGTTCCGTGTCAGCGGAGGCTCGAACATCAAGTATTCGAGAAGTACATCCGCAACTGCAATCGGCATGGGCTTCCTCAAGGACGAACTTAACGACATCTCATTTGCCATGGGATATCCTACCAGCGGCCATCCTTCAGGAACAGACCGTATCGCTACTGATGTCGGTTTCTTCGTGAACGGTAACTTCAGCCTTTTCAACAGGTATTTTGTGGACGGATCGTTCCGTACATCGGGATCGTCAAGATTCGGTGCTGACAACAGTTTCGCGCCGTTCTGGGCTGCCGGTATCGGTTGGAACATCCACAATGAGAGCTTCCTTGAGGATGCTCCATGGATGGAAAGACTGACCCTCCGCTACAGTACAGGTTATACAGGAAGTGTTTCATTCGATTACTATCAGGCGAAGACCGTGTACGAGTATAGTTCCAACAATCAGTACTATACTGGTATAGGAGCCATCCCGGTCAGCATGGGTAACCCTAACCTTTCATGGCAGAAGAAGTTCAACAACAACGTAGGTATTACGGCAACACTCTTCAAGAGCAGGCTGAATCTCTCGTTCGACTGGTATACCAATACTACTTATGACCTTCTGATGCCGATCAATCTGCCGCCGTCAGTCGGTGTGTCTTCTATGAATGTAAACTTCGGACAGATCAACAACAGCGGTTTCGACTTCTCTCTCTCAGGTCATATCATCAGCAACAAGGACTGGTTCTGGAGCATGACATTGACCGGAGGCCATGTGATGGACCGTATCAACAACATCTCGACCGTCCTCAAGGGAACCGAGGCTGATGCAGTCGGCAGTGCAGGTGATGCAGTCATGCCTAAGCTCCTCTTCACCGAGGGAGGATCCCAGTTTGACATCTATGCTGTCCGTTCGGCTGGTATCGACCCGGCAACCGGTCAGGAAATCTTCATCAAGAAGGATGGTACTTATACCTACAAATATGACGAGGATGACCGCGTTGCTGTAGGGAACAGCAATCCTGTGCTTTCAGGATCATGGATCAATACCGTGAGATACAAGGGCTTCTCCCTCAGCATTACGACATCTTATACTTTCGGTGCAGATTTCTACAACACCACCCTGCAGAGCAAGGTGGAGAACATAGATCCGTATAAGAACGTTGATTCAAGAGCATACACAGAAAGATGGAAGAATCCGGGAGATCTGGTGCGCTTCCTTGCGATCAGCACAACCAACAATCAGATGGTGAATTCAGAGAGATTCGTAGAACGCAGAAACGAACTCTATGTGTCCAATGTCCAGTTTACATATGATTTCCAGACAAGGTGGCTCAATAAGATAGGTCTGAAGCGCCTCTGCCTCGGAGTCGGAATGTCTGACATCGGATATATCTCGACAGTCAAGTTCGAGCGTGGTACATCCTATCCTTACTGCCGCTCGATCAACCTTATTTTCCGTCCTACATTCTAATTGACATAGCTATGAAAAAGATAAAGAACATATTGATTGCCGCTGTCTGCGTGCTGGCACTTGGCAGCTGCGAAAAGTTTTTGAATGTCAATCCTAAGGGTGAGGTCTTTGATCAGGATATGTTTACAACTGCCGAAGGCTTTGAAGATGCACTTTATGGTATATATGCGGAACTTGGTACCAGCCAGTATCTGTATAGCGATTATATGGTGTGGGTTCCGGAAGTCATGGGAGTAAATCTTCAGTCATCTGCTCTGGATGTGACAAATATGAGCATGGGCCTGTGGGATGCATATGGCGCCCCAGCTGTAAGAAAGGGAATCTGGTCTGCAGCTTACAAGACTATAAACCATATCAATAACATCCTTTCATATATTCAGAAGGGTGGAGATGACCAGTTTGCGAACACGAAACTGTATAAGGGTGAGGCACTTGCACTTCGTGCCATGCTTCATTTCGATATGATGAGGCTCTTCGGCCCTCCGGCATGGGCTCCGGCAGATGCCAAGGCACGCGTGATACCTTATGTTACAGAATACGCGTTCGACATCACTCCGTTCAGTTCGTATGATGAGGCCTATGAAAAGATCATAGCAGACCTCCTGGAGGCTGAGAAATGTCTTGCGGCTGATGAGACTCTGCTTCCTGCCGTGCGCAGCAATCAGGCAGCAGGCTTCACATCATGCAGAATCATCCATATGAACCTCTATGCCGCACAGGCTCTTCTTGCAAGAGTCTACTGGTATAAGGGTGACCTCGGAAAGGCTGCTGAGTATGCCTCAAAGGTCATCGAGAGCCAGAAATTCACTTTCCGTCCTCGTGAGGCTTTCATCCAGGCAGAGAACGGAATACTTGACCTGAATGAGACTATCTTCGGTGTTTACTCGCAGCAGTCAAATGTGAAGAATGCCAAGGCTTTCGGTTTCACTTCTTCCAGCACGACACTGACAGTAAGGGATGAGGCTTATCAGCTGTTCAATGATGGTTCGTCTTCTTCGGGAACAGACCTCAGACTTTCTGCATGGTTCGACGGAACTCAGTTCAAGAATCTGGTGAACAGGACATATGTTGAAGGAAGCGACAGTTATAGCGGAAAGTCGATTCTCGGTGTCAACATCTTCCGTATTTCAGAGATGTATTATATTATGGCGGAGGCTCTGATGGAGTCTGATCCGGCAAAGGCAACCGAGTATTACGATGCAGTGGCCACGACGCGTGACCTTGATCCTCTGACAGGAGCATCGACTGTAACAGCAGATGTCCTCTATAACGAACGCTGCAAGGAATTCTTCGGCGAAGGATTCAGATGGTTTGACATGAAGCGTCTGGGCAAGGATATCCAGGTGAGCACCAGTGTGCTGCTTCCTGGTAACAGCCTGAACACTTATGTGATTCCGCTTCCGCTTGCAGAGGAGGAAAGCAGAAACGAGTAACTTTAAACAGAAGAAAAGATGAAAAATAATATATTGACAATAATATTCTCCTTGATATCCTTCATACTGCTTCTGAGCTCGTGTGAGGGTACATGGATAATGTATGATACTTCCCAGAAGGATCATCTGTATATGGAGAATCTGCCGTCTGCGCCGGTCGTATCTTTTGCATTGGTGGCGGATCAGGAACTGACACATGATGTGAAGGTGAAGATGATGGGAATGCCGGTGGAGCAGGACCGTCAGTTTACAGTAGAGTATCTCGAACCGTCTGCATCGGCATACCAGTCAGGTGAGACAAGTGTCGAGATCTATAAGGCTCAGGCAGGAACTGATTTTGAGGCTCCGTCATTTGTGATTCCGGCAGGAGCGGTTGAAACAACTCTCTCCTTCAAACTTAAGAGAACAGAGTCAGTAAAGACAAAGTTCGCTTCCATCAGATTCCGTATAGTCGAGAACGATGAGTTCCTTCCTATGGCTCAGGACAGCACTGACATTGACGCAATCGTGTCAAGTGAGTATGAAGTCCTGTTCAATGACGGAGATCCTGTATGTCCGGCATGGTGGGACAGTTCTTCCGGTTCGACGGATCTTTTTGGCTGGAATATGAATGTGGGAAAATTCTATGTGGCAAAGTACAGGAAGTTCCTTGAACTTTATCATGAAATTGAAACCTCAAACCCTGCCATTTTCGAGCAGCTGGTTGAGAAGTACGGCTACAATCTTGACAAACCGGATATCGAGACCGTCTTCTTCCAGAAGACAGACCCGGCAATCTGGGCTACTTATGTGCTGATACCTTTGTATAACTATTTCAAGGATCTTTATGCGCAGAATCCTGAGCATCCGGATGCAACGATCGATACATTTGCAGACAAGGGTACGGCTGGAACATATTGGAAGGATCCTGTGGGACTATTAAAGTAAGAAAGATATGAAAAGATATATTTCAATGATAGCAACGGCTGCGGCTGCTCTTCTGTTTGTTTCCTGTTTCGGCATCGATGAGGAAAGCTACAAGGAGCTCGCGCCTATCACCTTCAATGAGGTGTCTTCTGTGATTGACGTCGATCTTGGACAGGAACTGGTGTATGAAAAGCTTGTGGTGACGAGCGACAAGCCTGTGGAATACCAGTGGGCCTACGGTCCTAAGAAGACAGTCGGTGCGAAGGATGAGTATGAGATGGACAGCATGGAGGTCATCTCTACGGATCCTGCCATCAGGTATATGTTCAGAAAGCTTGGACAGTATATTCTCCGCCTTAGGGTAGATAATGGTGAAAGCGTTGAGTATAAGTATTTTACCCTTAATGTAAACTCGGGACTTGACGAGGGACTCTGCATCCTTAACAGCGATGCAGACGGGAATTCAGCCCTTACATTCATCAAGAAGCGTACGGAAGAAGAGGAAACTGCCGGGGAACAGGAAGTGTGGGAGGATATATTCAAGACCATCAATCCTGAGCAGTCTTTGACCAATGCCACAGATGTATTCATGAGTTATCATGATAATAAGGGTGTGATCTATTCGCAGATCCTAGTTGCGACAAATGACGGACGCGGTACCATCTACAAGCTGGAACCAAAGACCTTCGTTCTCATGGCAATGAACAGGATGCAGGATGAACAGGGAACATATTGTGAAGGTTTTACCGGACATAATTCTTCCGGTGCAACCTACAATTATACTCTGATGAGGGGAGCGAACGGGCATACTTACAGATATGATCTCTTCGGTGACTTTATCGGTGAACGTTTCGATGCTACAGCAGCAGGTCTTGTGAGCGGTCAGTACACGATGCTTTACAGTACGAATAACAATTACACCAGCACAAATCTTAAGTCTCTTCTTTATAATGAGACTACGGTCTTCCAGCCGGGTAACGGTAAGGTCACAGCACAGACTCTGGACGGCTATAAGATCATAAACCTTGCATCAGACAGGGATGCGAACAAGACTTATGTCCTGATGCAGTCTGATGCAGATCCGACAGCTTATACCATCAAATACACAACCGGTTCTCTCGGAGCCTACAAGGATGTGAAAGATTTTACGGCTGAGAAATTGAATATGGACAGGAATTCGATCATGGTGAATGCCAAGAATTCTGCAGACGTGTATTACAGCTATGACAACAAGGTATGGCGTTGGGGACTTACTGCAGCACCGTCAGAAAGCCCTGTGGGCACGATAACTATCCCTGATGGCGAGGTGATTTCTGCTATGGGCACCAACTTCATGGGTGATTTCCCTGATGGAACTGATGAGAGCGTACTTTATGTGGCAACTTACAATGAAGGTACAGGCAAGGGAAATCTGTATGTATATGATATCCTGACAGAGACTCTCGTGAAGTCATATAAGGATGTCTGCAATGGACGACCTTTGAAACTGCTCTACAAATACCGTATCTGATGACGGTATCTGAATGCATAAAGAAAGAAGCTGATCCGTCAGCTTCTTTCTTTTTTAGGGCTGATGTAAGTCCTTATTCCCCTTGTTGGAGTTCCTTGATGTAGTCGAGGATTTCCGTGGTTCTGTCTATTACCTTCTTGTTCATACGCATTCCGATGAAACCTCCGATCAGACCTCCCAGAAGGGCTCCGCAGCAGAATCCCATGGTCATTGGAGTTGCTCCGAGTGTGCTGATCATTTCATAGATGAGCCAGCAGAACCATACGAGTACCATAGGGATGGCAATCTTTATCCAGTCCTGATAATGCTTCCTGATGCTTCCGAGCTTCTCTGCTACTTCCACAAGGTTGCCGTTGGACAAGTCCATCTTCTTAAGGTTTATCTGCTTTGCGACAGTCAGTCCAAGGCAGACTGTCAGCATCAGTGCCGTCGCTGCAACAAAGACGATGGAAAGGCCCTGAGACCAGAAATACCAGGTACAGTACGGGAGTGCAAATCCTCCGGCTATTATGGCTGCCAGTATTGTCCTGTTGATGTCCGACATCTTTGACTGCATGGACTTTCTGATATGTCCGTCATTTACTATTGTCTGTTTTTCGAGTTTGTCCTTGAGAAGGCTGATCTGTGAACGCATCTCCTCCAGTTCCTGTGATATTAATGTATTGTTTTCCATTTTCTGTGCTATTTTTCGTCTGACATATTCCTGAGTTGTTCCCTGATCCTGAAAAGACGTACCGACACGTTCTTTGCTGTGATTCCGACTATGGCACCGATTTCATCATAGCTGAGATTCTCCAGCCACAGCAGTACTATGGCTCTGTCGAATGGGCCAAGCCTGCTGATACGGCTCTGCAGCATCCGTATCTGCCTGATGTCCTCTTCACCGTCATCGAAGAGGTTGATGTCCATCGTCAGGGGAATGGTCTCTCCCTTACGTTTCTTCTTCCTGTCAGCGGAGATGCATGTGTTCAGGCTGACTCTGTAGATCCATGTCCTGGTGCTGCTGTTTCCGCGGAAGGCTGCGAATCCTTTCCATAGGTTGACGAGGATGTCCTGGAAGAGATCGCTGACCTCCTCTTCATCCTTAGAGAACATATAGCACACTGTGTATATCGTGCCTTTATGCTCTCTGACGATTCGCGCAAATTCAAGTTCCAAATTATCCATTTTCAAGTAGTTTTGTACATTAGACGCACAGAATCCATAAAAACTACAGAATATCTGGAATTATTTGTTGCGTTGTCTGATATATTTAAGAAGAAGCATATGGGCGGGCTGGGCCATATCGCTGTGGCCGAAGCCGTCGACTTCGAGGAATGTGACATCCTTGTGTCCGTTGAGACGAAGCATGCGCACGAAATATGCGTTCTCTTCATAACGGCCGTACAGCTCCAGTTCGCGGTCGCCGGAAATGATCAGCATAGGAGCCGCATCACCTCTGACGTAAAGAAGGGGAGCAAGATGGTCGATTGTCGGAGTTAGTGCAGGTATGCCTTGCTTGCGTCTCTGGGCAAAGTGGGTGATGACCTGTCCGCTGTAAGGAACAAGGGCGGCTACCTGCTTGTCAGGGTCGATTCCGTACTTCGCGAGGTATTCCTTGTTGAGCCCGATCATGCTTACAATATATCCTCCGGCTGAATGTCCGGCAAGATATATCTTGGAAAGGTCTCCTCCGTAGCTGGTTATGTTCTTGAGAACCCAGTCTACTGCGGCTGCGGCATCGTCCAGAGTCTCTTCCACACTGACTTCCGATACGAAACGGTATCCTACACCGACAATGACCGCACCGTCCTTCTGGAGCGGAGCCGGTGTGCCTTTCTTTCCCTTTGTAAGCCCTCCTCCATGGAACCAGACTATCACAGGACGTCCTTCCGTTCCTTTCTCATATGCTATGTCCAGCCGGCACATCTTTTCTGTGTATGCATCAGGCCTGCCCTTATATAATATGTCCTTTTCGAAAGAATACTCTCTGGCAAACATAGGCGCGGCCATGATGAAAACTGCAATAAATGATAGGATTCTTTTCATAATTTTATCGACCTGTTGTTTTGGGTAGCTGTAATTTTCATCAAAAGTATAAAATTCTAATAATTTCCGCACTCTGTATTAAAAAATATTATACATTTGTAAGGGTTTACAGACTTTTAGTAAAAAATTAAATACAGCTATGCAACATAAGGTAATAGATACTAAAGATGTTGTCATTAGATTTGCAGGAGATTCGGGAGACGGTATGCAGCTCACCGGGTCTCTTTTTGCAGATATGTCAGCAATCTTTGGTAATGAGCTTTCCACATTTCCTGATTATCCTGCAGAAATCAGGGCTCCGCATGGAACGGTTTCCGGAGTTTCCGGTTTTCAGGTACACATCGGCAGCGAGCACATCACTACTCCTGGCGATTACTGTGACCTCCTTGTGGCAATGAATCCTGCAGCTCTCAAGGCTAACGCACAATGGCTCAAGAGGACAGCCATGGTCCTTATAGACTCGGACACATTCGATGAGGATGGTCTGAAAAGGGCTGGACTGCACAATGATGACCCTATAGCCGAGCTTCATATTGAAGACAGAACCATAATAGTCGCTCCGATAACCACTCTTACTCATGAAAGTCTCAAGGACAGCGGACTTGACCACAAGACAGTGAACAAGTGTAAGAATATGTTCACACTCGGTATGGCTTGCTACATATACAATCGTCCGATGGAGTATATCTTCCAGTATCTTGAGAAGAAGTTCGGAAAGAAGAAGCCGGAACTGATAGAACCGAACAAGAAGGTTCTGAAGGATGGCTTCAACTATGCGGCAAATATACAGGCAATCGCCAATACATATAATATCGAGCCTGCACATCAGCCTAAAGGACTGTACAGGAATATAACAGGTAATCAGGCTACCGCATGGGGACTTCTGGCAGCGGCAGAGAAGGCCAACCTGCCTCTTTTCTGCGGATCCTATCCTATTACCCCGGCAACAGGTATCCTAGAGGAACTTGCCATCCATAAGAATCTGGGGGCAAAGACAGTTCAGGCGGAAGATGAGATAGCCGGAATATGTACTGCCATTGGAGCTGCATTCGCCGGTAATCTGGCTGTCACGACAACTTCCGGTCCAGGCCTTTCTCTCAAGTCGGAGGCTATGGGACTGGCAGTGATGACTGAGTTGCCGCTTGTGATAGTCGACGTGCAGAGAGCCGGTCCTTCCACAGGAATACCTACAAAGACAGAACAGACAGACCTGAATCAGGCTCTTTACGGTCGTAACGGAGAGTGCCCTATGGTTGTTATGGCAGCACATTCTCCAGCAGGATGCTTCGATGCGGCCTTCAATGCTGCAAAGATAGCTCTCGAGCATATGACTCCTGTGCTTCTTCTTACCGAAGGCTTCCTTGGCAACGGTTCCGAGCCTTGGCTCATCCCTTCAATGAAGGATTATCCTAAGATTCAGCCACCGTTTGCAAGACCTAACGCAGAGTACAAACCATTCCGGAGAGATCCTGAAACTCTTGTGCGCAAATGGGCTGTTCCTGGAATGGCAGGATGTGAGCATCGTGTAGGAGGTCTCGAGAAGAACCATGATGGTGTACTGTCTTCAAACCCTAGGAATCATGAAGTAATGGTTCGTGAGAGAATGGAAAAGGTGCAGAAAGTCGCAGACTTCATACCTGAACTTGAGATTAACGGACCTGAAAACGGCAAACTGCTTGTTGTCGGTTGGGGAGGTACGTACGGACATATACTGTCAGCAGTCCAGGAAATCCGCAAGGAGGGCCAGGAGGTCAGCTTTGTACATTTCGACTACATCATGCCGCTTCCAAGAAACACACAGCAGGTTTTCGAGAAATTCGACAGGATCCTAGTATGCGAGCTCAACAGCGGTCATTTTGTAAACTATCTCCGCGGAGTGATGCCTCAGTTCGATTATAATCAGTGCAATAAGGTGCAGGGACAGCCGTTCCTCGTTCAGGAGATTGTATCAGCCATTAAAGGAAACCTGTAACCATCATTCCCGACTTGATCGGGAATCTCAAAATTAAAAAGTTATGCCAAGATATACATTCAAGGAATTCAAGAGTGATCAGGAAGTGAGATGGTGTCCGGGTTGTGGCGACCATGGAGTACTTGCAGCATTGCAGAGAGCCCTTCCTGACGTAACAGAAGCTTTAGGCTACAGCAAGGAAAGATATGTAGTGGTATCCGGTATCGGATGTTCGTCACGTCTTCCGTATTATATGAATACATATGGCTTCCACAGCATCCACGGCCGTGCGACAGCTATCTCTACGGGTATAAAGGTGGCGAATCCTGACCTTACAGTATGGCAGGCCTGCGGAGACGGAGATGCCCTTGCCATAGGTGGAAATCATTTCATCCATGCCATCAGAAGGAATGTGGATATCAACATCATTCTTTTCAATAATCAGATCTATGGTCTGACCAAAGGACAGTATTCTCCGACTTCGCGCTTCGGAGCCATATCCAAGACCTCTCCTTACGGCACTGTCGAGCATCCTTTCAATCCGGGAAGCCTCGTTCTCGGAGCAAAGGGAACTTTCTTTGCGCGCAGTCTTGACTCGGAACTCAAGCTATCTTCGGAAATCATGGTAGCTGCCGCAAAGCACGACGGATGCTCGGTGATGGAGATGCTTACCAACTGCGTCATCTTCAATGACGGTGCACATAAGCTTATCTCTGACAGAGAGTTCCGTGCAGACAGGACCATTGTTCTGCGCCATGGCGAAAAGATGATATTCGGAAAGAACCGCGACAAGGGACTCGTTCTTGACGGAATGGGACTCAGGGTCGTGACTATAGGCGAGAACGGCGTAACAGAGGATGATATCCTTGTTCACGATGCTCATTCGGAGAATGTGGGCATACATATGATGCTTGCAGACATGAAATATCCGGATTTCCCTGTCGCTCTCGGTATCATCCGCGATGTAAAGGATGTTACCTATGACGACGGTGTCCGTGATCAGGTGGCAGAGGTAAAGGCCAAATCAAAGATCCAGTGCGTAGACGACCTGCTTCGCAGCGGCTCGACCTGGGAAGTGAAATAGATTTCCGGTCAGCGCCGGCAACGACGTCTACTCGTTCAGATTGGCCAGCGTCATCCCCGACCTGATCGGGGATCTGAAGGAAACAATAACTAACAATAACCATTATAATGAATACTAAAGATCTGATGGCCAGACTGCAGGCCAAATATCCTTACGAGAAAGAGTATCTTCAGGCAGTACATGAAGTGTTGGAGTCCATCGAAGAAGTGTACAACCAGCATCCTGAGTTCGAAGATGCAAAGATCGTAGAACGTATTGTTGAACCCGAACGCATCCTTACATTCAAGGTTACCTGGGTTGATGACAATGGCGAGATACAGACAAACACAGGTTACAGGGTACAGTTCAACTCTGCAATCGGTCCTTATAAGGGAGGAATCCGTTTCCATCCTTCAGTGAACCTGTCGATTCTGAAGTTCCTCGGTTTCGAGCAGACTTTCAAGAATGCCCTCACAACCCTTCCTATGGGTGGTGGAAAGGGTGGCTCTGACTTCAATCCACGTGGAAAATCAGACGCTGAGATCATGCGCTTCTGCCAGGCTTTCATGCTCGAGCTCTGGAAGGTGATAGGTCCGGACCAGGACGTTCCTGCAGGTGACATAGGAGTCGGCGGAAGAGAGATCGGCTATATGTATGGAATGTACAAGAAGCTCGCTCAGCAGTACAATACAGGTGTCCTTACAGGCAAGGGAATGACTTGGGGCGGCTCTATTCTCCGTCCTGAGGCTACAGGTTTCGGTGCTGTGTATTTCGTGCAGCATATGCTTCAGATGGCAGGAAAGGACATCAAGGGCAAGACAGTTGCTCTTTCAGGCTTCGGTAATGTAGCATGGGGTGCTGCAACAAAGGCTACCGAGCTTGGCGCCAAGGTTATCGCCATCTCGGGCCCGGACGGAGCCATCTATGATCCGGAAGGAATGAATGCGGAGAAGATCGCATATATGCTCGAACTTCGTGCTTCAAACAACGACGTTGTCGCTCCTTTCGCCGAGAAATTCCCTTCAGCGACATTCTACCCTGGCAAGAAGGCATGGAGCATCAAGTGTGACATCGCCATGCCTTGTGCATTCCAGAACGAGCTTACCGGTGCTGATGCCGAGGAACTCCTAGCAAACGGAACATGGCTTGCGGCAGAGGTGTCGAATATGGGATGTACTCCTGAAGCAATCGCTGCATTCCAGAATGCAGGAATCATGTTTGCTCCAGGTAAGGCTGTGAATGCGGGTGGTGTTGCCACATCAGGTCTTGAAATGACTCAGAATGCCATGCATATCAGCTGGAGCCCTGCAGAGGTTGACGAGAAACTCCATCAGATAATGAGCAACATCCACGAGGCTTGCGTGAAATATGGAACCCAGGCAGACGGATATGTCAATTATGTCAAGGGAGCAAATATCGCCGGATTCATGAAGGTTGCACGTGCAATGCTTGAACAGGGCATAGTTTAATTGTCATCCCCGGCTTGACCGGGGACTTTTTATTAATAATTGGTTGCTTTATTATAAATAAAGGTTAACTTTGCGCCCGTTTTTCAAAACGAGCGCATTTTTATTAACAAAAATAACAGAATATGTTTAAGATTTTCCCAGGTTATGACCTTGTAGAGTCCTACCATAATTGGAAAAGGGCTCACAGGACCGATGACAAGACAGTGTCAAGACTGATCCGTCTTACAATTGCCATCGTAGCTGCCATCGTAGTATGGTGCCTTCCTGTAGAGACTTGGATCGATGGCATGACCATCATCCAGAAGAGAACTCTCGCAATCTTCCTCTTCGCCATTCTCATGTGGTTGTTCGAGGCGGTTCCGGCGTGGACAACATCAGTAATGGTTGTGGTGCTTCTGCTTTTCACCACCTCAAACAGCAGCCTTGTATTCTTTGAGAATGCAGCTCCAGAGGTTCTTGGTGTGCAGACTAGCTATAAATCACTCCTTCATTGCTTCGCAGACCCTATCATCATGCTTTTCATCGGAGGTTTCGTCCTCGCGATTGCAGCATCGAAGACCGGTCTCGACCTCTTCCTTGCACGTGTGATGCTCAAGCCTTTCGGCAAGAACCCTAAGTGGGTCCTCCTCGGCTTCCTCATGGTGACAGGTGTATTCTCAATGTTCCTCAGCAACACTGCGACAGCAGCAATGATGCTTACATTCCTCGGACCTGTACTCAAGGCACTTCCTGCGGACGGAAAGGGTAAGACAGCTCTTGCCCTTGCAATTCCTATCGCTGCCAATGTCGGTGGTATGGGTACTCCAATCGGAACACCTCCGAATGCAATCGCCCTCAAGTATATGAATGAGATCGGAATCGAAGTTGGATTCGGCGAGTGGATGATGTTCATGATTCCTTTCACTATCGTACTCCTTCTTTTCGCATGGGTGATGCTTCTCAGACTCTTCCCATTCAAGGCTAAGGAGATCAACCTTAACATCGAGGGTGAGCTCAAGAAGGACTGGAGATCTGTCGTTGTTTACATCACATTCATCTGTACAGTTCTCCTTTGGGTGCTTGACAAGAAGACAGGTGTGAATGCTAATGTCGTAGCAATGCTTCCTGTAGGTGTCTGCGCCATCATCGGTGTCCTCACTAAGCGTGACCTTGAGGAGATCAGCTGGTCTGTTCTCTGGATGGTTGCCGGAGGTTTCGCACTCGGAGTAGGTCTTCAGGAGACAGGTCTTGCACAGACACTCATCAATGCTATCCCATTCGGCTCATGGCCAGCAGTTGTGATGGTAGTCGGTTCAGGACTCATCTGCTACGCTATGGCGAACTTCATTTCGCACACAGCGACAGCATCCCTCCTCGTTCCTATCCTTGCAGCGGTCGGAGCAAGTGCAGCGGTAGCGGCAAACCTTGCACCTCTCGGTGGAGTGACCACACTCCTCGTAGGAGTCGCTATCGGCTCGTCACTCGGTATGGTACTCCCTATCTCTACACCTCCTAATGCAATTGCAGCCGCAACAGGTATGATCGAGCAGAAGGATATGATCAAGACAGGCCTTGTAATGGGAGTTCTTGGTCTTGTGATCGGATACGGAATGCTCATCGTACTCGGTTCGACAGGTTTCTTCGGATAATTCTAACCCTATTTTATAATGCACGAGAGCAGTCATTATGGCTGCTCTCTTGTTTTTTATAAATAAAATGTCCAACTTTGAAGTTATATTAGTTGTAACACAATAAAACCTAATAATAACTAAACTTTACGGTTATGTCCTATTTTTCTTTTCTGGGTCATCCGATGAACCTGAGACGCTGTCTTTCTTTCCTTATAGTATGCGTCTTCACTTTCTTCCTGGCTTTAGTGCCTACATCTTTCTATGGTATCAATCCCGAGACCGGTCTTCCGATCTTCACTCTGACCCAGCAGAGGGTCATCGCAATATTCGTATTTACTGCGATGATGTGGATTCTTGAAGTGATTCCTACATGGACAACTTCTGTCGTTGCAATCGTTTCCATACTTCTGACCACTTCGAACAAGGGTCTCGGCTTCCTTATTGCGAAGGAAAACGTTGGAGCTCTTACCAACTACAAAGATATCATGGCTGCCTTTGCAGATCCTGTGATCATGCTCTTCCTCGGTGGATTCGTCCTTGCTTTCGCCGCTACAAAGGTGGGACTCGATGTCCAGCTGGCAAAGGTGATGCTCAAGCCTTTCGGAACCAACCCGAAGACAGTGCTTCTAGGTATCCTTCTTGTTATCGGAATCTTTTCGATGTTCATGAGTAATACGGCAACCGCTGCAATGATGCTGACCTTCCTTACTCCGGTCCTTGCAACCCTTCCTAAGGACGGTGGCGGAAGAATATCCCTCGCACTTGCAATCCCTATTGCTGCAAACATAGGTGGTATGGGTACACCTATCGGAACACCTCCGAATGCAATCGCCCTCGGAGCTCTTCAGGAAGCAGGCTATAACATTACTTTCGCAGGCTGGATGCTCAGAATGGTGCCTTACGTTATCCTTATGCTCGTGATTGCATGGGTGCTTCTCATGAAGCTCTATCCTTTCAAGGCTAAGTCTATCGAACTGAAGATCGAAGGTGCACCAGTAAAGGTTACTCCTTTCCAGAAATATGTGGTATGGGTTACATTCGCCCTTACAATCATCCTGTGGGTAGGTGAAAGCCTCTTCAAGGTCAATTCCAATATCGTTGCAATGATTCCTTTCGCAGTCTTCTCAGCGACAGGCATCATGAAGGCAAAGCATCTTGAGCACATCAACTGGGCGGTCCTCTGGATGGTTGCCGGCGGCTTCGCTCTCGGTACAGCCCTCAACCAGACAGGTCTGGCTACAACCCTTATCAATACCATTCCTTTCGCAAGCTGGAATGCTCTTGTTGTTATGCTTGTCGGCGGATTCATCTGCTACTTCCTTTCTAACTTCATTTCCAACTCGGCATCTGCAAACCTTGTGGTTCCTATCCTTATCGTTGTAGGAAAGGCGATGTCCGGAAATCCTGGATTCGAGGCTCTCGGTGGAGTACCTGCAATGATCATAGGAGTGGCTATCTGTGCATCTCTCGCAATGTGTCTCCCGGTATCTACGCCTCCTAATGCCCTCGCTCATTCTACCGGAATGATCAACACAAAGCAGATGGCTACAGTAGGTGTCGTAATGGGTGCCATAGGACTAGTCCTCGGTTACCTGATGCTCATCTTCATCGGCTTCTAAATACAATCATCCCCGGTTTGCCAGGTGACCATAAATAATATCACCCCGACCGGTGGACCTAAGTAATATCATCCCCGGCTCGACCGGTGGACCTAAGTAATATCATCCCCGGCTCGACCGGGAAAATAATCAGTAATGTCATCCCCGGCCCGACCGGGGATCTAAAAAAACCTCTATGAAAAAAACGGTACTGATCCTGATGACCATGATTCTGGCTTTCCCTCTCTTTGCAGAGCAGAAGGCTGATAAGAAGGATTCCCCTGTCAAGGAGCACCTCCAGAATCATTTCAAATTCTATGGATTCATAAGAAACTACTTCGTATTCGACAGCCGCGACAGCAAGGCTGGTACTGCCGATCTGTTCTACTATATGCCGCTTGATAACAAGTGGAATACGCCGGATGTAAACAATCCTGCACGTGAAGACCTGAATGCCAGCCCTAACTTCCGTTTCCTCGCCCTGACTTCCCGAGTAGGAGTTGATGTAGGTGGCTATTTCGTGAAGAATGTCCACTTCGGAGCAAAGGTTGAGGCTGACTTCTATAGCGGACTTTCCAAGCTCACGACAAACACCGGATTCTCAGGAAATACAAATATTTCCGGAACTGCTGCCATGCGCCTTCGTCAGGCATATGCTACAGTGACCTGGAAAGACCTCCCTATGTCGGGAGAGGAGACTGCTCAGGTCGGTCTTAAGAT
The DNA here is from genome assembly GCA_017398335.1 of Bacteroidales bacterium. Classification (GTDB taxonomy): domain Bacteria; phylum Bacteroidota; class Bacteroidia; order Bacteroidales; family UBA932; genus Cryptobacteroides. The sequence goes on along the minus strand of JAFQGK010000036.1, from coordinate 1,091 downwards.
TGGTCAGGCATGGCATCCTATGGCTGCCGATCATCCGCACCTTTTCAGCCTTGAGGCAGGAGCGCCTTTCGGACCGTTCTCAAGAACTCCTCAGGTTACTATGGATGCCAATCTCGGCAAGAACTGGGTGGTTTCTACAGCCGCTGTATGGCAGATGCAGTATCAGTCTGCAGGTCCGGACGGATCATCCGCTATCTATATGAAGTATGGATGTACACCGGAAATATATGCAGCTGTAGCATTCAAGACAAAAGATTTCCTTTTCAGAGTCGGTGCAGACCTTGTGAGCATCAAGCCGAGAAACATCGGAGAGAATGCAGCCGGACTGGATGTTCATGTCAAAGACCGCAAGACCTCTGTTCTCGGATATGTGTATACCCAGTATACCCATAAGATGTTCTCTGTAAAGGCAAAGACTACTTTCGGAGAAGGTGGAGAGCATATGAACCTCATGAGCGGCTATGCAGTGGTTGACAGAACGGATCCTATTAATTGGAAATACGCCTCAATGCGCAATTCTTCTTCATGGCTTTCGCTTTGCTATGGAAAGAAGTGGCAGGGTGTACTCTTCCTCGGTTATGTGAAGAACTTAGGTCTTGCAGAGGGCGCTTCCAATACTCCTCTTGCAAAGAGTGACGTTTATTTCTGCAGCAACGGATTCTCGAACATCAACCAGATGTACCGTATCAATCCGCAGGTCCTCTATAATTTCGGCAAGTTTACCCTTGGTCTTGAGTACCAGTGGACGGCAGTACAGTATGGAGAGTATGATGGCGGCACTTTGAACAAGTACGCACTTGCTGACAAGAACCTCCATTGGGTCGGCAACAACCGTGTGAACATGATGGTAAAGTTCACATTCTAAATTGGACGTGAAAAAGATAATAAGGGAATGGATGCTTCCTATCGCTATGACGACGGGAGCATCCATTTATCTTATATATCACGCGATCCCTTGTCTCCACAGGTTCGGTCCCTTCCTTTCAGATGTCGTCGGCATACTCCAGCCTCTGTTCATATTCTCGATGCTTTTCCTGACTTTCTGCCGCATCGAGCCCAAGGAACTGAGACCACACCGATGGCATTGGTGG